>CANFWI010000044.1 GCA_947450675.1 Comamonadaceae bacterium | reverse complement strand
TTATAAAAACTGGAAGGAAATAGCACCATGCGCCACGGACACGGACTACGTAAACTCAATCGCACCAGCTCACATCGCTTGGCGATGCTGCGCAACATGATGAACTCGCTGATTCAGCACGAAGCCATCAAGACCACGCTGCCAAAAGCCAAAGAACTCCGCCGTGTGGTTGAGCCAATGATCACGTTGGCAAAGAACCCTACGCTGGCCAACAAACGCTTGGCATTCGATCGTTTGCGCGATCGTGACATGGTCGTCAAGCTCTTCGCAGTACTCGGCCCACGTTACAACACCCGTCCAGGCGGCTACACACGTATCCTGAAAATGGGTTTCCGTGTAGGTGACAACGCACCGATGGCTTTGGTTGAGCTGGTTGATCGTCCTGATGTTGAAGAAACATCTGCATCAGCCGGCACGGCAGCTGAATAACAGTTATAATAAACACTTATCGCGCGGTGGAGCAGCCTGGTAGCTCGTTGGGCTCATAACCCAAAGGTCGTAAGTTCAAATCTTGCCCGCGCAACCAAATTCCAGTCTTCAAGACAGGTCCAAAAAAGCCCACTCTCTGTGGGCTTTTTGCGTTTTGTATCTGATTTTTTCAAGCAATTGGATCGAATTCGTTACGTTCGCGGAATTGATCAAATTTGCAAAAATGAGATGAATTAAATAGTCGTACATCAGTATGATGTCCTTTGAAGTAATCACGTACGGCGGTCATTCAGTCCATCAGGTGTGAATAAAGGCTTGGCTATGTCGACCTATACGCAACGTTTGCTGGAAGCTGTTCAGTTCAGCAATGCTCGAATATTGGCGCTGCTTCCCCATTTGACTTTTTCCTCATTTGACGAAGGCGATGTGATCTGTGCAAAAGGTTGCAGTCTGCAATCTTGGACTTGTGTGATTTCTGGCTTTGTTGCCGCCAGTATCCCGCTTGATAGGGGTCGGCCTTTACCGGTTCACCTGCATGGCCACAACGATTGGTTCGGTGAGCTGTCATTGCTGAGTAAACAGCCCAGTCACTATGAGTACACCTGCTTAACGCCAGTGGAGGTGATTGGGATGGGCAAAAAACACTTTGACACGGCCATTTCAGATGAGCCCGATTTTGTGCGGTTTCTTGCACGACACATGGCGTGGCGAGCGCAGCAGCAGTCAGAAATGCTCATGGTGATGCGCCTAGGCAGTTCGCCATTGCGTGTCTTCATGGGTTTGGCGCAATTTGCTGAAGCCGCAGGCAGTCACCGGAACGCTTCTTTGGCTGTGAGCAAGCAAGTCGTGGCGGATCTGCCGATCGGTCAAAATAAAATTGCCGCCCTCTGTGGCGTGTCCAGAACCTTGTTTTCTGAGTACATCCAGCAACTATCCAAAGCGGGTTGGCTCATATTGCGATACGGTGGGATTGAACTTCAGTCAGTACAAACTTGGCACAGCTTTGCCCGCATGCAACGCGAAAGGCGACAGACGCGTAGCCGACCCAGCGTCAAAGAGCTGCTGCTTGACATGGACAGCGCTCAAGCTGAACATGGCCCACATCGATTCCCAAATCTAATGGGGCGTTCCATCGCCCGGGCGGAATAGCGTGTACGGTCACGTTAGTACCGTTACCTATTCAACGGTCTGACCCACTCAACGCTGAATTCAAGCGGGAGCCTGAAAGCCACCGGCCCGATAAGTCAAGACCAGCGTGTCTCGGTATCCAGCGCCCGATGAATCTGCCGGCAAAATCGGCGTTGTTTCATGAATCACCCGCTCGTCATCTAGCAGCAAGGTCGTCAACGGTTGTTCCATCACGAAACGCAGACCGTGGGGACCATGCGCATCAAACACGCGCGTTTCGCCGCCTTTGACGCCCTTGCGTTCTATCAGAATCACCACCACAAAATCAACGCCATCACGGTGGGCGCCTTCCGGCGTGGGTCGGCCGACACCGCCCGCGGTGTCAATGCGAAATTGATGCGCTTCAATAAACCATTCAGTGACCGGCTTAACTTGGGCAAACAGCTGGCCCAGCGACGCCAGCAGGCCGATCCAAAGTGGATCATTTGCAACAGCGGTTTCAACCGGCTCAAACCAGCGTTCAAAACCACCATGCAAAGCGTTGTAGTCAACCGGTTGCCAGTGCGCACGGTGCGCGACAGGCCGCAACAAACTCTGTGGCAAGCTTTGAACAAAGCACGCATGACGACGCATGCGATAGTGACCACCATCGCGTAAATGCATGTCCGGCGGCAGGCGATTCCAGGACTCTGCAAGCTGTGGCCATCGATGTTCCCAATCCGCAGCAGGAAGCCCTAGCGTTGCCAGTAACTCAGTGGGTTGGAGCAGGCTCAGGCCGTCCTGACGGAGGCCTTGCGCAGCAGGCTTTTGAACTGAAGGAATAGTGAACATAGTCGGGTATTTTGCGGCATACGGACACCGCTGTCGTCAACCACGAACAATGTCAGTCGACCGTTGCCCCAGACGCCTTCACCACCTTGGCCCATTTGTTGGTTTCAGCCTCGATCAATTTAGCAAATTCCTGTGGCGTGTTGCCGCTGGGAATCGCGCCTTGCAGCAGCAGCTTTTCTTTGATGGCGGGGGTGTTCAAAGACTTCGCGACTTCCACCTGAATGCGGTGGATGATGTCAGGCGATGTCCCGGCTGGCGCCAACAAGCCGAACCAACTGCTGGCTTCGAAGCCTTTGAGCTTGGCGGCTTCTTCTACCGTTGGCACGTCTGGCAGAACGGCTGAACGCTGGCTGCTGGTGACGGCAAAAGCCTTCAGCTTGCCACTTTTAATATGTTGCAAAGACGACGGCAAGTTGTCGAACATCACATCGGTATTTCCTGCGACCAAGTCAAGCAGCGCAGGGCTGGAGCCGCGGTACGGGAAGTGCACCATGAAGGTACCGGTCATGCTTTTAAACAGCTCGCCAGCCATGTGAATCGAGGTCCCGTTGCCGCTGGAGGCCATGTTCAATTTACCCGGATGTGCCTTGGCGTATTTGATGAAGTCGGACACGTTGTTGATGCCCAGCATGCGGGCTTTTTCCGCGTTCATCACCATGACATTTGGGACGCCGGCGACCAGTGTGATGGGGGCGAAATCTTTGATCGGGTCAAACGGCATTTTTGAGTACAGCGACTGGTTGATACCGTGCGTGCCAACCGTGCCCATCAGGAGCGTGTAGCCGTCAGCCGGTGACTTCGCCACAACATCGGAGCCAATATTGCCACCAGCACCCCCGCGGTTTTCGATGATGAACGCCTGTCCAAAGGCCTTGGATAACTCCGGAGCGATGGCGCGCGCCAAGATGTCGGTGGTGCCGCCTGCGGCGAAAGGCACGACGATTTTGACCGGCTTGGTCGGCCAAGTGGATTGGGCGAAAGACGGTAAGGTCAGCAGTGCTGAAATGGACGTGAGCGTGGCGATTCCGAGTGTCCGGGTCATGGCGCGCATCAGGGCGCGGCGCGGTGTTGATTGCAAAGACATGAAGACCTCGTTATTTGTGAAGGAAGAAGTGAAACACAGATCCCTTTGTTTTTGACGCCTGAGCCTGAAGATTTGTACAAAGGTTTACCCGCACGCCGTGCGGTGGCTACGCGTAGCTCCGAGCATCCTGAATAACCAAGCCATCATTGGGCAGGCTGCCCGGGCTGATCAGGTCGACACCGCCACGTAGTTTGGTGACGTCGCGGATGGCCTCGCCAATGCGCGTTGCCAAGCCTTCAGGCGAAGCCGAGATTTCGACTTGAAGCGTCATCGCATCGTTGGCCATTTCACCGGTCACCACGAGACGCGCCTTGAGAACTTCAGGAAAGCGTTGAACGATCTCAGCGATCTGTCCTAGGTGCACAAACATGCCGCGCACCTTGGTGGTCTGGTCGGCGCGCCCCATCCAACCTTTGATGCGGGTGTTGCTGCGCCCGGTGGGGCAGGTGCCGGGCAGCACGGCCGATAAATCGCCGGTGCCGAAACGGATCAAGGGGTAATCGGGGTTGAGTGTTGTCACCACCAATTCGCCCACCTCGCCCTCGGGGACCGGGTCGCCCGTGCCGGGTCGGACAATCTCGACCATCACACCTTCGTCAAGCACCAAGCCTTGGCGCGCCTCAGTCTCGTAGGCGATCAGACCGAGGTCGGCGGTGGCGTAGCACTGATAGCCGGCAATGCCCTTGTCCGTTAACCAATCGCGCAGCGACGGTGGAAACGCTTCGCCCGACACCAGCGCCCGTTTGATGCTGGAGATGTCCGAGCCACTGGCTTGCGCTTTTTCGAGCAGGATACGCAGGAAGCTGGGCGTGCCGATATAGGCATCAGGCCGGAGGTCGGCAATGGCCGCCAGTTGCTGTTCTGTCTGGCCAGTGCCGGCCGGAAAGACGCTGCAACCGATCGCATGTGCACCCGATTCCATCATGAACGCGCCGGGTGTCATGTGGTAGCTGAACGAGTTGTGGGCCAGATCCCCTTCGCGAAAGCCGGCTGCAAAAAGTGCCCGGCCGAGACGCCAGTAATCTGGGCGCGCTACATCGGGTTCATAAATGGGGCCGGGCGATGAAAAAATACGCGGCATTTTTCGGCCCCGCACCACGGCGGCAAAGCCACCAAATGGATCGCCCGGACGGCTGGCTTGCTGGCGTTCCAACAGCGTGTGTTTTCGCGTCACAGGCAATGTGGCCAGCGCTGCCCATGAATTCACGCTGGCGGAATGGATGCCCGCCAGCGAGAGGGCTGCAGCCGGGCTGTGTTGTTGGGCGTGAGCGATCAGCCCGGGCAATGCGGCGAGCTGCGCAGCTTCACGCGCTGCAGTGCTGCGGATTTCAAGTGAGTCAAAGTGTGGGTTCATGGTGTGTGCCTCAAGCCAACCAGCGCTTGCGCCGCTTGTAACTTTTAACGTCTTTGAAACTCTTGCGTTCGTCACCGCCAACGCCCAGGTAAAACTCCTTGACGTCTTCGTTGCAGGCCAAGTCGCTGGCTATGCCATCCATGACGACCCGGCCACTTTCCATGATGTAGCCGTAGTCGGCGTATTTCAAAGCCATGTGGGTGTTTTGTTCGGCGATCAGAAAGGTGACTTTCTCTTTTTCATTCAAGTCTTTGACGATGTTGAAAACTTCCTCAACAATCTGCGGTGCCAGTCCCATCGACGGCTCGTCGAGTAACACCATGTTGGGGTTGGCCATCAACGCGCGGCCAATGGCGCACATCTGTTGCTCACCACCGGAGGTGTAAGCAGCCTGCGATGTGCGGCGTGTTTTCAAGCGAGGAAAGTAGGTGTAAACCTTCTCCAGATTGGCTGCCACTTCAGCCTTGTCTTTGCGCGTGTACGCACCGGTCAATAAATTCTCTTCAATCGTCAAATGCGCAAAGCAGTGGCGGCCTTCCATGACTTGCACCACCCCGCGCTGTACCAAATCAGATGGCGAAAGATTTTCAATGCGTTCGCCGCGCAGCTCGATAGAGCCCTTGGTGACTTCGCCGCGTTCGCCCTTGAGCAGGTTGGAGATGGCCCGCAATGTGGTGGTTTTGCCGGCACCATTGCCACCCAAAATCGCCACAATTTTCCCATCTGGCACCTGCAGCGAAACGCCTTTCAGCACCAAGATCACGTGGTTGTAAATGACCTCGATGCCGTTGACATTGAGAACGATGGTTGAATCACTCATGGGCTGAAATCCGATTTGTCAGAGGGTGCAGAGGGTTCAAGCGGGGAGGTCGCGAAGACTTCCCCGCGTCAGATCACGACTGGCAGTCAGCCGGTGTGCGCGGCGTCAATTTTTTCTCGGCCGCATATTTCGCTGCTGTTGCCTTGACCAGCGGCTTGATGATTTGCTCATCCGCTTGCAACCAGTCAGATGTGAACTTCCACTGCTTGCCGTCCCACGTGTGGATGCGCGCCCATGCCGAACCCATGTGGTCGGTGCACGAGGTGCTGATCGGCCGCATGACGCCGGCAAAACCGAGGGCGTCTAGTTTGGGTTGCGTCAGGTTCAGGTTTTCGAGACCCCAACGGACTTGCTCGCCGCTCATGATTTTGCCTTTGCCAAAACGCTCTTGTGCTGAGCGAATGCCTTCAAGACCGATCATCGCGCTCATGGCGCCGCGCATGTAGAGCACTTGGCCGACTTCGTCTTTCGGACCGCTTCCTTGGCCTTTGCCGTGGACCATCGCCAACACGTCTTTGACGAGCTTGGAGTTGGGCTCAGCACCGTGTTGCATCGTCACTGCGTTGTAGCCCTTGGCGCCATCGGCCACGTCTTTCACGTCAGGCTCAGCACCGGCCCACCAGACGCCGTACATTTTTTCGCGTGGGTAGCCGGTGGCTTGCGCTTCTTTGATGGAGGTCGAGTTCATCACGCCCCAACCCCACAGCACGACATAGTCTGGACGCGACTGGCGCACTTGCAGCCAAGTGGCTTTTTGATCCACACCCGGTGCCGTGACCGGCAGCATCTGCAGGTTGAAGCCGTGCATGGCGGCGCGCTCTTGCATCAGCGGAATAGGCTCTTTGCCGAACGGACTGTCGTGGTAAACCAGTGCGATGCGCTTGCCCTTGAGCTTGTCGAAGCCGCCTTCTTTCTTGGCGATGGCTTGCAAGATCGCGTCGGCAGCAACCCAGTAAGTGCCGGCGATGGGGAAGTTCCATTTGAAGACTGAGCCGTCGGCGCTTTCGCTGCGGCCGTAGCCTACCGTCACCACCGGGATTTTGTCGATCGGGGCTTTTTCGGTGATGGCGAAGGTGGCGCCGGTGGACAGCGGCTGAACAAAGGACATGCCTTTGCTTTTGAGTCGCTCATAGCACTCCACGCTGCGCGCCGTGTCGTAACCGGTTTCACATTCTTCAAAAGACAGCTTGACGCCATTGATACCGCCACGGGCGTTCATCAGTTTGAGGTAGTCCACAAAACCGTTGGCCCACGGCGTGCCGTTGGGGGCGTAAGGCCCGGTGCGGTAGGACAGCACCGGGATGAATTGCTCTTTGGTCTGCGCCACAGCGCTGGTGACCACGGAGGCGCTCATGGCGAGGGTCGCGAGCGCCAAAATCAATTTGCCTGATCTCATTTTCATCTCCGAAGAAAAATTAAAACTTACTTGAAAAATAACACCCGAGAACTCAATGTGGAAAGGGCCACAAACGCAGTTTTTGTTTGCCCATCGACCAGAGCTTGGCCAGCCCATGCGGCTCGACAATCAAAAACCAAACGATCAGCCCGCCAAAAATCATCAGCTCGGCATGGGACACGCCGGCAGTTGAAATCTCGACGCCAAACAGACCGGCGAAAAAAGGCAGAAATTGATTCAATGCAATCGGCAGCACGACGATAAAAGCCGCGCCAAAAAAGCTACCCATGATGGAGCCGAGACCGCCGATGATCACCATGAAGAGCAAGCGAAAGGACTGGTCGACAGAGAACGCTGCAGGCTCCCAAGCACCGAGGTAAACGAAGGCCCACAGTCCACCCGCCACGCCGATGATGAAAGAGCTGACCGCGAAGGCGCTGAGCTTGGCGTACATCGGGCGAATGCCGATCACGGCAGCCGCCACGTCCATGTCGCGGATCGCCATCCACTCGCGGCCGATGGCACCGCGCACCAAGTTTTTGGCCATCACGCCGATGACCAGCAGCAAGGTCAGGCACAACAAATAACGGCTGACAGCGCTTTCAATCGGCAGGCCAAAAACCTGCAAGTTCGACACAGACACGGAGCCGGAAGGTGTGTCCAAAGTGAACCACTTGATCCGCAGAAACATCCAGTCGCTGAAGAACTGTGCGGCGAGTGTGGCAACCGCCAAATACAAGCCCTTGACGCGCAAGCTGGGCAAGCCAAACAAGATGCCGAACGCGGTGGCGCACAAGCCGCCCAACATCAAGGCCGGGATCAGTGGCATGCCGGGGAGGCGCACAAAGATGTTGTAAGCGCCATAGGCCCCGACCGCCATGAAGGCACCCGAGCCGAGCGAGATTTGGCCGCAATAACCGACCAGAATATTCACCCCCAGCGCGGCCAGAGACATGATCACGAAAGGAATCAAAATCGCGCGAAACAAATAGTCGCTGGCCAGCATCGGCACGGCCACGAAGGCGACTGCCAACAACAGACCGATGGCGATGCGGTCCTGCAAGATCGGGAAGATCTGCTGGTCATCTCGGTAGTTGGTTTTGAATTGGCCGTTTTCTCGATAGAACATAAAGTGAAGCCGCGGTTAGGTCGACATGAAAAAATTTATCCGTAGCGCTGTGTCCCACCCAGCAGGGGCCGCGGAACCGGCTTCGCCGGGCCGCAGGCGCAGCGACCCCCTAGTGGGGCAGCGCAGTACACGAAGTGACAAGCGTGGGGGCCTCATACACGATCGATGATTTTTTCGCCGAACAGGCCTTGCGGACGAAACAGCAGAAAGCCCAGCGCCAGCACATAAGCGAACCAGATTTCAATGCCACCGCCGACGAAGGGGCCGAGGAAAACTTCAGAAAGTTTCTCGCCGACGCCGATGATCAGGCCGCCGATGATGGCGCCGGGTATCGAGGTCAGGCCGCCCAAAATTACCACTGGCAAGGCGCGCAACGCCACCGTCGCGAGTGAGAACTGAACGCCGAGTTTGCTACCCCAGATCATCCCGGCCACCAAGGCCACCACACCAGCCACGCACCAGACAATGACCCAGATTCGATTCAGGGGAATGCCAATCGACTGCGCCGCCTGGTGGTCGTCAGCCACTGCGCGCAAGGCGCGGCCAGTCGCTGTCTTTTGAAAGAACAGGCTGAGCGTGCCGACCAGCGTAGCGGCAATCAGTGCGGCGTAAAGGTCTTCTTTGTTGATGAGAATACCGCCCGGAAAAATCGACTCGAGCACGAAGACCGGGTCTTTCGGCATGCCGATGTCGATCTTGTAAATATTTCCGCCAAAGAGAGTTTGGCCCAGACCTTCTAGGAAGTAGGCGATGCCCAGTGTGGCCATCAAAAGCGTCGCGCCCTCCTGGTTGACCAGATGTCGCAACACAAGCCGTTCGATCAGCCAAGCGACTCCGAACATGACGACAGCGGCAACCAAAAAGGCCAAGACGTTGGCCAGCAACAGACTCTCAAAGCCCAGCCATGCAGGCAGCCAGACAGAAAATCGGGCCATGGCCAGTGCCGCAAACAGCACCATCGCACCCTGTGCAAAGTTGAAGACGCCGGACGCTTTGAAGATCAGCACGAAGCCCAGCGCGACCAAGGAATACAGCATGCCGGCCATCAGACCGCCTAGCAATGTTTCAAGAAAAAAAGCCATGATGGTGTTGCCGTTCAAGGTTAGTGGCTGGTGCCTAGATAGGCGCTGATCACGTCGGGGTTGTTGCGCACCTCGTCGGGTGTGCCGTCGCCTATTTTTTTGCCGTAGTCCAGCACCACGACTCGGTCGGAGATGTCCATCACCACGCCCATGTCATGTTCGATGAGAACCACGGTGGTGCCGAACTCGTCGTTGACGTCGAGGATGAAGCGGCACATGTCCTGTTTTTCCTCGACGTTCATGCCAGCCATCGGCTCATCCAGCAGCAGCACTTGCGGTTCCATGGCCAGCGCGCGGCCAAGGTCGACGCGTTTTTGCAGACCATACGGAAGCTGTCCGACTGGCGTTTTGCGGTAGGCCTGAATTTCAAGGAAGTCGATGATCTTCTCGACCGCTTCACGGTGCCTGAACTCTTCTTTCTCAGCCGGCCCGATGCGCAGCGCTTGCATGAAGAGATTGCTTTTGATCTTCAGGTTGCGGCCCGACATGATGTTGTCGAGCACGCTCATGCCCTTGAACAAAGCCAGGTTTTGAAAGGTTCGTGCGACGCCCATCACGGCCACTTGGTGGCTGTTCATGTGCGTGAACGTTTCACCCCGAAACGTGATGGCGCCTTGCTGTGGCGCGTAGACGCCGTTGATGCAATTGAGCATCGAACTTTTGCCCGCGCCGTTGGGCCCGATGATGGCGCGGATCTCGTGCTCTTTGACATTGAAGGAGATGTCGGAGAGCGCCTTGACGCCGCCAAAGCTCAAGGTAATGTTGCTGACATCGAGGATGACCTCGCCGATTTTCTTGCTCATGCTGCTGCCTTCACGGGGGCAAATGTTTTGGCGTCGCTGAGCTTGAGCGTCGCGCTGACGCTGCCGCTACGGCCGTCTTCAAATTTCACGACGGTTTCAATGAACTGCTCTGTGTGGCCCGCATAGAGTGCATCGACCAGCGGTTGGTATTTTTCGGCGATGAAGCCGCGCCTGACTTTGTTGGTCCGGGTCAGCTCGCCGTCATCGGCATCAAGCTCCTTGTGCAGCACCAAAAATCGACTGACTTGCGAGCCAGCCAGCAGCGCGTCAACACTCAGGTCGGCGTTGACTTTTTCAACGCATTCTTTGATCAGTTGGTAGACCTCAGGTTTTTGCGCCAAGTCGGTGTAGCCGGCATATGGCAGGTTGCGGCGCTCGGCCCAATTACCCGCCGCATCGAAGTCGATGTTCAGCATGACGCAGACTTTTTCGCGGCCGTCACCGTAAGCCACGGCTTCTTTGATGAAGGGGAAAAACTTCAGTTTGTTCTCAACATACTTGGGAGCGAACATCGCACCGTCGTTGGCCCCGCCTTGAATACGACCGACGTCTTTCACGCGGTCAATGATCTTCAGGTGTCCGCTGGCGTCGATGAAGCCAGCATCGCTGGTGTGGTACCAGCCGTCAACGCTCAGCACCTCAGCAGTGGCCGCTGGATTTTTGTAGTATTCCTTGAGCAGACCCGCCGACTTGACCAATATCTCACCGTTGTCGGCGACCTTGATTTGTACTCCGCGAATGGGCACGCCCACGGTGTCGGCGCGGGCTTGATCGTCGGGTTGCAGGCAGACAAAGACGGCGGTTTCTGTCGAACCATACAACTGCTTCAGGTTGATGCCGATCGAGCGGTAAAAGGTGAAGAGGTCGGGGCCAATCGCCTCGCCTGCGGTGTAGGCCACGCGGACGCGCGAGAAGCCGAGGTTGTTGCGCAGCGGGCCATAGACCATGAGGTTGCCCAAGCCGTACAGCAGGCTTTGCAAGGCACCAATGGGTTTGCCATTTGTGCGGTCGGGGCCGACGCGCTTGGCCACGTTCATGAAGTAATGAAACATGTGGCGCTTGAGACTGCCGGCGTCTTCCATGCGGATCATCACGCTGGTTAGCAGGCCTTCAAAAACACGTGGCGGTGCGAAGTAATAAGTTGGCCCGACTTCCTTCAAATCGATGGTGACGGTGCTGGCGTTTTCGGGGCAGTTCACCACGTAGCCGCAGCACAGCCACTGCGCGTAACTGAAGATATTTTGACCAATCCAAGCCGGCGGCAAATAAGCCAGCACTTCTTCGGCAGAGCTGAGCTGGTCGAACTCGGCGCCGGCTTGTGCGCGGTCGATCAAGTTGTTGTGGGTGTGGACCACGCCCTTTGGATTGCCCGTGGTGCCCGAGGTAAAAAACATGGCCGCCACGTCATCGGTTTGGCCTTTTTCAATTTCAGCCGTGAAAAATGCGGGATGACTTTGTGCAAACACGCGGCCTCCGTCAATCAGCGCGTCGAGCGAGCTGAGGCCGGGTTCTTCGTAGTTGCGCAGACCGCGGGGCTCGTCGTAAATCAGGGTGACCAAGTCTGGGCAACGGTCACGGATCTCTAACAGCTTGTCGACTTGCTCCTGGTCTTCAACCATCGCCAAGCGCACATCGGCGTTGGTGATGGGGAACACGCATTCGGCACCCACGGCATCTTGGTACAGCGGAATCGGAATGGCGCCCAGCGCTTGCGCGGCCAGCATGGTGGCGTACAGTCGTGGCCGATTGCCGCCAATCACCACCATGTGTTCGCCGCGCGTCAGTCCAGCCAAGTGCAGGCCGCAGGCGATGTGCTCCACCAAGTCGGCCATGTTGGCCCAGCTATGAGCTTGCCAGATGCCATATTCTTTTTCGCGCATGGCCGGCGCTTCCGGGCGTTCGGCGGCGTGTTTCATGAGCAGTCTAGGAAACGTGGTCTGCATGGGCTGGATCTCTCTGGCTGGCGGTCCGGATTTACTTGGTTTCGCACCGGTATGAGTCGGATACTACGACTCAGTTTGACGCCAGGTTGTCGTTCGGACGACAAACCAAGGGTCAGTCCTCTCAGGACTTTCCCGTATTCGGCTTTCCCTCTGAACCGTTACGCTCAGCCATTGGTTGGATACCCAGTCCATGCCGTCAGCGCGCTCTGAACGGTGTGCAACTGGTCATCGGCATCCATTTTTTCTTGTTCTTAAGACGTATCACTTCTTCATGCACCTTCAACTTGTTCCTAGCCATGATCTGCCCTTGCACCAGCGGCGCCGTAGCCCTTCGTTTACCGAAATGCAGGACATTCCATGGCTATCCCTGTTGCTGCCAGCAGAGCGGGAGCGCGCTGAGGCGGGCTTGGTGGTGGTTGACGCGGGGACGGGTGATTTCATCTGCCGCATCGGCAAACCGGTCACCTACTGGTTTGGCGTGGTTGAGGGTTTGCTCAAGATGAGCGCCGACAACGCTCAAGGCATGACCATGACCTTCACTGGCGTGCCTCCGGGGGGCTGGTTTGGTGAGGGCACGGCGCTCAAGCGCGAGCCCTACCGGTACAACATTCAGGCGCTGAGGAGCAGCGTTGTGGCGGGGCTTCCGCTGGAAACTTTCCATTGGCTGCTGGATCATTCGATTGGCTTCAACCGTTTTGTGATGAACCAGCTCAACGAACGGCTCGGGCAGTTCATTGCAGCGCGGGAAATTGACCGTATGAACAACCCTGACCTGCGCGTGGCGCGCAGCCTCGCGGCGCTGTTCAACCCGGTGCTGTATCCCGGCGTGGGCGACATCCTGCGCATCACGCAGCAAGAGCTGGCGTATCTGGTTGGGCTGTCACGGCAGCGCGTCAATGAAGCCTTGAGCACGCTGCAGGCTCAGGGCACGATCAGCATTGAATACGGCGGCCTGCGGGTTTTGGACTTGGTGGCGCTGCGCAGCAGTATTCAGTGAACCTCTGCATCCGTGCGCCGGTCTCGCGAATGTTTATATGGGCATGGAAAAACGCAAGCCCAGCGTCCAGTTTCTGCCGGGGGCTGGTTCGTAGAACTGCCCGGATGACTGGTTGACGATGACCGAGCCGACGTAGCGTTTGTCGGCCAAGTTGTCGACGCGAGCGTAGGCCGTCAGCAGATTATTTCCCAGCGCCCAGCCTTGGCTGACTTTGGCGTTGAGCGCGTTGTAGCCAGGTGCTGAAGCGCTTGAACCCCCGTATACGTTGGTGTCGTTGGCGTACAGCCGACCGGCGCTGACCCATTCAAAACCCGCGCGCGTGCCCAGTACCGGTGCCCGCTTGCTGGTACCCATCGCTTGGCTGGTCCACAGAAGTTCCGAAAAAAGGAAGTGCTGTGGGATGCCTGGCATTTTGTTGCCTGCTGTGACCGTGTTAGAGCCACTGGCGTAGGTCTTTGTGAATGTGGCGTCGATCCATGAGGACGACAGCAGCGCGCTGACATGCGGCGTCAACCAGTTGTTGGCGGACAGCTCCACGCCGCGGCGTTGGGTGCTGGGTGCGTTTTGGTAGGCGGTGTTGCCGCCGCTGCTGCTCGAGACAACGATTTCGTTGCTTGAGTCGATTTGGTAGGCAGTGAGGTCGACCCGAGACGTGTTGCTGGGCACCCATTTGGCGCCGATTTCGTAGTGCTGGCTGCTGGCTGCTCGTAAGGCGGGATTGAATTTCGCTGTTATGGCGCTGTTGTTGCCATTGTCGATGTAAGCGACCTCGGCCAGTGTCGGTGTTTCGAAGCCTTTTCCATAGTTGGCATACAGGTTGAGCCGGTCTGTGGCGTGATAAGTTAGTCCCAACACGGGGCTGGTGGCCCTGTAGATCACTGAGCCAGAGCCATCAACCGGGGTCGGAATGTAGTCTTGGCTTGAGAAGCTCACGGTGCTGGAGCGCACACCTGTGATGACAGATATGTTGTCCGCTGCCAGCGTGGAGGCCTGCACAAAAAAGTCGCTGTTTTGTGCGCGGTTGTCTTCATTGCGTGACAGCGCACTTGGACTTGTTGATGATTGCTGGCCGCTTGAGGAGGTGGTGCCGCCTTGGCGACGTTCGGTCGAATAGTCGAATTCATAACCGGCGGCCAAGCGCACCGGTCTGCCTGCCAACGATGTTTTTTCGTTGTACTGCAAACCCGCTCCGTAGTAATCCCGGTTCAGTCCGACCCAGTTTCCGGTAGCCTGATATTGCAGGTTCTCACGCACGCCGTAGTAAGCGCGGGCGGTCACTGATCGGTCGGCGTCCAGCGTGTAAGTCATGGCGCTGCCGATTTGATTTTGGCTGGTTATTTTTCTGACAAAAAGAGACGCTGCGGATGTGGTTCCGGCGGAACTGGTCACCGCTTGGCGCGGATTGGCGGCTACCTGCGCCGCGCTAAGCCCCAGCGGATCTTGCGCCAGCGGCATGTCGAACTGGTTGAAGACCACGTTCACCTGCGTTTGGTCGTTCGGGTTGAAGCTGAGCTTGCCGTTGAACTGCGTGCGCTGCGTCTTGCTGTTGTCCCGGTAGCCGTTGGTGTCAAAGGTGCTGTAGTCGGCGACCAAGCCGTAGTCGCCGATACGACCGGCGTATTGCCAGGCCGTGCGGCGCATGTCAAACGAGCCGGTGTAGGCCTGCGCGGTGAACTCTGGCACTTGTGGGGCGTCGCGGGTAAAGGCCTGAATCACGCCGCCCGAGGAGTTGCCGTACATCAGTGCCAGTGGGCCGCGCAACACTTCGATGCGCTCGGTGGAGGGCAGGCTGATGGATGAGCCTTGGCCCTGGCCATCGGGCGTGGTCGCTGGAATGCCGTCGATCAGCAGTCGAATGCCACGTATGCCGAAGGGCGTACGCGCACCAAAACCGCGTATCGACAGCTGCAAGTCTTGCGCGTAGTTTTGCCGGTTCAAAATCGTCAGGCCCGGTACGCGGTTCAATGATTCCGACAGGTTGATCTGCGGCCCGCCGTTTTGGATGGTGTCGCGGTCGACCACGCTGATCGCCGCCGGCGCATCAAAGCTGCGCTGCTCAGAGCGGGTGGCAGAAATCACCACTTCGTCTAGGGTCTGGGCGGCCAGCGGAAGGGGTGAAACACCCGCAATCACCAAGGCCCACGATGCTTTTTCCCAAGAACGACCGATCTCCGGTGCGCTGTTTTGACGGATTATTTTTTTCGATGGCATAGCTGTCCCGGACTCTTTTAAAAAGTTTTTCACTGTCAAGCGCAGTGCTGCTTCACGGTACTTGCAAGGTCGACAGGTAGTCCGCCAGCATGTCGAGTTCTTCGACGACCAATCCCTGTGCGGCTGAGGTCATGGTGCCGTCCAAGTCACCACGCGTACCGGCTTTGAAGGCTTTGAGTTGTTCTAGCAAATAAGGCTTGTGTTGACCCGCTAGCCGTGGCATTTGTTGTTGCCCCACCAGCGTGGCGGTGTGACAGGCCACGCAGTTGTTGGCCGCCGTCACGGCGCGGCCTTTGGCAATAGTCTGCGCGCTGGCCTGGCCTGTTGGCGGCGTCATGGTTTGGGCATTGAAGTAGGCAGCCAGATCGTTCAGGTCTGCATTGCTCAGCTTGGCTGCGAACGGCGCCATGACGTCGCTGGTGCGACGCCCTTCCCGGAACATGTACAAGGCCGTCACGATGAACTGGCGCGGCTGACCTGCAATCGACGGAATGGTTGGAATGATCGAGTTGCCATCAGCCCCGTGGCAGGCGATGCAGGCCTGTGCTTTGACACGACCTTCTTCGAGACCGGCATTGGCATGAGAAGCGAGTGCGACTAGAACAAAAACGGCAGCCATTTTCATGGCCGCCGTGGTGTTCCAGCGCCGCGCGTTGATTGAACGCGAGGGGTGGATCAATGTCATGTTTTACTTCGAGTAACTCACGCGGTAAATGATGCCGTTGAAGTCGTCAGAAAACAAGATGGCGCCATCTTTCATCTGCAACACGTCAACCGGACGTCCCCACATCGGTGGATCACCCTGTTCGTTTTCCAAGAAGCCATCGATGAAGGCGTGCTTGGTGGCGTTACCTTTTGCATCGATGTTGACGCGGATCAGGTTGTAGCCTTGCTTCGGATTGCGGTTCCATGAGCCGTGCTGCGCAATCAGCATGCTGTTTTTGTACTCAGCCGGGAACATGTTGCCCGTGTAGAACTTCAAGCCCAACGGCGCGATGTGCGCACCCAGCTTCAGGACAGGTTTTTTGAACTCGTCGCAGCTGCGGTTTGCGCCATAAATAGGATCAAGGACATCGCCTTGGTGGCAGAACGGAAAGCCAAAGTTTTCACCTTTTTTCGTGGCCACGTTCAGCTCGTCGTTTGGCAAGTCGGTGCCCATCCAGTCACGACCATGCTCGGTGAACCAGAGTTGTTTGGTGACCGGGTGGAACGCCATGCCGACGCTGTTGCGCACGCCCTGAGCATAGTTTTCCATGATGCCGGTCTTTGGATCAACACGCAGGATCGATGCCTCGTTGTAGGTCGGCATGGTGATGTTCTGTGGCGAGCCGATGTTGAAATACAGCTTGCCGTCTGGACCCATGACCATGTACTTCCAAAAGTGGCCCGCCGCCTTGTTGGGATCAAGGTTGTCGATGACAACTTTGCCTTCACCAGGGTTGTCCAGATTGGACTCAATGTTGTCGTAGCGCGTGATGCGATTGCGCTCGGCGACATACAGCGTCCCTTTGTCAAAGACGATGCCGTTAGGCGTGATCATGCCTTTTAAAAGGACTTTGACTTCCCGCTTGCCGTCTTTGTCAACGATGGCGTGAACAACGGACAGGTTGCGGTTGCCGACAAACACGGTGCCTTTGTCGCCCAAAGCCATGGTGCGGGCTTCCGGCACGCCTTCTGCCCAGACTTCAATTTTGAAGCCTTTGGGAAGTTTGAGTTTGTCCAGTTTCAACTCGCTGACCGGCCGACCTGTCAGGTGCGGCGCAAACGGATGCAGTGTCGACGTTGCGAGTTCGGGCGCCATGCCTTGTTTCCACGATGGTGGTGCGGCTGGTGCGGCAGCTTGTTGGGCAAAAGCGGTGCTGGCCAAAGTTGCCAGTACAGCTGCGCCCAGAATGTTCTGAATACGCATGATGGTGATGTCTCCTGTGTTGTAAGTTTTTACTCGTCGCACTTTCGGTCATGCGGCGCAGCAGAATCATTCTATATATCAAAATGACCCTGCGTTGGCGTTTTCTGGTGTTGTAGCAAAATAGAGCTTCCATGACAGCACCTCTCCCACCCTCCGGCGCCCGCCGTATTCCCAAGCCAGTGACGTCCGACACGTCGCCCGCAAACGGCCCTGCCACCATCCGACTGAACAAGCGCATGGCCGAACTCGGCATGTGTTCGCGCCGTGAAGCCGATGATTGGATCGACAGGGGCTGGGTTCGTGTCAACGGCAAGCCGGCCTTGATGGGGCAACCCGTTTCGCCTAGCGATCGTATTGAAGTGGCGCAGCAGGCGGAGCATCAGCAACGCCAGCAGGTCACCATTCTGATCAACAAGCCGGTCGGTTATGTCAGTGGCCAGGCCGAAGACGGGCATGAGCCAGCCGTGGTGCTGGTACAGCCGCAAAATCGTTGGACGGAATGCAACAGCCGCATGCGTTGGGGCCACGAGCAGTTACGCGGCTTGGCGCCTGCGGGTCGCCTCGACATCGATTCCATCGGCCTGTTGGTTCTGACCCAGGATGGCCGCGTGGCACGCCAGCTGATTGGCGAAGACTCTGAGATGGAAAAAGAATATTTGGTGCGCGTGAGCTACGGTGCTGAGACCGTGAACGTGCAGGGCGCTTTCCCGGTTGAGCAGTTACAGCGCTTGTGTCACGGCCTGAGTCTGGACGGCGTGGCACTGAAGCCAGCCCAGGTGTCTTGGCAAAATCCTGAGCAACTGCGCTTCGTGCTGAAAGAAGGCAAGAAGCGACAGATTCGCCGCATGTGCGAGCAGGTGGGTCTGTTCGTCACCGGGCTCAAACGTGTCCGCATCGGCCGTGTCAATTTAGGTCACTTGCCGGTCGGACAGTGGCGCTATCTGGCCTCTCACGAGCGGTTTTAACGCGACAACGCAGGTCGGCTGAAGCGCTAAGAGAGCGGCCGCGCCGAACTTTCAATCGCATAACGCGTGACCGCTGGGGGCTCGGGCGCTATATGAAATGCCAGCTTGCGGTCGCGCAAAGCAACATCGGCCGCGGTGATGCGGTCAAAGCGTCGCAAGTGTTCGGTCCACGATTCATCGACGACTTGTTCGATGTATCGACCGGGCTCACCCAAGTCATGGAGCAACTCCCAGCTGAGAGCACCTTGGCGCAGTCGGCTGCGCCGGCTTTGCTGCATCAACGTCACGAACCCGTCAGCGCGTGCCGGGTCAATACGGTATTCAATCGTGACCACCACGTGGCCTGTGCGCGGCGCGGTTTGGCCCACCGGGACTTTGAACTCCCGCGATGGCGTCAAGTCTTCTTCTTGGTCTGAGTCCTTCATGACGCTTATCGCTGTGAACATGGCGACACTGCCGGTGAGGGCCGCAATCACCATGCTCACAGTCAAAGAACTCACCGTAGCGACCTGTCCCCACAATGCCGCGCCAAACGCGCTGCCGCCCATGATGGCCATTTGGTACATCGACATGCCGCGTGCGCGGACCCAGTCGGGCAAGGCCATTTGGGCTGAAACGCTCAGACTGTTGGCTGTGCACAGCCAAGCCATACCGCCTAAAAACATGGCCGGCACGGCGACATACACATTGGGCGCAAAGGCCATCACCAAGGTGGCGAAGGACTGCAGCAGCGTGCCGGTCAGCACCAGCCGGTTGCCCGATAAAAACTGACGCACGCGCGGCAAAATCATCACCACCGTGATGGCTCCAGCACCCATTGAAGCCAGCAGCAAGGTGAAGGTGCTTGCGTCACCACCGACCAAGCGCCGGGCGAGCAAGGGCAGCAGTGCCAGCAGCGCGGTAGAGTGCAAAAAGAACAGTGCCACCTTGACAAAGACAGAGCGCAAGCGAGCCGACTGGCTGACAAATTGCATGCCCACGCGCATGGCGCTGAGCAGGCGTTCGCGGCCCAGCGGACTGGGCGAATGCTCGCGGCGCCAGCGCATGATGACAAAGCCCGAGAGCACGGACAACACGGCATTCAACACAAAGACGTAGGCGGTTCCCGCGCTGGCGATCAAAGCGCCCGCCACCAAGGGGCCAATGATGCGCGATGCATTCATCGCCACGCCGTTGAGGGCAAGGGCGCTGGGCAACTGCGGCCGTGGCACGACTTCCGGGATCAGCGCTGAAAACACCGGCCAACGCATCGCCAAGCCAATGCCGTTGGCAAAAGTCAGCGCCAGCAGCAGCGGCGGCGTGATGACGTCGAGTAACACGGCCACGCACAAGACCACGGCGGTGCCCGCCAGCCAGAACTGCGTGATGATGAAATAACGCCGCCGGTCGAGGATGTCCGCCAGCGCACCGCTTGGCAATCCCAACAGAAATACCGGCAATGTTGAGGCGGTTTGCACCAGGGCGACCCAGATCGGCGAAGTGGTCAAAGACGTCATCATCCAAGCCGCCGCGACGTCATTCATCCACATGCAAATATTGGCCGCCAGCCACGTGCTCCATAGCATCCGGAACACGGGAATTTTCAGCGGACCCCAAACGGTTTGAGCCGCCGCAGACGCCGGGATCGCCGCGTTGTGGGTGGCCGAGGCAGCTTCAGGAGAGGGCGACATGTGGCACTTGGTTGGAGGCTCGGACTGCGTTGTGTGATGACCGCCGAGTTTAGACCGACAGCGTTTCCCAGCGCTGGAGCGCTGTCATCAGGTCTTCTTCAAGTTTGCTGTTGCGTGCATTGAGTTCGGCCGCCCGTTTGGCGTCGCGCGTGTAAAGCGTCCCGTCATAGAGCTCTTGCTCAATCGCCTTTTGTTGTGACTCCAGTTGTTGAATCAAGGCTGGCAAAACTTCCAACTCTCGCTGATCTTTGTAGCTGAGCTTTTTCTTCGGGGCATCAACTTCAGCCTGCGTTGCAGCCAGCGTCGCCTTGCTGGCGCTCGCTGCTTTGGCCGCTGGTGGCGTCTTGTTGCCGCCATTGATCTGGGCCGCGCGCTTGGATTGTGTGATCCAGTCGGTGACGCCACCTTCGTATTCGCGCCAGAAGCCTGGGTTCTCTGGTGTGCCTTCGTAGGCGATGGTGCTGGTGACCACATTGTCCAAAAAGCGCCGGTCGTGGCTGACCAAAAACACGGTGCCTTCGTAGTTCTGTAGCAAATCTTCCAGCAACTCTAAGGTGTCGATGTCCAAGTCATTGGTCGGCTCATCCAGCACCAGCACATTGGCCGGGCGGGCAAAAAGGCGCGCCAATAGTAAGCGGTTGCGCTCACCGCCTGAAAGCGTGCGAACAGGTGAGTTGGCGCGCGCTGGCGAGAACAAAAAGTCTGTCAGATAGCTCTTGACGTGTTTTTTCTGGCCGTTGATTTCGACCCATTCGCTGCCGGGGCTGATGAAATCTTCGAGCGTGGCGTCAAGATCGAGCGCATCGCGCATCTGGTCGAAATACGCCACTTGCAAATTGGCGCCTTGGCGAATCTTGCCTGGCGGTGTTGTCACGTCAGGTTGCAACTCGCCGAGGATGAGCTTGAGCAACGTCGTTTTACCGGCACCGTTCGGTCCCAATAAACCAATCTTGTCGCCGCGCAACAAGGTGCCGGTGAAGCGGCTGACAATGATTTTTTCAGAGCCCGGATGGCCGAAGCTCAAAGAGACATCGGTCAATTCAGCGACGATCTTGCCGCTTTTCTCGCCGCTGGACACATCTAGATTAACGCGGCCAACTGCTTCGCGTCGAGCTGATCGGGTATCGCGCAGCGCTTCAAGCCGGCCAATGCGCGCCACACTGCGCGTGCGGCGGGCTTCGACACCTTTGCGAATCCAGATTTCTTCTTGCGCCAGCAGTTTGTCTGCCTTGGCGTTGATCACGGCTTCCTGCGCCATCTGATCTTCTTTAGTGATCAGGTATTGCGCGAAATTACCTGGGTAGCTGCGCAGTTTGCCGCGGTCAAGTTCTACGATGACGGTGGCGACCTGGTCCAAAAAGGCGCGGTCGTGGGTGATGGTGATGATGCTGCCATTGAAGTTGACCAACAGTTCTTCAAGCCAAGCGATGGAATCAAGGTCCAAATGGTTGGTTGGCTCATCTAGTAAGAGGACGTCTGGCTTGGCGACCAAGGCTTGGGCCAACGCAACGCGTTTTTTGGTTCCGCCTGACAGCGAGCCAACAATGGCATCTTTGTCTAAGTGCAGCCGGTGCAGCGTCTCTTCAACGCGCTGCTCCCAATTCCAGCCGTCCAAAGCTTCAATCTCAGACTGCAAGGCGTCGAGGTCGGTGTGTTCATCCGCAGCGAGGTATTGCTCGACCACATGTCGCGTGCGCGCGAGCCCGGCGCTGGCAGCGTTGAACACTGTGGCGTGCGGGTCAAGGCTGGGTTCCTGAGGAACATAAGCGATGCGCAAGTTCTGTTGCAGCTGAAGGGTGCCATCATCTGGTTTGTCCAAACCAGCCAAAATCTTCAACAAGGAAGACTTGCCCGTACCGTTGCGTCCGATCAAGCCAATGCGTTGGTTGTTCTCAAGTGAAAAGTCTGCGTGGTCCAGCAGTGCGACGTGCCCAAAAGCGAGTTGAGCGTTCAGAAGGGTAATGAGTGCCATATAGAGGGCTCATTATCCCGTCATGTGCCAAGGGTTGTTCAGAGAGGGGTTAGAAAGATACGAGCAGGACAAACAACGGGACTTTGCATGCATCGCGGGGAAGATGTGACAACAGTGGAAATAGGCCGTGGCGCAACACAAGTGACGACGGCTTGAGTGGATGCCGCGCAAAAGCCAAAGCAAAAAGTTGCTGAAACCGCAGGGATCGCCAAGAAGCGAGCTGCACAGGGCGTGTAATCGGCCTCATCAGGAGGGAATGACATTTTTATTCAATAAAACTTTGCACAGTCACAAAAGCGGTGATAAGATTGTCGGCTCTGCTGAAATAGCAGCGTTGAGTGCTAAGCACATAGCGCAGGCGACGGTAGAAAAAAAGTCAAAAATTATTTGACACGGACGTAAAATCCGGCATATAATTCGAGGCTCAGCTGATTACAGCTAACGACGCAGCAAGGCAGCTTCAAGCTACCGAGTCAAGTCAGGATCATTAAAAATTTACAGCCGATAAGTATGGGCGTTTGAAGGCGATTGCCAGGTTGCACAGCAATGTGTGACCAGGTCTTCTGACCTTAAACGCTCATAGAGATAGAAATAGGTAACATCGCAAGATGTCACTTTC
>CANFWI010000043.1 GCA_947450675.1 Comamonadaceae bacterium | reverse complement strand
GCCAATCTGGCAGGAGCCTTCAGCGCCCAATGACAGCGGAAACAAGCGGTCGTGCTGGGCGGCGAGTTCTTGCAATGTTTGCAGCACGCAGCCGGCTTCTACCGTCATGGTGTTGTTCAGGGGCGAGATGTCGCGCACGCGGTTCAGCCGCGACAAACTCAAGATCACTTGCCGGCCGCTGCCGTCTGGCGTGGCGCCACCGCACATGCTGGTGTTGCCGCCTTGCGGAACCATGCTCACACCTTGTGCTGCGCACAGTGTCACCAGCGCGGCGACCTGCTGCGTGTCGGCGGGCCGGCAAACCGCCAATGGCACGCCCGTGAACACACCGCGCCAATCGGTGGCGTAGGCAGCGAGGTCGTTGGTCAGAACGTGGGTATCGCCGAGCAGAGCCCGGGCTTGGCTTAAAAAATCAGACATTTATCTCTCCGCCATGACGGCTGCAACTTTTTCAGGCGCTGAGGCGACGTATCAAGTTAAAGCCCATGTCGAGGATTGGGCGCGCCACAGTTCGGCCCTCGATTCTATCGATGAGTGCCTGGGCTGCCCGTTGCCCGATGGCGGCGCTGTCAACATGCACCGTCGACAACGGTGGATCCGTGTCTGCGGTGAAAGGTAAGTCGCCAAAGCCAAACACGGCGATGTCTTCGGGCACTTTCAGACCGCGGCTTTTGGCCTCGATCAAGACGCCCATGGCGACCATGTCGGTGCTGCAAAAAATAGAGTCAAGCGTGGGCAGCTGCGTCAGCAGTTGGGCCAATCCGGTGCGCCCATCACCCAAGGATGTTGGGGAAGTGACCCACACCACGGGCGACTTATCAATGCCTTCAGGCAATAAATCCAGCTTTTTTAAAGCATGTAAAAAACCATGGGCGCGCAGCAGCGTCCGCGGGTCGTCGCCCGAAATAAGACCTGGCGCGGTGCGCCCCAGCGCTTTGAAATAATGGGCGACAGCGTCACCAATGGCTTCATGTGAAAAACTAAAAAGCATGTCGACAGGGGTTGGCGTGGTGCCCCAAACTTCAACCACAGGTATGCCAGACTGCCGAAGTGTTTCTAACGCCGACTCCGACTTCAGCATGCGCGCCAACACAATGCCATCGGGTTGGCTTTGAAGCAGTTCTTCAATCAGCAGGTCCTCGTCCTTAGCGGCGTAACCACTTTCGTTGAGCATCATCTGGTAGTCATGCAAGCCCAAGCTGGTGTTGAGCGATTGAATCAAGACGTCAAAAATAGTACCGGAGATGGCTGGCGTCAGCACGGCCACCAGCTTTTGCTGCTTCACCTCAGAAGTTTTGAGGGGCAAGTAGCCCAAGAGCTTGACGGCGGCCAGAACTTTGTTGCGCGTCGACAAGGCCACCGAATTCGGCGCGTTCATCACCCTGGAGATGGTTTGCTGCGAGACATTCGCAATGTGTGCTACATCAGCCAGCGTGACGCGGCCTGTCGAGCGGCGAATTCGGACACTTTTAGGCGTTGTCGGAGGTGGCTTCAAACCAGTCATGGGTGTCGGTCGTATGGTTGAGCTTTATTTTGAGAAGCAAAGATTAACAGAAAGGAGATGATAAAAATAATTTAAATAATTAGGACTAATGGAAGCCCCTAGATTGACAAGGTTTCGGACTGAAAATAATCTCGAAGTTTTCATGCTGCGCAATTCAAATCAACGCACAGGTGTGCTCATAGCCTAGGTCAATCACTCAACCCATTAGGAAAACACATGACATGCATCGCTCGCTTCACTCGATATGCCACTTTGTGTCTGTTCGCTGTATGCACTGGTTTCGGTGCTGCATCCGCGGCAGATTACCCAACCCGCCCGGTGAAGTGGGTCGTGCCGTACCCGCCGGGGGGCACCACGGACGTGCTGGCGCGCATCATGGCGCAATGGCTCACAGACAAGACCGGCCAACAGTTCATCGTCGAAAACAGGCCCGGCGGGGGCAACAACATTGGCACCGAGGCGGTGGTCAACGCGGCCCCTGACGGCTACACCATGCTCTTGGTGAATCCCGCCCACGGTATCAATGCATCGCTGTATAAGAAGTTGCCCTTCAACTTTATCCGCGACATCACACCGGTCGCCGGCATGGTGCGCACGCCCAACGTGATGGTCGTGACCAACACCCTGCCAGTCAAGACGGTGGCTGAGTTCATCGCCTACTGCAAGGCCAATCCTGGCAAGATCAACATGGCCTCCTCGGGCAGCGGCACCTCGACCCACCTGTCGGGTGAGTTGTTCAAGTACATGACCGGTTGCAACATGACGCACATCCCTTACAAGGGTGCTGGGCCAGTGTTGACCGATTTGATTGGCGGGCAGGTGCAAGTGTTTTTTGACAATCTGCCCTCGTCTGCTGCCCACATCAAGGGCGGCACCATCCGCGCGCTGGCCGTGACATCTGCCGCCCGCGAACCGTCCTTTCCTGCGTTGCCCACCGTCGCCGAGACCGTCCCCGGCTATGAGGCCACTGCGTGGTTTGGCATCGGCATGCCCAAAGGGTCGCCGCGCGAAGCCATCGACAAGGTCAACGCCGAAGTGAACCGTGCGCTGGCTGACCCAAAGATGCGTGAGCGCCTCGCGGCACTGGGCGGTCTTCCCATCGCGGGCACACCCGAAGATTTTGGAAGAATGATGCAAGAAGAGACCGACAAGTGGGCCAAAGTCGTCGCCGCATCCGGTGCCTCCATAGACTGAAAGCAAGCCATGACATCACCCGTGATTGACCTCGTCCAACTGCAAAGCGCGGTTGATTTTTCCGTCACCCATGAAACCGCTTGGGGCCGCGACAACGACGACAGCTGGGGCATTCATAAGTTAGACCCGCCGCCGTGGGACCGGCTGCTCGGGCCGGTGCATCCGCGTGGCCCGGTCTCCGGCGTGGTGCGCGTGGCTGGCCAGCAAGTGATCTCATGGGGTGAGCCGGAGCGGGCTGATTTAACATTTTCAATCGCCAAGACCTACCTCGCATTGTTGGCGGGTGTTGCCCACGACCGGGGGCTGTTGCCGGATCTGGACGAGCCGGTCAGCGCCAAACTCAAGGGCATTGGTTTTGACAGTGCGCACAACCGGTCCATCACTTGGCTGCAATTGCTGCAGCAAACCAGCGAATGGGAAGGCAGCTGTTTTGGCATCCCGGACCAAGTCGACCGCTACCGGCATTTGCAATACCAGCCGCCGCGCCCTGACGCCAGGGACGTCGGTCAGAAGGGCGGTGCGCGCCCGCTGCAAACCCCTGGCACGTTTTGGGAATACAACGATGTGCGCATCAACCAGTTGGGGCTGGCGCTGCTGCACTTGTTCAAGCGGCCTTTGCCAGAGGTCTTTCGCGAAGCCATCGCCCAGCCGGTCGGTGCCAGCGACGACTGGCGTTGGGAGGGTTATGACAACAGCTGGGTTGATGTCGATGGTCAGCGCATGCAGTCAGTTCCTGGTGGTACGCACTGGGGCGCGGGCTTGTCCATTGGCAGTGTTGACCAAGCCTTGATCGGGCAGATGATGCTGGACGAAGGCCGCGTTGGCAACCGGCAAGTGGTGTCACACGCCTGGATCCGCCGCATGCTAGCGCCTTGCCGCATCGCGCCTTGGTACGGCACGCTGGTTTGGCTCAATCGCCTGCGCGGCGTTTGCCCCAGCGCCTCAGCCGCCAGTTACTTTTGCATTGGTGCCGGCGCCAGCGTTGTCTGGATCGACCCCGACCGAGATCTCGTGGCCGTGGTGCGCTGGATTGAGGGTGCGCGGATCGACGGATTTTGTCAGCGCCTGACAGCGGCCATACCAGCGAAGGCGGCGAAGACAGCTATTTGAACAACCCACCGACGGGGTCAAAACAGTCCATCAAGTCTGGCGGCACTTGGGGTGCGCGCTCGCTGATGTAGCGGCGTATCAAAGGTGCAGCTGTCCACGGTGCGGTGGTTCCGCTCCAGATCGCAGCGTCCACAACGTTGATGTGGTTGGGGGTGATTTTCAGCAACACCACGGCCGGATTCAGCGTGGTGAATTCCACTTCGGCCAACAGCCAAGCGTCTTTTTGCGTCAGGCCCAAAAGTCGCGCTTTTTGCGAGTCCGGTGGGCTGTAGTTTTGAATGGTGCTGAGAACTGCTCTCGCGTCCGGACTGTTGACGTCAAGCGCTTGCACCGAAGCGCACCGGCGCAGCAGTGCGGTCGTCTGGTTCTGGAGTGTGCCCAAGACATCATGTTTCTTGCCTTGATAGCTCAAGAAATAACGTCCGTCTTGGCGCTCGATCTCAACATGTGCTCTGAGCACCCCCAAGCTGGTCAACACCAGCAGCGTGATCGCAACATGTTTTTTCATGAATCATGCTATCACCTGCAGGATGTCCATTTTTTTTACATGGCGCGCCAGAAAATGTAGTCGGCGGTGTACTTCACGATTTGCTTTTGGTTCACCGTGCTGGCAGCACAAGCGGCTGGTGGTGCCACACCGCCCACGGTGTTCACGCGCTGGATGTAGCTCACGCCCTGCATGGCGCCCATGCCCATGGCCGGGTTGGCTTTGACCAACTGCATCGGAATGTTGCCGGTGCCGTTGGGCGCAACGGCCAATTGCATGCCCGTGACTTTAGAGCCGTCCATCGCTTCCCAAGTCGCCGGTGGACCGTAGTACTTGCCGACGGTTTTGCCACTGCGGTCTTTCAGCCCGGCGTCAGGCCCGGCAAAGACCCACTCAAACTGACCGGCCATGTCTTTCTTAGGGCTGCACAAGTAGGTGATGTCGCCCGCAGCTTGGGTCTCCATGGCCACGCGTTGGCCGGCCGGCACTTTGACGGCGTCCGGCAGACTGGCTTGAGAGAACGTTGTCATGTAAGCGCCTTGGGTGGCGCAGGCAGACAAACCGACAACGGCGAGAAGAGACAAGGTGGTGTGAATTTTCATGATGAGCTACTTTTTGAGAGAGTGGGGGAAGTCAATACAGGGGCGATCACGCCGCTGGATTTAGCGCACGGTGATGATGTCGCGGTTCATCGGTGCCAGCAAGGCGAGCAAGCGGTTTTGCACCGTGAACGGGATCTTTTCCGCATCCATGGCGAGTTGCAAACCTTCCACCAAGTTGTTGAAGGCGGCCTTGTTGACACCCATGGCCGCGTGGGCGGTTTTCATGTCCTGCCCGGTGTAGGCGCACGGGCCACCGGTCAACTGGCAGACTTGTTCGGTCAGGCTGAACTTCAGGCGTTGTGGCACGGTGTCCTTGAAAAAGGGTTTGATGCGCGGGTCCGCCATCCAACGGTCGACCGCGTTGTCGATGACTTTGGCAATACCGGCTTTTTGACCGAAGGACTGGTACAGCGCATCTGGCGCAGGCATAGCGGGCGCTGGCATGGTTTGCGCCATGGCCGGTGCTGACATCAGGACGGCGCAGGTCAAACCCAGGCTGAGAAAATGATTTTTCATAAAAGTGTCTTTGTGATTGGAATGAACAAGCGGCAATGGGCTTTAGAACGCTAACTGGGTCGACAGGTAGTAACCAGTTTGCTTGCGTTGATTTGGGGTGACTGCCGAGACGATACGACCCAAGTCGACGTAAGCCGCGGTGATTGAGACGTTCTTGGTCGGCGCCCAAGCAATGAAAATGTCTTTCCAGTCGTCTTCAGCCAGGGCGCTGCCAGATAGATGGGGTTGCAGGTTGTTCGGCTTGAAGCGGTATTCCGCGCCAATGGCGACGTTCTTGCTCAGCAGGTAAGCCACTGAAAATTCGGGTTGCAGGCTGCGGCTGTTTTTGCCGGGCATGGCCGAGCCGAAGCCCAGCAAACCGTTCTGGTTGGCATTGGTCGAGCGCAGCGTGGCGTTCACCAACAAACCGTTGCCGAGAAACAGTTTGGTGGCGCTGACATAAAAATCTGTGCCGCTGTCTTTGACGCCAAGAACAGTAAAAATCCCTTGCAAAGAGCCTGGGTCTACGCGTTTGTGTTCCAGGCCGACGGCAATTTGTGGCATCCAACTGTCGCTGTTCAGTACCGCGTCACCAGCGACCTTGACCTTCAGGCCCAGCACATCCATTTTGATGTGCTCTCCGGGCGAGACTGCTTGCCCCGCAAATCCGTTCAATGCAAAGGTTGGAGAGGCATTAAGGTCTTGCCGTGCTAAGGACACTTCCACACGGTCATGGATGCCGATGGCGACACCGTACCCGTTCAAGCTGTAGTCTTGGGTTTTAACCCGGCTGGCGTAGGCGCTGACGCCAATTTCTCCTTCGGTGGCATTGGTGCCAATCACGGCCCACGGTGTCAGGCCGCCGCCGGCCGAACCGGCAATCGTGCTGACGCCGCCGGTGAGCAGCAATTTATTGGTGTCGGCTTGGGCCAAGCCGGTGCTCAAGATCAGGCCCATCGCGGAGGCCAAGAGTGTGGTTTTTTTCATGTGATGAGGTTTTCAAAAAAGTTGAAAAAAGCGATCAGCATCAAGCCCCGAACGTCAAGGCACCCGGCAACGGACGGCCGAGTGCGTTGGTCAAGATCGTGAAGTGCATGGTTTCATCAGCAGCCAGACGACCGGCGACTTTGGCCAGGTCCTTGTTGCCAAAAGCTGGAATCACACCGAGGTAGGCGTTGATGGCGCCGAGTTCCAGGCGGGCGGCCAGGTCGAGCACATCGTTCTGGTTGCGCAGGGCGCCGGCATTCAGGGCTTTGGCGTAGGCCTCCAGCTTCATTTCCATCACTGGCTTGCCGCCCAGTTTTTGAATCGTGGACATCAAAATGTCGCGGTGCACTTTGTGGTGGCTCTGGAACTGCACGGCAATGTCGAGCACCGGCTTTTGCAGCAGGCCGCTGCCAGCACCGAGTTGGTAGGCGTTGATGGCTTCGTGCTCCAGGCTGAGCGCCACATTCAGAATGCTCACATCTTTGGACAAGTCGGCGCTCATGCCTTGGGCCATTGCGCTGTTGCCTGCCAGCAGGGCCACGGCAACGGCCGACAGCGTTCCGGTCCGGCCCATGAACAGGCGGCGTGATGGGGTCAAAGGTGAAGTAGCGAGCGTTTGAACGGAAGAAGTCATGGTTGTGTCCTTGGGGTTGGGTCAGTGCATACAGGGCTTGAAACGGGCGTCGAATAATTGGTACGACGTTTTGAATACGGACCCAACTCGGCACTGGATTCAACAAAACCACAAGGTTTGAAAGGGTATGAATTAATTTGAATCAAGTACTTTGTGGCTTGCGTACCTGTGGTGTCGGCTTAAAACAGACACAATCGAACTATGACTACTGAAGCCCATGATCTTGAATTGATCGACTTGCTAGACCGCGTAGCCGAGCAAGAGCACGTCGCCTTGAAAGCGCTTTACGACCTCTGTGCCGGCAAACTTTTTGGACTGGCTGTGCGTGTTGTCGGCAACCGTGAGTGGGCTGAAGACGTGTTGCAGGAATCGTTCATCAGCATCTGGCGTTCCGCTGGCGACTACCGCGCCTCACTCAGCCCGCCGATGGCTTGGCTGGGTCTGATCGTGCGCAGCCGCGGGCTTGATTTTTTGCGTCGCCGCACCACCAGCCGCAGCCATGTCACGCAAGAGTTGGACGACGGCATGGCCGAGACGCTGGAAGGCAACTCCCCTTGTCCAATGGACACCGTCCAAGCCAGCGAGCAGGCCTTGGCGTTGCACCAGTGTTTGGGTCGACTGGAAAATCGCCAGCGTGAAGTGGTCAGCCTGGCCTATATCCGAGACCTCAGCCACAGCGAGTTGAGCCTGCAACTGAAGTTGCCGCTGGGCACTGTCAAGACCTGGATTCGGCGCGGTCTGGACCAGTTGCGCCAGTGCATGTCGCACTTTGCATGAGACCACAGCCATGAACCTGATCAAAAATCCTCAACTCCTTGACCACTTGGCCAGTGCTTATGCTCTGGGCACTTTGCGCGGCGGTGCACGTCGCCGTTTTGAAGCGCTGGCGCGGGTACAAGCGCCGGTTCGGACCGCCGCCTTGGTGTGGCAAACCCGGCTCGCCAGCATGAATGAATTGCAAACTCAGTCTGTGCCCAGCCCGGCGGTTTGGACTCGCATTGACAACATGTTGCAAGGCGAAAAGGAGGCCGCCACGCTGCGTGCGCAGCGCAGTGCTGGGTTGCAAGCGGCCGCTGGCGAGACCCACTTGGGCGAGTGGTTGCGCAGCCTGTTGGTGTGGCGCGGCGCGGCAGCTGTCGGCGCTCTGGCGACCGTGGTGGCCGTCGTCACCGGCCTGAACTTGCGCGCCGAACTCGGCGGTGAAGTGCAGGCCTTGCAAGCCAAGTTGCTGACCACGCCGCAGATTCAATACGTGGCTGTTCTGGCCGATGGCCAAGCGGCCGCCTCTGTTTTGGTGACGTTCGACGCCAACAGCAAAAAACTCACACTGCAACGTGTCGGCAGCTACCAAGAAGCCGGCGATAAATCCCTGCAACTGTGGGCATTGCCACCGGCGGGCGGACCCCGTTCGCTGGGCGTGCTGGGTCAGGACAAACTACTGCGTCTCACGGCGGGTGAGGGCGACATTCGCGAAGTACCGACACTGGCCATCAGCTTGGAGCCCAAAGGCGGCGTGCCAAGCGCTGGTGGCCCGACTGGGCCGGTGTTGTTCAGTGGGGCACTGATTCAAAAGATGCTGTAGCGCCAGATCGGCAGGTGGTCATTGCCAATTGAAAAGAGCCGCAATGGCGGCTCTTTTCGGTTCAGGGTTGAACAGCTCAGTCGGCGTAAATGCCGGCCTTGCGGATCACCGGGCCCCACTTCAGGATTTCAGCTTCGAGGTGGGTCTTCAGGCCGGCCGGAGTGACCTTGTCCATCGACGGGATTTCCAAGCTCAGGTCTTTGAACCGCTGCTTGACCATCGGGTCTTGCAAGGCTGCGCGCAGTGCCAAGTTGACTTTGTCGATCACCGGTGCGGGCGTGCCTTTCGGGGCGTACATGCCGTGCCAGACTTTGACCTCAAAACCTTTCAAACCTTGCTCGTTGAGCGTTGGCACATCCGGCAAGACATCGAGGCGTTTGAGGGTGGTCACGCCATAGACTTTGACGCGGTTTTCCTTGATCAGCGGAACCGTTTGCGAGGTTTGGTCGCACAGCAGGTCGACCTGACCGCCGAGCAAGTCATTCATGGCTGGGCCGGTGCCTTTGTAGGGAATGGTGTTGAGCGTGGTGTCCAAGGCGGTCATGAAGAGCAGACCGCACAAATGCGAAACCGCGCCAAGACCAGCGTTGGCCATTGAGACTTTTTCTTTGTTGGCTTGAACGTAAGCTTTCAGCTCAGCGAAGTTTTTGGCCGGAAAGTCTTTGCGTGCCAGCAGGGTCATCGGCACGTCGACCACTTGGCCGATGTACTCAAAGTCTTTGAGGGTGTCAAAGTTGAGTTTTTTGTACAGTGCCGGCGCAGTGGCCATGCCCATGTGGTGAATGAACAGGGTGTAACCGTTGGGCGCTGCACGGGCCACGCGTTGGGTTGCAATGGTGCCGCCGGCGCCGACGGTGTTTTCGACCAGCACGGTTTGTCCGAGGGACTTGCCCATCGGAATGGCGATCATGCGGGCGACCACATCGGTCGGTCCACCGGCCGCAAACGGCACCACCAGAATGATGGGCCTGTCAGGGTAGGTTTGGGCTTGTGCCTGAAACAAGCCACAGGCCAGCAGGCATCCTAGCAAGACTGATTTAAATGGTTTTTTCATAGTTATTCCCTTTGGTGATGATGAAAGCGAGCATTTTAACTATTGAGCGCCTTGAGACCACTCGGTAATACCCTAGAACCCTTGATTAGGCAGCTGTTTGGGTTAATTGGGGACTTCGCCAGTTCGCGCCATCGCCAAGCATTGACGGGCCAGCTTGAGCACCGGCGGGTCGACCATGCGGCCGTCCACCGTGAAGGCACCGCCGCCGGCTGCGACCTCGGCTTGCAACACGCGCTGGGCCCAGTCTAGTTGCGCGGCTGTCGGTGCAAACGCGGCATGCACGGTGGCCACTTGAAGCGGATGAATGCACAGCTTGGCGCCAAAGCCAAACCGCAGGCTGCGGGCTGCATCAGCTTGCACGCGGTCCATGTCTTGGGTGTCGGTGGTGACGCCGTCCATCGGCGGCGCTAAACCGGCACGGCGCGAAGCCACCACGATGGCGAGGCGAGCCGGGGCCAGCTCGGCTTCATCAGCCCCGCAGGCCATGCCCAGATCCGCCTGAAAGTCGAGGTTGCCAAAAGCCAGCCGCAGCACGCCTGGGCAGCGAGCCAGCGCGTCGACGTTGGCCAGGCCTTCTGCGGATTCAATGATCGGAATCAAGGCCGGCGATGGCATGCCCAGCGCGCCTTGCACGCCCGTCAGATCAGTCACTTTTTCGGCTTTCGGCAGCATCACCGAAGCCAGATCGGGCAGTTGCGGCAGCCACGCCAAATCGTCCAGATGGCTGGCGGTTTGCGCCGCATTGATGCGTACCAGGATGCGCGCACGCTGGGCCGCTGGCCACCTCTGCCAAGCCGCAGCCAGCGCTGCGCGGGCGTCGGCTTTGTCGGCTGCGGGCACGGCGTCTTCGAGGTCAACAATCACCTTGTCGGCTTGGCTGGCCAGGGCTTTGTCGAAGCGTTCCGGTCGGTTCCCCGGCACAAATAAAAACGAGCGAGCCTCGGTCAGCAAGGGCGAACTCATGACGCTGTCAACAGCAAGCGGCCAACGCGCGGCCACTGCATGACTTGCCAAAGTTGCGCGATGGAGGCTTGCATTTCGCCGGCGCTGGCACCGCCGCTGTGGGCGGCCAGACGCTGCGCTTTGGCGGTGATCTCGTCGCGGCTGAGCGTGTTGCCGGGGTCGCCCTTGGGCTCGTCCACACGGCCTTGCAAGACGCGGCCATCGGTGGTGTAGACCGTGACTTTGCCAATCCAACGCTGCGGGTAAGCGGTGTCGACTTCGGCGTCCAGCTGCATCTCAACTTTGTCGCGCAGCGCTGTTGTCAGCGAGTCGCTGAAGTGCTTGTCAAACTCGATCAAGCCGGCATGACCAAAGCGTGCCGCCAGACCCAACACGGTGCCCATGCTGAATTTGCTTTGATGCACGGTGCTCGGGTTTGTCACCGGGCCCAGCACATCGATGGCGCCTTGGTGCACATGCGTGACCACGCGCGCCAAGTCTTGCGCTTGCAATCCATGGTCTTGCATGACTTGTAGCAGCGCGTCTGCTGCCGGATGCGTGTGGCGGCAGGAGGCGTGGTATTTGAACGAGGTTTCGGCGGTTGCCCAGCGGCTGCCAAGCCGGTCGGTGAGCTTGCGTACATCAGCATCGCTCGACATGCCGGCGGCCATGCCTTGTGGGCCTTCCAAAATTTGAGCCGCGCCGGTGAAGCCGTCTTTGGCCAAATACGCCGCCATCAAACCAGCGCCAGCGGCATGCGCCGTGTGCAGTTGTTTGGAGTCTGCGGCGGTGCGCAAGAACTCCCACAAGCCCGCCGACTGCGTGCCGGCCGAGCCAAACGCGTGCTGCATTTGGGCGGGGTTCAAACCCAGCAAATGACCGACCGCTGCCGCTGCCGCCAGCGTGCCCGCCGTGCCCGTGGTGTGGAACACTTTGTAGTGTGAGCGACCCAGAAATTCACCCACCCGAATGCCGACTTCATAGCCCGCCACCGCCGCCGTGATGAGTTGCGCGCCGCTGGCACCAATGGCTTGCGCGACAGCCAGCGCCGGGGGGAAAACCACCGTGGCCGGGTGAAACACCGAGCCGTTGTGCACGTCGTCTTGTTCGGCCACATGCGAGGCACTGGCGTTTGCCATGGCGGCCAAATAAGGGCTGCTGCCACTGCGCGTGATGAGCACTTCGCTCGGGCCTTGGTCTGGCCCCATGCTCAGCGCAAAGCGTGTCAGGCTGTCGACCGGGCGCGCGTTGTGGCCGCCGATGGCCGAGCCAAACCAGTCGACAAACAAGTCTTCTGTTTTGCGCAACACCGACTCAGGAATGTCGGCGGTGGTCAGGTTCGCGGCAAAGGCGGCGAGGGTGGCTGTGGCGCTGGCATGTTGCTGGCTCATAGTGTGTTTCCTAACGTGTTTCTAAGTCTTTTAAATCCGCCATGGCAGATTTATCGTCACCGCAAGCGTATGTTTTTCCGTCATGGCGAACGCATATTTTTCCGTCACTGCGAGCGTATTTTTCCGTCACTGCGAGCGCAGCGCGGCAGTCCATCACCGCGAACCGCCAAGATGGATGGCCGCGCTGCGCTCGCCATGACGGAGCTGATGGATGGCCGCGCTTCGCTCGCCATGACGGTGTGTTTCCGCGACACGCTGTGCAAAATCAAAGGGTCATGGACAGTTCATCCAAGATGGCTTGGGTGTGTTCGCCGACGGTCGGAATCGCGTCCATGCGGTAGTCAAAACTGCTTTGCTTGCCGGGCGGCAGCAAGGCGGGCAAGTCACCCGCTGGCGAGCCGACGGTCGTCCAGCGCTCGCGCGCTTTCAGCTGCGGATGAGCCCAGAAATCAGCCAAATTGTTCATGTTCGCATTGGCAATTTGGGCGCTGTCAAGGCGCTCCACCACTTGTTCGGCGGTGAGGCAGGCGAAGGTGCTGAGAATGATGGCTTCGAGCTCGGCCCGGTTGGCGCTGCGCAGCGCATTGCGGTCAAAGCGAACGTCAGTGGCGAGCTCGGGTTGCAGCAAAACCTTGTTGCAAAACTGCAGCCATTCACGTTCGTTTTGCAGACCGAGAATGACCTTGCGGCCGTCGCCGGCGGCAAACGGGCCGTACGGATAAATCGTGGCGTGGGCGGCTGCCGCGCGCGGTGGCGGCGAAGCGTCGTCCATCGTGTAGTACATCGGGTAACCCATCCACTCGCCCAAGGATTCGAGCATGGAAACGTCGATGTGTGAGCCTTCACCGGTTTTGTCGCGCTGCATCAAGGCCGACAAAATATTGGTGTACGCATACATGCCGGCGGCGATGTCGGCGATCGAGTTGCCGGCTTTGCTGGGTTGATCCGGCGTGCCGGTGATGCTTAAAAAACCAGCCTCGCTTTGGATCAGCAAGTCATAGGCTTTTTTGTCGCGGTACGGGCCGTCGTTGCCGTAACCTGAAATGTCGCAAACGATCAGACGCGGGTCAGCGGCGCGCAGGGTGGCGGCGTCGAGTCCCATGCGGGCCGTGGCGCCCGGGGCGAGGTTTTGCACCAGCACATCGGCCTTGGCGATGAGTTGCTTCAATACAGCCAAATGTTGCGGGTCTTTCAGGTCCAGCGCCAAGCTTTCCTTGGAGCGATTCACCCAGACAAAGTGCGAGGCTTCGCCGCGTGCGCGGGTGTCATAAGCGCGCGCAAAGTCACCGACTTCGGGGCGTTCCACCTTGATGACACGGGCGCCGAGGTCGGCCAATTGACGCGTGCAAAAAGGCGCGGCAATCGCGTGTTCTAGCGAGACCACGGTGATGTGGTCTAGCGGGCGTGGACGGGCTTGGGTTGGCGGGTTGGTGCTTGTCATCAGAAAGACCTTGGCAAGCCCAGCAGATGCTCGGCAACATAGGAGTAAATCAGGTTGGTGGAGATCGGGGCGACTTGGTACAAACGCGTTTCGCGGAACTTGCGCTCGACGTCGTACTCGCACGCGAAGCCAAAACCACCGTGGGTTTGTAGGCACACATTGGCAGCTTCCCAAGACGCTTTGGCGGCGAGGTATTTGGCCATGTTGGACTCAGCGCCGCAGGGCTGGCCGGCGTCGAACAAGCTGCAGGCTTTGAAGCGCATCAGGTTGGCGGCTTCGGTCTCGATGTAGCTGTCAGCAATCGGGAATTGAATGCCTTGGTTTTGGCCAATCGGCCGGCCAAAGACTTCGCGGTCGGTGGCGTAGCGGCGGGCGCGGTCGATGAACCAGTAAGCGTCGCCAATGCATTCGGCTGCGATCAATGTGCGCTCTGCGTTCAGGCCGTCGAGGATGTATTTGAAGCCTTTGCCTTCTTCGCCGATCAGGTTTTCGGCGGGGATTTCGAGGTTGTCGAAAAACACTTCATTGGTCTCGTGGTTGACCATGTTGCGAATCGGCTTGACGGTCATGCCATTGCCGATGGCTTGCTTCAAATCAACGATGAAGATCGACATGCCTTCGCTTTTGCGGGTGACCTCGGCCAGCGGTGTGGTGCGGGCCAGCAAGATCATCAGGTCTGAGTGTTGAATGCGTGAGATCCAAACTTTTTGACCGTTGATGACGTAGCGGTCGCCTTTTTTGACGGCGGTGGTTTTGAGTTGCGTGGTGTCGGTGCCGGTGCTGGGCTCGGTCACAGCCATCGACTGCAAGCGCAATTCGCCGGTGGCGATCTTCGGCAGGTACAGGTCTTTTTGGACCTTCGAGCCGTGCCGCAGCAGCGTGCCCATGTTGTACATCTGGCCGTGGCAAGAACCCGCGTTGCCGCCGGAGAAGTTGATCTCTTCCATGATGACCGAGGCTTCAGCCAAGCCGAGGCCAGAGCCGCCGTATTCTGTGGGAATCAGCGCGGCCAGCCAGCCGGCTTCGGTCAGTGCGTTGACAAAATTTTCGGGGTAGCCGCGTTCGTGGTCGACTTGTTGCCAGTAGGCGGCGTCAAAGCTGCCGCACAGGGAGCGCAGGGCTTCGCGCAGGTCTTGATGCGCGTCTGGGGTGGGGATGGTTGTTTTCATGGGGACTCAAAAAAATGGGATCAAAAAGCAGAGGGTTCTGTACGGTTCAGTGTTTCAGCCGAGTTCGGCCGTGCCTTGCATGGTCAGCCAGCCTTCGTGGTCTTGGGTCCACAGACGGATGTGCGAGCCGTCGCCTTCAGCTTGGCCGTTGACGCGCATGACGCGCTGGTCAGCGCACTCAAAAGTCGGGCGCAGGGCTTTGAACTCAAAGCGTTTGATCGGGCGGTCGGTGTGTCGGCGCACCAAGTCCACCATCAGCGTGGCGATCAAAGGGCCGTGCACGATCAGACCCGGATAGCCTTCGACATTGGTCACATAGTTGCGGTCGTAGTGAATCCGGTGGCCGTTGAAGGTCAGGGCCGAATAGCGAAACAGCAGCACGTCGTCGGGTGTCACGTCGCGCTGCCATGCGGCGCCTTGCTCGGCGGCCACAGGGGTTGGCACCGGGTCACCGGGCTGCACCGCGGGACGGTAAACAATGTCGTGTTCTTCCGTCAAGCACAGACCTTGAGCATTGCTGATCTCGTGCTTGACCAGCACGAAGAGCAGGTCGCCGCTGCGGCCTGACTTGTGCGTCACCGACTCAATGGTCGAGACCCGCTTGACTTCATCGCCGACCCGCAGCGGCGCATGCCACTGCAAACGGCCACCGGCCCACATGCGGCGCGGCAAAGGCACGGGCGGCAAAAAGCCGCCGCGCTTGGCATGGCCGTCCGGGCCGATCTCGCTTTGCCGGTGATGCGGCAGAAAAAACAGCCAATGCCACAGCGCCGGCAACTCAGTGCCCGCATGGGGCGTCGGGTCATCGCGGTCCAGCGTGGCACTGAGCGCCCGCAGCGGTGCCGGCGTGATCAGGTCTTCCAAGGTTTCGGTGCGGCCTTGCCAGTCTTGCAGGTGGGCGAGGGTTTGGGGATCGAGTGTTGTCGTCATTTCAAAATACCTAAGCAGTGATTCAGTTCAGTTCAAGTCAGTCGACGGCGGCGCCAGAGCTTTTCACAATCTGGCTCCAGCGCGCGATGTCTTCGTTCAGCAGGACGGTAAATTGCTCGGGCGTGGTCGGCGGTGCCAACTCGACGCCTTGCAGCTCCAGTTTGTCGCGCAGGTCTTTGCTGGCCAGCGCCCGGCTCATGCCGTCTTGCAACTTGGCCAACACCTCGGCCGAAACGCCGGCGGGTGCAAACAGGCCAATCCACAGCGTGCCACTGTAGCCCGGCACGATTTCTGATAGCGCCGGCACATCAGGCAAGGCGGGCGAACGGCGTGGGCTGCTGACAGCCAGAGGCTTCAGCTTGCCGGCTTTGATTTGCGCCAGCGATGACGGCAGGCTGGCAAACACCAGCGGCAGCTGGCCACCCAGAACGTCGTTGAGCGCGGGTGCAACGCCTTTGTAGGGAACGTGCTGCAACTGGATGCCAGCCATGCTGTTGAGCATTTCGCCGAGCAGGTGGTTCAGCGTGCCGTTGCCCGCAGAGGCGTACTGGTAGAAGCCGGGCTTGGCCTTGGCCAGGGTGATCAGCTCTTTCACCGACTTGACTGGAAATTCCGGGTTGGCTAGCAACACGTTGGGTACCGCACCAATCAGCGCGATGGGCTTGAAATCCTTGACCGGATCGAAGCCGGGGTTTTTGTAAATCGCCGGGTTGATGGCCTGACTGCTGCTGATGGTCATGAGCAGCGTGTAACCATCTTTGGCGGCCTTGCCGGCGTACTGCGTGCCGATGTTGCCGCCCGCACCCGGCCGGTTTTCAACCGCGACGGGGGTGCCCAATAGTTCGCCGAGTTTTTGGCTGACCACGCGGCCAACAATGTCGTTGGTGCCGCCAGCGGCTTGCGGTACCACCATCAGGATGGGGCGGCTGGGGTAGGGCGCGGTGCTTTGCGCCAGCACTGCGGCTGAGCTGCACAGCCCAAGCCCGAGCGCGGCAGTCCACAGCAAGGCGCGGCGGGTCGTTGAAGCGGATGCCGAAAAACGTGTTGTTGTCATTTTGTGTCTCCTTGTCGAGCCAGTCATGTTCGGCCGATATCGGCTTCAGCGCAATCAGGGATTTTCAAACCAAGCCTTCTGAAAAACAGAAGGCTGGACGAAGCGCAGTAACATCGCGTCATGCATTTTGACCTCAATGACTTACGGCTGTTCCTGTTGGTGGCTGAAAAAGGCAGCTTGACCAAAGCCGCTGCCAAGCACCATTTGTCTTTGGCCGCTGCCAGCGCCCGCATCAAGGCGCTTGAAGTGCAGGCCGACCTGCCTCTGCTTTATCGGGAGGCTCGTGGCGTTCGTTTGTCGCCGCCGGGGCTGGCTTTTTTGCACCACGCCCGCTTGATCCTTCATCAAGCCGATCAGATGCAAGGTGATTTGAATGAATACGGCGGCGGCCTGCGCGGCCATTTGCGCGTGTTTGCCAACACCACCGCAGTCACCGACTTTTTGCCAGAGTTGTTGCCACTGTTTTTGGCCGACAACCCGAAGGTGAATATTGACCTGCAGGAAAAGCCGAATGCTGAGATCGCCCGTGGCGTGCAGGACGGCCGGGCTGATTTTGGCATCGTCTCCAGTCAGGTGGACACGCTGGGGCTGGAGCGGCTGCACTTCAGCACCGACAGATTGGTGCTGGCGACCGCGTTGTCGCACCCTTTGGCGCAGCGCCAGCAGGTGGCTTTTGCCGAGACCTTGGACGAAGACGCCATTGGCATGCAGCCGGGCAGCACCTTGCAAATGTTTTTAGCGCAGGTGACCGACCGGCTTGGCAAGCCCATGAAGCTGCGGATTCAGTTGTCTAGTTTTGACGCCATGTGCCGGATGATTGGCGCGGGCGTTGGCGTGGGCATCGTGCCGGAGTCGGCCGCTTTGCGCTATCAGGCAGCGATGGGACTGGCGTTGGTGCAACTGAGTGACCCGTGGTGCGTGCGCGAGCGTTCTATCTTGACGCGTGACCGCGCTGCCTTGCCAGCTTATGCGCAGTCTTTGATTGAGCGTCTTTGCGCGCATTTTGAGCGCGCCGAAACCGTGCCAAGCCAGCGACAATAGCGCCCACATTGGCACTCATCGGCATTTATCGACACCATGGCTCGCATGCAACTACAAGACATCTTATTTTCTCAAGGCTTTGGCACCCGGCGGGTTTGCGCCGGTTTGGTGCAACAGGGCTTGGTCGTCGTCAATGGCGCGGTCTGCGACGACGCTGCCGCCGCTTTTGAGGCCCAAGGGCTGCACTTCGAGGTGCAGGGCACCCCTTGGGAGTACCACGAAAAAGCGTATTTGATGCTGCACAAGCCCACGGCTCACGAGTGCTCGCAAAAGCCCAGCATGCACCCGAGCATCTACACCTTGTTGCCGCCGCCGATTCGCCAACGCGGCGGCGGTGCAGCGGCGGGCGTGCAGGCGGTAGGCCGGCTGGACCAAGACACCACTGGTTTGCTGCTGTTGTCAGACGACGGTAAATTCATTCACCGCATGAGCTCACCCCGGCACCACGTGCCCAAGGTCTATGAGGTCACGGTCAAGCATCCGGTCGACGCGCAGCAAGTGCAAAAACTGCTGGACGGCGTGGTGCTGGACGACGACCCGAAACCGGTGCGCGCGGCGGCTTGCGTGCAAACCGGTGAACTTCAGCTCAGTCTGACGCTGACCGAGGGCAAGTACCACCAAGTGAAGCGCATGATCGCGGCGGTGAGCAACCGGGTTGAGTTTTTGCACCGTTCACGCATTGGCGGCTTGCTGCTGCCGACAGACTTGGCCGCCGGCCAGTGGCGCTGGCTGACGGCAGAAGACTTGGCGAGTATTTCAGCCCCCGTGTCGGCAGCCGCGCCTACTGCCACGTTGAGTTAGGTAGCTGCCGCTACACTGGCGCGCTGAGAAGATGTAACGCATTTTTGACAAGGCATTTTTTGTGATTTTTGCAACCCGCTTTCCTTCTTTTTTTCCTTTGGTGTTGGCGCTGTTGTCGGCGTCTGTCTTGAGCGCGTCGGCCGCCACGCCGACAATGGCTGCCACGTCAGCGCCAGTCAAGCCGCCTTTGTTCGTGCTGAATTCTCTGGACGACAGTGTCAGCGTGCTGGACGCGACGACCTGGACCGAAACCCGGCGTATTGCCACCGGCAAGCAGCCGCACCACCTCTACATGACGCCAGACGAAAAGTCGGTCATTGTGGCCAACGCGCTGTCGGACTCGCTGACCTTCATCGACCCTAAAACCGCAGAAATTCAGCACACCGTGCGCGGTATTTTGGACCCGTACCATCTGCGCTTTTCGCCCGACATGAAGTGGTTCGTCACGGCCGCCAACCGGCTCAATCACATCGATATTTTTCGCTGGGACGGCAGCAACATGACGCTGGCCAAGCGCATCTCGACCGGCAAGACACCCAGCCATCTGTGGATTGACAGCAAGAGCAGCACGGTTTATTCGACCATGCAAGACAGCGACGAATTGATCGCGGTGGATCTGCAGACGCAAACCGTCAAGTGGCGCACCAAGACCGGCCCGATGCCAGCCGATTTGGTTGGCACGGCCGATGACAAACGCATTTTGGTGGCGCTGACCGGCAGCGACGCGGTTGAGGTCTATGACATTTCTGGGCCGCAGCCAGCGCGCAGCAAAGTCATCAAGACCGGACTGGGTGCGCATGCGTTTCGCGCTTTGGGCGACGGTCGTCATGTGCTGGTGAGCAACCGCGTGGCCAACTCCATCAGCAAGATTGACCTGCAGACGCTGGAAGTCGTCGGCCGCTTTGCGGTGCCGGGCGGCCCTGACTGCATGGAAGTGACGCGCGACGGCAAGCAGCTGTTTGTCTCTTCGCGCTGGGCTCGCAAGCTCAGCGTGATTGATCTGGCCAGCGGCAAGCTGGTGCGGCAGGTGAACGTGGGCAAGAGCCCGCATGGCGTCTGGACGTTGGATCACGCGCCCCGCTGACATGCTGGCCCGCGTCATCAGTTTGGCAGTGTTGGCAAGCGTTGCTCCGGCGCTGTGGGCGGCTGGCTGCGCTTCACCCATTTACCTGACCTTTGACACCGGCCACATGGCGGTGGCCCCGCTGATCGCCGATGTGCTGAAAAAGCACGACGTGCAGGTGACGTTTTTCGCGGCGCAAGAGCGCACCAAGTCCGGCAACGGCAGCTTGGGCAGCGACTGGGCCAGCTGGTGGAAAGCCCGCGCTGCCGAAGGCCACGAGTTCGCTTCACACACCTACGACCACACCTATTGGCGCGCGGACGTGCTTGAGAAAAATGCCGCCACACGCTTTCGGGTTCGGCCCTCAGCCGGTCCGCAAGAAGGACGGGATCAGGTGTGGACGGCTGCGCAGTACTGCGCTGAAATTCACAAGCCCGAGTTGCGCTTGCAAGAGATCACCGGTCAAAAAACGCTGCCGCTGTTTCGGGCGCCCGGTGGTAAGACCTCGCCTGAACTGCTGAAGGCGGCGCGCAGTTGCGGCTATGCGCACGTGGCTTGGGCGCCGGCGGGATTTTTGGGTGATGAGTTGCCCAGCGATCGATTCCCCAACGCGCAGTTGCTGCAAAAAGCATTGAAGAATATTCAGTCTGGCGACATTTTGGTGGCGCACCTCGGCATCTGGTCGCGGCAAGATCCGTGGGCTCCTGCGGTGCTGGAGCCGCTGATCGTCGGCCTCAAAGCACGGGGCTTTTGCTTCGCCACCTTGCGCGAGCACCCGCAGTACAAAGGCTGGATCAAGCAGCATTCAGATCCAACTCCAGCTGCCTCCGGTGCGCTTAGCGGAGCTCGAATATGAGCTGGTTCGGTGACGCCTTTGCCGCATTTCAGCTCAAGCTGTTTGAAGTGGTCGCGCCTTACTTGTTTCAGTGGGGCTTGGGTAATTTCCTTGAAGACGCCTACGCCGCCAGCACTTGGGTCTTGGTCGGCTTGCTCCAGATTGCCGTGTTGTTGCTGGTGATTGGCCCGCTGCAACGCTGGCGGCCTGCTGAAGCTGTGACAGACCGCGCCAGCATTCGCACCGATGTGATTTACACCTTGATTCATCGGCTGGGCTTGTTTCGGCTGGCACTGTTTTTCACCCTGGACCCGATTTTTGACAGTGGTTTTGGTGTTTTGCGAACCGCTGGTGTGGGGACTTTTCACCTAGACCAAGTGTGGCCAGGTTGGACGGACAACGCAGCCGTCAGTTTTGTGATTTACCTGTTGGCGTTTGACATGGCCGCCTATTGGCTGCACCGTGGCCAGCACCGCATTGGCATCTGGTGGCGGCTGCATTCGCTGCACCATTCGCAGCAGCAAATGACCATGTGGAGCGACAACCGCAACCACGTGTTGGACGATGTGTTGGTGAGCGTTTTACTGGTGGTGTTGGCGCAGTTGATTGGTGTGGCGCCGGAGCAATTCGTCGCCATTGTGGCCCTGACGCAGCTCAGCGAAAGTTTGCAGCATGCGAATGTCCGCCTGAGTTTTGGCCGCATCGGCGAGCGGCTCTGGGTCAGCCCGCGGTTTCATCGGGTGCACCACAGCATTCATGTGGCGGACTGCAATTACGGCGTCTTGTTGCCGTGGTGGGACCAGTTGTTTGGCACCGCTAACTTCCAGACGCATGTCGACCCGACCGGCGTCAAAGCGCCGCAGGGCCAGGCGCTCGACGACGGCTCCGGCCTGTGGCAGCAGCAGTGGCGGGGACTGAAACGACTTTTGGGGCGCGCATGAAGCGGTTGATGGATTCTTTTTGGCGTGCCACCCTGTACTGCCTGCACCCACGGGTGATCGCCTTGTCCTTTTTACCGCTGCTCATCATGGCGGCGATCGCTTTGGGGCTGGGTTATTTTTATTGGAACGATGCGATCGACTTGTTGCGCGCTCAGCTGGACAGCTACCAGCTGGTCGCCAGCATGAGCGAATGGCTGCAAGGCTTGGGGCTGAGTGAGCTGCGCTTGGTGATGGCGCCCGCGCTGCTGCTGGTCATGGCGATTCCGGTCATCGTCATCGTCTCGCTGCTGTTTGTCGCCTTGCTGATGACGCCGACGATGGTCGGCTTGGTGGCTGAGCGACGATTTCCTTTGCTCGACCGCCGACGCGGTGCCTCGTTCTGGGTCAGCTTGCTGTGGAGTCTGGCGTCCACCCTGATGGCTTGTCTGGCTTTGCTGTTGTCCCTGCCTTTGTGGCTGATTCCGCCGTTGGTGTTGGTGGTGCCGCCGCTGATCTGGGGCTGGCTGACTTACCGCGTCATGGCGTATGACGCCTTGGCTGAGCACGCCAGCCCTGAAGAGCGGGAACAGGTTTTCAAGACGCACCGCGTTCCCTTGCTGTGCATTGGCATCTTGAGCGGCTATCTCGGGGCGGCGCCTAGCGTGGTCTGGGCCTCTGGTGCCATGTTTGTCGCGATGGCGCCGATTTTGGTGCCAGTGGCCATCTGGATCTACACCCTCGTGTTTGCCTTTTCGTCGCTCTGGTTCACGCACTACGCCTTGTCTGCCTTGCAACATTTGCGCGCGCAAAACGCCACGGTCACGGCTGCAGATACTTTTAACCTTCCATCAACTTGAGCGTTCAGCGCGCTGTCACACCATGGCTCAAAATTTCGGACTCATCATCGTTGGCGATGAAATTCTCTCTGGCAAACGGGCTGACAAGCACCTCGCCAAGACCATTGAACTCCTAGGCGCACGCGGCCTGCAACTGAGTTACGCCGACTACGTGGGCGACGACCCGGAGCGCATCACCGCCACGGTGGCACGGGCCTTTGCGTCTGCCCGCGAACACGGCGACGTGGTCTTCTCGTGCGGCGGCATCGGCGCCACACCAGACGACCACACCCGCCAATGCGCCGCGCGCGCCTTGGGCGTTGAGCTGGCGCTGCACCCTGAGGCCAAAGTTTTGATTCACGACCGCATGCACGACGTCGCCCGCGAGCAAGGTCTGCCGTACGAGCCTGACCGCGAAGACAACATCCACCGCCTCAACATGGGCACCTTCCCGGTGGGTGCCAGCATCATCCCGAACCCCTACAACAAGATTCCGGGTTTCTTTTGTGCCGCAGGTGCTGGCGGCGTTTACTTCGTGCCCGGCTTTCCGGTGATGGCTTGGCCGATGATCGAGTGGGTGCTTGACACCCACTACGGCCACTTGCACCAACAATCGGCTTACAGCGAAAAATCCGTGATTGTCATGGGCTCGATGGAAGCCATGCTGACGCCGCTGATGATCGAGATTGAAGCGCGCCACCCGGGCATCAAAGTCTTCAGCCTGCCCAGCGTCGATCATCCGCAATACGGCCGGCACATTGAATTGGGTGTCAAAGGCGCTCCGGCCGAGGTCAATGCGGCCTACCCAGCGCTGCTGGCGGGTCTGCATGTTTTCAATGTCAAGTTAGGCCCCGAATTGGTGCGCTGAACGATGCACGATAAAGGTGCGTTGTTTATTTCCCAACTTGGTGCATCAAAACGGACTGGGCGCTGATTCTGAGTGGCTTGAGGGACTGACTTTTTTCGTTTCTTGTTCAGTTGGCGGTCAAAAACACCGCTGTTAACGGCACAATCAGCGCTTGGGTTGATGCAAGAGCGCTTCCCACTGGCATAAAAAGTGCATTACATGGCACTGAGCAGATTTTTTAACCACCATCCAGCAACAGGAGATTCTGATGGCAAAGACCGTCGCAGACGTCATGAAAATGGTCAAGGAAAACGAAGTCAAGTTTGTTGACTTCCGCTTCACTGACACCCGTGGTAAAGAGCAGCACGTCACCGTGCCTG
>CANFWI010000042.1 GCA_947450675.1 Comamonadaceae bacterium | reverse complement strand
TTCGTCCACCGGCGGTGTCAGGCTGGAGTCTAAAAAGACAAAATAAAACGAGGAGCCAATCCAAGCGATGGCGGTGAGCACGTGGACCCAACGCAGCAGCAGGTTGGCCCAGTCGAGAAGATAAGTTTCCATGGTGTTTGCCTAGCAATCCTCATGCCTTTGCTGCGAAACGGCGTCGCACCAGAGAGACATGGCTGTCGGACTGCTCACCACTGCGGGCGCTGTAAGCAGCATGGACCGCGACACAGGAATGGGGTTCCGGCTCCGCTGCGGTCTTGCGGGCTGAAGTGTACGAGAAAAATTTCCCGTCGCGGCGAGCGTAAAGTTTCCGTCACTGCGAGCGCAGCGCGGCAGTCCATCACCGCGAATTCGGACGCTGGACTGCCGCGGCGTCGCCTCGCAGTGACGAAATCACTTGCAGCAACTGCGCAGCCACAGCCAGCGCAATCACCTCGGGCTCTTTGCCCTCGATGCCGGGCACGCCTATCGGGCAGGTGACATGCGCGAGTTCTTCGGCGCTATAGCCCCGGGCTTCTAGGCGGTGCCGAAAAGTCGCCCATTTGGTCTTGCTGCCGATGAGGCCGATGTAGGGTAAATCTTGCTGCGTGCGCTGCCGCGCCAAACACTGCGTCAACACATCGAGGTCCTCGGCGTGGCTGAAGCTCATGATGAGAACGCAAGACCCCGGCGCCAGGTCTTTGACTGCGGCCTGCACCGGCTCGGAGTGCTCACAGACCACATGCGACGGCAAACCGGCCGGGAAGATACCTTCGCGGCTGTCGATCCAGTGCAGCGCCACCGGCAAGCGCGCCAACACCTCGGCCAGCGCATGGCCCACGTGGCCACCACCAAACAGCACCACGGGTAAGCGCTCAACCTCCAAGCGCAGGCGCAATGCCGATGAATCTGCTGCAGACAAGCGTTCCAACCGCAGATGAACAACACCACCGCAGCATTGACCCAAAGAGGGGCCGAGGGCCAAGCGCATCAGCTCGGATGACTTGGCGGCGCCGTCAGCATTCAACAGCGCACGCGCCCGATCGATGGCCTCAAACTCCAGATGACCGCCGCCAATCGTGCCGACCAGTGCATCCGCAAACACGGCCATCCAAGCACCCGCATCGCGCGGCGCAGACCCTTCGGTGGCTTGCACCTGCACCAGCACCGCCGGCTCAAGAGCGAGTCGCGCAAGGAACAACTCGGTGAGCGGCGACATACCGGTTTACTTCGCGCCCGGTGTCAGCTGCGTGATGCCGCCCATGTAAGGCTGCAAAGCCGCCGGCACCTCGACGCTGCCATCTTCGCGCTGGTAGTTCTCTAACACCGCCACCAAAGTGCGGCCCACCGCCAGACCGGAACCGTTCAGTGTGTGGACGAACTCGTTTTTGCCTTGTGCGTTTTTGAAACGCGCTTGCAAACGACGCGCCTGAAAGGCTTCGCAGTTAGAGACCGAGCTGATCTCGCGGTAAGTGTTTTGTCCCGGCAGCCAGACCTCTAAATCGTAGGTTTTGGTCGAGCCGAAACCCATGTCGCCAGTGCACAGCAGCATGACGCGGTAGGGCAAGCCAAGCGCTTGCAGCACGGCTTCGGCGTGGCCGGTCATGTCTTCGAGCGCTTCGTAGCTTTTCTCGGGATGGACGATTTGCACCATCTCGACTTTGTCGAACTGGTGCTGGCGAATCATGCCGCGGGTGTCGCGGCCGTAGCTGCCGGCTTCAGAGCGAAAGCACGGCGTGTGCGCGGTGAGCTTGATCGGCAAATCAGCTTCAGCGACGATCTCGTCGCGCAGCAAGTTGGTCAGCGGCACTTCGGAGGTTGGAATCAAATACAGCGCGGCGTTCTCGGCTTCGCCTTCTTGACCGCCTTTTTTGGCAGCGAACAAGTCTTCTTCAAACTTTGGCAACTGGCCGGTACCACGCAGCGAATCCGCGTTGACGATGTACGGCACATAGCACTCGGTGTAGCCATGTTGTCCGGTCTGCAAGTCCAGCATGAACTGCGACAGCGCGCGGTGCAGTTTGGCCAGCGGACCCTTCATCACGGTGAAACGCGAACCGGTCAACTTAGTACCGGCGGCAAAGTCCAGCCCCAAAGGCTCGCCCACGTCGACGTGGTCTTTCGCCTCAAAATCAAACGCTACAGGCACACCGCCCAAGCCTTGTGCCGGCGCCCACTTGCGCACTTCGACGTTGCCGGCTTCGCCAGCGCCTTCGGGCACGCTGCTGTGCGGCAAATTGGGCACCGCCAGCAGCAGCGCCTGCATCTCGGTTTGAATCTGTTCGAGGCGCTGCGCCGTGCTGTCCAGCTCGGCTTTGAAGGTGCCGACCTGCGCCATGATGGCGCTGGTGTCTTCACCCTTGGACTTGAGCTGGCCGATCTGTTTGGACAGGTTGTTGCGCTGGTTCTGCAGTTCTTCGGTGCGAATCTGGCAGGTCTTGCGCTCAGCCTCTAGGGACTGAAACGCCTCGACGTTTAAAAACGCTTGAGGGCGCTTGCGGGTGTCGAGCCGCGCGATGGCGGATGGGAGGTCTTTGCGGAGAAGGTTGATGTCAAGCATCGGGCGATTTTAAAGGCGACTTCATTCGCCAGATGGATGCAGCCGACTGCTGCCTGCAGCCAGCGTTTGTTCGCTGTCCATCTTCAGCCCTTTGGGCAGCGGAAACTTGATGGTTTCCTCGATGCCGTCCATCTTGCGGACGGACACCGCACCCATCGCACGCAGGCGGTCAATCACCTGCCGGACCAGCACATCCGGGGCCGACGCACCGGCCGTCAGGCCAACGCGGCTGCGGCCTTCAAACCAGCGTTCCTGCAACTCGCTGGCGTCGTCGACCATGTAGGCGTCGGTGCCCAGTTTGGCGGCGAGTTCACGCAGGCGGTTGCTGTTGGAACTGGTCGGACTGCCGACCACAATCAAAATATCGACCTGCGGACTCATCACCTTGACGGCGTCTTGGCGGTTTTGCGTGGCGTAGCAAATGTCTTGCTGCTTGGGTGCGCGCACCATTGGGAAACGGGCCTTCACCGCCGCGCTGATTTCAGCTGCATCGTCGACGCTGAGCGTGGTCTGCGTGACCACCGCCAGCAGTCGGTTCTGGCTGGGCTGAATGCGCGCCACATCAGCGACATCTTCAACCAAGTGAATGCCGCTGTCGAGCTGGCCCATCGTGCCCTCGACTTCAGGATGCCCTTTGTGGCCGATCATGATGAACTCATAACCTTCCTTGTGCAGCTTAGCCACCTCAACGTGCACCTTGGTGACCAGCGGGCAGGTTGCATCAAAGATCTGAAAACCACGCGCACGGGCTTCGTCTTGCACCGCGCGACTCACGCCGTGCGCGCTGAAAACCAAGGTCGCACCGGGCGGCACATCGTCAAGTTCTTCAATGAAAATCGCGCCCTTCTCCTTCAAGTCATTGACGACGTAGGTGTTGTGAACGATTTCGTGACGGACATAAATCGGCGCCCCAAATTTGATCAGCGCGCGCTCAACAATCTCAATTGCCCGGTCGACGCCGGCGCAAAAACCGCGCGGTTCAGCCAATAAAATTTCTTGCGGATGCGCCGCCAACAGTGCCGCAGAATCAGTCATAGAACCCCAATCACATGCACTTCAAAGACCACGCCCTGACCGGCCAAGGGGTGGTTGAAGTCGAATTGAACCGCACTGCCGTCGGCTTTGACCTGCTGCGCCGCACCGGCGTACTGGCCCATGCCATCCGGCGTGGGGAATTGCACCACGTCGCCGACTTGATATTTCTCGTCAGGGTCGCCCAATTCATTGAGCAACTTGCGCGCCACCCACTGAACCAAATCCGGGTTGCGCTCACCAAAAGCCTCGCCCGCAGGCACTTCAAAGGTGGTACGCGTGCCTTCCGGGAGTCCTAACAAGCGTTGCTCCAGCGCGGGGGACAACTGACCGTTGCCCAGACTCAGCGTCGCAGGCTTGTCTTTGAAGGTGTTGATGATGTCCGCGCCCGGCTGGCCGTTCACGGCGGGCGCAGCCATGCGGTAGTGCAGTGTCAAAAATGAGCCGGGCGCCACCACGGGCACGGCTTCAAGGTTGGCGATGGACAGATCAGGCGATACGATTGACATGAACAACTTTCGGCGGAACGCGAAGTCCGCAAAGACAGGGGCTAAAGCAACTGGCTATTGTAGGAAAAGACGGCTGGGTGGTCTGTGACAGGGCTTTGGCTGTTGCTGAACAAAGTCGATTCCCTTGGCGCACCCCGCTGGCTAAGCTGCGCCATGCTGCTCAAAGACCTCCCAAAAGATGCCCGACCCCGCGAAAAACTGCTGGCCCGTGGCGCAGCGGCCTTGAGCGACGCGGAATTGCTCGCCTTGATGCTGCGCAGCGGTATCCGAGGCAAAAATGTCTTGCAACTGGCGCAAGAGCTGGTCGACACCTTCGGCGGCGTGGCCGGCCTGCTGCACACGCCCGCCGAGGCGCTGAAGTCCATCAAAGGGCTGGGGCCTGCCAAGCGTGCCGAGTTGGTGGCGGTGCTGGAACTGTCGCGCCGGGCGCTGACGCAGCGGCTTGCAGAAAAGCCGCTGTTTGCCTCACCACAAGCCGTCCGCGACTACCTTCAGCTGCAACTCGGCAGCCGTCCGCATGAGATTTTTGCGGTGCTGTTTTTAGACAGCCAGCACCGCCTGATCGCGCTGGAAGAAATGTTTCGCGGCACGCTGACGCAAACCAGCGTTTACCCCCGCGAAGTGGTGCTGCGGGCGCTGGCCCTGAACGCCGGCAGCGTGGTGCTGGCGCACAACCACCCGAGCGGCAGCGCCCAACCGTCCCGCGCCGACGAAGCGCTGACGCAAACCCTGAAAACCGCGCTGGCGTTGGTCGATGTGCGGGTACTTGACCATTTTGTCGTGACCAGCACGGAGGCGGTGTCGATGGCGGAGCTCGGATTGGTCTAAAGTTCGGGCATGAAATCGCCCGCCCTCACCGCCATCAAAGACCTGCGCGGCTTGAAAGCCCTGAAACTGGAGATCGAAAACCAGAAACGGCTGGCCGCCGAACTGCAAGCAGCCCGACTCGCCGCCGCCCGCCAACTGAAGGCTGAAAAAGAACTCTTCGCCCACAGCATCGGGCCGATCAAGGCGCTGCCAGCCAGGCACGGCCCAGGTCAAAAAGCACAGATCAGCGTCCCACAGCCGGAACCCATTCCGGTGCAGCTGCAACTCGACGAGCAAGCCGTCATGCGGGAAGCGCTGTCAGACGAGTTTGATGGCGACGCGCTGCTCGACACCGATGAAGCGCTGAGCTTCAGGCGGCCCGGCATCGGCGTGGATGTGGTGCGCAAACTGCGGCGCGGCGCTTGGCGCATTCAGGGCCAGCTCGACCTGCACGGCCTGCGCCGTGACGACGCACGCGACACGCTGTCAAAGTTCATCCGCGACGCCCAAAAAACCGGCTGGCGCTGCGTCCGCGTGGTTCACGGCAAAGGTCTTGGCTCACCCGGCAAGACGCCTGTTCTGAAAGGCCGCGTGCAAAGCTGGTTGATTCAAAAAATAGAAGTGCTGGCGTTTGCACAAGCACGGCCTGCCGAGGGCGGCGCTGGCGCGCTGGTGGTCTTGCTGGCGCCGAGCTAAATCAACAAGCCCAGCTCAAGCACCCCGGTTGCGCATCCAATCAGCGGTCTGAAAAAACGAGTCTTTCAAGCGGGCCCGCAGCACCTCATCGACTCCAGTTTCTTGCATCGCTTGGTCCATGCAAGCGACCCATTGGTCGCGCTCCAGCACACCGATGGAAAACGGCATGTGGCGCCGGCGCAGCATGGGATGGCCAAAGCGTTCGGTGTAATGTTGCGGCCCGCCCATCCAGCCGCACAAGAACATGGCCAGGCGTTCTCTGGCATTGACGAGTTCCGGACCATGCGCGGCTCGCAATGCGGCGTAGCCGGGCTCCAAGTCCATCAAGTCGTAAAAGCGCTCGACCAAGGCGTGGATGCGTGCTTCGCCGCCAATCCATTCAAAAGGTGTTGCGAACGGCGGGTTGCCAGGTGGTTTTTCTTCAATCTGCATGGTGCCGATTATTGCCCCTGCGTCTGCCTTAAGGTTTCAACCACCGGTGTGTTAAGAACTGATCGCAGGCCCCACCAACCGGCCGCCAGCGCCAAGGCCGCGCCGACCAGACTGCCCAAGATGGGCACAAACCACGACGCCGTCCAGGCAAAATTGAAGACGTAGCGGGCCAGCGCCCAGCCCACCGCCACTGCAGCCAAAGACGCCAAGAAGCCAGCCAACAAACCAACGCCCGCCAGCTCGGCGCGCTGCACTTGCCGCAGCAGCGAAGCGCGGGCGCCCACCGCACGCATGATGGCGAAGTCGCGGGCGCGCTCCTCTCGCGTGGCGGTCACAGCGGCAAACAACACCACCAGCCCGGCCGCCAGCGTGAAGCCAAACAGAAATTCGATAGCACGAATCACTTGGTCTATGACGCGCTGCACCTGCGCCAGCGTGCTGGTCATGTCGACATTGGTGATGTTCGGAAAAGCCCGCACCAGCGCGTTGTCAAAGCTGCCCGGCGGGCCGCTCGTTTCTGGCGCCCGGAAAGCGCTGATGTAGGTGATCGGCACATCGACCAACTGGCTCACCGGGTAGATGACGAAGAAGTTCACGCGCAGCGAGCCCCAGTCGACCTTGCGCAGGCTGGTGATTTTGGCTTCACTGAGTTGCCCGGCGATGTCAAAACGCAAGCTGTCTCCGAGCTTCAGGCCCAAGGTGTCTGCCAGCCCTTGTTCGACGCTGAGACCGTCTTTTTCTTCCGGCGTCCAGCGCCCGGCCACGACCTGGTTGTGCGTTGGCTTGTCGGCGGTGTTGGAGAGATTGAACTCACGGTCGACCAAGCGCTGAGCACGATCGTCGGCGTAATCTGTCGGCACCACGGCTCGACCATTGATGGCCACCAAGCGACCGCGAATCATCGGGTACCAGTCGTAACGTGCCACGCCAGCGTCGCGCAAGGCCTGCTGAAATGCAGCGCTTTGATCGGGCTGCACATTGATGATGAAACGGTTGGGTGCATCGGCCGGCGTGGCTTGGCGCCAGCTGCTGATGAGATCCGTCCGCAGCAGCACCAGCAACACCAGCGCCAGCAAACCCACCGCCAGCGCGCTGACCTGCACCACGGCATACACCGGGCGTGCGGCGAGTTGCCGTGTCGCCAACACCAGCCAACGCGGCGCAGTGGCTTCGTTGACGCTGACGCGCAACAAGCGCACCGCCAGATAACTCGCGAGCGCAAACAACAGAACCGCCCCGGCAAAGCCACCGACGGCGATCAGCCCGAGTTTGAGATCGCTGCTGGCGGCCAGCAGCAAGGTGGCAAAACCCAGCACGCCGACCGATAACACGGCCATAGAGGCTGGTTTGAGATTGCCAACTTCTCGGCGAATCACCCGCAGCGGTGGCACTTGGGCCAGCTGCAACACCGGTGGCAGACCAAAGGCCAGCATCAGCGTCAAGCCCATGCCCATGCCAAAACCAGCCGGCCAGAAAGTGGCGGCGGGCAGCACGGATTCCACCAAGCCCGCCAGCAACACAACAAACGCGTAGTGCACCGCAAAACCCAGGGCGACACCCAGCGCGCTGGCAAACAATCCGACCACGACAAACTCAAAGGTGTAAGCCCATGCAATCGTTCGCTGCGGCTGGCCAAGCACGCGCAACATGGCGCAGTCGTCGAGATGCTTGGCGGCAAAACCACGCGCCACGATGGCGACGGCCACAGCGCTCAGGAGTGCGGCTAGCAAGCTGACGAGGTTGAGAAATTTTTCAGCCCGGTCCAGCGTCTGGCGCATCTCCGGCCGACCACTGTCCAGAGACTCAATCCGCACGCCACGGTCACCCGGTTTTTTCACTTCTTCCGTAGCCCAGTCGATGAACACCTTGACGACAGGATCGCTGCCCGCCACGGCCAAACGGTAGGTGGTGCGGCTGGCCGGCTGTATCAAGCCGGTCCCCGCCACGTCGGCCTGATTGACCATCACGCGCGGCGAAAAACTGATGAAACCGCCGCCACGGTCTGGCTCGCTGACGATGATTTTGCTGACCGTGAAGCTGCTGTCACCGAGCAACAACGACTGGCCCATGGCTAAGCCCAGTGAATTCATCAGCGGCGCGTCGACCCACACCGTGCCGGGCGCCGGTATCTCGCGCGTGGTGTCGCCCGGCGCACCGGGGCTGTCTGCAATGAGTAGGTTGCCGCGCAAAGGGTAGCCGGCTGCCACCGCTTTGAAAGCCACCAGTTTGGTGGCGCCACCGGCGGCGTCTGGTGCGCGCGCCATGGTCGGGAAGCTGACGACGGACACCGCCTGCAAACCCAGCTCGTTGGCTTTGGCCATGAACGGCGCGGGCGTGGGCAAATCGCTGTTGACGATGGCGTCGCCGCCCAGCAGCTGACGCGCGTCACGCTCTAAGCCGCCTTTCAGTCGGTCGGCAAAAAACCCCACCGCCGTGAGGGACGCCACAGCCAAGGCCACCGCAACAATCAACAACCGCAACTCACCGGCGCGCAAATCGCGCAGCGTGCTTTTCCAACCCAGTTTCAAAAAAAGAAAATTCATAAGCTTGACCTTAGCCTATATGGATTAACCGTGGTTAACCCTCGGCTGGGGCTCCAGCTGCAAGCGCTCCGGGCTGGCGTAACAAACAAAGCGTTTGTTGGTAGCGCGGCCAATCGCGCACAGACCCACGGCTTGCGCGATTTGATGGCCCATCTGCGTGATACCGCTGCGCGACACCACAATCGGCACGCCCATTTGCGCCGACTTGATGACCATCTCGCTGGTCAGCCGGCCCGTGGTGTAAAAAACCAAGCCTTGGCTGGTGATCTCATGCATGGCCAACCAACCGGCAATCGTGTCGATGGCGTTGTGGCGCCCGACGTCCTCGATGAACAGCAGCATCGTCGGCTCATCACCGCTGAGCTGGAACAAGGCGCAAGCGTGGACTGAGCCAGCCGACTTGTAGGTGGTTTCTTCAAGGCGAATGGTGTTGACCACGCTGTACAACTGGCTCTGAGTGATGCGAATGTCCTTGGGCAACACCAGTTGGTCCACCTCGTCCATCAAGCCGCCAAACACACTGCCCTGACCGCAACCGGTGGTGACCACACGGTGCGCTGTTTTTTCTTCGATGTCGTCAATCCCTGAGCGCGTCTTGACGGCCGCTGCACCGACATCCCAGTCCACCGTGATGGACTCAATTTGTTCGGCTGAACTGATCAAGCGCTGATTGCGCAAATAGCCCAGCACCAGCAGTTCCGGGTGCGCGCCCAGCGTCATCAAGGTCACCAGTTCGCGCTTGTCCACGTAAACGGTGAGCGCGCGCTCGGCCGGAATCGACATGCGCTGCTGCTCGCCGTATTCATTGACGATGTCAACTTCGCAGGTCAGCGGTGCACTGGCTTGGGTCAGGAAAGGCAGCAAAGATGGCGGGAGCGTCTGGGTCATCCTGAGAGGCTACAACAAAAAAGCCGACCCTGATGAGGTCGGCTTTTTAATCAGGCGGCGACTGGGGTCAGGATTTCTTGGCGGGTGCCGCAGCCACAGCGGCGGTCGCCGGCTTGTAAACAAACGGGCCTGGGTCTGCACAAGGCGGTGTTTGCACGGCAGGCTGGGTCGGCTTGCCAGCGGCTTTGGCCGACTTGTAGTACGAGGCGGCCGCCTTGTCTTGCGACTTGCATAGCTGGTAGGTGTCGACCTTGCCGGTCCAAGCGGTTTTGGCGACGGTTTCGGCCGCTTTAGCCTTGCCCGCGTCGTCCAACACCGGGGCCGGTATTTTGGCCGTGACCAGCATCGATGCGCTGAGCAGCAAGCCTGCGATTAAGAATTTTTTCATGTGCGTTCTCGTTTAAGTTTGGACAGGCTGGCTGGGCACCGAAGGTTGTGCCTGCACAGACCGCTGAGCAGGAATCTTGCCGGCCTTGATATCGTCGTACCAGTACTCGTGATGTTCTTGGGCCCAAGCCTCGTCAACATAACCGTGCCGCATGCCTTCGTAAGCACCGTCCATACCGATGGAACCTAGGTAAGCGTGGGCCAAAAACATCGCCATGATCAAGACGCTGCTGACGCCGTGGACCATGTGCGCTATCTGCATGGTGCCGCGCTCATAAATCAGACCCGGTACGATTTTGTCCATCACAAAGCCAGAGGCAATCATGATCAGGCCCAAGAAAAACACACCGCCCCAGAAAATGGCTTTGGAGCCTGGATTGAAACGATTGGTCGGCGGTGCGTGACCGCCCAACATACCGCCGCCCTGGAGGACCCACTGCAAGTCGCCTTTTTCGGGCCAGTTGTCTTTCAGGAAAGTCACAAAGACCACCACCATCGACACCGCAAACAGCGGGCCCGCAAAGTTATGCAAATTCTTCAAGGCATAGGTCAGCCATCCAAACAGCGTTAAACCGATGACAGGCAGCAGAAAAAATTTACCATAGGCAATGATCACACCGGACACGGCTAACGCCACAAATGCAATCGCGTTGGACCAGTGCGCTGCACGTTCAAACGGCGTGAAACGCTCGATTTTTCGGCCTGTAGCAGGCAGCGTGGTCTTCATTGGACCCTTGGCGAAATAAACGAAAGCCAACGCCAAGATCACGATGACAAGCAGCGAGCCGCCATATGGAATCAACCAGTTGTTGCGGACTTCGCGCCAAGCTTCGCCGGCGTTGGTCAGGCGTGAGCCAGGGTACTGAACAAAAGGCTGAATCAGATTGCCGGCTTCCGGAGCCTGACTTTTAGGCAAGCTGCTGTAGCCCGTCACACCAGCGCCCACCTGCCGCCACATCGGCGCATTGTTGCCAGGCTGAACCTTGGCTCGCTCCGCATTGGTCTGCGCCGCGTAACCAGGGGCTTCATTGGCGTCAGGCTTGACTTCGAAGATGTTGGCACTTTGAATGCCACTGCTGCCAGCCGCAACCGATGGCGCGGTCTGCGCTGAAACGCCAGACCACAACAGCGCGGTGCAAGCCGTCAGGAGCAGCGCTCTCAATAAACGTGATGGGTGTCCCATGAAAACCTCCCTTTTAATTCACGCGGTTGTATTCGTTTTGCGAATTTTGGCCGCGCGCCTTGAGGTGCAGCTCCCATGACGTCTTGTCACCCGCCGTCCAGCCCGGAGCGCTGTACGGGTTGCTGGTGCCCTGGTAAGCCGGCGTGTCGCGCTTGGCGCCAGAGCTGGTCTGCGGCTTCTCACCACAGGCCGCCAAGCTCAGCACAGCCGCCAAAATGAATGCAGTGCGGATCATTATTTAACCCCCTTCGCAGGTGGCTGACCGGCCTGCTTCGAGCCGTAGGCAGTGCCCCAGCCCCAAACCTCAGCGCCCTTGCCACGTTGCACCACACGGTTGCGGAAGATGTCTGCAACAACATCGCCATCACCGGCCAACAAGGCCTTGGTGGAGCACATCTCGGCGCAAGCCGGGAGTTTGCCTTCGGCCAAGCGGTTACGACCGTATTTTTCGAACTCGGCTTCACTGCCATTGGCTTCCGGGCCACCGGCGCAGAAGGTGCATTTGTCCATCTTGCCGCGCACACCGAAAGTGCCTTGAGATGGGAACTGCGGTGCGCCGAACGGGCAAGCGTAAGAGCAGTAGCCGCAACCAATGCAGACGTCTTTGTCATGCAGCACCACACCTTCGTCGGTACGGTAGAAGCAGTTGACTGGGCAAACCGCCATGCAGGGTGCGTCGCTGCAATGCATGCAGGCCACCGAGATGGATTTTTCGCCGGGAACACCGTCGTTCAGCGTGACCACGCGGCGACGATTAACACCCCACGGCACTTCGTGCTCGTTTTTACAAGCGGTGACGCAACCATTGCATTCAATGCAGCGTTCTGCGTCACAAACAAATTTCATCCGGGCCATATTATTTTTCCTTTTATGCTCGTTCGACGTTGCAAACTTGCGTCTTTGTTTCTTGCATCATCGTCACGCTGTCATAACCGTAGGTTGTGGCTGTGTTGATCGCTTCACCGCGCACGATAGGGGCCGCGCCTGCCGGGTAGTAAGCCAGCATGTCAGCGCCTTGCCAGTGACCCGAGAAGTGAAACGGCATGAAGACCGTGTCGGGTCCGACCCGCGGTGTCACCATGGCTTGAACATTCAAGCGCGCACCTGTGGGTGTGCTAACCCAAGCACGCTCGCCATTGCGAATGCCTTTTTCAGCCGCCACTTGGGGGTTGATCTCGATGAACATCTCCTGCTGCAACTCAGCCAGCCAAGGATTAGAGCGGGTTTCTTCGCCGCCACCCTCGTACTCAACCAAGCGACCGGAGGTCATGACCAGCGGGAATTTCTCGTGAACTTTGTCGGCGATGTTTTTGTCTTGAATCGACTTGTACAGCGTCGGCAGACGCCAGAACGTTTTCTTGTCGTCATGCGTTGGGTACTTGGCTTGCAAGTCAGCACGGTTGCCATACAAAGGCTCGCGGTGCTGCGGAATGGCATCCGGGAAGTTCCACACCACAGCCCGTGCCTTGGCATTGCCAAACGGATGGCAACCGTGGTTTTGCATGAACACGCGCATCATGCCGCCGGAAGAATCAGTCTTCCAGTTTTTGCCTTCAGCCGCGACTTTTTCAGGCTCCGACAGCTCGCTCCACCAGCCCAATTTTTTCAGCAGAATGTGGTCGAGTTCTGGGTAACCGGTCGTGATGTCCGCGCCTTTCGAGTGCGAACCGTCTTCCGCCAGCAGGCTAACGCCTTCACGCTCAACGCCGAAGTTAGCGCGGAAGTTGCCGCCGCCATCCATGACGTGCTTGGAGGTGTCATACAGGTTGGGCGAGCCTGGGTGCTTGAGCTCTGGCGTACCAAAGCAAGGCCATGGCAGGCCAAAGTAATCGCCGCCCAAGTCGTAGCCGGTTTCTTTGTCTTTGCCGCCTTTGGACTTGAGGGTCTTGACGTCAAACACATGCATGTTGCGCATGTGCGCTTTCAGGCGCTCAGGGCTCTGGCCGGTGTAGCCAATCGACCAGCACGACTTGTTGATTTCGCGCAAGATGTCTTCGGTCATCGGCTCGTCCATGCCTTTGACCTTTTGCATCTTGAAGTTCTTCGAGAGCTCTTTGGCAAAGCCAAACTTCTCGGCGAACTGATGCATGATCATGTGGTCAGAACGGCTTTCCCACAGCGGCTCGATGACTTTTTCGCGCCACTGCAGTGAACGATTCGAGGCCGTCACGGAACCGCTGGTTTCAAACTGCGTAGCCGCTGGCAACAGGTAAACCGCGCGGTTCGGGTTCAGGTCTTCTGGCTTGCCTGGCATGGCGGCCATGGCGGCGGTGGCCGACGGGTACGGATCAATCACCACCAACAAGTCCAGCTTGTCCATGGCGCGCTTCATTTCCAGACCGCGGGTTTGCGAGTTCGGTGCATGGCCCCAGAACACGCAGGCCTTCAGGTTGGAGTCTTGATCGATGAACTCGTTTTTCTCGAGCACGCCGTCGATCCAGCGTGACACCGTGATGCCGGGCTTGCCCATCATGGCGGGCGACGCGTAACGGCCCTTGATCCAATCGAAGTCCACACCCCAAGTCTTGGCGAAGTGCTTCCAAGAGCCTTCGGCCAAACCGTAGTAGCCCGGCAGCGAGTCAGGGTTCGGGCCGACGTCAGTCGCGCCCTGCACGTTGTCGTGGCCGCGGAAAATATTGGTGCCACCGCCCGACACGCCGATGTTACCGAGCACCAGCTGCAAGATGCAGGAGGCGCGAACAATCGCGTTGCCGATGGTGTGCTGGGTTTGACCCATGCACCAGACGACGGTCGATGGCCGGTTCTTGGCCATGATCTCAGCGGCCATGTAGACCTGTGCTTCAGGCACGCCGCAAGCTTCTTCAACCTTCTCTGGCGACCACTTGGCCAACACTTCAGCCTTGATCTTGTCCATGCCGTAAACACGGTCGTTGATGTACTTTTTATCTTCCCAACCATTTTTGAAGATGTGGTACAGCATGCCGAACAAGAAGGGAATGTCGGAGCCAGAACGCAGGCGAATGTGGTGATCGGCCTTGGCTGCGGTGCGGGTGAAGCGCGGATCCACCACGATCATCTTGCAGCCAGTTTCTTTGGCGTGCAGCATGTGCAACATGCTGACCGGGTGCGCTTCAGCGGCGTTGGAACCGATGTACAGCGCAGCCTTGCTGTTCTGCATGTCGTTGAACGAATTCGTCATGGCGCCGTAGCCCCATGTGTTGGCGACGCCAGCGACGGTGGTCGAGTGACAAATGCGGGCCTGGTGGTCGCAGTTGTTGGTGCCCCAGAAGCTGACAAACTTGCGCATCAAATACGCTTGTTCGTTGTTGTGTTTGGACGAGCCGACCCAGTAGACGGAATCAGGGCCGCTGGTCTTGCGCAGCTCGAGCATGCGGGCGCTGATTTCATTCAGGGCGACATCCCAGCTGATGCGCTGGTACTTGCCGTTGACCAGTTTCATGGGGTAGCGCAGGCGAAACTCGCCGTGGCCGTGCTCGCGCAGAGCGGCACCCTTGGCGCAATGCGCGCCGAGATTGATCGGTGAGTCGAACACCGCCTCTTGGCGCACCCAGATGCCGTTTTCAACCACGGCGTCAACCGCGCAACCAACCGAACAATGGGTGCACACAGTGCGCTTGACGACCAGCTTGCCGCTGCCGTCGCCGACCGCGCCACCGCCAGCTGCTTTGGCTTTTTTCACCAAGGTGAGTTGCGTGGCGGCTAAGCCAACACCAACACCCAGACCGGAGCGGCGCAAAAACGCGCGGCGGTCCATGGTTGGCAGGGCGTTGCTCAGGCCGCGTGACAGACTTTGCACAAAACGTGCAGAGCCCGCGCCGTGAGCGGTACCGCGTTGGACATCATGAGATTTTTTCGTGAGCAGCATGAGCTCTCCGTGAAAGTTAAAGGGGCTGACCGGGATGGGTCTGGATCGTTGCGATCCGGGAAGATCAAGGGTTCAGAGCCGTGTGGTCTTGTAGTAGCGCTTAACGTGGTCAGACAAGCTGTAGCCGCCACCATTGGCGGGTGCTGGTTTGAGTTCAGTTTGCACGTGCTCTGGCAAGGTGGCCCCTGGCATAGCGACGATCGCCGCAGCGGCAGCACCGGTGGCGGCCGCGCCGAAGAAAAAGCCACGGCGTGAAGATTTAGATGAGTTGTCTTGCATGATCAGTCCGCTAAAAGGTAGGTAATCGTTTTCATAAGAACGTTTTAAGAAGATTTTACGAAATTGAATTTTTTTGATTATCGTAAAAACCCTAGGATTCGAAAGGAAACTAGGGAAAACGATCAGTCAATAGTCCAAATGGATGACTGATGAAGGTTCGCGATGGACGGCGCAAGCCGTCCATCAATGTCAAGCCAGCATGTCAAAGCCTTGTGCTTCGACTTGGCTGAAGGTCTGCGTGAAGCCGGCCAAACTTTTGTAAAAACGCGCTTTCGGTTGCGCGCTGATGGCCTCGCACATCGACAGCGCCCAAGGCTGCAAATGCCGCGTGAAAAACTCGCGTTGACGGGTCAGATTGGCCACGGCGACATCTTCCCCGGCGATCAGATAGCGCATCACCTCGCAAACATAGGCGTAGTGATCTTCCGTTTCGGACATCTCATCGCCGCGGTCTAGGCCGAGCGCAGCCAAGTCGCCACGCAGTGCCGCCAACGGCTTTTCGTTCAAAAAACCGCTCAGGTAATGGGATCCGTACAAATACACCGCCGGCTTGCCAACGCCGCCAAACAGGGCGTCGTACTCGTCAGCGACTTCAGCGGCCGACATGGCACGCGCGCATCCCACGACCTCACCCCAACTGGCCTCTAGCAACGCGCCTGCGGCTGGTGCTTCGGTCACCGCTGCACGCAGGTTCTCCCACAGCGCAGGCGTTGGGGCGGCGTAATAAAGCGCCGCCAACAGGCCGTAAATCTCGGCGCGGGCAGTTTCTTCGTCAAGCGTTGACGACACGAGGATGGCTGGTTGCATGCAAATACTTCTTAACTGAACTGGACTGGATTTAGCGGATGTCGGTGATTTTGACTTCGTTCTCAGCCGAGTAAATGTCGATGACACGGCAATCTCCACACATCTTCAAGCGATCAGAGGCCGCGCCCTGAAACATGGCGTGCCCCGACAGCTTGCCCAACATCGCCTCGATGGCTTTCAGCGTGCCAAACGGCTTGGCACAGCGGATGCACGCGTAGGGCTGGGTCTCGTTCAGCACCCTCGCCTCTTTGCGCAGCGGCGTCAGCAGCAGGCGCGGTTGCAGGGTGATGGCGTCTTCCGGGCAGGTGCTGACGCACAGGCCGCACTGCACGCAATTTTTCTCGATGAATTTGAGCTGCGGCAGCTCGGGATTGTCTTGCAGCGCACTGGCTGGGCAGGCGCTGACACAGCTCAGGCAGAGCGTGCAACTGTCTTTGTTGACGATCAAGCTGCCGAAGGGCGAGCCCATCGCAGGCAACTCAATGGCTTCAGGCAACGCGGCTGGCGCTTGCGTCATCAAATGGTCGAGCGCCATGTCGAGCGTGCTGCGTTTTTCCTGGGCCACCGCAAAACGGGCAGCCACCAACGGGCCGGTGGCTTTGGCTTTGCCGATCGCCTGCAAGCTGGCGTCTAACGCGGCCACGCTGTGGGCGTTCAAGGCGCCGGGCGATTGGACTAAATGAAAGTGAGTACCGCCGTAACCCAGCCCCGTGAGGATGGTTTGCGCGACCTTCATTTGCGCGGCCAAACCAGCCAAATAGTCTGGCGCTTCTTCGTCTGTCACCAGCACCGCCACTTGCCGTGCACCGAGCGCGATGGCGCTCAGCCAGAGGTCGATGCCGACGCTGGCGGTGTGCCACAAGGCCTGCGGGATCATGCTGGCGGGCACGCCTTGGGCCGAGCCCAACTGCGCGGCACGGCCCAAGGCTTCAATGGCTTGCTGGCCGCTGCCCTGGCTGTGAAACAACAAGCTGGCGTCTTGGCCGCCGGCTCGGGTGTAGGTGCTCAGCAGGGTTTTGAGGCGAACGCCTTGTTCACTGGCGCGCGGGTAAGCGTAGGTCAGCGCACCTGTTGGGCAGACCGTGGTGCAGGCGCCGCAGCCGATGCACAGGTTCGGATTGACCTTGATCTGCTGGCGGTTCTTTTCGCTGCTGATCGCGCCTGCCGAGCAGATGTCGACGCAGGCGTTGCAGCCGACGGTTTCGTTGCGGCTGTGGGCGCAAATTTTTTGTTTGTAGGCAAAAAATTTAGGCTTTTCAAACTCACCGACCATGTCGCGCAACTTCACCACCGTCGGCAGCAAACCGGGCGTGGCCAAACCGACAAAACCCGGCAAGGCGAAATAGCCTTGCGGCGGCGCATGCAAAGTGATCAGCGGTTTGGTGCCAAGGTCCAGCACCAAGTCAAAAGCTTCCGTCAGAGCTTCTGGGGCGCGCGCAAAATCAATCGCGCCAGCCACTTTGCAAACCGCCACGCAGTCGCGGTGCGAGCTGCATTTGTTGCTGTCAACTTGGTAGCTCAGGTCAATCGCGCCTTCAGGGCAAACGGCAACGCAGGCGTTGCAGCGGGTGCACAGGTCGAGGTCAATCGGGTTGGTTTTGTTCCACTTCAACTCGAAGGCGCCGAGCCAGCCTTTCAGTTGCAACGCCTCACCGCTGATGACCGGGTACTGGCGTTCTTGCGCCGGTGGCAGGGCGCCGTTTTGGGCTGATGCACCTTCGGCCGACACACCTTGCGCAAAAATTGTCACGCTGAGCGTGTCAGACAACAGGGCTGCCACTTGCTCGGCTTGGTCCACCGGGCCGACGATGAGCAAGCGACCGGTGCTGGTGTAGGTGACGGTGGTCACCGGCTCCGCATCCGGCAGGTGCGCAGCGGCCAGCAGCGCCGCCACTTTGGGCATGGCGTTGGCGGCGTCTTTGCTCCAACCGCCGGTTTCGCGAATGTTCACGAACTTGATGGGCGACACCGCGCCGACAGTCTCTTTGCCGAGTTCGGCAAACAGGCGTTTTTCTTGGGTGCAAGCGACCACCACGTCGTCGCCGGACTGAATGGCTGTTTGAAAGGCTCCGGCCTCACGGCGGCACAGGGCCGAATGCAGCGTCAGCTCTTCATGCAGCACCGCGCCCAGTGTCTGGGCCTTCAGGGGCATGGTCTGGTTGCAGTCGCAAATCAATGTGGGCATGGTCTTCCTGGGTATCCGGGGTTTCGGTATGGGGCAAGGCAGCAACGGTCGGCTGATCTACAGCCGGTTCTGACTGTGCCACTGAATCATCGGCCGGCGTCTGCGCGGTTTCCCGCGCTGGCTCGGCATTTACGGCTGGTTTCGCTTCCTCCTCTTCTTCGTCGAAGAGTTTGAGGAACTTGGCACTGGCCATCTGCCGCAACATCGACAGCGGCAAAGGGTCGGGTTTCGAATAATCGTCGATGTAAATATCCAGCCCATCCATCACGTTGAAGTGCGGATCAGCGAACAGCTTTTTCATGGCGGCGTTGCGCACGCCGGGCTCCACGCCACGGCTCATGAAAGGCTTGAAGTCGGACTCTTGGGTCAGGTCTTTGACGTCATCCAGCGTCAGCGGCTTGAGGGCTTCAGCAGGCTTGACGGGTTCAGCGAGTTTTGCAGACTCAGCGCTTGGCGCGGGTTTCTCCGTCGGCACCGCCGCAGCCGGCATCGGCTCGTCCAGCGGTTTGCCTTGCAGCGCATCGTTTTTACGACGCGCCCAGCGTCCCAGAAAGCCGTCTGCCCCTTCAGCCATGGCTAGGCCCGCGTATTTTTTCGGTGCTGACCCGCGCCGGATTGCCAAAACGGTCTTGCAAGGACTTGAAGCTGTCTGGGCGCTTGCGCCGCTTGAGTTCCAGCACATGGTGTTTGTCAACAAAAGCCTGCATCCAGCTCAGCACCTCAATAGGTGCAGGCACTTGCTCAACCGACTCTTGCGCGTCGAGCCAGCGGCCAGCGTCGTTGTAACTCAGCGTCACCGTCTGCGGCACCGCGATGCACTCGTCGCTGATGGCCGGCTCTTCTTCCATGCGCCAGACCACCCAAAAACAAGGGTGATCGGTCGTCAAATTCAGGTGATAGCCCTCGGCGTCGTCGGTGAACAGTTCCACCGTGAAGCCCGGATGTAGCCAACGTTCCTGTTGATCGTCCTTGATCAGCAGGCGCGGCTGCGTGCCAAAGCCATCTTCATTGGGAATAATTTCAGACAGGCTCCAGCGCCAAGGCTGCCAGCGGTTGTCAATGCGTTCACGCTGCATGACCACCGCCACCTGCGTGAATGGCCGACGCACGGCCTCTGCCGCATCAATCGAGGCAGCTTCTGGCGAACCAGGGGCCGCAGGGGAATACAAGACAAATCCAGACATGGCGGCGAGTGTACGGTGGACAGCACCCACCCATGGCGCATGGGGTCTTGGCACTTGGGGTTAATCTCGGCATCCACTTCATCGCCGCTCTGCACATTCTTCATGACGCCCTTCACACTCCAACCCCTCAACGCCGGCAGCTGCCAACTGCTGGATGCACACGGCCAGCATGTCGGCAATTTGAAATTCATCAACGGACTGTGGAAATTCAAAGCCATTGGCTATGGCCCACATGGTGAGGTGATTCCCGGCGGCGGGCCGCTCACCAACCGGCACAACACCACCTTTGCACGGCTTGACGCGACTGAGATTGGGGCGGAGTTGCTGCGAGCGGTCTGAGCTGCACCGCTGTTTTTAAACCCTCATTGAAAAAACTGACCCACGCTCAGCAGGGTGCGATATACCCCCCAAGCCAAAGGCAGAGACACGGCCAGCCAAGCCAACTTGACGGTCAGTGAGCGGGTGACGCTGTTGTCGTAGGAGACCAGCGTTGACGCCGTCGAACTCTCGTGGGCCAGACGTTTTTCTTCGGCCAACTCGGACTCGGTCATGAAATACTTAGCGTCGACTGGGCGAACCAGCGAATTGCAGATCAGACCAACGACCAGCATGCCAACCAAGATGTACATGGTTTGGTTGTAGACCTGCTCCCGTGGAATGCCGATATCGAGCTGGTACTGACGCATGTAGTTCACCACCACCGGCCCAATGATTCCGGCCGTCGCCCAAGCGGTCAGCAAGCGGCCATGAATGGCGCCCACATTTTGCGTGCCAAACAAGTCTGCCAAATACGCGGGAACGGTGGCGAATGCGCCGCCATACATGCTCAAAATAATGCAGAAGGCGGCCACAAACATCAGCAAGTTACCTGCGCCGGCGCTGGCAGGAATGCTGAAGTAAGACACGGCACCCAAGACGAAGAACACGGTGTACGTGAGTTTGCGACCGAGCTTGTCAGACAAGCTGGCCCAGAAAAAACGACCCGCGATATTGAACAGGCTCAGCAAAGCGGCAAAACCTGCCGCAACACCGGCAATAGCGGTTTTTTGGACGGCGTCCAACTCACCAAACTTAGCGGTCACATGGATCAAGGCACCACCGAAAACTTCTTGCAACATCGGGCTGGCCATGCCGATCACGCCGATGCCGGCCGACACGTTCATGGTCAACACCATCCACACCAACCAAAACTGGGGAATGCCCCAGATGCGCTTCACATGCACATGGTTTTTGGTCATCATGGTGTTGGATGTGTTCGCGGTCGGCGGGGTCCAACCCGCAGGTTTCCAGCCCGAAGCCGGCACGCGGTAGCCAAAAGCGCCCAGCAGCATGGCCACGATATAGAGCGACCCCATGACTGCGAAGGTTTGCCACACACCCACACCGCTTGGCGTGGCAAAGTATTTCATCAGCTCAGCGGCCAAAGGTGCACCGATCATGGCGCCCCCGCCAAACCCCATGATGGCCATGCCGGTGGCCATGCCGCGGCGGTCTGGGAACCATTTGATCAAGGTAGACACCGGCGATATGTAACCCAGACCGAGACCGATGCCGCCGATGATTCCGGAGCCAAGCACCATCAGCCAGAATTGGTGCCAATAAATACCCAGTGCCGACAACAACATGCCGCCACCCCAGCAGAAGGCGGCAACGACACCCGCTTTGCGCGGGCCAGCATGCTCAAGCCAGCCACCCCAAACCGCGGCAGACAGCCCGAGGAACACAAAGAACAAGGTGTACATCCACCCTAAAGTGGCGATTGGCCAGTCGCATGTGGTCGTGAAGAGCTGAGCGACAAAGCCCACATCGGGTCCACACTTGATCGCTTCTTTGATGCCCAAGGCCTTGGACAAAGGCAGCCAAAAAACCGAAAAGCCATAGGCCATGCCAATGCAAAGGTGAATGGCCAAAGCGGCAGGTGGCACCAACCAGCGGTTAAATCCAGAACCAGCGATGGTTCGCTCCTTGTCGAGCAGACCAGGTGTGCTTGTGCTCATTGTTGGGTACGCCTTTTGTGGCCTTCTGCGTTGCTTATGATGCAGTTGGCTGGGTTGATAAATCTCAATTTGCGCAATTTTTTATGCCCATGATGAATATCTTCATTTTCCAACTAATTCAGACTTTCGCCAGCAAAAGACGCCCCTGTTTGTCCTTTTTTCACTTTATGCTTACCCCTAAGAAGTTGGCTTCATAAGTCAAAGTTCAGTGAGCGAGCGCCATTGCCAACTCATCGAATCAAGCTATCGGCTGACTCCAGGCTCCCGTTGTCAGACCTAGAATAACAACACACCCATGACATTCTTCGTGACATTGACCCGCTATTTTTCGCTGACACCGCGGGTCCTTGGCTTGGCATTGTGCGGCATGAGCGCAGCCTCATCTGCCGCTGAAGTCAGCGTCGCAGTGGCCTCCAACTTCACCGCACCAATGCAAAAAATCGCCCGGGCTTTTGAGCAGGACACCGGCCACAAGGCCTTGCTGGCTTTTGGTGCCACCGGTGGTTTTTACGCGCAAATCAAAAACGGTGCGCCTTTTCAGGTGCTGCTGGCGGCTGACAAGGAAACGCCGGCACGGCTTGAAAAAGAAGGCTTGGGCCTGGCTGGCACTCGCTTCACCTATGCCATCGGGAAACTGGTGCTGTGGAGCAAACAACCCGGTTTGGTGGACGACAAAGGCGATGTCTTGCGCACAGGCGGCTTCGATAAGTTGGCGCTTGCCAACCCCAAGCTGGCGCCTTACGGTGCTGCCGCTATCGAGACTCTGACAAAACTCGGCTTGCTAGCGCAGCTGCAGCCTAAGTTCGTGGAAGGCGCCAATATCGGTCAGACCTACCAATTTGTCGCCAGCGAAAACGCCGCGCTCGGCTTTGTGGCCTTGTCCCAGGTGTTTGCCGATGGACGACTCACACAGGGCTCGGCCTGGATGGTTCCTGCGAGTTTTCATGCGCCGATTCAGCAGGACGCAGTGCTGCTGAAAACCGGCAAAGACAACGCAGCGGCAAGCGCCCTGATGGCCTACCTTCAGGGTGATAAAGCACGCGCCCTCATCCGCGCCTACGGCTACGACCTGTGAGCTGGTTGTCAGTCCCTGATTTTGACCGCCATGCCTTGTCGGCCATCTGGCTGACGCTGGAGCTGGCCAGCCTGACCACGGTGTTATTGCTCATCATCGCCACGCCGATTGCCTGGTGGCTGGCCCGTTCCAAATCATGGTGGCGCGGGCCGATTGCCGCGGTGGTAGCGCTGCCGCTGGTGTTGCCGCCGACGGTGCTGGGCTTTTATCTGCTGGTGGCGTTGGGGCCAAACGGGCCCATCGGCCAGCTCACGCAGGCGTTGGGCTGGGGCACGCTGTCGTTCACCTTTGCCGGTCTGTTGCTGGGCTCGGTGATTTACTCCATGCCGTTTGCGGTGCAGCCGATTTTGCATGCGTTTGAAGCCATCGGCGAGCGCCCGATGGAGGTTGCCGCCACGCTGCGGGCGCGACCGATCGATGCTTTTTTCAGCGTGGCGCTGCCGCTGGCACGGCCCGGTTTCATCACCGCAGCCATTTTGAGTTTTGCCCACACCATTGGTGAATTTGGTGTGGTGTTGATGATTGGCGGCAACATTCCCGACAAGACCCGCGTCGTTTCGACACAGATTTACGGCCATGTCGAGGCCATGGAATACGCGCAAGCGCATTGGCTGGCCGGCGGCATGCTGGTGTTTGCCTTTGTGGTGTTGCTGGGCCTGTCCCTGATGAGCCGTAAAAACACGCAGGTAATGATATGAGCGCGCCCCTGAGTCGCCTCCGGCTCAAGCTGCAAAGAGCCGACTTTGCGCTGGATGTAGACCTTGAGTTGCCGGGCCAAGGCATCACGGTGTTGTTTGGTGTGTCCGGCTCGGGCAAAACCAGTTTGCTGCGCTGCGTGGCGGGTCTGGAACGCACGCCCGGCGCGCTGGTCTCCATTGCGGGCGAGACCTGGCAGGACGACGCTGCCAGCATTTACCTGCCGACCTGGCAACGCCCGCTGGGCTATGTATTTCAGGAAGCCAGCCTGTTTGAGCACCTTAATGTGCGGGGCAATTTGCAGTTTGGATTGAAGCGCACCAAGGGCGCCGACAGTTCGGCTTTGAGCGCCGCCATCGACTTGCTGGGCATTGCCGCGCTGCTGGAGCGCAAAACAAATCAGTTGTCCGGCGGTGAGCGTCAGCGTGTGGCCATAGCCCGCGCACTGGCCACACAACCCCGCTTGCTGCTGCTGGACGAACCACTGGCTGCGCTCGACCACGCGCGCCGTCAAGACATCTTGCCCTGGCTGGAACGGCTGCGCGACGAGCTGAAAATCCCCATGCTTTACGTCACGCATTCCTCCGACGAAGTGGCCCGACTTGCAGACACTTTGGTGGTGCTGGACGCAGGCCAGGTCAAGGCCTGTGGCCCGGTCGCCGAGGTCCTGGCCGGGCTCGATATTCCGGTGGTGCTGGGTGACGATGCCGGTGCGCTGCTGTCGGCCCGCATCGAGGCACGCGACGCGCGCTGGCATCTGGCGCAACTGGCCTTTAACGGCGGCAGTCTCTGGGTTCGAGACACCGGACTGCCACTGGGGCGACAGGTGCGCGTGCGGGTGTTGGCGCGTGATGTCAGCATCGCCCTGGACAAACCCAGCCAGACCAGCATCCAGAATTTGCTGCCTTGTGTGGTGCAGGCGATCGGCCCGGACACGCACCCCTCACAGACCTTGGTCCAGCTTCTGTGTGGTCAGTCGGTTCTGCTGGCGCGCGTCACGTCACGCGCGGTAGATGAACTGCAACTGGTGCCCGGCATGCAGGTCTGGGCGCAGGTGAAGTCGGTGGCTTTGGTCGAGTAACTGATTCGACTCAGGTATTTTTCGAAATCGTGATGGTCGGGAACTTGGACGAAAAGTCTTTGTTCTTGGCGGCAATCGACACCGCGACTTTGCGCGCCACGGCTTTGTAAATGCCAGCCACATCGCCATCGGGGTCGGCCACCACGGTCGGCCGGCCGTTGTCAGCCTGCAGGCGAATTTGCATGTCCAACGGCAGGGCGCCGAGGTAGTCCATGCCGTAGTCAGCGGCCATTTTCTTGCCACCGTCTTCGCCAAAAATATGCTCGGTGTGGCCGCAGTTGCTGCAGACGTGCACCGCCATGTTTTCAACGATGCCGAGAATCGGCACGCCGACTTTCTCGAACATCTTGATGCCTTTTTTGGCATCCAGCAAAGCGATGTCTTGCGGCGTGGTGACGATCACCGCGCCCGTCATCGGCACGCGCTGGCTCAGCGTCAGCTGAATGTCGCCGGTGCCGGGCGGCATGTCGACGATCAAATAGTCGAGGTCTTTCCAGTTGGTCTGACGCAGCAGCTGCTCCAGTGCCTGCGTCGCCATCGGGCCGCGCCAGATCATGGCTTCGTCTTGGGCCACCAGAAAGCCGATGGACATGACCTGGATGCCGTAGTTTTCCATCGGCTCCATGTTTTTGCCGTCGACGCTTTCAGGACGGCCCTCAATACCCATCATCATCGGCTGGCTGGGGCCGTAAATATCGGCGTCCAGCAAACCGACGCTGGCACCTTCAGCGGCCAAGGCCAGCGCCAAGTTAACTGCAGTGGTGCTTTTGCCGACGCCGCCCTTGCCCGAAGCCACGGCGA
>CANFWI010000041.1 GCA_947450675.1 Comamonadaceae bacterium | reverse complement strand
TTAGCCGCCTCAGCCATGCTGCGGCGCAAATAGACAAGGTAGTCACGCGTCAAGGCCAGATCACTTGTCGCTTCGTTTGACAGCGGACCGTGACCAGGCACGACCACGGCGGTGTCGAAAGTCAGCAGCGTCTCTAAGGACTGAATCCAATGACCACTGTCGGCTTGCCCAACATAAGGAATGCGGTTGCGAAAGACCAGATCACCAGCAAACAGCACTTTGTCCTGCGGCAGGTAAATGACCAAGTCTTCTGGCGTGTGAGACGGGCCGACCGGCTGCAACATGAAACGCACACCACCAACCGTCAACTCGGTCGGGCCATCGATCCATTCATCGGCCGGCACCAGCCGGGTGTTCTCGTCAATCCACGGGAACAGCTCTTGCCGCGAAATCTCCATGCGCAAACGTGCGGTGTCGGACTGCAAGTACTCGCGCGCCGCGCCATGCGCCACGATCCGCGCACCCTGCGCCTTGAAGGTCTGCAGGCCGTAAATATGGTCCGCGTGGTAATGCGTCAAGATGACATGCGTCACCGGCAACGGTGTCACCTTGCGAATCTCGGCCAGCAGTTGCTCAGCCAAAGCCGGTGAACCGAGTGCATCAATGACAACCACACCCGCTGGCGTGACAACGAAGCCAGCGTTAGAGATGAAGTTTTGGTTGTCGCTGGAGCCCATGGCCGACAGGCCTTCGACATACCAAGCGAGCGGGGAGACGCGCTGCGCGGTCATGTTGACGCCATTGACACCTGTGCTGGCGACGGCGGCTTGGGGCGCCACCACAGACGGAGCCTGAGCCTGTACGTGCGCCGCCGGCCAAAGCGCCAACGCTAAAACCAGCGGTAGCGCCTGATGCGTGAAAAACGGCATGTCTCCCCTCCCCTGCTTTTGATTAAGTCTTGTCATGGCCGGAACCAAATATAAGCCAAAAGCGAATTAATGGGTTGGGAGAATCCAGCAGATCAGCTCGCCATGAGATCCTTGATCTGCTGCAAAGCGCCTGGGTCGTCCATGCTCGTCACGTCACCCGCATCCCGGCCTTCGCAAACGGCTTGAATCACACGGCGGAGCAGTTTGCCGCTGCGGGTCTTCGGCAAGGCCGTGACGAAACGCACGCGCGCCGGTCTAGCGACGGCACCCAGATCGCCATCGACTTGTTTCATGATCTCGCGCTCAAGCTGGAGTGAGACTGCGGGATCATTCACCGCACGGGCGTCTTTCAGCACGACAAAAGCCATGGCGACTTGCCCCTTCAGGTTGTCAGCGACGCCGACCACCGCCACTTCAGCCACAGCGGCATGGCCGGAAATGCTTTCCTCAATCTCACGCGTGCCCAAACGGTGACCGGCGACGTTGATCACGTCGTCCGTTCGACCGAGGATGAAGTAGTAGCCGTCTTCGTCGCGAATCCCCCAGTCGAAGGTGTTGTAGACCAGCTTGCCGGGAATGCTCTTCCAGTACGTGTTGACGAAGCGCGCGTCGTCTTTCCAGATGGTCTGCATGAAGCCGGGCGGCGTCGGGCCGTCCAGCACGACCACGCCTTTTTCATTCGGCTGGGTGAGTTCTTCGCCGGTGTTTTCGTGCAGCAACTTGACGTTGTAGCCGTACATCGGCACACCCGGGCTGCCGAACTTGCTGGCCATCGGCGCCACGCCATTGGCGACGGTGAGCAGCGGCCAGCCGGTTTCGGTTTGCCAGTAGTTGTCAATGATCGGCACATTCAGGCCTTCACTGATCCAGCGGGCCGTCGGCGCGTCCAGCGGTTCGCCCGCCAAATACAAAGCACGCAGGCTAGAGAGATCGTATTTTTTGAGCAGCGCCGGGTCTTGTTTTTTAAGTACGCGCACGGCCGTCGGCGCGCTGAACATGCCGGTCACCTTGTACTTCTCGACCAAGCTCCACCAGATACCGCCGTCCGGCTGACCGTCCAAGCCTTGCGTTGGCAAACCCTCGTACATGATGGTCGCCATGCCAGCAATCAACGGGCCGTAAACGATGTAGCTGTGGCCAACGACCCAACCAATGTCGCTGGTGGCGAAGAAGGTTTCGCCAGCACGGCCGCCAAAAATATGCTGCATGCTGGCCGCCAAAGCGACGGTGTAGCCCGCGGTGTCGCGCTGCACACCTTTCGGCTTGCCGGTGGTGCCGCTGGTGTAGATGGTGTAACTGATGTCAGTCGAGTTCATGGGCTCGCAAGGCACTTGGGCGTCGATGTGTTGCTGCCGTAACTCAGACCACAAATGGTCGCGTCCGGCCACCAAATCCATCGGTGCGAGTTGCCGGTCCGACAGCAGCACAGCGTCGGGCTTGTGCTTGGCCAGACGAATCGCCTCGTCCAGCAAGTGCTTGTAGGGCGTCGGCTTGCCGCCGCGCGAACCGGCATCGGCGCTGACAATGACTTTCGGTGTGGCGTCATCAATCCGCGAGGCTAAAGAGCCGCTGGCAAAACCGCCAAACACCACGCAATGAATCGCCCCGATGCGCGCGCAAGCGAGCATCGCAAAAGCGGCGTCAGCCACCATCGGCATGTAGATCAACACGCGATCGCCCTTTTGCACACCCAGTGATTTCAGGCTGGCCGCCATGCGCTGAACTTCACGGTGCAAGTCGTTGAAGGTGTAGGTTTTTTCGGTGCCGGTTTCGGTGGAGATCGCGATCAGAGCCGCCTGATTTGCACGCTCTTTCACATGCCGGTCGACCGCGTTGTGGCAAAGATTGGTCTGCCCGCCTTCGAACCACCGGGCAAACGGTGGGTTGTCATAGTTGCAGACGCGCTCAAACGGCTTGAACCAGTCGATCAACTTGGCCTGTTCGGCCCAAAATGCATCAGGCTGATCGATGGACTGACGGTAAAAGTCGGCGTAGCTGACGGGGGTCGGCGCTGGGCTCATCTCGGGTCTCCGTTTAAACTGAATTCATAATTATTTATAATAGAACTTTCAGCGGCCTGACTTCGATAGTTTGATCCCGCGCGGACCGCGCGCTCACTTGATCAGTGACTGCACCCGCTTGAACATCTCGTGGTCGGCCGTACGCAACCACTCAAAAGCCACCATCTCGGTGGTGACCAATTCGGCCCCATTGCCGGCCAATCGGTCAAAAGCGGCGTCCCGATTGCGCTCGCTGCGTGAACTGCAGGCATCGGTCACGACCCAGACGTCAAACTCCTCTTCCAGCAAATCAAGCGCGGTTTGCAGCAAGCAGACATGGGCTTCGCAACCGGCGATCACGATGACGCCCCGGCCCTCGTCTTCGACCGGAACCGCCGGTTTTTGCAAATGCTTGGGCAGGCTGCGGGCATTGCCGCCCTGTGTTGCTTTGCGGGCTGGTGGACGCAGCCAATCCGACAGCCCGTCGGCCACCGCGCTGAAGGATTGCTTGTTCATCACCCGGCCGCCGGCTTGTTCAATCGCGGCTTGCAACTCCGGCACATTCGGGCCTAAATCGTCAGGGCTTTGGGCCGTACCCCAAACTGGCACTTGCAAAGCGTCTGCCAGACGCGCCAGCCGCAGGGCATTGGCCAGCACCAGCTCGTGTTCAAAAATGGAAGGCATCAAGCGGACTTGGTAGTCCACCAGCAAGAGTTGGGATTCTTCGACGTCGAGCAGCATGGGGATGTCCAATCAGAGGGAATGCGGACGGAGGTCGCCCGCGATGCGGCATCTTGCCAGAAGTCGCCACTGGACATTCGTACGCTCAAGCACTCAGGGTCGGCCAGCGACCTCAAGTAGCCTCATTCGCAAAGAATCACATGCCGCCGAAATTTTGAATGGCATCGACCACCATGCCGGTGCCAACGGCAATCAGCAAGATGTCGGAGGCGACCCGGACATAACGATGACCCGAAGGCGGCACGCCGAGGGTGACCACCATGGCGCTGGGAACCGTGTGGTAAATGACCGCCGGGGCCAAGCGTTGGCCCACGCTGTAATAGCGCACTTGGCCCGGAGGCATGCAGCCATTGTGTTTTCTAGACAAGCCCGGTGGGCAACGTCCGTCCCGGTACTGCGTGCCGTAATAGTCGTGCACAGCAGAGCGCTGACGGTCTTGAAAGTAAGCACCGGCCCGCATCTCGGCGCGTGACGGACCTTGTCGATCAGGACCGAATTGATCGCGGCTCTGTCGCTCATCATCCCGTCGATCTTGCCCCTTTCGATCGTCTCCGCGGCGATCCGAGTTCTGTGAATGCTTGCCACCTTTCCCGCGGTTGTCGCCGTCGTTGTCATGCCGGCCACCGCCGGGCCCGTCAGATCGTTCAGCCAGCGCTGCGCCGCAGAGCAAGAAAGCGGACAGCAAAACCAACAGTTGACGGCTGATGGGCGAAGTGACCCCTTTGGATTGGGATCGGGAAAACTTGTTTTTGATAAAAGGCATAATTTTCCTCAGTCAGTGGATACGAAGCACTGAATCCTCGTTTTGGCCAACGAAATGGGGGGGTCACAGCCCCACAACAAGTGCGCACCCTCACGAAATCTTTAAGAATTCAGTATTCACTTTTATTCTATCTTTGCCACTAAAACCCATTTTTAAGTACAAGGTAAAGAATTGTCTCCCCAGGAACGCCACAGTTACAAGTCTGTCGAAAAAGCCCCATGAAGCGATCAGCAAGACCTGTTAGCTGGCTCACGGCGGGCGAAGAATTTCCAGCACTGAACCAGGCTTGGAGCGCAGATGACGCCGCGCCCGGCTTGCTTGCAGCCGGCGGCGCGCTGGACGTCAACAGCTTGGTACGGGCCTACAGCGCGGGAATCTTTCCATGGTTCAGCTTGGGTCAACCGATTTTGTGGTGGAGTCCAGACCCACGCATGGTGTTGCTGACAGCTGAATTCAAACTGCACCGATCCCTCAAGAAATCATTGCAACGCTTTCTCAAGTCACCCACTTGTTCGGTCACATTTGACACAGCCTTCGATCAAGTCATCGCAGCGTGTGCAAACGCCCCGCGTGATGGCCAGTCAGGCACTTGGATCGTGCCGGACATGATCGCCGCCTACAGCCAATTGCACCAAGCTGGCCATGCCCACAGCATTGAAACTTGGGTCAACGGGGAATTGATCGGTGGACTTTATTGCGTCAATTTAGGCGGCATGGTGTTTGGCGAATCCATGTTCGCGCGACAAACAGATGCGTCCAAAATCGCCTTGTCTGCCTTGGTGGCTTTTTGCAAAGCCAAGGACATACGCATGATCGATTGCCAACAAAATACGCAACATCTTTCATCATTTGGCGCACGTGAGATCAGCCGTGAATCGTTCGTCGCGCATGTGAGCCAACAGTCCAGCCGCGTCAACCCGGAGTGGGTTTTCGAGGCGCATCATTGGAATGAAATTATGTCGACGCAGACTGAACCACTGCTCTAACCCACTGTAGCCCGTGACCCATCTCAAAGACCTGCCGCCGCAAACTCTGCAGTTTTATGCCACGGCACCCTACCCTTGCAGCTATTTGTCGGGGCGCCAAGCCCGCTCACAAGTGGCAACGCCAAGCCACCTGATCCACAACGAGGCTTACTCGCAGTTGGTCGCCAACGGGTTTCGCCGCAGCGGCATGTTCACCTACCGACCCTACTGTGAAGGCTGCCAAGCCTGCGTACCGTTGCGGGTGCTGGCCCATCAGTTCAAACCCGACCGCAGCCAACGACGTGCTTGGGAGCGCCATCAGCATCTTGAAGCCAACATCCTCAAATTAAGTTTCACATCTGAGCATTACGCGCTGTACCTGCGCTATCAAAAAAGCCGTCATGCCGGTGGTGGCATGGACCAAGACAGCGTAGACCAGTACAGCCAATTTTTGCTGCAAAGTCGAGTCAGTTCGCGCTTGGTGGAATTCAGGGAACCTTCCAGCGATGGCGAATCTGGCACGCTCAGAATGGTCTCGATTCTGGATGTGCTGGATGACGGCATCTCCGCTGTTTACACCTTTTACGAACCAGACGCCAAAGCCAGTTACGGCAACTACGGTGTGCTGTGGCAGATTGATCAAGCGCGCCGGCTCAACTTGCCCCATGTGTATTTGGGTTATTGGATCGCTCAAAGTCCAAAAATGAATTACAAGGCGCACTTCAAACCTCACGAATTACGTTTGAACGGTGACTGGGTCAGCCCGACTGAATGATGATCGCCGGACTAAATTTCACAACGTAAAATGCAGTCAAAGGCTGCCCTATGAAAAATTCCGACACCAGCGCACAAACGACCCCGACAGTTCAGGTCATTGGGCGTATGTTCACCTTGCTTGAGATCCTCGCCGGACGCGAGGAATCTGTTTCACTCAAAGAAATCAGCGAAAAGTCTGGACTTCACCCCTCCACCGCGCATCGAATTTTGAACGATCTGGCAACCGGTCGCTTTGTAGAACGGCCTGCGGCAGGAAGCTACCGACTCGGTATGCGCCTGCTGGAACTCGGCAACTTGGTCAAAGCCCGTCTCAGCGTGCGTGATGCCGCCCTCATCCCGATGCGCGAATTGCACAAACTAACGCAGCAGCCGGTCAACCTGAGCATGCGCCAAGGCGATGAAATTGTGTATGTGGAGCGGGCTTACAGCGAACGCTCCGGCATGCAGGTGGTTCGTGCCATCGGCGGCCACGCGCCCTTGCATCTGACGTCAGTGGGCAAGCTATTTCTGGCGTTTGACGACCCGCAACGTCTACGCAGCTACGCCACCAGAACAGGCCTGCCAGGCCATACGCGCAACAGCATCACGCAACTGGCTGCACTTGAGAGGGAGTTGTCCAAGGCCCGCCAATATGGCATCGCTCGGGACAATGAGGAACTGGAACTGGGTGTGCGCTGCATGGCTGCAGGCATCTATGACGATCAGAACAAGTTGATCGCTGGACTGTCGATTTCGGCACCCGCTGACCGATTGGATGAAAGTTGGTTGCCCAAACTCCAAGCTACCGCACACGAAATATCGGTCGGCCTAGGCTACAGCCAAGAAAGAAAAAAACCTTAAACGCAGTGGCTCAATTAGCCATCCGACAGCATGATCGATTCGGCCACTTTGATTTTTTGAATCACGACAGGAAGAGACTCAACCCAGTGGCGGACCCGCTCTGCATCCGCTATGCGACTGAACTTTCCGGCTGAATCAAGAAAAACCATGATCAGTTTGCGACCGGCTATTTTGGTTTGCATCACAAGACACTGACCCGCCTCGGTGATGTAGCCGGTCTTTTGCAAACCGATGTCCCAATTGGGGCTCTTCACCAAGCGATTGGTGTTGTTGTATTGCAAGGTTTGCCGGCCAACAGCCACTTGATAACTTGAAGACGTTGTGAGCTCACGCATCACGGGATCAGCATGCGCCGCATTGACGAGAGTGGCCAGATCCTGGGCACTCGACTGATTCAGGCTGGACAAACCGGTTGGTTCAACATAACGCGTGTCCTTCATGCCGAGCATCTTGGCCTTGGCGTTCATCAGACCTACAAAAGTCTGAAGGCCGCCTGGGTAAGTCCGTCCCAGCGCATGCGCCGCACGATTCTCACTCGACATCAGTGCCAAATGAAGGAGCTCACCGCGCGTCAGCGAAGTACCCACTCGCAAGCGAGAGCTGCTGTTTTTTTCGGTATCGACATCGGCTTGTGTCACCGTCAAAACTTCGTCCATGGGCAAATTCGCGCCACTGACGATCACACCGGTCATGAGCTTGGTGAGCGATGCAATAGGGAGCACGGCATGGTCATTTTTGCTGAACAACACTTCTTGGGTGTCCTGGTCAATCACGAGCGCAACGCTCGATTTGAGTGACAAGGGGTCTAAGACGTTGTGCAACCCAGCGATTTGCCCAAAAGACATTTTTTCGGGGACAGCGCTTCGGACCACCACAGACTTTGGACTGCGAACTTTTACTTTTTGACGCGTCGAGCTGGTTTTGACACCTTTGGCCACCCGTGTTTTTGGAGCCACTTTACGCTCACCATCAGCAGCCGCATGTGCCGCTGGCAAACTGAAAGACAGGCCCACAACACAGACGCCAACCAATTGGGCAATGCGCTGAACATTTGTTTTGGGCATGGGCGTGTGGTCTTCTCGGGTAAAAAATGCAAAATTACGTGTGACAGGCTGTGCGTGAGTGTATCTAAATACAAAAAAGCATGCAAGATCAAAAACTTGCATGACTTATTTCATGTAGAAAATCGACGCATTGCAGACCGCCCGCCAACCTTCATTGCAGCGTCTAAGTTGAGGCCATGCAAGCTTTTTATGACCTTGCTTACAATAAAATTCGCCTCAGTACTTGTATTTCAACCCTGAGCGGGTACCCGGTCGGCTTTGCTGTGAAGCTTGCTCAGGGCACTCAGATAGGCTTTAGCGGAAGCCACGACGATGTCCGGATCAGACCCGACGCCGTTGACGATGCGGCCACTGCTTTGCAAACGGACGGTGACTTCCCCCTGGCTTTCGGTTGACCCACTGATCGCGTTGACCGAGTACAAAACCATCTCGGCGCCGCTCTTGACGTGGGTTTCAATGGCTTTGAGTGAAGCGTCCACCGGGCCATTGCCGTCTGAGCTGCCTTTGACTTCTTGCCCATTGACGGTGAAGGTGACACTGGCTTGCGGGCGTTCGCCCGTTTCGCTGTGCTGTGACAAGGCGACAAAACCGTATTGCTCGTGCATCTGCAAGACACTGGCGTCGCTCACCAGCGCCAAGATATCTTCATCAAAAATCTCGCTTTTCCGATCAGCCAGTTCTTTGAATTTTGCAAAAGCGTTGTTGATGTCAGTCTCGCTCTCCATCTGCACGCCGAGGTCGAGCAAGCGCTGCTTGAAGGCATTGCGGCCACTGAGCTTGCCCAAGACCATCTTGCTGGCGGTCCAGCCAACATCTTCGGCACGCATGATCTCGTAGGTTTCACGGGCCTTGAGCATGCCATCTTGATGGATGCCTGAAGCATGGGCGAAGGCATTGGCGCCGACCACGGCTTTGTTGGGCTGCACCACAAAGCCTGTCGTCTGACTGACCATCCGACTGGCCGCCAAGATCTGCAACGCATCGACGTTCATGTCGAGGTTGAAGTAATCACGGCGGGTTTTCACGGCCATGACGATTTCTTCCAGTGCGCAATTGCCGGCGCGTTCGCCCAAGCCATTGATGGTGCACTCGACTTGGCGCGCACCGCCAATCATCACGCCAGCCAGAGAATTGGCCACCGCCATGCCGAGGTCGTTGTGGCAATGCACCGACCAGATCGCCTTGTCGCTGTTGGGTACGCGTTCGCGCAGTGTTTTGATGAAGTGGCCATAGAGTTCGGGCACGGCATAACCCACAGTGTCGGGCACGTTGATGGTGGTCGCCCCTTCTTGGATGACGGCTTCGATCACGCGGCACAGGTAATCGATGTCGCTGCGGTAGCCGTCTTCAGGACTGAACTCAACATCCGCCACCAAATTGCGCGCAAAGCGCACAGACAGTTTGGCCTGCTCCAGCACCTGCTCTGGCGTCATGCGGAGTTTTTTCTCCATGTGCAAGGCGCTGGTGGCGATGAAGGTGTGGATGCGCGCTGAGCGTGCACCCTTCAGAGCCTCGGCAGCGCGTGAAATATCGCGGTCATTGGCGCGTGCCAAGGAGCAGATCGTTGAGTCTTTGATCGCATTGGCGATCGCCTGCACGGCATCAAAGTCGCCGTTAGAACTGGCGGCAAAACCGGCTTCGATCACATCGACCTTGAGCCGCTCCAGCTGGCGTGCAATGCGCAGCTTTTCGTCGCGGGTCATGGACGCACCCGGGGACTGCTCACCATCGCGCAAGGTGGTGTCGAAAATAATCAATTTATCGGTCATCTCGTGTCTCCTGAAAACTGCTGGGCTAATTCAATCCGTCAACCTGCAATGGTAGCGCTGACAGGGGCCAGATCGCCGCGCCCTGCGACGCTTCTCTGCAACCCTGAGAGGATGGCCTTGAGTGACGCCGACACGATGTTGCCATCCATGCCAACGCCGAAAAGCGTCTCCTCATTGATGCGCAATTCAAGATAAGCCACGGCCTGCGCGCCCGCCCCCGATCCGATCGAATGTTCGCGGTAATCCAACACGCGAACCGCCTGCCCCGTCGCCGCCATCAGCCCGGCCACAAAAGCGTCTATCGGTCCGGTGCCGCTGCCCTGAATGGCGTGCACATGGGCACCCCAACGCACGTCGGCCTTGATGCTGAAAACCTTGCCATCCGCCTGCGTGCTTTCTTCGATCATCAGCCGCTCTGGGGCGACCACGGTCTGCACGCCATAAGTGGCTTGGAACAACTCGAACAGGTCTTGCGCCGTGAGCTCTTTGCCGCTGGCATCCATCACGCCCTGCACCACGTGGCTGAACTCGATCTGCAGACGCCGAGGCAACTCCAAGCCAAACTCATGCTCCAGCAAATACGCGATACCGCCCTTGCCCGACTGACTGTTGACACGAATGACCGCCTCGTAACTGCGGCCGAGATCCATCGGGTCAATCGGCAAATAAGGCATGTCCCAGACGTCGCCCTCACGGCGTGCCGCAAAGGCCTTTTTAATGGCATCTTGGTGCGATCCTGAGAACGAGGTGTACACCAAATCACCGGCATACGGATGACGTGGATGTACCGGCAACTGATTGCAAAACTCGACCGTTCTACGCACTTCATCGATGTCCGAAAAATCCAGACCAGGCGAAACACCTTGGGTATAAAGATTGAGCGCAATGTTGACCAGATCGACGTTGCCAGTCCGCTCGCCATTGCCGAACAAACAGCCTTCAATCCGGTCAGCGCCAGCCATCAAGGCCAGTTCACCGGCGGCTGTGCCGGTGCCGCGGTCGTTGTGCGGATGGACCGAGATGACGATCGCGTCACGTCGCGCCAGATGCCGGTGCATCCACTCCATCATGTCGGCAAAAATATTCGGCGTCGAATGCTCGACCGTTGACGGCAAGTTGATGATGCACTTGTGCTCGGGCGTCGGTTGCCAGACGTCAGTGACGGCATCGACCACACGCTTTGAAAATGCCAACTCAGTGCCCGACCACATCTCGGGCGAGTATTGAAAGGTCCAGCGCGTCGCTGGTTGTTCTGCTGCCAATTGCTGAAACAAGCGGGCGTTAGCCGTCGCGAGTTCGACAATCTCGTCTTCATTCATGCCGAGCACGACACGGCGCATGACGGGTGCTGTCGCGTTGTAGAGATGGACGATGGCTTTCTTGCTTCCCTGAAGCGCTTCAAACGTCCGCCGAATCAATGGCTCGCGCGCCTGCGTCAGCACCTGAATCGTGACGTCGTCCGGGATGAGGTTTTCATCGATCAGGCGACGCAAAAAGTCATATTCTGTTTGGGAGGCAGACGGGAAACCGACTTCAATTTCTTTGAAGCCAATCTTCACCAACATCTCAAACATCTTGAGCTTGCGGGGAATGTCCATCGGCTCAATCAAAGCTTGGTTGCCGTCCCGCAAGTCGACACTGCACCAGATCGGCGCAGCCGTCAGCACGGCATCTGGCCAAGTACGGTCGGTCAAATGAACCGGTGCGAAGGCTTTGTATTTGCTGGAAGGTGTGTTCAACATGTTGATCTCGACAGTGTGAAAAGTAAAAAAACAAAAACCGACTTGCCAATGAAAAACGGCCCGTTGCTGTTGCAGACGGGCCGTTGATGGGATAACGCGTGTGCGCTACCGTCTCCGCCCAAAGGAGGATAGTAGTAGTGCAAGCGAAATGAAATTCATAGCAATCAATGTATCACAAAATTTTGACCGTCGATCAAGGCAAGAACTATGACCGGGATGGTTTTATTTGTGCAAGCCACGTTCGTCGGGTTCGTCCGTTGAGGTTGAAATCACGCTGGTTTGCAAGCCCTTGGTTTTACGCCAGCCGTACAGCGCGTAACCCGAGAAACCGTAGATCACAAACAACGCAAACATCACGATCGGTGGGTGAATGTTGATGACCGCAATGCCCAAAGCAATCGCCACTATCACCACGAAGGGCACGCTGCGCTTCAAGCTCAAATCCTTGAAGCTGTAAAACGGCACATTGGTCACCATGGTCAAGCCGGCGTAAAGCATCAGTGCAAACATGAACCAGCGCACATCCACACCGGCCACACCAATGTCGGTCATTAGCCAGATAAAACCGGCGACCAAAGCCGCAGCAGCGGGCGACGGCAGCCCTTGGAAAAATTGCTTGTCAACGACGGCGGTGTTGACGTTGAAGCGCGCCAACCGCAGCGCCGCACAAGCGCAATACACAAACGCAGCAATCCAGCCCCAACGTCCGAGACTGGTCAAGGCCCAGACGTAAGCGATCAACGCCGGAGCCGCGCCAAAAGACACCATGTCCGACAGCGAGTCCATCTGCTCACCAAAGGCGCTCTGCGTGTTCGTCATGCGTGCCACGCGGCCATCCAGACTGTCTAGCACCATGGCACAAAAAACACCAATCGCGGCTTGATCGAAGCGGCCATTCATGGCCATCACGATGGCGTAGAAACCACCGAACAGGGCAGCCAGCGTGAAGAGGTTGGGCAAAATGTAAATGCCCTTGCTGCGCTTGCGCACCGAGACTTCGCCAGAAGCCAATTCAGAATCTTCACCATCACTCATGGGACACGCTCCAGGTCGGGTTAAGCGCCAGTTCGTCAGCAGCTTTTATAAACGAAGGCAATACGCCATCAAGCATGGAGGATACCAAACGCCACATCTGCAACGGCATCTTGCATGCCGAGACTTCCAATAAAAAAAGCCGCGCAATCGCTTGCGCGGCTTTTGCCAATCACAGTCCGGGCCGCAAGGGCCCGGCCAGCATCAGTTGCGCGTCTGGTCGACGAGCTTGTTTTTGGCAATCCAAGGCATCATGGCACGCAGTTGAGCACCCACCACTTCGATGCTGTGATCGGCGGTGTTGCGGCGACGAGCCGTCATGCTTGGGTAGTTGGTGCGGCCTTCCAAGATGAACATCTTGGCGTACTCACCGCTCTGAATGCGCTTCAGCGCATTGCGCATGGCTGTGCGTGACTCTTCGTTGATCACTTCTGGACCGGTCACGTACTCGCCGTATTCGGCGTTGTTCGAGATCGAGTAATTCATGTTGGCGATACCGCCTTCGTAGATCAAGTCAACAATCAGTTTCAGCTCATGCAGGCACTCGAAGTAAGCCATTTCGGGGGCGTAACCAGCCTCAACCAAAGTTTCGTAACCCATCTTGATGAGTTCAACGGCACCGCCGCACAAGACGGCTTGCTCGCCGAACAGATCCGTCTCGGTCTCTTCTTTGAAGTTGGTCTCGATGATGCCGGCCTTGCCGCCACCATTGGCCATGGCGTAGGACAGCGCCAAGTTGCGGGCCTTGCCGCTCTTGTCTTGGTGCACAGCCACCAGATGGGGCACGCCGCCACCTTGGGTGTAGGTGTTGCGAACAGTGTGGCCTGGTGCCTTTGGCGCAACCATCCAGACGTCGAGGTCAGCGCGTGGGATGACTTGGTTGTAATGCACGTTGAAACCGTGCGCGAAGGCCAGCGACGCGCCTTGCTTGATGTGCGGTGCGACGTTATTGGCATAGACCTCGCCGATTTGCTCGTCTGGGAGCAAGATCATGACCACATCAGCGGCCTTGACGGCGTCGTTGACTTCCATCACGGTCAGGCCGGCTTTGCCGACTTTGTCCCACGACGCGCCACCCTTGCGCAGACCCACCACGACCTTGACGCCGCTGTCGTTCAAATTTTGTGCGTGCGCGTGGCCCTGGCTACCGTAGCCGATGATGGCGACAGTTTTGCCCTTGATCAGGCTCAGGTCGCAATCTTTGTCGTAAAAAACTTTCATTCTTCTCTCCGAATAGGTTTTGGCGAAAATGCCCTTCGACAGGCTGAGGGCGAACGATGAATCTCAATCGCCACAACAATCCGTCCGCGCCCCGCCTGTCGAAAACGCGCGAACGGACAACTCAACTTCAGACCCGCAGGATTCTCTCACCCCGACCAATGCCGCTGGCACCCGTGCGCACAGTTTCCAAAATGGCACTGCGCTCGATCGCCTCCAAAAATGCGTCGTTCTTGGTCAGGTCACCGGTCAGCTCGATGGTGTAGCTCTTCTCAGTGACGTCGATGATGCGACCGCGAAAAATATCCGCCATGCGCTTCATTTCCTCACGCTCTTTGCCGACCGCACGAACCTTCACCATCATGAGCTCACGCTCGGTGTAAGCGCCTTCGGTCAGGTCAACCACTTTGACCACTTCGATGAGCCGGTTCAGGTGCTTGGTGATCTGTTCAATGACATCGTCCGAACCCGTGGTCTGGATCGTCATGCGCGACAAGCTGGGGTCTTCTGTGGGCGCCACGGTCAGACTCTCGATGTTGTAACCCCGGGCAGAGAAAAGACCGACCACACGCGACAGCGCACCGGGTTCGTTTTCGAGCAGGACAGCAATGATGTGTTTCATATAAATGGATTCCTCTTTTCGCTGCCCTCCCCTGCGCACGGTAATGTGCAGGCTCGGCAGGCAATAGATTCGTCTTGAATCGGGTCAATGGAAAATGGGTCATGCGCCAAAGCCATCACAGCCTCAACACCTCGCTTGAATAACGCTGCAGAAAACTGCAGGCGTTCAAGTACCGTTTGAGGACTTAAAGGTCTTCGCTCCCCAGCAGCATTTCAGTGATGCCCTTGCCGGCCTGAACCATCGGGAAGACGTTCTCGGTCGGGTCTGTGCGGAAGTCCATGAAAACCGTGCGGTCCTTCAAGCGGCGCGCTTCACGCAACGCTGGCTCCACATCTTCAGGGCGCTCGATGAGCATACCGACGTGGCCGTAAGCTTCGGCCAGTTTCACGAAGTCGGGCAATGCGTCCATGTAGCTGCTGCTGTAGCGGCCAGCGTACTCAACTTGCTGCCACTGACGCACCATGCCGAGGTAACGATTGTTCAGTGCGACGATCTTGATTGGCGTGTTGTACTGCAGGCAGGTCGAGAGTTCTTGGATGCACATCTGCACCGAGCCTTCACCTGTCACGCAGAAAACCTCGCTGTCCGGCTTGGCCAGCTTGACGCCCATGGCGTAGGGAATGCCCACACCCATGGTGCCCAAGCCACCCGAGTTGATCCAGCGGCGCGGCTCGTCAAACTTGTAATATTGCGCGGCCCACATCTGGTGCTGACCCACATCCGAAGTGATGTAGGTGTCGGCGTCCTTGGTCATGTTCCAGAGGGTTTCGACCACGTATTGCGGCTTGATCACGTCACCACTGCCGAGGCTGTACTTCATACAGTCGCGCTTGCGCCAGCCGGCAATGGTGTCCCACCAACCGCCCAAGGCATTCGCATCCGGCTTGAGGCCTGACTCACGAATCATGGCGATCAGTTCGGTCAACACGTCCTTGACATCGCCGACGATGGGCACATCAACCTTGACGCGCTTCGAGATGCTCGACGGGTCAATGTCAATGTGAATGATCTTGCGTTCGTTTTGCGCGAAGTGCTTGGGGTTGCCAATCACGCGGTCGTCAAAACGGGCACCCACCGCCAGCAATACGTCGCAATGCTGCATGGCATTGTTGGCTTCGACTGTGCCGTGCATGCCCAACATGCCGAGAAACTTCGGGTCGCTGGCTGGGAAAGCACCCAAACCCATCAAGGTGTTGGTGCACGGATAACCGAGCATGTTCACCAGCGTACGCAACTCTTCCGAGGCATTGCTCAACAGCACACCACCGCCGGTGTAAATATAGGGGCGTTTAGCCGCCAACAGCAGTTGCAAGGCCTTGCGGATTTGTCCCGTGTGGCCCTTGCGCACCGGGTTGTAGCTGCGCATTTCAACCGTCTCTGGGTAGTGAAAAGCGCACTTCTTGAAGGAAACGTCCTTCGGAATGTCCACCACCACCGGGCCCGGACGTCCGGTGCGAGCGATGTGAAAGGCTTTCTTGAGGGTTTCAGCCAGGTCGCGCACATCCTTGACCAAGAAGTTGTGCTTGACGATCGGGCGCGTGATGCCGACGGTGTCGCACTCTTGGAAGGCATCCAGACCAATCGCGTGCGTGGGCACTTGACCGGTGATGATGACCATCGGGATGCTGTCCATGTAGGCCGTCGCAATGCCAGTGACGGCATTCGTCACACCAGGGCCGGACGTGACCAGCGCGACACCGACTTCGCCGGTGGCGCGGGCGTAACCATCAGCGGCGTGAACGGCCGCCTGCTCGTGGCGCACCAGCACGTGCTGAATCGTGTCTTGTTTGTAGAACGCGTCGTAAATGTAGAGGACTGCGCCGCCGGGGTAACCCCAGATGTGCTTGACGTTTTCAAGCTGGAGTGCGCGGACCAGAATTTCGGAGCCCATGAGCTCGGGATGTTTGTCGTCGGCGAGCGACAAGGCAGCTGCTGCGGAAGCGATTTCCGCTTTGGAGATTTCCATGATGAACCTTTGTGAATTTCTCTAACGAAATGACTTGGGTGCCTCTTCGCCCGTTCTTGTGAAACAGCGTCGAGACTTGAGGCCAAAACCATAAGCGGACTTATATTCCACCGAGTCATGACCCGTTTGCCTTTTAATTTGCAGGGGGTATTATGGCACCCGCGCCTGAGCTCGTCTCTCGGCCAGCTAAAACAACAAGCCAGAGAATGACTTAGAGACAACTGGAACTCATCACCGTTGGCAACTGAACAAGAACTTTCCGACTTTCTCAAGGGCGTTGAAAAACGCGCCTTCAAACGCAGCATGTACCACGTGCGCGACGAAGAGGCCGCCCTTGACATCGTTCAAGACACCATGATGAAGCTGGCTCAGCATTACGGCGACAAGCCGACGGGCGAGCTGCCCATGCTGTTTCAGCGCATTCTGTCCAACAACACCTTGGACTGGTTCCGCAGGCGCAAGACCCGCAACGCGCTGTTCTCTAACCTGAATGACTTCGAGTCAGCTGGAGACGACGGCGATTTCGATCTTTTGGAAACTTTGGAGAGCCTGGTTGACTCCGAAGGAACGGAAAGTGCGCAAGACGCGACCGAGCGGGCACAAACCATGCATCAGATCGAATTGGAGATAAAGGAATTGCCGGGACGTCAACGAGAAGCCTTCCTGATGCGTTACTGGGAGGAGATGGACGTTGCCGAAACAGCTGCGGCCATGGGCTGCTCTGAAGGCAGTGTCAAAACACACTGTTCACGCGCAGTTCAGGCCCTGAGTAAGGCTCTGAGCGCCAAAGGGATCAAATTATGAAAAATGCACCATTCAACAGGACAGAAGTTCTGCAAGACCGCCAAGGCCTGAAGCTAGCCTCCTACCTGAGCTTGGGCACGGCTGAATTGCCACACGATATATCGGAGCGCTTACGGGTGGCACGGGCTCAGGCCTTGTCGCAGCGCAAAGTCACCCCACTGGGCTCGGCTCGCAGCGTGGTCGCCAACGGTGCAAGTGCTGCCCTGACTTGGGGCCACGAAGAAGGTCTGGGTTTGTGGGGGCGCATCGGCGTCATCATGCCGTTGATCGCCCTGGTGGCCGGCCTGCTGCTCATCAACACGCTGCAAGACGACAACCGTGCCCGGGAGCTGGCTGAAGTTGACGTTTCCCTGCTCACCGACGTGTTGCCACCAGAAGCATTTGCTGATCCTGGCTTCGTCCAGTACCTCAAAGCTGAACTCTAAGGACAAACCGGTCGTTATGACTATCGCGCCTGTTTCCCGCACCATCTTGGTTCATCTCCGCGAGCAGATGGCTTTGCCGATGTTGGCTGCGCTTGCGCTGATAGCGTCGACCAGCTTCAGTCAAACCGACCGAAGTTCCGCCCCCAGTAGCCGAACCGTCGCGCCAGCAGCATCGGCGGCGGTCAAGACGGATGCGACCAACCCGCAAAAACCAATTGAACCGAAATCAGGCTGGTCAAAGCTCACGCCTCAACAAAAAGATGCTTTACAACCGTTGGCTCGCAGCTGGGACTCGCTCAACGCCGGGCAGCAACGGAAATGGCTTGAAGTCTCACGCAACTACCATTCCTTGTCTGAGTCGGACAAAACCAGCATGCACAGCCGCATGGCTGAATGGGCGGCACTCAGCAACCGCGAACGCGCTGAAGCCCGGCTTAATTTCGCCACCACCACCGAGCTGGCCCATGAGCTGACACCGCAAGAGAAAAAAGCCAAGTGGGAGGCGTATCAGTCGCTCAGCGCCGAAGAAAAGAAAAAATTGGCCAACAAGGCTTCGCGTCCACCCATTGGTGCGGCCACTGCCATACGGCCGGTTGCACCGCAAAAACTGGTCACATTGCCAGTCCCAACGAACACCGCGAGCAAGCCGCCTAAAATGCCGGCTGACTCAACCGGAAACGACAGCGCCTCCACGCCCGACCATTGAGTTCGGGTGCCGCTCTGGCATCAGCCCCAACTTAACGAGCGACACCCACATCATGGCAGATGACTTCAAAACACCCTCACTGCGCAGGCGCATGGCCTGCTGGCTGTACGAGGGCATGCTGATGTTTGCGGTCATGTTCATCGCCGATTATTTGTTCAGCACCTTGACGCAAACCCGCAACGCCATGGACAACCGGCACGGGCAACAGGCTTTTTTGTTTTTGGTGTTTGGTATTTACTTCGTCTGGTTCTGGGCCCATGGTCAAACACTGGCCATGAAAACCTGGCACATCCGCGTCACCGACTTGCAAGGCCGCAACCTCACCCAAAAGCGTGCCCTGCTGCGCTACACACTCAGCTGGGTTTGGTTTCTGCCGCCGCTGGTCGTCAGCTGGCTGTTCGGGGTGAATGCCAAAGAAGCCTTGGTGCTGGCCGGTGGCTGGATCGCCATCTGGGCCATTTTGTCGCGTTTTCACCCACAGCGTCAGTTCTGGCATGACGCCATCGCCGGCACCCGGCTGGTGACTTTTCGACATCCGCCAGCCAAACGCGCGTCATGACAAACACACCCGTCAATCCCCAAAAATTGCGCAAAGGGCTGTCGCGCATTTGGCATGCGGCTGGTTATTCGCTGGCTGGCCTGCGTGCAGGTTGGCACGAAACCGCGTTCAGGCAAGAAGCCGTTGCCAGTGTGGTCTTGTTTCCCGTCGCTTTTTGGCTGGGTCAGAATTGGGTTGAAACTTCTTTGCTGGTCGCCTGTCTGGTGCTGGTGATGGTGGTGGAGCTGCTCAACACCGCTGTAGAAAGCGCCATTGACCGGGTCGGCCCCGAATGGCATGACCTGTCCAAGCGAGCCAAAGACATCGGTAGCGCCGCCGTCTTGCTGTGCCTGTTCTTGTGCAGCGGTGTTTGGATAACGGCGTTGTTCCAGCGCTTGACGACATGAGCCCAGTGATGACTGAAAAGCCTGCATTTTCGGTGTGTGTTTATTGCGGTTCGCGGCCAGGCACTGAACCGGCTTACGCCGAAGCCGCCCAACAGGTCGGCCGCTGGATTGCTGAACACAAGGGGCAGCTCGTCTATGGCGGCGGCCACAACGGTTTGATGGGCACTGTGGCCGACGCCTGCCTTCAAGCGGGTGGGCGCGTGATTGGCGTGATCCCCAAGGCGTTGGTCGACAAAGAGTGGGCGCACACCGGTTGCACAGAGCTGCATGTGGTGGAGACCATGCATGAGCGCAAGCGCATCATGGCCGAGCACGCCGATGCTTTTTTGGCGCTGCCCGGCGGCATCGGCACCTTCGAAGAGTTTTTTGAAGTCTGGACTTGGCGCCAGCTCGGCTACCACGACAAGCCGGTCGGACTGTTAAACCTGAATGGCTACTACGACAGCTTGCTGGTGTTTTTGAATTCTGCTGTGAAACAAGGCTTCATGAACGAATGGCAGATGGACCTGATCCGCACCAGCACAGATGCAGCCGCCTTGCTTGAGACGCTGGTGACCGATGCTGGCGTCGTTTCAGACAAACTGCGGCTAGACCAGATCTAAATCTAGCCCTGTAGCGCGGCGTTCAGATCGCGGTTTCGTCTTCTTCGCCGGTGCGAATACGCACAACCCGTTCGACGCTGGTGACAAAAATTTTGCCGTCGCCAATTTTTCCGGTGCGGGCAGCGCGCACGATGGCGTCCACACAGCGCTCCACGTCGTCGGTTTTCACAACCACTTCAACCTTGACCTTGGGCAGAAAGTCGACCACGTACTCGGCACCGCGGTACAGCTCGGTATGGCCTTTTTGCCGGCCAAAGCCCTTGACTTCGGTCACGGTCAGGCCGGTCACGCCACATTCGGCCAAAGCCTCACGGACTTCTTCGAGCTTGAAAGGTTTGAGGATGGCGGTAATTTGCTTCACTGAAAGACTCCGTTGAGATTTTGAAATAGGTTGAAAGCTTACGCCCGAAATTGACTGGTCACAGGATAGCGCCAATCTTTGCCAAAGCTGCGATGGCTAACCCGAATACCAATCGGCGCTTGCCGGCGTTTGTATTCGTTGATCTTGATCAGGCGGGTGATGCGTTCAACCACCGCCGCATCGAAGCCAGCGGCCACCATGCTCTCGATGCTTTCATCATTTTCCATGTAGCGCGTCAAGATCGCATCGAGCACGTCGTAAGGCGGCAGGCTGTCCTGGTCGGTCTGGTCGGCACGCAATTCAGCGCTCGGCGGCCGCGTGATGATGCGCTCCGGAATCGGCTTGTCACAGGTAGCGTAGGGGTTGTTCTCATTGCGCCAGCGGGCGAGCTTGAAGACCGTGGTTTTCAGCAAATCCTTGATGACCGCAAAACCGCCGGCCATGTCGCCGTAAAGCGTGCAATAGCCCGTGGCCATCTCGCTCTTGTTGCCGGTGGTCAGCACGATCGAGCCGAACTTGTTGGACAAGGCCATGAGAAAAACACCGCGAATGCGCGCCTGAATATTTTCTTCCGTGGCGTCTTCGGGCAAGCCCGTGAATTCGCCCGCCAAGGACGCCTTGAAGGCGTCGAACTGCGGGGTGATGGAAATTTCGTCGTAACGCACCTGCATACGTTCAGCCATCTCGCGCGCGTCAATCCATGACATGTCGGCGGTGTACGGCGACGGCATCATCACCGTGCGAACTTTGTCAGCGCCCAGCGCATCCACCGCAATGGCCAGCACCAAGGCTGAGTCAATGCCGCCTGACAAGCCCAAAATCGCGCTCGGAAAGCGGTTCTTACCCAGGTAGTCGCGCACACCCAGCACCAGCGCATCCCACAGGTCCGCTTCGATGCTGCGCGCAGGCGCCATCTCGGCCTTCAGGGTCAGCGTGCCCGTCGACGTGCGCGTGGCGGTCACGTCAAACAGCGCTTCTTGAAAACTCACCGCCCGCCCCGCCAGCGCGCCGTCCGCTTGCACGGCAAACGAGTGACCTTCAAAAACCACTTCGTCTTGACCACCCACCAAATGGGCAAACACCAGCGGCAAGCCCGTCGCCAACGCACGGCTGCGCATCATGTCTTCGCGCTCAGCGCCCTTGCCGCCATGAAAAGGCGAGGCATTGATGACCGCCAGCAACTCGGCGCCAGCGTCCTTGGCCAACTGCGCCGGCTCGTCAAACCAAGCGTCTTCGCAGATCAGCAGGCCGACTGAAACACGCTCAGCGCCCTCGCCCACCTGAAAAACGCAGCAGCCTTGACCGGGCGTGAAATAACGCCGCTCGTCAAAGACTTGGTAGTTGGGCAGCTCGCGTTTGGCATAGGTGTGCGTGCGCCGGCCTTCTTGGAGCACGTGCGCGGCGTTGCTGAGTTGTGGCACTGTCACGCTGCGCGTGCGCAAGCCAGGCCCGGCGTCCATCCGGCTCGGGCTGCCAACCACCACGGCCAAACCCTTTAACCCGGCCAACTCACGGGCTACAAAATCCACGGCATCATCGCAGGCTTGGATAAATGCAGGACGCAAAAAAAGATCTTCAGCGGCATAACCGCAAATGGCCAGTTCGGGCGTGAGCACCAAGCGCGCACCGTCGGCGTAGGCTTGGCGTGCGGCGTCAATGATCTTGCGGGCATTCCCCGTCATGTCCCCAACACCATAGTTCAGCTGGGCAACACAAATTTTCAGTAGCATGGGCAGACAGTCAATGAAAAGAGAGCCATTGAAAAATAACGTCAACGATTATGTCATTCGGGTCTTCGATTCCCCTCTGGAGGTGAATGCAAAAGCCTGGGACGACTTGCTGGCGCAGCAAAACCCGGCTGGTACGCAGAACCCCTTCATGCGGCATGCGTACTTGGCGGCCATGCACTCCAGCGGCAGTGCATCACCCGAGACCGGTTGGACGCCTCGCTTCGTCGCGTTGTACGCCGGTGAAAAGCTGATGGCGGCTTGCGCGCTGTACCTGAAAACTCATTCTTACGGCGAGTACGTTTTTGACTGGGCTTGGGCCAATGCTTACCAGCAACACGGCTTGGCCTACTACCCCAAAGCTGTGGTGGCACCGCCGTTCACGCCCGTGCCCGGCCCGCGCCTGCTGGCCCGTGACGCGGCTTCACGTGTGATGTTGGTGAAGGCGCTGATGGCTTGGTGTGAAGCCGAACAATTGTCGTCACTGCACTTGCTGTTTGCTGCGGACGAAGACATTGCCGCATGTGCGGAGGCCGGCTTGCTACTTCGCCATACGGTCCAATTCCACTGGAAGAATGTAGCCCCCACAAAATTTAAAGATTTCAATGAGTTTCTCGCCTCCCTGAATCAGGAGAAGCGCAAGAAAATCCGACAAGAGCGGCGCAAGGTCGCTGAGGCAGGTGTGGTTTTCCGCTGGTCACGCGGCGTTGACATCAGTGCTGCAGATTGGGATTTTTTCTACCGCTGCTATGAACGCACGTACCTTGAGCATGGCAATGCGCCGTACCTGAGCCGTGATTTTTTCGAGCGCATGGCCAAGACCATGCCTGAGAACTGGTTGCTCTTTGTGGCGGAACGGGATGGCGCACCGATGGCCTGTAGTCTCATCGCACTGAGTGCAGAAACACCCGCGAGCGAGGGTCAGTCGGTGCAGGTTCAAAAAACAGCTTATGGCCGCTACTGGGGCGCGCTCGAACGGGTTGATTGCCTGCACTTTGAAGCTTGTTATTACCAGCCTCTGCAATGGTGCATAGAGCACGGTTTTGACAGCTTTGAAGGCGGTGCGCAGGGTGAGCACAAGATGGCGCGGGCGCTGTTGCCGGTCAAAACCACCAGCGCGCATTGGCTGGCGCATCCCTCGTTTGCCGATGCGGTTGAGCGTTTTTTAGAGCGCGAAGGCGAAGGCATTGCCAACTACATGGAAGACTTGGAGCGGCGCAATCCCTACAAACCGGCCAAGCCGGCTGCATGAGCTTTCAGCGCAAACCCAACCAGAGCGCAGCACCTGTAGCAACCGCCACCAACACCAGCGCGACACCGAAACGCGCTGTTCGCTTGCGCATGGCCTCAATGCGCTGAACCAATTGCGTATTTTGCTCAGCCAAGGACGTGATCAAGCGCGTTGACTCCGACAGTTGATGCTGAAACTCGCCCGCCACCGCTTGCAAGGTCGCAATTTGCGCCTGCAAATGACCCAGCGTCAAATGCTCAGGCGGCTGCCTAGACTGCGCCTCCAAATCTGCCGCGTGATCGACGCCATCCTTGTTGCCCACCGAGCCCCAGAGTTTTTTGGCACCTGCAGCGACCTTCGGCGCGTTGCGAACCACGTCCGACCAAGGCACATTTTGTAAAACAGTCAACCAGCCAATAGCCATCGAAAAAACCTTTCAGGGACAATCAAAATTCAGCTCACCAATATAGCCCCAACCGAGCTGCTGCGTACCGAAAGAACTTCATGCCATCCAACACCGCTGCCAAAACCTCTGCGAAAAACGCCTACATCGTCCAACTCGTGGAAAGCTCAGACCTCAGTGCTGACCAACGCGTAGCAGCCGAGTTGCGCTTTCGAATGGCGCTTGAATTCGCCTTGGGCGGCCCTGACTATGTGCTGCCCTCGCTGCAAGCCTACATGCTGGCGCAAGCCCTGAACGAGCCCAGCGAAGATGACGAAGTGGATGACTCAACAGACACCGAAACTGACGACGAAGACGGCGGCACGCAGCAGATGATCACCCTCTGGGAAAAAGCCGAGAGTGACGCCATTCAAGCGGCGCTCAAGCCCCTCGGCAAGCTGATGGCCGAAGCCCGCTTTGAGATCGTGCCGGTGAAAACCTGAACTGGGCGCACGATCAAAAAAGCGCCTGCAACTGGGAAGTTGCAGGCGCTTTTTAAGGGCAGCTGAAGATTCTAAAAAGAATCAGGCTTCTTGCGTTTTGTTGTAGGCCGCAATGCCGTCCGTGATTTCTTTGTGGGCAGCTTCTGGGCCTTCCCAACCTGAAATCTTCACCCACTTGCCTTCTTCCAGATCTTTGTAGTGTTCAAAGAAATGGGCGATGGTTTTCAGGCGCAGCGGATTCATGTCTTCCGGTTTTTGCCATTGGGTGTAGAGCGAGCACTTTTTGTCGATAGGCACCGCCAAAACCTTGCCGTCTTCACCGGCTTCGTCGGTCATTTTCAAGATGCCAATAGCACGGCAGGTCACCACCACACCTGGGATCAACGGCACGGGCGTGATCACCAGCACGTCGACTGGGTCGCCGTCGCCGCTGAGGGTTTTGGGCACGTAACCGTAGTTGGTTGGGTAGTGCATGGACGTGCTCATGAAGCGATCCACAAAAATAGCGCCGGACTCTTTGTCGACTTCGTATTTCACCGGGTCAGCATTCATCGGGATCTCGATGATCACGTTGAACGAATCAGGCGCATTTTTACCGGGGGTTACTTTGGATAAAGACATGTGATGAAAGGTACCAGAGGTACTTTAGAGTTGTTGATGAGGTGAGACCGCCACTGAACTAGGGCAGTTTGGTCAGTATTTACCCTCATTTTACTGATCCGAGCCTGACAAGCCGCGAACTTGTCATGTTTTGGCGGTAAATTTCGCAAGTTGGCCAATTGCCTCCGGGTTTTCATCTGGGGTTGAGGAAGCAACGCAAGGCGGTGTTCGCCCCGGCGTTGCACCGAAATCCTGATGAACAACAACTGGAGTTAACCTATGCTCGACAACTCAGCGCTCATCTTGGCGCTAGCGTGTGGACTCATTGCCGTCGGTTACGGCTTTTGGGCCCGCAGCTGGATACTTTCGCAAGACGCGGGCAATCCGCGCATGCAGGAAATCGCCGCCGCCATCCAAACGGGTGCGGCCGCTTATCTGTCGCGTCAGTACACCACCATCGCCATCGTCGGCGCGGTACTGACGATTTTGATTGGCATTTTTCTTGACGTTCCCAGTGCCATCGGCTTTGTCGTTGGCGCTGTACTGTCGGGCGCTTGCGGCTTCATCGGCATGAATGTGTCGGTGCGCGCCAATGTGCGCACCGCCCAAGCGGCCACGCGCGGGATTGGCCCCGCCCTCGACGTCGCCTTTCGCGGCGGTGCCATCACCGGCATGCTGGTGGTCGGACTC
>CANFWI010000040.1 GCA_947450675.1 Comamonadaceae bacterium | reverse complement strand
TTTGTGCGCTCGGGCTGGCAGATGCAGCCCACGCCACGTGCTCTTGAGTTGGACGAACCCGTACGCCAGGTGGTTGAGATCATTCGGGCTGATATTTTGCAGCCGCTGACGTTTGATCCGGCCACCGCGCAGCGCAGCTTCACGCTGCTAATGCCAGACATTGGCGAGGTGAATTTTTTGCCGCGTATTTTGAAGCTGCTGGCTGAGCAAGCACCGAACATCGACCTGCGCACCTTGGCCATGCCGCGTCATGCGGCGGCCGGGGCGCTTGAATCGGGCGCTGCCGAGCTGGCCATCGGCTACTACCCAGACCTCGAAAAACCTGGGTTCTATCGGCAAAAGTTGATTGAAAACAGCCATGTTTGCATTGTTCGAAAGAGCCATCCGGTGATCGGCTCACGCATGACGCAGACGCAGTTTTTGGCTGCATCGCACGCGGTTGTCAAACCCGATGGCCGCGAGCATGTCTTTGAGCAGTTCTTGCAACAAAAGGGCTTGAAGCGACGCGTCGTGGTCGAACTGTCGCACTTCGTCAGCCTGTTGCCGATCGTAGAAAGCTCAGATCTGGTGGCCACCGTGCCGCGAGATTTAGCGCAGTTTTTCGTTTCCCATGGGAACATCAAGCTGGTCGAAATCCCCATCAAACCACCGGTCATCGACGTGCATTTGATTTGGCACCAACGTTTCCAAAAAGACCCTGCGCATGTCTGGCTGCGGTCCTCGATTCACGAGGTGCTGGGCTGAGGCTGCGCATGTCATGAGTTGGCTGTTTTGTCGAATTTACTTTGCAATGGGTGCTCAGTGCTCTTACGATGCAGGCAATATAAAAACGAGGAGATTCAATGAAGCCAGCCATCCCGTTGATCACCCCAGCCCATGCGGCTTTCACGCGCCGACAGCTACTCGCTGTTGGCTGCATGGCGCTTTCGCCTTTGAGTTTTGCGCAGCGGACGTTCCCTGATCACGCGGTGAAGGTCGTTGTGCCCAACGCGCCAGGGAGTTCTGTTGACACGATCGGCCGCGTTGTCTGCATCGAAATGGCTCGACTTCTCGCTCAGCCGGTGGTGATTGACAACCGTGCCGGCGCTGCGGGTGCGATCGGTGTTGAGGCGGTGCGCAATGCCGCTGCTGACGGCCACACCTTGTTGGTCGGCTCCAGCAGCGCGCTGTCCGTAGCGCCGTTGTTGCAAAAAGCCGTGACCTACAGCGGCTTGCGTGACTTTGAACTCATCTCGTTGATAGCGCTGTTGCCCAACGTATTGGTCTGCAATCCTCAGTTGCCCGTGCAGAACTTGTCGCAGCTGATCGCTTACGCCAAGTCCAAAGGCAATGGCTCCAACATGGCGTCGGCAGGCGTCGGTTCGGTTAGCCATTTGGCCGGCATGGCGCTGCAGAATGCCGCTGGATTCAAGTCCCTGCATGTTCCATACAAGGGCGGCGCCCAGGGCGTGGCCTCGGTTGTTTCAGGTGAGACGGACTGGGTTTTGACACCTGCGCCGGCGGCCATGTCTTTGGTTGCTGCCGGCCGATTGAGATTGTTGGGCCACAGCATGCCGCCCACCAGCCAACCCTCGGGGGCTGTGCCTTCGCTGGGTGCCAGCTTGCCCGGGTTTGAGTTCGCCAGCTGGATTGGTTTGATGGCGCCCAAGGGCGTGCCCGCTTCAGTCGTTGAGGTGCTGTCGAAGACACTGGCTGTGGCTTTACAGCGGCCAGAAGTGCAAAAGGCGTTTGAGTTGAACGGCGCCGTGTCACAGGCGTCGTCGCCAGAGGGATTTCGCGCTTACTTGACGCGGGACATCGACATCAATCGCCGCGCAATTGCTACTGCGGGTTTACAGCCGGAGTGAAGCTCAGTCCCTAGGCCGGAACGAAATAATCATCGGCGTTGGAACGCGTCCGTCGGTGTCGCGCGGCATGGTGACGGTGCGGATGATGGCGGTGATGACGGCGTCGTCCCACGCTTTGTTGCCACTCGATTTGACCAGTCGCTGGCTGGTGATGGTGCCGTCGAGTGTGGTGCGGACTTCGACCTCGGCGACCGGGTTGCCGACGATGTCTTCGGTGAAGATCACGTTGGGCTTCACTTTGGCGCGGACTTTTCCGCCGTAGCTGGCTGACGGTCCGCTGGATTGCAGTGCGCTGCCTTTGGCGTCCGGCGCGCCGGTGGCCCCCGCTAGAGCGTTCATGCGGGCAATGTTGTCTTTGCGGAATTTGGCATCGGCAGCGGCTTGCTTTTTGGCCTCCTGCTCTTTCTGTGCTTCGAGTTTTTGTGCCTCGACTTTGGCTTGTGCTGCGGCCTTGGCTTTGGCCTTCGCACGCTCTTTCTCTTTTAGAATTTTTTCTGCCTTGTCGGCTTTTTCTTTCGCCGCTTTGTCGGCTTTTTCAGCCTGCGCGAGTGCTGTTTTTTTGTCTTCTGCTTCTTTTTTCTTGCGTTTCTTCTCACGCTCTAACGCAATGTCTGGGTCGGGCGGCGACTCAACTTTGGCTGCTGACGGCGGGGCTGGCGTCGGCACAGGAACGGGTTCTGGCTCAGGTGCTGGTGGCGTTGGGGGGGGCGGAGGCGGGGTTTCTAGCGCCGGTGCCGCCTCTTGTTGGACGTTAGACCACAGCTCGGCTTCAAACAAAACCGTGGGGTCGTTACTTTTCCAACTCACCCCCCACGTCAGCGCGGCGGCCAGCAACAGATGGACCACCAACGCAAATGAAAATGAGCGCAAGGCACCCGGTTCGTCGCGGGGCGCGAGGTCGAGGCGGTCGTCAGTGCTGGGCATGGTTCAGCTCAGATCAACATCACATCGGACGAGTCGGGTTGCAGCCAACTCAACTGCCCGTCTGAACCGACAGGCCGACACGCTGGACGCCGGCGCGTTGGAGTGCGTCCATGACCTTGACCACGGTTTCGTACTTGATGGATTTGTCAGCGCTGATGACCACGGGTGAGGCTTGCTCGCCTTGCGGCACGGCCGGCTGCAGACGCTTGACGGTGCTGCCAACGTCCGCCATCTCAATGCTGATGGGCTTGCCGCCAGATTCAGTGATTTGGATTTTTTCGTCCTTGTCGATCTGCACCTGAATCGGCTTGGGCGGTTGTCCCGGTGCCTTGCCGACCCGCGGCAGCGCGATCATGCTGGGCGTGATGAGCGGCGCGGTCACCATGAAGATGATGAGCAGCACCAACATCACGTCGATGAAGGGCACCATGTTGATTTCGCTGATGGTGCGGCGTCCACGGCCGCGTGAGTTCATTGCAGGCATGTGGTGATTGACTCGTTATCGCGGTGACAGTTCAGTGGCCGGAGGCCGATTGCGCGCCTAAATTGCGCTGCAAAATGTTGGAGAACTCTTCAATGAAGGTTTCCAATTTGTTGGCGATGCGGTCAATGTCGTGGGCAAAGCGGTTGTAGGCGACGACGGCAGGAATCGCCGCGAACAAGGCAATCGCCGTGGCCACCAGCGCCTCTGCAATGCCGGGTGCAACGGTTGACAGCGTCACTTGTTCCAGCGCGGCCAAGCCGGTGAAGGCGTGCATGATGCCCCAGACCGTGCCGAACAAACCAACATACGGCGAGACCGAACCGACCGTGGCGAGGAAGGACAGATTCGATTCAATGCCGTCCATTTCGCGCTGGTAGCTGGCACGCATGGCGCGGCGGGCGCCGTCGAGCAGGGCACCCGGGTCGACCACGCGGCGCTCGCGCAGTTTTTGGTATTCGCGCATGCCGCTGGCAAAAATACGTTCCATTGGGCCTGAGCCGTGGGCGTTTTGGGCGGCGGCGGCAAATAGTTCGTTCAAGCTGGTGCCCGACCAAAACTCGCGGTCAAACGCATCGTTGAGCGCAGCCACGCGGCGCAGGGAGACGATCTTGCGAAAGATGGCTGCCCAACTGGAAATTGAAATGCCCACCAAGAGCAACACCACCGCTTGCACGACCCAGCTGGCGTGCAAAATTAAACTAACAATCGACATGTCTTGATTCATGAGTGGAGCTCCAGGCTGTCCAAAATAGGCGTGGGTATGCGTGCGGGTTTGAGGCTGCCGGCATCGACCCAGCCGATCCGAATAGTAGCCTCGCACAGCAGCGTTGTCGGTGACTCGGCGGGTGCTTTGTTTTTCAGGAAAACCTGTTGGCTGATGATCAAAGACGCGCGGCCTTTTTCCTGAAGCTTGGCCGTCACAATGAGTTCGTCGTCTAGGCGCGAGGGTTGCAGGTAGCGAACGCTGGTCTCGCTGACGATGAACATGCCGCCGCTTTGCTCGCGCAAGGCGTGTTGTTCAATGCCGAGCGAACGCAGCCATTCGGTGCGGCTGCGCTCAAAAAATTTCAGGTAATTGGCATAAAAGACGATGCCACCGGCGTCGGTGTCTTCCCAATAAACCCGGAGCGGCCACTGGAAGCTAGAAGAGTTAACCAAGCACAGCCTCCAGTCGTGAAACGGCTTCTTTAAGGTGCGCCATCGAGCTGGCCGTGGAGAAGCGGATGAACTTGTCGGGTGCGGTCCGGCCGAAGTCGCGGCCCGGCGCCACCGCGAGGTGCGCGCGCTGCATCAGCTCAAACGCGAAGTCCCAACTGCCGCCGGTGCCATCGGGTTGACCCGGGCGAATCCCCAGTTTTTGTGCCGCTTGGGTGCAATCGGCGTAAGCGTAAAAAGCGCCATCGGGCATGACCGGGACGGTCAAGCCCAAGCGATTCAGCTCAGGGATGAAGTAGTCGCGTCGGGCTTTGAATTCAGCGCGGCGGCGCTCGTATTCGGCCAAGCTCTCGGGCTCAAAGCAGGCGAGGGCGGCGTGTTGCGCCACCGTGCTGGGGCAGATGAACAGGTTTTGCGCCATGCGCTCAATCACTGGCACCAGCGCTTCGGGCACCACCAGCCAGCCGAGTCGCCAGCCGGTCATATTGAAGTATTTGCTGAAGCTGTTGATGCTGATGACGCTCTGGCCCAAGTCGCCCGGCATGGCCAGCGCGCTGCGGCCAAAGTTGTCGTCGTAGCTCAGGCCTAGATAAATTTCGTCGATCAGGGTGATGCCGCCGCGGCTGTGCACCAACTTGTGCAGGCGCTGCAACTCGTCGGGCGCGATCGAGGTGCCAGTCGGGTTGGATGGCGAGGCGAGCATGACGCCGCGGGTGTCTGGCCCCCAAGCTTCAGCGACCTTATCTGCCGTGAGTTGAAAGCGTTCTGCTGCGGTGGTGGAGATCAGCGTGGAGCGGCCATCGGCCGCGCCGACAAAATGCTGGTTGCACGGATAGCTCGGGTCCGGCATGAGGATTTCGTCGCCAGCTTCAATCAGCGCGAGGCAGGCCAAGTGCAGCGCCGCCGACGCGCCCGCCGTGATGATGATGCGGTTGGGTGCAACTTCCGCCTGAAAGCGCGTGGCATACCAGTCGCTGATTTTTTCGCGCAGCGCGGGTAGGCCGGTGGCGGCCGTGTACTGCGTGTTGCCTTGGGAGATGGCGCGTGCCGCCGCTTCTTGTACCAGCGGCGGGGCGCTGAAGTCAGGCTCACCGATGTTCAGGAAAATCATCGGCTGGCTGGTGTTGGCGAATTGCTGCGCTAACTCAGACGCAGCTTTGGCCACCTCCATCACATAGAAGGGCTCAATGCGTTGGGCACGCTGGGAAATTCGCATGGGTGCGCTGGACTCGCTTGGTTTCTGCGTGGACTGCTTAGCGGACTGTTTCGCGGGCTTTGTCGCCAGCGACTTCCGCTTCGCGCAGGAGCGGTGCGAGTTGGTTCAGCACGCCATTGACCCACTTGTGGCCGTCGGTGCCACCAAAGGCTTTGGCCAGCTCGATGCATTCGTTGATGACGACACGCCAAGGCACGTCCGGGCATTGTTTGAATTCGTAAGCGCCAATCCACAAAATAGCGTGCTCCACCGGCGAGATCTCGTTCATCTTGCGGTCGAGCATGGGCAAGATCAACTCGTCGAGGCTCGCTGCGCCTTCAATGCAGCCGTGCATCAGGGCGTCGAAGTGCACCGAGTCGGCCTTGTGAAAACCGACCAAATCACGCGTGAAGGCGTCGATGGAGGCGGCTTCATTGCGAGCCACCAAAAATTGGTACAGCGCTTGCAAGGCGAACTCGCGAGCGCGGGTGCGGGCTGATTTATCGGCGGCTTTTTTAACCCCGGTGTCGGTCAGGCCGGTGCGGGTCTGTGGCGGGCGTTTGGGTGCAATGGTCATCTTGTTTTTCTTGTTCTTTTAAGCAATAACGTCGAGCAGCAGGGCCATTTCAACGGCGACGCGGGCGGCGTCACGGCCTTTGTCGTCTTGCCTGGCTTCAGCTTGGGCGACATTCTCAGTGGTCAGAATCGCGTTAGCGATAGGGATTTGGTAGTCCAGCGCCAAGCGCGTCACAGCCGCACCGCTTTCGTTGGCGACCAGTTCAAAGTGGTAGGTTTCGCCGCGGATGATGCAACCCAGCGCAATCAGGGCGTCGTATTTTTCCGTCTCGGCCATGGCTTGCAAGGCGACTGGAACTTCCAGTGCACCGGGCACGGTGACGTGGTGAATGTTGGCAGCGTCAACGCCGTGCAGCTGCAGCTCGGCGATGCAGGCTGTGGCCAGCGCATTCGTGATGCTCGCGTTGAAGCGGGCTTGCACAATGCCGATGGACAGCGCTTGCCCCTTGAGTTGGCCGACTTGGCCTTTGTCTGCGTCAAGCATGATGGTTGTCCTTGCTGATGTGGCCGGCGATCTCCAGCCCGTAGCCGGTCATGCTCGGCATGCGGCGGGGCGTGCCCAAGAGGTTCATTTTGCGCACGCCGCATTCACGCAGAATCTGCGCACCAATGCCGTAGGAGCGCAAGTCCATGCGACCGCGCACAGGGGCGTGGCTGGCGCGGGCTGTGCCTTCAAACTGGGCCAGCAGTTGGGCGCCGCTTTCACCGCAGTTCAGCAGCACGACAACGCCTTTGCCTTCATTCGAGATGTGTTGGAGGCTCTGGTCCAAGCTCCAGGTGTGCATGGTCCGGCCAACTTCCAGTGCATCAAAAACAGACAGCGGTTCGTGCACGCGGGCCGACACTGTTTCGTCAGCTTGCCAGCTGCCTTTGACCAGCGCCAGATGCACGCCTTGGCTTGGCTTGTCTTTGAACGCATGGGCGGTGAATTCACCAAAAGCGGTTTGCAGCGTGCGCGTGCCGACAGCTTCAATCAGCGATTCGTTGCGGCTGCGGTGCTCAATCAGGTCGGCGATGGTGCCAATTTTGAGGCCGTGTTCAGCGGCAAACAACAGCAAGTCGGGCAGCCGGGCCATGGTGCCGTCGTCGTTCATGATCTCGCAGATCACCGAGGCAGGCGTGCAACCGGCCATGCTGGCGAGGTCGCAACCGGCTTCGGTGTGACCGGCACGCATCAATACGCCGCCGTCAACCGCTTGCAGCGGAAAGATGTGGCCGGGTTGCACCAAGTCATCGACCTTGGCATTTTTGGCCACTGCAGCCTCAACGGTGCGTGAACGGTCAGCCGCCGAGATGCCGGTGGTGACGCCTTCGGCGGCTTCAATCGAGACGGTGAAGGCCGTGCCTTTTTTGTCACCATTGCGCAGCGCCATGGGCGGCAGTTGCAGCCGCTCGCAGCGTTCTTTGGTCAGCGTCAGGCAGATCAAGCCGCGACCAAAGCGCGCCATGAAGTTGATGGCTTCGGGGGTGACGTGGTCGGCCGCCAAGACCAAGTCACCTTCGTTTTCGCGGTCTTCTTCGTCAATCAAGATAACGATCTTGCCGGCAGCCATGTCGGCAACGATCTCTTCAACAGTAGAAATGGCAACGGTCATGTTCAAGGCTTTCTGGTGTCTTGGAGCATGCGCTCCACGTAACGCGCGATCAGGTCGATTTCGAGGTTCACCTGGGCGTTCTGCTTGAGATGTCCCAGCGCCGTGTTCTCGACGGTGTGGGGGATGAGATTGATGCTTATCTCGCAACCCGCGCTCTGGTCGCCGGGGCCGGCGAGGTCGTTCACGCGGTTGACGGTCAGGCTGACGCCATTGACCGTGATCGAGCCTTTGTAGGCTAAGTATTTGCTGATGCCGGCGGGCGCTTGAATTCGCAGCTCCCAGCTTTCGCCGATCTGCGCGAAATGCGTGACGAGGCCGATGCCGTCCACATGACCCGAGACGATGTGGCCGCCCAGCCGGTCGTTGGCACGCAGGGCTTTTTCAAGATTGATCGGACCGAGCTCGGCGAGGCCGCAGGTCTTACTCAGCGATTCGGCTGAGATGTCGATGGTGAATTGGTTGTGGGCAGCGTCTAGGGTGGTGGCGGTCATGCAGGCGCCGTTGAGCGCGATGCTGTCGCCGAGGCCGACGTCGTTCAGGTAAGACGATGGCGTTTCGATGGTGAGTCGCTTGCCATGGTCCAAAGAGCTGCCCAGGCTATGGATAGCGACGATGCGCCCCACGCCGGTGATGATTCCGGTAAACATACGGTATTTTCGCAGGGAAATGGCCAGTATCGCGCCGCCAAGGTGCGAAGGCCCTAAATCATTGGATTAAAAAGCTAAAAACGACCGCGTCCTTCAACTCGGGCGACCAGCCGCAGATCGGGTCCGACCCGGTCTGCGGAAATGAATTCCAGCGCTACCGCCCCCGACAGGGCTTGCAGCGCGGGCAAGTTCAGCATGCCTTGGCCGGGGCCCAGCAGTTTGGGCGCGAGGTAAAGCAGAAATTCATCGACCAAGCCTTCACGCACCAGCGAGCCATTGAGTTTGAAGCCGGCCTCGACATGCAGTTCATTGATTTGGCGCTGGCCGAGGTCACGCATGACGGCGGCCAAGTCGACCTTGCCGCCTGCGTCCGGCAGACTGGTGACGCTGGCGCCGCGGCTTTGCAGGGCTTGTGTTTTGGCTACATCGCTGCTGGCGGTGTAAATCCACACCTGTCCGTCGGGATTGAAAATCTGCGCATCAAGCGGCGTTTGAAGTTGGCTGTCGATGACTATGCGATGCGGTTGGCGGGGCGTGTCGACCAGCCGCACATCCAAGCTGGGATTGTCTTGCAGCACGGTGCCAATACCGGTGAGTACCGCCGACGCGCGGGCGCGCCAAGCATGGCCGTCGGTGCGCGCTTCTAGTGAGGTGATCCACTGACTTTGGCCGTTGGCCAGTGCGGTGGTGCCGTCTAAAGACGCTGCCATCTTCATTCGCACCCAAGGCGTTTGACGCAGCATGCGGCTGAAAAACCCGATGTTCAATTCTCGTGAAGCTTCGGCACCGGCGCCGACCTCGACGTTGATGCCGGCGGCCTGCAGCCGTTCAAAGCCTTGGCCGGAGACCAGCGGGTTCGGGTCGGCGATGGATGCCACGACTTTGGCAATGCCGGCGGCTATCAAGGCATCGCAGCAGGGGCCGGTTCGGCCTTGGTGCGAGCACGGCTCTAGGGTGACATAAGCGGTGGCGCCGACCGCCGAATGACCTCGGCTGGCGGCGTCGCGCAAGGCCATCACTTCGGCGTGGGCACTGCCGGCCGCTTGGGTCTGGCCTTGGCCGATCACGACGCCATCGCCTGAGACTAAGACGCAGCCCACGGCCGGGTTTGGCGAGGTCTGGTTTTGCGCTTGCTGAGCAAGCTGAAGGGCGAGATTGATCACGAGGGCGAGTTTACCGTTTGGCAAACATTGGCTGTATGGATAAAAAAGAGCTACAAATTAGATTTTAAATTTGGAAGTGTAGTTATTATTTAGAGTATGAAACATCGTGAAAGCGGTCTGACCTTGGTGGAGCTGATGCTCGTGCTGGCGATGATGGCGGTGGCGACGTCCCTGGCGGTGCCTAGTTTTCGCAGCTTGTGGGCCAAACGGTCGGTGTTGCTGGCCGCTGAAGCCTTGCTCGGCGACTTGCGTTATGCCCGTTCAGAAGCCCTCAAACGTGCCCGGCCCGTGCTGGTCTGTCAGTCGTCTAATGCGATGTTTTGCACCCGGGAGGCTGCGGCCTGGGCTAAAGGCTGGATCGTCTTTGTCGACAGCAATGGCAGTGCGCAAGTTGATGGCGAGAACGCGGACGGCCCAGCAGAGGCCTTGTTGCGGGTTCAGGCCACGCTGCCGGCCTTGGCGTCCATTGTCAGCAATGTGTCAACGGGCCACAGCATCACCTACCAAGCCACGGGTTCGGCTAAATCCGCCGCTCAAACCATTGTCTTCACGCCGTCAGGCGGTGCGCCGCCTGACAGCATTCGCGCGCTGTGCATCTCCTTGCAAGGGCGTGCGCGGATCGGGGCGGCCGGAGCGGGTTCATGCAGTTGAAAAACACACCGTTGCGGCGGCTGAAGACAAGTGACCAAGCGGGTTTTTTGTTGATCGAGGTGCTGGTGTCGATCGCGCTGTCCGCCGTGGCATTGTTGGCGTTGGCCAGTCTCAACGCAGCCGCCTTGCGTTACACCAAGATGAGCCAGTACCGTGCGGTGGCGACGCTCTTGGCGAGTGATATTGGCGAGCGCATGCGCGCAAACAAAGGCCGGCCGGCCTCCGGCAGTGCGACGGCCGAAGGTTTTTGGGCTGGCAACTATGACTACGCCACCAGCTTTGCCGGGCAAGCGGGAACTGTCAGTCCGCCAGGATTGCGTTGCAACACCGCTGGAAGCGTTTGCAGCACGCACGAGTTGGCTGCTCTAGATCTGGCGCAGTGGCGTTATCAGACGCGCAGGGCATTGCCCGAGGGCTCTGTGTTTGTTTTGCGCCAGAGCGATGCGGTGGCTGCCGATGTGTGGATTGCTTGGCGCGACCCGCGGGTCGCTGCTCAAGACGAAGCGCCGGCGCGTGCCACTGAATGTCCCGGCGGACTGGCGGTCAGCGATCCCAGCATCCGCTGCAGTTATTTCAGGGTCAACCTGTGATGCGCCTCAAACTCAACCAAAGCGGCGTAGCTTTGATAGACATGTTGGTGGCGCTGGTCATTGGCTTGGTGGTGGTCGGCGCCGTGCTCGCGACTTATCTTAGCTCGGGGCAGAGTGGCCGGCTGCAGTCGGCTTTTGCGCAGATGGACGAAGACGCGCAGATTGGTTTGCGTATTCTGTCGAGTGACTTGCTGATGGCCGGTTATGCGCGGCCTGTCAGCCAACAGGCGGAAACCTCGGCACTGACCAAAACCTACAACGGGCGGCCGGTGTTTGGATGCGACCGAGGTTTCCAAACGGCCACCGTCAACACGCCCGCTGAATGCGGCGGCAGCGTCAACTCGCCCGCCATCGAGATCGCCTACGAGGCCGATTTGTACAACACGCTGGTCACTGAGGGCAAGCCTTCCGATTGCCTTGGCAACAGTTTTCAAAATGGCGAAGCGGGTATCACCTACAACCGCTACCGCGCCAACAGCGACGCTTTGCAATGCACCGGCCCTAGCGGCAATGCTGCGCCGCTGGTGCACAACGTCGAGCGTTTGCAGTTTTGGTACGGCGAAGCCGACAGAACCGATCCACGCAAGCTGGTGCGCTACGTGAACGCTTCGGCAGTGCAAGACTTCAACTTGGTGCTGAGCGTTCGTGTGTGTTTGCTCATTCGCAGCGCTGACGCGGTGATCACTGCGGAAGATGCCGCGCTCAAGTTTTACGTTGACTGCGAGCAAGTCCCCAAAGAGTCTGCCGACGGTCACTTGCGCCGGGCCTATGTAGGCACCACGGCGTTGCGCAACAAAATGCCGTTTTGACCATCATGAAAAGTCGCCACTTCATCGTACAAAGCGGGGTGTCCCTCATCATTGTGTTGATCATGCTGGGTGTCATTGCGATGGCGTCGGCAGCGACGCTGCGCAATGCCAGCTCCAATGAGCGCGTCAGCAACAACTTTGGAATGCATGTCTTGGCGCAGCAATATGCCGAGGCGGCTTTGCGTTACTGCGAAGTGCAGTTGACGCAGTCTGATGGATCGCGTGTCGCTACGCTGAAGGAGTCAACTCTAGTCGACTATTCAGGGTCGCCGGCTTGGCGGCAACGCATCTCGTGGACGGGCTCAGGGGGGACAGCGGCTTCGCGGACAACCGTACCCGAAGCATTTGTGGTGTCTTCTAACAGCGCTTTCAAACCAAGCCAACTGCCTGTGTGCGTGGTGGAAAAGCAGGCGGTGGATGGCGGTAGCATTTACGTCATCACGGCGCGCGGTTTTAGCTCGGACTACACGGCAGACGGCCGGGGTTTCACGATCACGGGCTCAGTCGTTTGGCTTCAAAGCGGGCTGGCTATTCAGCGTTCCGCGATGGTGGAACCGACCGAAGGACCTGGTGCGCCAAGCGGGTTGATGGCCGACCGCACTTGGCGACGCATCCTCAATCCACCGATTCACTGACAGGACTGACGCTATGCATGATGTTTGCGCTTTTTCAGTCCGCGGCGAGTCTCACAGGCCCGGCCCGCGCAACGCGGCGACAGGCTTCAGTCTGATCGAGTTGATGGTGGTCTTGGCCATCATGGGCATCGTCTCGGCGCTCGCCTATCCAAGTTACCGGCAGCATGTGCAGCGTGGGCACCGGGCTGAAGCCGCTGCTGCCTTGCTCGAGGCACAGCATTTCATGGCGCGTTATTACAGCGCCTATGGGCGCTACGACGGCTCGGCCGATGCGCCGGGCCAACCACCTGAACTGCCACTGCGATTGCAAGGCATTCCGGCGGGCACAGAACTGCGCTACCTGCTCAGGCTGGAGGCTGCAACAGTGAATTCTTATGAACTTCAGGCAGAGCCTGTAGGCGCAATGGCCGGCGACAAGTGCGCAAGCTTGACACTCAACCAGGCCGGTTTGAAGGGTTTGCTCGGCAGTGACCTCAGCGCGGCTGACTGCTGGCGATGAACGACGATCAGCGCCGAACTTCGTCCACCAGCGTTTTGAACTCGTCAATGTCCTCAAAGCGCCGGTAGACGCTGGCAAAGCGAACATAGGCAACTTTGTCGAGCCGCTTGAGCTCGTGCATGACCAACTCTCCCAAACGAGTAGATGGCACTTCGCGCAGCCCCAAGTTCAGGAGCTGTTCTTCAATCCGTTCAACGGCTGAATCCACCTGCTCGGTACTCACTGGACGCTTGCGCAGCGCCAAGTTCATAGACTCCAGAATTTTCGTCCGTTTGTACTCAATGCGCCGGCCATCTTTTTTGACAATGGCCGGAAAGTGAACATCCGGACGTTCATACGTCGTGAAGCGTTTTTCACAGGCGCCGCATTGGCGACGACGGCGAATGAAATCGGCATCTTCAGACACTCGGGTCTCGACGACCTGAGTTTCCAAATTACCGCAGAACGGGCACTTCACCGCGCTGTCCTAGGGGCGTTTTAGCCGTAGACCGGGAAACGGCTGGTCAAGGCGTGAACCTTGGCACGAACCGCATCGATGTTGGCCGCATCACGCGGGTTGTCCAGGACGTCAGCGATCAGGTTGGCCGTCATGCGGGCTTCTTCGTCTTTGAAGCCGCGCGTGGTCATGGCCGGGGTGCCGATGCGCACGCCGCTGGTGACCATCGGCTTTTCCGGGTCGTTGGGGATGGCGTTTTTGTTGATCGTCATATGGGCGTTGCCCAGCACCGCTTCGGCTTCTTTGCCGGTGATGCCCTTGGCCCGCAGATCGACCAGCATGACATGGCTTTCGGTCCGGCCACTGACGATGCGCAAGCCGCGTTCAATCAGCGTTTCCGCGACGATGCGGGCATTGGTGATGACTTGCTGCTGGTAGACCTTGAACTCAGGCGCCATCGCTTCTTTGAAGGCCACGGCCTTGGCCGCTATCACGTGCATCAGCGGCCCGCCTTGCAGGCCGGGGAAGATGGCGCTGTTGATGGCTTTTTCGTGCTCAGCCTTCATCAAGATGATGCCGCCACGCGGGCCACGCAAACTCTTGTGGGTGGTCGATGTGACGACGTCGGCGTAAGGCACTGGGTTCGGGTAGACGCCAGCGGCGATCAGGCCAGCGTAGTGGGCCATGTCGACCATGAAAATAGCACCTACGTCTTTAGCGACCTTGGCGAAGCGGGCAAAGTCGATGCCCAGCGAATAGGCCGAAGCACCGGCAATGATCAGCTTGGGCTTGGACTCATGCGCTTTGCGCTCCATCGCGTCGTAGTCAATTTCTTCTTTGGCGTTGAGACCATAGCTCACGACGTTGAACCATTTGCCGCTGATGTTGAGTGGCATGCCGTGGGTCAGGTGACCGCCTTCGGCCAGGCTCATGCCCATGATGGTGTCGCCGGGCTTGAGGAAAGCCAAGAAAACCGCTTCATTGGCGGAAGCGCCGCAATGCGGCTGCACGTTGGCTGCGTCTGCGCCAAAAATCAGCTTGATGCGGTCAATCGCCAGTTGCTCGGCAACGTCGACATGTTCGCAACCGCCGTAGTAGCGGCGGCCTGGGTAGCCTTCGGCGTATTTGTTGGTGAGCTGCGAGCCTTGCGCGGCCATGACGGCGGGCGAGGCGTAGTTTTCGCTGGCGATCAGCTCGATGTGGTGTTCTTGACGGGCGTTTTCGGCCTGAATGGCAGCCCAGAGTTCGGGGTCAGTTTGTTCAACCAGAATATTGCGGTGGTACATGGCAGTCCTAGAGACGGTGGTCTTTGCCCTCATGGTTCAAAAAGAACGAGGTGCAAAGTCTGCCCAGGCGAACGGCTGAACGCTCTTGGTCAAATAACCGCAGAGCGGTGCGCTTCCCAGTGGTGTCCCACGTCAACCCAAGCCGCTTTTCAGCCGGCCGGGCCTATCGCCAGTTGCGCACGCAGTGAGTGTAGCCGACGGTGTGGGGGGCTTGAGTTCAGCTACCGAGCATGGCCACGCTCTGGCTGCTAGGCACTGCGCGTGTCGGGGCGATGGGCGCCAAGGGAAATACCACGGGGATACCCACCGGCGCTGTCTGGCTCTCAAACGGCTGGCGTTTGCCGCTGACCACGGCTTGAAGACGGGCGTGCTCGGCCATGACTTTGCCGGCATAGCCACTATCGTCGTCCAAGTTGGCGGCACCCACATAAAACTTCAGGCCCCCTTCAACCGAGCCGGCCCGGGAGATGCATTCCTCCAGCACCTTGACGCCGACGCGCAGGTTGGTCACCGGGTCAAAGGCGGCGAACTTGCCGCCGAAATGGGCGTATTTGGCGTGGTGAATGCCGGTCATCACCTGCATCAGACCTTGGGCACCCACCGGACTTTGGGCAAAGGGGTTGAAGCCCGACTCAATGGCCATGATGGCCAGAATCAGGGTCGGATCCAACTTGGACTTTTCGCCAATTTCGAAGGCTTGAGCCACCAAAACACTCAAGGGCTCTGGGGCCACGCCATATTTTTTGCTCAACCAATACGCCACGGCCGCTTGTTTTGTCGGCAGGTCTTTGGGGTTGGCCGCGGTGGCGCGGTCGACCGCACCCGGTTCGGTGAAGCCGATGCTGGCTTCTTGACGGGCGAGAAGCAGCGCCATCAAGCGGCTTTCGCCGGCTTCACGCAAATCGGGTCTGGCGCTCAGGGTGATCATCACAAAGACCAAAGCCAAACCCAGCATGGCGAAGCTGTTGTGGCTGATGTTGAAAAAACCTTCGGCAATATCTCTGACGACATTGCGGGCACTGCTGCGTGCATTCACTAAGCACAGTTGCAGGCTCGACTTCAATAGCACTGTCATGGAACTCCTTTCGACGCTTCTGGCTTGGGGCCAGTTGCTAGGATTGGGTCACCAACAAGCCAAGCGGTTTCGCTTAAGGAGGTGTCTTGTTGGGCGGGCTGTCGGCGGCAGCTTTAAGTTGGACGCTGTGTTTTAGGCAGGGTCGGGCGGATTCTATGGGTTTGTTAAATAACCTGTCAATCATAAAGAATCAGTTCTTTATGCTCTTTGGTTTTTACCTAAACTGTTTAAAACCGCAGTGAGTGAGGCATTTCACTCGCATCGAGAAGGTGCCAATCAAGCTGGACTTTCAGGAGAATCAAGGAAAAACCGCAGTCCAATGGCATCTGATTTTTGAACGACTGGGCGGCGCAATCCCGGCTGTTTTCGGGGGCGCTTCAAAAAACAGCGAAAATAACGTTAACGCTTTATTTTTGAAGCCTTAATTTGCGCAGGCTTTGACCCTCAGGTCTTCCCCATACGCCTGCTGCTGAATTGACATTTGACGAGCCAGTCAGCGCCGCGCTCTACTCCTTTTTATCAAGCACCCAACATGTCCAACTCTCCAAAATCAGAACCTTCCGTCGCCAAATCGTCTCAGGCCAAAGGGGCTGACATCCCGTCACTGGACGCGCTGACCGGCGGTGCCTTTAACGCACCGACGTCTGGCGAACGGGCTGCCCGCATCCGTGAATGGTTGGCCACCAACCCGAGCGCCGAGCAGCTGGCCGATGTCTACAAAGAACTGTCGAACCGTGACAAAGGCGCTGCCAAGCTCCTGAAAGAAAAGCTCGACGAGGCCAAGCGCGCAAAGGGCCAAGAAGCCGTTGCTGCCGAATGGGCCGACAAAGCGCAGGCGTTACTCGCTTTGCCAAAACTCAATTTGGCTGATGCGCTGGCATGGCAGCGTGACGCCGCCAAGGCCGGTGCACCGCTGTCACGCGAACCCTTGGCCAGCCTGAAAGTGCAACTCGCCGATCGCGTCAAAACGATTGAAGACTTGCAGCACCGGGCTCAGGTGCAGCGCGAAGCGGCCGTCTTGATTGCCCAGCGCACCGAAGTTCTGTCAACCAAACCGTGGCGCGATGCGCAGACGGTGTGGGAGACTTTGCGTGCCGATGTCGCGCATTGGCAAGAGCAGGCGAACGAGCTCACCCAAGACCCGGTCTGGGCCAGCGTTGACGCGAAGTTCCCGCCCATGTTGGAGACCTCTCGGGCTCAGTTTCTGGCCATGTGGGAGGCTTTTCAGGGCGCTTTGTCGATCGCCGTGGCGGCTTCTGAAGACCCGGCAGCACCGCTGCCAGCCGTGCCTGTGTGGGCGGACGAACTGCGCGCGGCGCGCGGTATCACCACGGCCGCAAGCGCGCCGGCTGGCGACAAACCGGCCCGTGCGCCCAAGGTCAAGCTGGACCCCGCCGTGCTGGCTGACTTGCGGGCCAAGGCTGCCGCCGCCGTGCAAGAGGCCTTGACCAAGCTCGAGACTGAAGTGGCTGAAGGCCATGGCAAGTCCACGCCCAAGGCCGCCGCAGATTTGCGCAACGCCTTGAAAGAAAACATCCGTCATATTGACAGCGCGCTCGAGGTGGCTTCGCATGCCGCGTTGACCGCTGCGGGTGAACTGGAAGGTTGGCAGCGTTGGCGCGCCGACCAGATTCGCGAAGACTTGGTTGAAAAGGCCGAAAAATTGGTGGCCAAGCCGATGGGCGGTCGCAAGCAACAAGAAGCCTTGCGCGCCATGCGTGAACAATGGAAAACCAGCGACCAAGGCGGCACGCCTAACCACGCGCTGTGGAAGCGTTTTGACGACGCTTGCAACGAATCCCACAAAGTGGTCGAAGCCTGGCTGGAAAAAACCAAAGAACAAACCGAAGCCACCAAAGCCCAGCGCCGAGTCTTGATCGACGAAGTGCTGGCTTGGGCTGAGGCCAACAAGACCAACACCGACTGGAAGCACCATATCCGCAGCCTGAATGGCTTTGTCACGAAATGGCGCGAAGCTGGTCACCTGAGCGAAAAAACCTTTGCCGATATCCAGCCGGTCTGGAAAGCGGCGATGGACGCAGCCGATGCGCCGCTGACCACCGCCCGCAACGACAGCTTGGCCCGTCGTCGCGCGATGATTGAAGAGGCGCAGACCTTGGGTGCCGAGCCACAACTGCGCATTGACGCCGTCAAAGCCGTGCAGCAGCGCTGGCAGCATGAAGCTCAGCAAGTGCCGATCGAGCGCAAGCAAGAGCAAAAGCTCTGGGATGCTTTCCGCAAACCGATTGACGATGCGTTTCAGCGCAAAACCGCTGACCGCGAAAAAGCGGCGGGTGCCTTGGGCGAGTTCGACCGCATGGTGGTCGCGGCTTCGAAAGCCGTGGCTGAGGCCACCGCCAGTGGTGACGCACAGAAAATTCATGCAGCGGCCAAAGCGCTTGAAGCGGTGGTTCGCGGCCAAGTGCCGGTGGCAGCTCCCGTGGCTCCGGCTGTTGTTGCCGCACCAGCCGAAACCGCTGAAGCCGATGCAATCACCGAAGTTGCTGAAGTCACTGAAGAAATCGCTGAATCAGCCGCCGCCGAAGACACCACTGCAGCAGAACCATCCGTCGACGCTGAAGCTGAGCCCGCTGCAGCGCCGGTGGTTGTCAAAGCTGCGCCCAAGCCTGTGGTGGCCATGCGCGGCGATGACCGCCCTGGCATGCGCAAGGCCGAGCCCGCAGCGGCTGGCCGCGGTGGCAAGTTCGGTGATCGCAAAGACCCGCGCGCCGGCGGCAAAGATGCGCGTCCACGCACCGGCATGGAGAACAAGTTTGAACCCATGCGCGATGAACGCGGTGGCCGTGGCGATCGCGGTGAGCGCTTCAGCGAGCGGCCAGCGTTTGAAGAGCGCGGTCCACGCTTGGGCGACGCCGCCTTCCGGGCCCAGCGCGAAGCCTTCGAGACGGCGAATTCAGCCCTCAAAAAGTTGGCCGAGCAAGCCCATGGCGAGGTCTTGACGCACTTGATTTCAGCGTGGGAAAAGCGCGATCCAGAACAACTGCCAACCGGCCAAGATCTGGGCAAGCAAGTGCCAGCCGCTGTGCGCACGCGCTGGGCTCAGGCGCTCACCGCACCTGCTGCCGGTGATTCTGCCGAAGCTTTGTTGCGCATGGAAATCGCCACAGAACTGCCCACCCCGGCCGAGCACATCAGCGCGCGTCGCCTGTTGCAGTTGCAGTTGTTGACCCGTCGCAATGCACCAGCGCCGCATGAAACGTGGGCTGAAGACATGGCCAAAGTGTTCGCCAGCCCGTACGATGCGGCGCAAACACGCCGCGTGCAAAACGTGCTGAAGGCCTTGCTGAAGCGTTGAAGAACGGCGCAAGCAGCGGTGGCCGTTGCTTGGCTCTAATCAGTGGCTGAGCGGCAAGCGTTGCAGGCCGGCAGAGGTCAGTCGCAAGACCTCGGCCCGAGGCGGATTAGCGGCTGCATCCCAATCACTCAGCACCACGCGGCGCTGCTTGTCGCCCAGCGCGTGTTGGCTGGGCTGATGGGTGTGGCCGTGGATCAGCGTGTTGGCGTCAGCAGCCTTCAACCACTGTTTGGCAGCATCCGTGTCGACATCAGCATACGTTTGCCCCGACTGTTTGCGCGCCTCGCTTTGGGTGCGCAGTCCGCGGGCGATGCTTTGTCGCTCAGCCAATGGCTTGGCTAAAAAACTGTCTTGCCAAGCAGCGCTGCGCACTTGCTGGCGAAACTGCAGGTACTCGGTGTCGGCCAAGCACAGCGCATCACCATGTGACAGCAGAAAACGGTCATCCGCAAAGTGCAAGACCGTGGGGTCTTGGAGCAGCGTGGCATGGCACCTGTCCATCAAGCGCTGACCGACTAAAAAGTCTCGGTTGCCATGCATGAAGAACAGCGCCAGTCGGTCACCCGCGGCGGCCATCACCTGCATGCAACGGTCTTCGAAGCTCAAGACGGGGCTGGCGCTTGGATTCACCGCGTCGTCGCCCACCCAGACCTCAAACAGGTCGCCTAGGATGAAAACAGCATCGGCCCGTGTCGTTTCTAGGTAACGCTGCCAAACCGCGAAGGTCAGGGGCTCATCGGCGGTCAGGTGCAGGTCTGAAATGAAATCGACCGTGCCCCAGGCAGCGGGAGCTTCTAGCTCGGCAATCTGGGGCACGGTCATGGGTGGCGAAGCGGTTTCAGCGCTTGTTCTGAGCGCAGAGGCCGCATCGCAAGGCGGCGGCTTTGATCAAGCCAGCGCCACGGCTTTTTCGATGATCACATCAGTCTGCGGCACGTCGTCATGAAAGCCTTTGCGGCCAGTTTTGACGGCAGCAATCTTGTCAACGATCTCGCTACCTGAGACGACCTTGGCAAACACGGCATAGCCCCAACCGGAGGCGGTCGGTGCGCTGTGGTTCAAAAAGTCGTTGTCAGAGACGTTGATGAAAAACTGCGAGCTGGCCGAGTGTGGTGCGCTGGTGCGCGCCATGGCGACCGTGTAGTGGTTGTTTTTGAGGCCGTTGTTGGCTTCGTTTTCAATCTCACCGTCGGTCGGCTTTTGTTTCATGCCGACTTCGAAACCGCCGCCTTGCACCATGAAGCCTGGGATCACGCGGTGAAACACCGTGTTGTCGTAATGGCCCTTGTTGACGTACGACAGGAAGTTGGCGACCGACTTGGGTGCCTTGTCTTGATCGAGTTCAAGGGTGATAACGCCGTGATCGGCAATGTGGAGTTCGACTTTTGGGTTGCTCATGGTGTGAATTTTATTTAATCAAAGATGCTGATTTTATAAGAACTGCTGTCTTGGGAACATCGCTGGGGAAATTTCCGCGCGCACCCGTTGGGACTGACTTGATCTTATTGACTACGTCCATGCCGCTGACCACCTTGCCAAAGACGGTGTAGCCAAAGAGCTGGGGCGCGTTCAGCAACTTGGCGCGCGGGGTGTTTTCGTAGACTTGGCCTTGGTATTCAAAGCGCGGTACCGGATCCCCAGGCGGAATCAGCGTCGGGTTCAGAAAGTCGTTGTCTTTGACGTTGATGAAAAACTGCGCGGTGGCCGAGTGCGGGTCATTGGTCCTCGCCATGGCCAAGGTGCCGACGGTGTTTTTGTCGCCGCCTTTGGCGAGCGCTTCTTGGCCTTCATGCCTTATGGGTGGACGGCCTGGCTTCTCAGCGTAATTGGCGTCAAAGCCGCCGCCTTGCACCATGAAGTTGTTGATGACCCGGTGAAAGATGGTGCCGTCGTAGTGTTTGTCTTTGACGTATTGCAAAAAATTGGCAACCGTTTTAGGTGCTTTGTCGGGGTAGAGCTCGACCACAAAATCACCTTCAGTGGTGCTGAACTTCACTTGCGGTGCGGCGTCAGCCCACGCGGTCTGCCAGCTGCTGGCTGCCAAGAGGCAAGCCATGACCAAGGCGGGGAGGGCGCGGCGCTGAATGGAAGCAATTGGTGAATTCATCTTAAATACTTGTTCAAAAATGCGGTTCGGTGGCGGGATGCGTTCGGCTCAAGGCTTGCTGGCGGGTGTTGTTGCGGGGCTAAATAACGTGCGAATCAAGGCCAATTTGGGCTGCGCCGTGGTTTTGTACGGCTCAAGTTGCAGCGCTTTGCTGTAAGACTGGCTGGCCAGTTTGACGTACACGTCGCCCAAATTCTCGTACGCCGTGGCGTAGCTCGGGTTCGTGCGAATGGCCATTTCAAGGGCGATGCGAGCCTGCTCAAACTGGTTGTCTGCGGCGTACAGCACGGCTAGGTTGTTGTAGGGCTCTGGCAGCTCGGGGTAGTCTTGCGTGAGTGTGGTGAAGAGACTCATGGCGTCGGCTGCCTGGCCCATTTCGGTCAGGATAACGCCCTTGATGAAGCGCATTTGCGGGTCTTTGGGCTTGCTCTCCAAATACCGATCGGCATCGACGAGGGCTTCCTTGAGCTGCTTGGCGCTCACCAGTTTGGTGACTTTGGTGTAGTCATCAACGTAGGGTGCAAAGGGTGTCCCGAAGTTGGCCGTGGTCGTTGTCACGGGCATGCCGTAGGCTTGGGCTCGCACGACCGCGGGCGAAAGGGCGCCAATCAATGCACTGCCCATCAAGGCAATGGCGGCGGCTTTTCTAAAGGTGTCAACAGAAGTTTGCATTGTTTGGTGTTGGGTGGCGATCAGTTCTCTGGGTCTGCGCCGAATGGCTCGCCTATACTGAAAAAAGATTGTAGCGGGCAGGTATAGTCTGCACTCGCCCCTTTGCCACCCCAGCTTCACACCCCAGTATTCCGTCCCATTCATGAGCCTTCGCATTTACAACACGCTGTCGCGTGACGTAGAAGAATTTTCGCCGCTGGTGCCTGGCCACGTGCGCATGTACGTTTGCGGCATGACCATTTATGACCTGTGTCATATCGGCCACGCCCGCATGATGATGGCTTTTGACGTTGTGCAGCGCTGGTTGCGCGCCAGCGGCTACCAAGTCATGTATGTGCGCAACATCACTGACATTGACGACAAAATCATCAAACGTGCCGTCGAGCGCGGCATCTCCATCCGCGCCCTGACCGACGAGATGATCGTCGCCATGCACCAAGACATTGGCCTGCTTGGCATTGAGCCGCCCACGCTGGAACCCCGCGCCACCGAGTACGTGCCGCAGATGCTGGCGTTGATCTCAACGCTGGAGTCCAAAGGCTTGGCTTATCAAGCCAGCAGCGGCGACGTTAACTTTGCCGTGCGCAAGTTTTCAGGTTACGGCAAGTTGTCGGGCAAGTCACTGGACGAGTTGCGTGCTGGCGAGCGTGTCGCCGTACTCGACGGCAAGCAAGACCCGCTTGACTTTGTGCTTTGGAAGGCTGCCAAAGAGAGCGAGCCCGAAGACGCCAAGTGGGACGCGACGGCCTTGGGTTTCCCCTACGGCAAAGGCCGACCCGGCTGGCACATCGAGTGCTCGGCCATGAGTTGCCAAACGCTGGGCGAGAGCTTTGACATTCACGGTGGCGGTGCTGATTTGCAGTTCCCGCACCATGAAAACGAAATTGCCCAAAGCGAAGGTGCCAACGGCAAACCGCTGGCGCGCTTCTGGGTGCACAACGGTTTTGTCCGGGTCGACAACGAAAAAATGTCGAAATCGCTGGGCAACTTTTTCACCATCCGCGACGTGCTGGCGCAGTACGATGCCGAGACCGTGCGCTTCTTCATCATTCGCGCGCATTACCGCAGCGCCCTGAATTACAGCGACGTGCATCTTGACGACGCGCGCAGCTCGCTCAAGCGGCTGTATACGGCGTTGGATTTGGTGCCACCCGACGTGCTGGAGATTGACTGGACCGAACCGTATTCGGCGCGTTTCAAAGCCGCGATGGACGAAGACTTCGGCACGCCCGAAGCGATTGCCGTGTTGTTCGACCTTGCCGGAGAGGTCAACCGCACAGGCTCGACTCAGCTCTCAGGCCTGCTCAAGGCCTTGGGCGCTTGCCTCGGCTTGTTGCAAGGCTCGCCAGCCGCTTTCCTGAAAGCCGGCGCAGCGCTGGATGACGCGACCATTCAAGGCCTGATCGCCGAACGCGCTGCCGCCAAGCTGGCCAAAGACTTTGCCGGTGCTGACCACATTCGGCAGAGCTTGCTGGAGCGCGGCATCCTGCTCAAAGACTCGCCGAGCGGCACCACTTGGGAGGTCAAGGCATGAAACTGTTGGCAAAAACCGGTCCTGGGGCGGTTGAGGTCGTTGAAATCGTTGAGTCTGACGCGCCCGCCATGACGGTGCCAGCCTACTGGGCCGAAGCCTGCAAGCATCTGGTCAAAAAAGACCGCGTGATGAAGCGGCTGATCCCCCAGTTTGGCGACGTCGGACTGCAGTCGCGGGGCGATGCTTTTGGCACCTTGGCGCGCAGCATCGTCGGTCAGCAAATCTCTGTCAAGGCGGCACAAAGCGTCTGGAATCGCTTTGAAGTGCTGCCCAAAAAAATGACGCCGGCCAATGTGCTCAAACTCAAAATAGACGACATGCGGGCTGCGGGTTTGAGTGCGCGCAAGGTCGAATACTTGGTTGATCTGGCGCTGCACTTTGACGCTGGCTCAGTGCATGTCAAAAACTGGGAGGCGATGGACGACGAGGCCATCATCGCCGAGTTGATCGCGATTCGCGGCATTGGCCGCTGGACGGCCGAGATGTTTTTGATCTTTCATCTGATGCGTCCCAACGTGTTGCCGCTTGACGATGTGGGTCTCATCAACGGCATCAGCAAGAGCTATTTTTCTGGCGAATCGGTCAGCCGCAGCGATGCCCGCGAGGTGGCTGGTGCTTGGGCGCCTTATTGCACTGTGGCAACTTGGTATATTTGGCGCTCACTCGATCCCTTACCGGTCGTGTACTGATTTGTCGATATTGAATGCGCTGGCCCCGTGCCTGCTAATTGAACCCCTAGATACAAAGGAGCAAGGCCATGGCTAAAAAAACCTTCCTCGATTTCGAGCAACCGATCGCAGACCTCGAAGGAAAAATCGAAGAACTGCGTTATGTGCAAAGCGAATCAGCCGTCGATATTTCTGACGAAATCGACCAGCTCGCCAAGAAGAGCCAACAGCTCACCAAAGACATTTACAGTGACCTCACGCCGTGGCAGATCACCAAGATCGCGCGCCATGCAGAGCGTCCGTACACGCTGGACTACGTCAGTGAAATCTTCACCGACTTTGTCGAGATGCATGGCGACCGTCACTTTTCTGATGACCTCAGCATCGTCGGTGGATTGGCCCGCTTCAACGGCCACGCCTGCATGGTGATTGGCCAGCAGAAAGGCCGCGACACCAAAGAGCGCGGCCTGCGTAATTTCGGCATGAGCAAGCCGGAGGGTTATCGCAAGGCCTTGCGCCTGATGAAAACCGCTGAAAAATTCAAGCTGCCGGTCTTCACCTTTGTCGACACGCCTGGTGCTTACCCCGGCATTGACGCCGAAGAGCGTGGTCAGTCGGAAGCCATTGGCCGCAACATCTTTGAAATGGCGCAACTCGAAGTGCCGATTATCACGACCATCATTGGCGAAGGGGGCTCCGGTGGCGCACTGGCCATTTCGGTGGCCGACCAAGTCATCATGTTGCAGTACTCCATCTACTCGGTCATCAGCCCCGAAGGCTGCGCCTCGATTCTCTGGAAAACCTCCGACAAAGCCGAAATCGCTGCTGAAGCCCTAGGCATCACCGCGCATCGACTCAAGGCCTTGGGCGTGATCGACAAAATTGTCAATGAACCCGTTGGTGGCGCTCACCGCGACCACAAGCAAATGGCCGCTGTCTTGAAACGCGCCTTGAACGACGCTTTCCGTCATGTCAGCGACCTGAAGGTCAAAGAACTGCTGGACCGTCGCTACGATCGCCTGCAAAGCTATGGCCGTTTCACCGACACCAAAGCTGACGCCCGTTAAGCCGACGCCTCTTTCGACCCATCCGGCGCAAGTGGCGCTGGCGGCCTTCGCTGGTTTGACTGCGCCATGCGCCGTCGCTTACAGCGGCGGTGCCGACTCCACAGCCCTCTTGCACGCCGCCTGTGCAATCTGGCCGGGGCAGGTCAGTGCGATTCATGTCAACCACGGCCTGCAAGCTGCCGCAGATCAATTTGAACGCAACTGCGCTGCAGTTTGTGCGCAATTGAATGTGCCCTTGCACGTCGTCAAAGTCAATGCTAGGCACGAGGCCGGCGAGAGTCCCGAAGACGCCGCCCGCAAAGCGCGTTACAGCGGCTTGGCCGATGCTGCCCGTGCACTCGGCGTGAGCCAAGTGTTGCTTGGTCAGCACGCGGATGACCAAGTTGAAACCATCTTGCTGGCCTTGAGTCGCGGCGCTGGTTTGGCGGGTTTGTCGGCCATGCCGGCTGTTTTTGAACGGGCTGGCGTGCAGTTTTGTCGTCCCTTGCTCGATGTATCCGGTGCCAGTTTGCGTGACTGGCTGACGCAAGCCGGGCACGCTTTTGTCGACGATCCGAGCAACACCGACGAGCGCTTCACCCGCAACCGCATCCGCGCACGGTTGCTGCCAGCCTTGGCCGATGCGTTCCCGCAGTTTCGTCAAACCTTTGCACGCAGTGCCAGCCATGCTGCGCAAGCGCAGGTGTTGTTAGACGAAGTCGCTGCGCAAGACTTGCTGCATGTCGGCAGTCCGCCCGCGATCAAAGCGTTGCAGGCGCTCTCGCGACCGCGTCAGGCCAACGTGCTGCGCCACTGGTTGCTGGTGTACCACCAAGCCCGGCCCAGCACGGCGCAACTGGCGCAGCTGCTCGACCAAGTGGCGGCCTGCACCACCCGAGGCCATCAGATTCATTTGAAGATGGCCAACGGCCACGTGCTGCGTGCCGTCAGCCATTTGCAATGGTTGAGCCCGATATAATCATGGGCTTTGCTGATGCCCAGCGCATCTTCTTTTGATCCCTTCGCAACTATTTTTTTGACTGACTTTTTGCAATGGCTTTGATCGTTCATAAATACGGCGGCACATCAATGGGCTCGACCGAGCGCATTCGAAACGTCGCCAAGCGCGTGGCCAAATGGGTCCGTGCGGGCCACCAGATTGTGGTGGTGCCGAGTGCCATGAGCGGCGAAACCAATCGCTTGCTTGGCTTGGCGAAAGAGCTTTCGCCTTCGAAGCAAGACGACGCTTACGCACGAGAACTCGACGCGCTGGCCGCCACTGGCGAGCAGGCTTCCAGCGCCTTGCTGGCGATCGCCTTGCAGGCTGAGGGCATGCCCGCCGTGAGTTATGCCGGCTGGCAAGTCACCATCAAAACCAACAGTGCCTTCACCAAAGCTCGCATCGAATCGATTGACGATCAGCGCGTGCGTGCCGACTTAGACGCAGGCCGGGTCGTCATCATCACCGGCTTTCAGGGTGTTGACGTTGGCGGCAACGTGACCACGCTTGGCCGTGGCGGTTCAGACACTTCGGCGGTCGCCATTGCTGCCGCCTTGAAGGCGAAGGAATGCCTGATTTACACCGATGTCGATGGCGTCTACACCACCGACCCGCGCGTGGTCCCCGAAGCCCGCCGCCTCGCCACGGTGAGCTTTGAAGAAATGCTGGAGATGGCCTCCATGGGCTCCAAGGTTCTGCAGATTCGCTCGGTCGAATTTGCCGGCAAATACAAGGTGCCGCTGCGCGT
>CANFWI010000039.1 GCA_947450675.1 Comamonadaceae bacterium | reverse complement strand
TGGTGAATTCCATGGAGAGTCTTTGTTCTGAAGGGTGGTTGACGACGGTCAATCAGGTTTGATGTTGGCGTCGCGGACGACCTTGGCGTAACGCAGGCGATCCGAGTGGATCAGCGCGCCGAACTGCTCAGTCGTGCCCGGCAACACGATGCCGCCCACCGCCGCCATGCGCTCGCGCACCTCGGGCGTTTGCAAGGCTTTTTGAACTTCTGCGTGCAGCCGAACCACCACGGCTTTCGGTGTCGCAGCCGGCGCTACCAAGCCGTACCAAACCGAGGCCTCAAAGCCCGGAAAACCGCTTTCGGCCAAGGTTGGCACATCGGGGAAGATGGCGGCACGTGTGGGGCTCAATACGGCGAGTACGCGCAAACGCCCGCTCTTGACGTGGGGCAGCGCTTCCAGCGCATTGACGGCGACCATCGGCAACTGACCGCCGATGACATCGGTGATGGCCGGACCACCGCCACGGTAAGGCACGTGCGACAGCGAGATGCCGGCCGTGGCCTGGAACAACTCGACCGCCATGTGCGGGGTTGAGCCATTGCCCGGGCTGGCGTAGTTGATGCTGCCGGGCTTGGCCTTGGCCAGCTCGATCAGTTTGGCCAGCGTCGCCGGGCCAGTGGCGGCGTTGACAGCCAACACCACCGGCACGCGGCCGACCAGTGCAATCGGCGTCAGTTCTTTTTCAGCATCAAAAGGCGCTGGCTGGTAGAGCGACATGTTGGCGGCCAGTGCGTTGGCGGCCAACATCAAGGTGTAGCCATCCGCTGGACTGTCGATCACATATTTAACCGCGATGTTGGTGCCGGCACCGGGTTTGTTTTCGATGATCACCGGCTGATCCATGCTGGCCGACAGTGACTGACCCAAGGTGCGCGCCACGATGTCCACCGCGCCACCAGCGGGATAACCCACGACCAGCTTGATGGGCTTGGCCGGATAGGTCTGGGCCAGCAGCGGGCTGGCTAAGAAACTGACACCGCAAGCGCACAGCAACAACGCCGCAAGGCTTTGGCGACGCTGCTGTTGAGCAGATTTGGAAGGCTTGAAAAAATTCATGGTGTGTCCGTCCGTCAAAATAAAAAATCAGTCTGGGCTGGTGCCGCGCAGGCCAGCGCGTTTGACGATGCCGGCGAGCAAACCTGAGCGGCGTGCGTCTTCGGCAAACTCACGCACATAAGGCATGGCCACGCCACGTTGCTGCGGGATCGCAATGGCCATCGTTTCGAGGCCCCAACGGCCCTCCAAAATGCGGTAACCGGGCAGTGCATCCGCCATCTCATTCAGGATGCCCTTGTTGGTGGCGAAGGCGTCGAGCTGCCCCGCTCGAAACATGACTTGTGCTTGCGTGACCGACGGTGCGGGTACCACTGTCGCGCTCTTAAAAAGGCGACCCAGCACGCCCTGCGAAGAGCTGCCCTGCGCCACACCGACACGGATGCCCGGCTTATCGACGTCGGCGATGTCTTTCAGCGCCGATGTGGGTGGCACCAGATAACCGAGTTCGATCCTCAACAAGGGCGCGCTGAAGTCCATGTCGCGGGCACGCACTGCGGTGGCGTTGGTGAAAGTGAAATCTACCGCGCCACCCTTGAGAGCGTCTAGGACATCCGCCAATCGGGTGAATTCCTTGATCTCCACCGGCACGCCGAGCTGACGCCCTAAAGCTTGTCCAAGCTCAAACGCGACACCGGCTTTTTCGCCGGTTTGGGGATCGCGCACCAGCGACGTCGGGCTGCCAAGATACACGCCCACACGCAAGCTGCCGGTAGGCGCCAAGGTCTTGACGACCAACGGATCGACCGCCGGTGTCGCCTCCGGTGCGACCGCCGCACAGCCAGCGGCCAGCGCAAGCACCCCTGACACCAGACTCAACAGTATTTTTCTGCGAAGGTACATGAGTCTCTTTCTTTTTACCGCTGGCAAACAGGCGTGGCGAAGCGCTTCAGTCGATGTAACGCATGCCGGCTTTTTCAAGCGGTTCGCGCATTTTGTACATGTCCAAGCCGAGCGCACCAGAGGCGAACTGGGCGCGCTTGTCGGCTTCGAGAGCTTCGCGTTTTTCGGCAGCATTCGCCACTTCCATGGCGCGGGCGGCTGGGATCACCACCACGCCGTCGATGTCGGCCACGATGATGTCACCCGGATTGACGAAAGCACCGGCGCAAACCACCGGCACGTTGACCGAGCCAAGTGTGGCCTTGATCGTGCCCTTGGAATGAATAGCGCGGCTGAAGACCGGAAAGTTCATTTCAGTGAGGTCGCTGACGTCGCGCACGCCGCCGTCGATGATCAGACCGATGGCGCCGCGCGAACGGAACGAGGTCGCCAACAAGTCACCGAAAAAGCCATCGTCGTTGTCGGTGGTGCACGCGGCCACGGCCACGTCGCCGGGCTGCAACTGCTCGGCCGCCACATGCATCATCCAGTTGTCACCGGGCTGCAGCAAGATCGTCACGGCCGTGCCGCAGATGCGCGCGCTCGGGTAGATCGGCCGCATGTAGGGCTTCATGAGACCGACACGGCCCATGGCTTCGTGCAATGTCGAGACGCCAAAGCGCGAGAGTTTTTCGACAGCCGCTTTGTCGGCGCGCACGATGTTGCGCTTGACGACGCCAAGCTGATTGAAGAGGTCTAGGTTGGTGCTCATGGTCATTGGCCTTTGCTTTTGAGGGCGGCATCGAGGCGCGGGAACACCCGGCGCGCATTGCCTTCGTAAATTTGAAAACGGTCCGCATCGCTGAGGATTTTGGACGACTCGATGTAGCGTTTGGTGTCGTCGTAGTAGTGGCCCGTTTGCGGATCAATACCGCGCACAGCGCCGATCATCTCGGATGCAAACAAGACATTTTTCACCGGGATCACGGTGTTCAGCAAGTCGATGCCGGGTTGGTGATAAACGCAGGTGTCGAAGAAAATATTGTTCAGTAAATGGTCTTCGAGCAGCGGCTTTTTCATCTCTTGCGCCAGCCCCCGAAAGCGGCCCCAGTGATACGGCACAGCACCGCCGCCGTGCGGGATCAAAAAGCGCAATGTCGGAAAGTCTTTGAACAAATCACTGGTCAGGCACTGCATGAAAGCGGTGGTGTCGGCGTTCAGGTAATGCGCGCCCGTGGTGTGAAAGCAGGCGTTGCAGCTGGTGCTCACATGGATCATGGCGGGGATGTCGTACTCCACCATTTTTTCGTAAATCGGGTACCACTGCTTGTCGCTCAACGGCGGTGAGGTCCAGTGACCGCCGGAAGGATCTGGGTTCAGGTTGATGCCGACGTTGCCGTACTCTTTGACGCAGCGCTCCAGTTCGGGAATGCAGGTGGCAGGATCAACACCGGGCGACTGCGGCAGCATGGCTGCGCCGATGAAGTGGTCTGGGAACAGTTCGCTGACGCGAAAGCACAGCTCATTGCAAATCGCGGCCCAGGTGGCCGAGGTGTTGAAGTCACCGATGTGGTGGGCCATGAAACTGGCGCGCGGCGAGAAAATGGTGAGGTCACTGCCGCGCTCTTTCATGAGGCGCAGCTGGTTGCTCTCGATCGATTCACGCAGCTCATCGTCGCTGATGTTCAGGTCGGCGGCTTTGGGTCCGGCTGACGGATTGCCCAGGCTAGCGATCTGTTGATTGCGCCAGTTTTCTAACGCTTTGGGGGCTGTGGTGTAGTGCCCGTGGCAGTCGATGATGAGGGGCTTTTTCGGCATGGCTTCTTTCGTTTTTGACATGGTGTTGGGTTGATTCAGCGGCCGGCCCAGACCGCATGTGGAATGAGCGCTTCGCCGCGCATCAGCAGGCGGGCGGTGCGCAGCAAGGCGGCCCGCGTGACGTTTTGCGGTTGAGCCGGGTCCAGCCCCAACTCGACGCTGAACTCACCGGTGGGGTGTTCGACCGAGACCGTTTTCGGATTGCCATCAAGCATGACCGCCACGCCGTCGCAGACCGAGCCTTTCAGCACGCAGGCCGTGCCGACCGTGACAGCCGCCAGCACGCCAATAGCGTCGTGGCAGACATGCGGAATGAAACTGCGCGTGCACAAAGTGCCGCCGTTCTGAGGCGCTGCGATCAGCGTCATCTTGGGGTAATTTTTGCTGGTCACGTCGCCGAGTTGCATGGCGTGACCGGCGGCAATTCGCAGCTTCTCAAGACGGGCTTTCAGCTCGGCGTTGGCGTTGAGTTCGGCCACGCTTTCGTAGCCGGTGCAGCCAACCGCGCTGGCTAAAAACATCACCAGCGGCATGCCGTTGTCGATGCAGGTGACTTCAATGCCGTCGATCACATCGCGCACTTGGCCGGTGGGCAACAGACCGGGCGCGACCGAACCCGCCGTGTCGAGAAAATTGATGGTGATGGGCGCGGAACTTCCCGGCGCACCGTCGATGCGCGCCGACCCGGCGTACTCAACATAACGACCCTTTGGACCCTGCGGTGTCAGCACCGTGATGTCGCACTGCATGTCGGTGTTGAGCGTCAGCACGCGCAAGGTGGTGCTGTCGCCCTGCGCTTGCACTAGGCCAGTTTCCAGCGCAAACGGCACGACAGCGGCCAGCATGTTGCCGCAGTTCGGCGTGGTGTCTACCGTGTCACTGTTGGGCTGCAGTTGGGCAAACAAAAAGTCGAGGTCTACGCCCGGCGTGCTGCTTTTGGAAACGATGCCGGCCTTGCTGGTCAGCGGGTGCGCACCGCCGAGTCCGTCGATCTGCCGCGGGTCGGGCGAACCCATCACCGCCAACAAGACCTTGTCCCGCGTCGGCAGATCAGCCGGCAAGTCGGAGGCCAAAAAGAAGGGGCCCTTGGAGGTGCCACCACGCATGAGGAGACAGGGGATCGCAGTTTGCATCCGCGAATTCTAGGGATTCTGCTTGTGTTGCGGGGATTTCCCGCTCACTAGCTGTTATTGATTTTTGCTATAACAATTCATTCGATATTTAGAAAAGAAAACATGGACCTCAAGCAGATCGAGTCATTTGTGCGCGTGGCAGAGTTGGGCAGTTTCACCCGCGCCGCAGCCGCCTTGGGCATGCCGCAGCCCTTGTTGAGCCGGCACGTGCGGCAACTTGAAGTGGAACTGCGCCAGACCTTTTTGTGGCGCAACGGCCGTGGCGTGACGCTGACCGAAGCCGGCAGCGTGTTGCTGGAACATGGCCGCGGCATCTTGCACCAAGTGGCCTTGGCGCGCGAAGAGCTGGGCGCCGTGCGCGGTGCGCTGGCCGGTCACGTCTCGATTGGCTTGCCGCCGAGCTTGAGCAAACTGGTCGCGGTGCCGCTGACGCGCGAGTTCAGACGGCGCCTGCCGGATGCGCAACTGACGCTGACGGAGGGCTTTTCGGTGCCCATGCAAGAAAGCCTGCGCTCGGGCCGAATCGACATGGCGCTGCTCTACAACACACCGCCCTCACCCGACATGGAGGTCAACCTGCTGCACCGCGAGGCGCTGGTGTTGATTTCCTCAGAGGCCAGCGCCAAGGGCCACCCCGAGGTGCCCTTGCAGGCGCAAATGCCCTTGGCCGACTTGGCCAAACTGCCGCTGATCATTCCCAGCCGACCGAACACCTTTCGCCTGCTGCTAGACACTGAGTTCTTGCGCATGAACTGCTCGCCCAACATCGTCATGGAGGTCGACGGCCTGAACGCGATTCTTGATTTGGTGCGTGAAGGCCTGGGCTTTGCCGTGCTGCCGCCCTACACCCTGAGCCACTTTCAAGAACCGCACCCGTTGTCGACCCACGCCCTGCACAGCCCACGACTCATGAGCGAGCTGATGCTGGTGAACTCAGCGCGAAGGCCCAGCACCGAGACCCACAAAGAAGTTCGGGCGATGGTCGCCTCGGTGGTTAAAAAAGCCATTCAGGCTTACGTTTAGTGTTTTGTTATAGCTGCTATGCCTTGTCCTTTGCATCCACTTATTCGTACAGTCAGTGGCGCTGAAACCCCGTCACTTCGAGCGCAGCGCGGTCGCCGAATGGATTCGTAAAACTCGTACCCAAGGAGAATTCATGTTATTTCCATGTTTTTCAGGTCGTCGTCTGGTCACTGGCCTGGCCACTGTGTTGGCCTTGGGCCTGTCGTTGACGGCGGGGATGGCGGCGGCACAAAGCGGCAAGACCGACGTGCTCTGGCTCGGACAATCGGCTTTTCGCATCACCTCGCCTGGTGGCAAAGTCATCGTCGTTGACCCTTGGCTGAAGCTCAATCCGCTGACGCCTGCGCTCTACAAAAATTTGGACGCGCTGGGCAAGGTCGATGTGCTGCTGGTCAGCCATGGCCACCTCGATCATTTCGCCGATGCGCCGGCATTGGCATTGATGCACAAGATACCGATGTACGCCCCCGGGGACATGAACCAATCTGCCGCCTTGCTCGGCATCTTGCCGCCTGAATTGCTGCCGCGTTTCAACAAGGGCGGCACCATCACGCCAGCGCCGGGCATCAAGGTGACGGCGGTGCATGCGGAACATTCATCGGTGCTGGTCTGGAAAAACGCCGCCACCGGCAAAGACGAAACCCATGTAGGCGGCGAGCCGCTGGGCTTCATCATCGAGCTCGAAGACGGCTTCAAGATTTACCACATGGGCGACACTGGGCTCTTCGGTGACATGAAGTTCATCGCCGATTACTACAAACCAGACTTGGTGCTGATGCCGATTGGCGGTAACTTCACCATGGGCCCGGTGGACGCCGCTTTTGCCACCCGCGAATGGCTCAAGCCGAAGGCGGTGATTCCGATGCACTACGGCGCCAATCCGCTCGGCAAAGGCACGCCGGCAGAATTCATCCAAGCCCTGGGTGCCAGCAGCACCCGCGTCTTGGCACTCAAACCCGGTGAAAAAGCCGAATTTTCGAAACCATGACCATGACACCACCTGATGCCTGCGTTGCTGATCACTCTGTTCAGCGCACCCACTTTTCACCGCGTGCGTTGCCCGTGTTGTCGGCCTTGATGCTCATGCTCGGCGCAACCGCCTTGCTCCCTGCACAAGCGCAAACGGCCGCCGCCAACTACCCCAGCAAGCCGATTCGATTGGTCGTGCCGTTCACCCCGGGTGGCAGCACCGACATCTTGGCGCGCTCCATCGGCCAAGAACTCAGCAAGGCTTGGGGCCAAAGCGTGGTCATTGACAACGTGCCGGGCGCGGGTGGCAGCATTGGCGCCGACAAAGTGGCCAAGGCCGCCGGCGACGGCTACACCTTGTTGATGGGTCACATCGGCACGCTGGCCGTCAACCCCAGCCTGTACCCCAAGCTGCCCTACAACCCGGTGACTGACTTTGCGCCGGTGGCCTGGGTCGCCCGCGTGCCGAATGTGCTGGTCGTGCACCCTTCAGTCCCCGCCAAAACTGTGCAAGAGTTGGTGGCGCTGGGCAAGTCGCGCCCAGGCCAGTTGAACTACGGTTCGGGCGGCAACGGCAGCGCCGCCAATCTCGCCACTGAATATTTCAAAATGCAAACCGGCGCCTCTTTTCTGCACATTCCTTATCGCGGCACGGCACCCGCCGTCAGCGACTTGCTGGGCGGCCAGATTCAGATGCTGTTCACCGGCGCGCCGGCCGTGCTGGCGCAAGTCAAAAACGGCCAACTGCGCGCATTGGCCGTGTCGTCACCCAAACGCATCGACGCCCTGCCAGACGTTCCAACCGTGGCGGAGAGTGGCTACAAAGGCTTTGAAGCCGACCAGTGGTATGGCGTCGTTGCGCCCGCAGCGACACCGCCAGACATCGTGCGCAAGCTGAATGCCCAGATCAATCTGGCACTCAGTTCGGCTGAACTTAAAAACCGCCTGAACAATGAAGGCGCCATCGCCACGCCCTCCACACCCGAAGTGTTCGGTCAACTGATTGGGCGAGAAATTGCCCGCTGGAAACCGGTGATTTCGTCGGGGCGGGTGAAGGTCGATTAGTCCTTGGCGTGACTGGCCGCCGTCTTCACGACGACATGGTGGCCCTCAATGATTTTTTGAACGGCTCGGCAGGATGGAAGCAAAAATATCTTGAACGATTTGCCATTCCTTGTCGCTCACAGCGATAGGAAGTGACATGTCAGCCGACCCTTGCGACAAGCTGTGCCAAGAGGAATTTGGCTTCCTCGATGAAATCAGGAATCTCCGCCACAACAGCCAATGCGACCGCTTCATCGCAGGTGTGGCGGGTCTTGCCGCGCATGTCACGAAAGAGCTTCCACCGAGGCCCGTCACTGCGCAGCAAGCCTTGTTCGTTGCCGCTGCGAATAGCGGACGTAACCTTCCTCCAGCCGCTGCGGGACCTTTTGAAATGGCGAAAGCTCAAGTTCAATCGGGTTCATCTGTGCCTGTTCATGCTTGGTCCGGTGGGTTGACCAAGCTGAATATGGCGCTCAGCAAGCCCGCGGAAAAGCCGCCGTCAACCGGTCTGCGTAGTCCTGCCACGTCGCCTCTTTGCCGAGGCCGTTGAACACGCCGAGCGCAGCTTGGTCGGCGACCCACTGCTGTTTGTCGGCGATGGCTTGCGACATGAAGGGTGGAAAGCCGGCTTCTTGCACGGTGTTGGCGGCTTCGCGCATTTCTTCGGCGCGGCGCTTGCCGTGTTGCACGACGCGGCTGAAAAAATACGCGCCTTGCTGGCTCCAGTCGATGCTCGGGAACGTCTCGACCAGTGTCGGCAAGACATGGTCTTCGACGCCGTAAGCACGCGCGGTGGCATAGCTTTCAATCACCAGCGCTTCGAGTCCCTTGATCATCACGCTGCGGCACATTTTGATGGCACTGGCCACGCCGAGGTCAACCGACACGGCGCGGGCGTCTAGGCCCCACGTCTTGAGCAGCTCTGCGAGTTCAGCCGCGCGGGTGCCACCGAGCAACATCGGCACGCGAATCCCGTAAGGCGGCACCGAGGTCATGACACCGGCTTCGACGTAATGGCCGCCCGCCGCTTCAATCAATTGCGCCGCCTGCTGCTTGGTGCCTGGCGATGCAGAATTCAAATCCAAAAACACCGTGCCCGGCCGGATGTGCTTTGCTGCGGCTTGCGCCACGGCCAGCGTATTGGAGGCGGTCACCGCTGAAATCAGCAGGTTCGATTCCGCACTTAACTGGGCCATGGACTCGGCCACCGCCACACCAACGCCGGTTGCATGGGCTCGCACTGCAGCGGCTTGCGCCGAGTCTGCCAACTTCAGATCCCAGGTGCTGACACGCGAGGCGCGCGGAAGCAGGCCCGCACTGAAGACCTTGCCAACTTCACCGTAGCCGACCATTCCGATGTGTTCAAACTGCATGCGCTTGTCTCCGACTTATTTTTTGATGGCGATAAATTACTGCTGCGGTACTTTGGCCCGCACGATCACATCACCCCAGCGCTTGACTTCGCTGGCCAGCAACTCGGAGGCTTGCTCGGGTGTACTGGCTTGAGCGGCGACGTTTTGGTCAGCCAAGCGTTTTTTCACGTCGGGTGAGTTGAGGGCGGCTGTGATCTCTTTGTTCAAACGGGCGATGACGCTTTTCGGCGTCTTGGCGGGTGCGGCGATGGCGTTCCAGCTGGCGGCCTCAAAGTTGGCCACACCGCTTTCTTTGGCTGTCGGTACGTCGGGCAAGACGCTCGCACGCTTGGCACCCGTCACCGCCAAAGCACGCAAGGCCTTGGCGTTGATCTGCGGCAGCACCGGCGCGAGAATTTCGACGGCCGCGTCAATTTGATTTCCGCGCAAGGCGGTGATGACGGCGGGCGAACCGTTGAAGGGCACGATCTGCATGTCGACACCGGCGCTGCTCTTAAAGAGTTCGGCCGCTAAGTTTTGTGTGCTGCCGATGTTGATGCTGCCGATGTTCAACTTGCCGGGGTTGGCGCGGGCATAGACGAGTAAATCAGGCAGAGTTTTGAACTTTGAATCGCCTTGCGTGATGATGGCGATGTCAAAGAAACCCAGTGTCGAGACCGGTGCGAAATCGCGCAGCGTGTCGAATGGCAGAGACTTGAACAGCCCAGCGCTGACTGCCGTGCCGTTGGACATCAACAGCAGCGTGTGGCCGTCGGGATCGGACTTGGCCACCAAATCGCCCGCCACCACGCCGCCCGCACCCGGCCGGTTGTCCACCAGCACCGGCTGACCCAGCGACTCGCTGAGCTTTTGCGCCACCGTGCGGGCGGTCAGGTCGGCCACGCCGCCTGCGCCGAAAGGCACGACCAACCGAATCGCCTTGCTCGGGAAGGTTTGAGCGACTGCCACGTGGGGCAGGGCCATGGCACCCAAAATAGCGGGCAAGGCCAGCAAGCTGACAAGGTGGCGTCGAGTGGTCATTTTTATCCGCTTGAAAAAGTAAGAGTGTCGACTTTCGCCCTATTCCTGCTCATCGGCAAGAGCGAATTCTGACTGCCAGATATAACAAATTTGCATAAGAGTCCGACTCATTCCACAGCGAACGGCACCCGCGCACTGACCGCACACATGAGCTCGTAACTCACAGTGCCGGCGGCGTGGGCGACTTCGTCAATCGACAGCACCGCGCCGTTGCCAGCGTTACCCCACAAGGTCACGTCGCTGCCGATGCGGGCGTCAGGCACGGGCGTCAGGTCGACCGTGATCATGTCCATGCTGACCCGACCCAGCAGCTGCGTGCGCACGCCGGACACCAGCACCGGCGTGCCAGTGTCGCAGTGGCGCGGGTAACCGTCGGCATAACCGCAGGCCACCACGCCGATGCGCATGGCGCGCTCGGCCCGAAACCGCGAGCCATAGCCAACGCTGTCGCCAGCGACCAGCTCCTGCACACCGATCAGACGCGAACTCAGGGTCAAGGTCGGCCGCAAGCCCCAGTCGGCGGCGCTGTGCTGCGGAAAATCTGCCGCGCTGCCATACACACCAATACCGGGCCGAACCCAGTCGGAGCGCTCGACCAACGCATCGCCATGCCGCAGCAAAGCAGCGCTGTTGCTCAAAGAACGCTCACCCGGCAAGTCGTGCGTCACGGCCTCAAAGGCCTGCAGTTGTGCGGCAATGCCAATCGGCCCATCGGCGTCGCTGAAGTGCGTCATCAGCGAAATATCATCCACTTGGGGCAACGCGTTCAGCCGCGTCCATGCCGCCCGAAAACGCTCAGGCGTGAAGCCCAGACGGTTCATGCCTGAATTCATTTTGAGAAAAACGCGGTGTGGCAATTGCGTTTTGTGGGCGGCCAGCATGTTGATTTGTTCATTGCAATGCACCACATGCCAAAGACCCAGACGTGAGCACAGCTCGAGATCGCGGGCGTCGAAAATACCCTCCAACAACAAAATCGGGCCGCGCCAGTCGAGCGCCCGCAGACGCTGGGCTTCACTCAAGTCGAGCACGGCAAAACCATCGGCGCTGCGCAAGCCTTCAAAGGCACGCTCAATGCCATGGCCGTAGGCGTTGGCTTTGACGATGGCCCAGATCCGCGCGTCACCCGCAGCGGCCCGCATACGGACCAAGTTATGGCGCAGAGCATCGGTGTGGACGGTCGCAAGTAGGGGGCGGGGCATGGTGCTGTGGCTCAAGGTAAGCCCGCGGGCCAAGGCCTGGGCAGCTGCAAGGGATTAACTACCTTCATTTTGGCATTGACCAGCGTGCTATAAACCCTCATTCCATCGGAGACATGTCATTTTTTTTGCTGCCGCCCTACTGCCTGACGCAACCCAGACCGTGAGTACGATTGCTTTATGAAGCGCGGTTTCTACACGATCATGGCGGCCCAGTTTTTCAGCTCACTGGCTGACAACGCACTGTTTGTCGTCGCCGTCGAATTGCTGCGCAACAGCGGCGCGCCCAAATGGCAGCCCGCCGCGCTGGTGCCGATGTTCGCGTTGTTTTATGTCATTTTGGCGCCGTTTGTCGGGGCACTGGCCGACGCTAGGCCCAAGGGTCGGGTCATGCTCATGAGCAACGCCATCAAGGTGATTGGCTGCTTGATGATGCTGTTTGGCTCGCACCCGCTGATGGCTTACGCCATCGTCGGCTTGGGTGCGGCGGCCTACTCGCCGGCCAAATACGGCATCTTGACCGAACTGCTGCCGGCCTCGCAACTGGTCAAAGCCAACGGCTGGATTGAGGGGCTGACGATTGCCTCCATCATTTTGGGCGTCTTGCTGGGCGGACAATTGGTCGGCAACCATATCTCCACCGTGCTGCTGTCCATCAACTTTCCACTGATTGACACCGGCGTCGACACACCCGCCGAAGCGGCCATCAGCTGCCTGATCTTCGTTTACATCGTCGCCGCTTGGTTCAACACGCGCATTCCGCTCACCGGCGTTGAAATGCGCCCCATGCCGCGCAACAAGCTGCAACTGCTGCCCGATTTCTGGCGCTGCAATGCGGCCTTGTGGCAAGACAAACTGGGCCAAATTTCTTTGGCCACGACCACGCTGTTTTGGGGCGTCTCGGGCAATTTGCGTTACATCGTGCTGGCCTGGAGCGCAGCCGCACTGGGCTACAGCACCACGCAAGCCTCGTCGCTGGTCGGCGTGGTCGCCATTGGCACCGCAGTCGGTGCGGTGCTGGCGTCGATGCGCATGCGGCTCGACCAAGCCACCAGCGTCATGCCGCTTGGCATCGCCATGGGCGTGCTGGTGATCTTGATGAACTACATCACCAACGTCTGGGTGGCGGCGCCGTTTTTGATTTTGCTCGGCGGACTGGGGGGCTTTTTGGTCGTGCCCATGAATGCGCTATTGCAGCACCGGGGCCACAACCTGATGGGTGCCGGCCGCTCGATCGCCGTGCAGAATTTCAACGAGCAAGCCTGCATCTTGGCGCTTGGCGGCGGCTACAGCCTGTCCACTGGCCTTGGCCTGTCGGCCTTTGCCGCCATCACCGGTTTTGGCGTCCTTGTGGCCGGTTTCATGTGGCTGATACGGCGTTGGCACCAAAGCAACTGCATCAAGCACAAAGACCAAGTCGACACCTTGCTCCGACTCGCCCGCAGCGACAAGTCGCACTAGCCCGCTGCGCATGAATGCACCGAAGTCGACCTCGTCGCTGGCAGTTGGCGCGCTGGTCATCAACGCCATGGTTTGGGGCGTTTCATGGTGGCCGTTTCGTGACATGCAAAGCCACGGCCTGCACCCGCTCTGGTCAACCGCGCTGATTTATGTGCTGGCCACCCTCGGCATACTGGTCTGGAAACCAGACGCATGGCGCTTGCTGGTGCATCACCGTGGCTTGCTGCTGTTGATGGTCGCGGCAGGCCTGACCAATGTCGGTTTCAACTGGGCCGTGACCGTCGGTGACGTGGTCCGCGTGGTGCTGCTGTTTTATCTGATGCCGGCGTGGTCGGTGTTGATGGCCTGGGCCATGCTGGGCGAAAAACCGACGACAGCGTCGCTGCTGCGTCTGCTGCTGGCACTGGTCGGCGTGCTGATTGTGCTGAAGTCACCCACCTCACCTTGGCCGGTGCCCAACAGCATTGCCGACTGGCTGGCTTTGGCCGGCGGCCTGTGCTTTGCGTTGACCAATGTGCTGCTGCGCAAACACGGCAGCACGCCCAGCGAGTCGCGCATGCTGGCCATGTTTGGCGGCGGTGCGTTGATGGCTGTTGCTGCGGCGCTGTTGGGCATGGGCGCCGGCGTGGTCTCGGCTCCGGCTTTTGCCATGGCCGGTGTGCCAGTAGCCATCGGTCTGTGCTTAGCATTCATGGCCAGCAATTTGGCGCTGCAATACGGTGCGGCCCGTCTCGCCGCCAGCACCACCGCCTTGGTCATGCTGACCGAAATATTGTTTGCCAGTGTCTCATCGGCTTGGCTGGATGCCGCCGAGTTCAGCACTCGAACCCTGATTGGCGGCGGCCTGATTGTGCTGGCCGCGTTACTGGCGGCACTGGCACCAGCCCCGGCTGCGCCTGATCTGTCGCGCTTGTCTTGAGGGGCCGGTAGCCAGTCAAGCGGTGCTCAGGACGCATCGTTGGCTATTTTCACGAATGTAGTGTTGGCCTGTAAGCCTTCTTCAGTTCGGCGGCGAGCACTTCAAACTTCTTGTCCAAAGTCCAAATCAGTGTCTGCTCGCTGAGCAATGCGCCTGCCAGCAGGCTGATATCAACAAACCCACAACCACGCCCGAAAAACTGGCGGGCATCCATCATGGCCAGTAACTCGTCCTGCGTGGCAACGGGTGCACTTTCTAATGAGGCCAGCATGCCGATGATGGCCTTTCGACTGGGCGGCGTTCCACACGCCACTTCCGCAACAACACAGGGGTGAGAAACAACCGCGCCGTCTTCAAGCAATGCGACCAAATGATCGTTGCGACGCTTGAAGTGTCCGACCCACACGGAACTGTCGACGAGCACACTCATAAATGAGTGGCCTCTTCACGGCGGCGAGTCACGAGTTCAATCTCTGGCGCCTCGCCGCCCAGCGCGGCCAACCGACGAGCGGTCTGCCTTTGAATAAATGCCTTCACGCACTCCCGAATCAGCTCAGATTTTTCAGTGCCGGGTTGTGCCAAAGCCATGGCTTTGGCGAACAAGTCGTCATCAATGGTCAGCGTTGTCCTCATGGTTCATTCTCCGCATCAATAAAAGCATCATTTTGCACCAACTTCGACATCTCGACCGGTCAGCGCGTCATCAAGCACTTCAACCCAATGACGCACCGGTGTGGCGGTGCCGCTTTGCAAATGCGTGATGCACCCGATGTTGGCCGAGACGATGGTGTCGGGTTTCATCTCAGCCAGATGTCCCAACTTGCGGTCCCGCAGCGCGTAAGCAATCTCTGGCTTGAGCACCGAATAAGTACCGGCTGATCCGCAGCAGAGGTGCGCTTCGCAGCGCGCCACATTGACCTTGAAGCCCAGCGTGCCCAAGTGCTTTTCAACCCCGCCGCGCAGTTGCTGGCCGTGTTGCAAGGTGCAAGGCGGGTGGAAGGTGAGTTGTTGAGATTCGCTTTGATCAGCGGCTTTTTCAGGACGAATCAGCTTTTTCAGTTGCGGCACCAAGTCGGGCAACAGCTCGCTCAAATCGCGCGTGAGCTCGCTGATGCGGGCGGCCTTGGCGGCGTAGGCTGGTTCGTCTTTGAACAGATGGCCGTAGTCTTTGACCATGACACCGCAGCCTGAGGCGTTCATCACCAGCGCCTCGACACCGCTGTCAACATGCGGCCACCAAGCATCGATGTTGCGGCGCATCTCGGCTTTGCCACCGTCATGGTCGTTCAGGTGAAACTTGACCGCGCCGCAGCAACCTGCCTTGGTGGCCAGCACCACTTCGATACCGGCAGCGTCCAGCACCCGGGCGGTGGCGCTGTTGATGTTGGGCTGCATGGCGGGCTGCACGCAACCGGCCAGCATCAGCATCTTGCGGGCGTGTTTGCGCGTCGGCCAAGCCCCGGCAGGTGGGGCTACGGGCACCTTGTTTTTCAGCGCCTCGGGCAGCAGCCCGCGCACCGCTTGGCCGAGCTTCATGGCCGGGCCAAACAGCGGCGAAGGCAAGCCCTCTTTCAGCGCCCAGCGCAGGGCTTTTTCAGCAACGGGGCGCTCGACGCGTTCGTCGACCAGCTTGCGGCCAATGTCCACCAAATGGCCGTAGTCGACACCACTCGGGCAGGTGGTTTCGCAGTTACGGCAGGTCAGGCAACGGTCTAGGTGCAACTGCGTTTTACGCGTCGGCACTTCCCCTTCGAGCACTTGTTTGATCAGGTAAATGCGGCCACGCGGGCCGTCCAGTTCGTCGCCCAGCAACTGGTAGGTGGGACAGGTGGCGGTGCAAAAACCGCAGTGCACACATTTGCGCAAAATGGCTTCGGCGGCCAGACCGTCAGCGGTGCCTTGAAATTCTGGGGCGAGATTGGTTTGCATGGCGAACTTTGTGAAAGACGTGAACGACTCAATAACTCAATAGTGTCAATAATGGCGGCGCCAATAACGCAACAGGTCTGCGTTCAGCGGCGGCAATGACAACAGCAACAAGATGGTCGCCATCGGCAGCACCCAGATGAAACCTAGGTACTTGAAGCCGGCCGCGCCAACCACACCGCCAGCCATGAACGAGGCCAGCAGCATGCTGTACAGCTTCAGCTTGAGGCGGTTGGCGCGGACTTGCGAGTCAGCCGGCGTTTGGGTGCGGTTCCAGTAAAAAACTTTGCCCAGCTCAATGCCCAGGTCGGTGATGACGCCAGTCATGTGGGTGGTGCGGATTTGCGAGGCAGATATTTTGCTGACGACGGCATTTTGCAAGCCCATGGTGTAAGCCAGCACCAACACCGTCAGCGGCACGGCAAACGGTGTTTGGCGGTTCAGCGTCGCGCCTAACAGACCGAACACCAACAGCAAGCCAGCTTCAAGCAACAGCGGCAGCGCGTATTCACTGCGCAAGTGGTGCTGTCGCGCCCAGTTCACCTGCACCGCCGTGGTGGCAGCGCCGGCGGTGAACGCCAGCAAAGTGCCCAGCGCTCCGAGCAGCAGCCCGACATTACCCAAAATCAGGTTGTCAGCCAGCATCGATGCAAAGCCGGTCATGTGCGAGGTGTACATACCAACCAGCAAAAACCCGCCGGCGTTGATGGCACCGGCATTGAAGGCCAGCAGCCCGCCCAGCAGACGGTCGATGCTGGGCGTGCGGTGCTGCCCGGCCAAGTGACGGAAACGACGCACGCTTTAGCCTGCCGCCAAACGGCTGGTGTTGAAGACGCCAGCCGGGTCAAACTGCTTTTGCAATTCCCGCTGAATGCGTTGCTGCACGGGGTTCAACGCAGTGAACACGCCGACTTCTTTGTCCTCGTTGGCTCGCTCGGCAGAGGCGCGAAACAGCGTTGCGTGGCCACCGGCTTTTTGAGCCGCGTTGCGCAGCAGAGCCGCCGCGTGGGCCGGTGCCCAGACCCAGCGCAAGCCGCCGTGCCATTCGATCATGGGCGACGAAGCGACGGCCGGCAGCGCCAGTGCAGGCGTGGTCTGCGGCACGCTCAGGCGCCACAAACACAGGTCGGGGCTGACGACCGCCATGGCCGCAGGGGGCACGGCAAAAAACGGCAAGGTCTGCTCACGGCAAGCGTTCCAATCGGCGCTGGCTTGGGTTGGGTCCATGCGCTGCACCTCGCCGCCCAAGGCCGTGACGTCTGCCGACATGCGCGGACAGGCCGCCTCAACCGCTGCCACCGCACCGCGCAAACGGACAAACAAAGTGTCGCGCGCTGGCTGCGCACTGGTGTCGTGCACCCAGCAACTGGCGTTCAGCGGCAGCGGCTGTGCGCCCCAGGCGTTGAGCAAATCTAACGCTTGCTGCTGGGACACACCGGCGCACATCAGCGTGGCTTCAGCCGGCGCTATTGGCAAGACCTTGAGCGAGACCTCAAGCAACACGCCCAGCGTGCCGAGCGAGCCCGCCATCAAACGCGAGACGTCGTAGCCGGCGACATTCTTCATGACTTGGCCGCCAAAGGTCAGCACCTCGCCTTGGCCGTTGACGATCTTCACACCCAATATGTAATCGCGCACGCCGCCCACACTGGCACGGGCCGGGCCGCTCAGGCCACTGGCCACCATACCGCCGACGGTCGCATCAGGCCCAAAGTGCGGCGGCTCAAAGGGCAGGCACTGGCCTTGACTGACCAACAAGGTTTCAAGCTCCGCCAGCGGCGTGCCGGCACGGACGGTCACCACCAATTCGCTCGGCTCGTAGCTGACCACACCGCGGTAAGCCGAGACATCCAGGGGTTCGCCGGTCAGAGGCTCACCGTAAAAATCTTTGCTGCCGCTGCCCCGAAGGCGCAAGCGCGTACCGGATTTAGCGGCATCGCGGACGCGTTGCGCCAGCGTGTCACTCAGGTCGTCAAATGGAGTTGTCATGTTGTCTGTCGTGTTTTCAGCAGGGTCTGGGTATCCCCCGATGGTAAGCCGACCCCGCAACTCAAGCGTTTGATTTTTAGAACAACGCTTGTGCGCTTTTGGGTGGCAATCGTTGACGACCATCAGTCGCGGTAAAAATTCACCGTTAACCCGGGCACGTTCACCCGCATTGCGAAGACACAACCGGCGTCTGGAAAAGACTGTAATTCTTCGGCTGGGCGATTTTTGCTGGCGGTGGTGACGTAAAGCGTTCGCAGATCATCGCCGCCAAAGCAGGGCATGGTCGGGCACAGTGCCGGCAGCGGCCAATCTGCCAGCGTCTCACCAGTTGGCGCGAGTTGGAGAATGCGCCCGCCTTCGTACATGGCGACCCAGTAGTTGCCCTCGGCGTCGACGGCCGCGCCATCGGGTCTGCCGCCATAGCCGCCGTTGTTGTCCAGCCCGACTTGCCAACCCTCCGGTTTGGCCGGCCAGCTGGCGAAGACGCGTGGCCGCGTCAAAGTGTTGTTGTCAGCGTTCCAGTCCCATGCGCGGATGCTGTGGCTCGGCGTGTCGGCCCAGTACACAGTGCGGGCGTCGGGCGACCAAGCCAGCCCGTTGCCAGTGGTTGCGCCGCTGACCTTGCTGACCAGCTGCGGCGTCTCGCTCCGGCCCTCCAGCGACCACAGCTGCGCGTTGGCCGCGGTGCGCGTTTCGTCAATCGTGCCGCTCCAAAAACGGCCTTCAGGGTCGGCCTTGCCATCGTTAAAACGCATGGTTGCCGTGTCGTACGGTGCGGGCACGATGAGCGCCAACGCACCACCCCATTCGTGTGCACGGTAAATGCCGCTGCGCAACGCCACCACCAAACCACCAGATTCAGCCGGCGCCATACAACCCGGCTCTGACGGCATGGCCCAGCTTTGCCGCACACCACTCGCGACCTGCAGCCGATGCAGCTGCCGGCCCGGAATGTCCATCCAGTACAAGCGGCCTTCCGCGGGATGCCAAAACGGCGATTCACCGAGTTGATCGGCTGTGTTGACGACGGTTTGCCAGGTCATGAAGCCCTCTCGATGATTTTCCAGTGACCCGACTTGTCAGAACCCACGCGCTGAATGCGACCCTGTTCACGCAGTGCTTTGAGGTGCCGCTCGACAGTCCGCGTGGTCTTGCTCATCAAGCTGGCCATCTCCTTGGCTGAAAGCCGGGGTTCTTGTGCCAAAAGCTCCAGAATTTGATCCGTTACACCGACATTTACACCGACATCTGCCGCTGTCTGCATCGCCACATCGATGTACTTATAAAGCGAGTTCTCAAGGGCAACGAGCATGAAGTTGATGAACGGACGGCAATCCACATCCGCGCCAGCATGTGAATCTTGCAGGGCCTTGTAATACTGCGCCTGGTTGTGGTGCACCAGCGTCTCCATCGGCATCCAGGCAAACAACGGGTTCCATTGCGCAAGAATCAGCGTTTGCCACAGCCGTCCGATTCTGCCGTTGCCGTCCCGAAACGGGTGGATGTATTCCAGCCGGTAGTGGACGGCCGAACTCTTGATGAGCGGATGTGCTTCGCTGTTGCGCCCCCAATCCAAGAGCTGCGCGACAAGGTCGGGGACTTGCGCCGACAGCGCGCCACGGTGCAACAGCGTGCCATCGCTGCCCACCACGGCCACGCCGCCTGAGCGGAACTGGCCTGATTCACCCATCAGCGTATCGGTCAGGTGTGCGTGCGCTCGCAGCAAGTCGTCCACCGACCAAGGCACATAGCCGGGCATCTCGTTGTAGGCGTGCCAGGCGTTTTGCACTTCCTTGATGTCCTTGGGTGGCCCCCAGACTGACGCGCTCCAGCAGGGCGTGAATCGCGCCGATTTTTTCATGCCATTGCGGATCTTCTGTGAAGAACTTTTCAAGCGGCTTCACAGGCTGCCTTCGGGAGGTTTGGCTTTATACGTTTTGTCTTCTGGAATGCGTTGCTTGGTGGCATCGAGCAATGTCTTTTCGCCGAGAAAAAGAAAGATTAGTTTTACCAGATTTTCTGGTTGGGGGACGACTTGACTCAATGTGGACTTCCAATTTTCAATGGCAGCCATTCAGCAGCGGCTGAACCTGTCCGACTGTAGCGTCAAACCTAGCGCCCATAAAAAACAGCCCGCCAACTTGCGCTGGCGGGCTGAAATCCAAAGGAGACTCTCTCTTAAATCAACTTTTCAATCAGCTGTGATAAGCCGTTTCACCGTGTGCAGTGATGTCCAGACCTTCGCGCTCGTCTTCTTCAGAGACGCGCAGACCGATGGTCAGGTCAACCACTTTGTAGGCGATGAAGGAAACCACACCCGACCAGACAACGGTGATGAACACGGCCTTGGCCTGGATCCACACTTGCGAAACGATCGAGTAGTCAGCAGCAGTGACGCCGGTGGCTGTGACCCAGTCAGCCACGAAGCCAGGGCCGCCGAGGCTTGGTGAGTTGAAGACACCGGTCAACAAAGCACCCAAGATACCGCCGATACCGTGCACGCCAAAGACGTCCAATGAATCGTCAGCACCGAGGATTTTCTTCAGGCCATTGACACCCCAGAGGCAGGCGAAACCAGCGACGAAACCGATGATCAGACCGCCGCCGATACCGACGTTGCCTGCTGCTGGCGTGATCGCCACCAGACCAGCAACCGCACCAGAAGCTGCACCCAACATCGAAGCCTTGCCGCGCATCAGCGCTTCACCGAGGCACCAAGCCAACACAGCCGCTGCCGTGGCACCGAGCGTGTTGATGAAGGCCAGGGCTGCGAAGCCGTTGGCTTCCAGTGCCGAACCCGCGTTGAAGCCGAACCAGCCCACCCACAGCAGAGCGGAACCGACCATCGTCAACGTCAGGCTGTGAGGCGCCATGGCTTCTTTGCCGTAACCAATACGCTTGCCAACCATGTAGGCACCGACCAGACCAGCGACAGCAGCGTTGATGTGCACCACCGTGCCACCAGCGAAGTCCAACGCACCCGACTGCCAGAGATAACCACCCTTGGCGTTCATCGCGTCGACCACTTCTTTGCCCGTGTAGGCATCAGGACCCATCCAGAACCACACCATGTGAGCGATCGGTGCGTAGCTGAAGGTGAACCAGATGACCATGAACAACAGCACTGCGGAGAACTTCATGCGTTCAGCGAAAGCGCCAACGATGAGTGCGCAAGTGATGCCGGCGAACGTGGCCTGGAAGGCTGCGAAGACGATTTCAGGAATGACCACGCCCTTGCTGAAAGTCGCGGCGTTGGCAAACGTGCCTGCTGCGTTGTCCCAGATGCCCGCCATGAAGAGACGGTCAAAGCCGCCAAAGTAGGCATTGCCTTCTGTGAAAGCCAAGCTGTAACCGTAGATGAACCACAGCACAACGATCAGCGAGAAAGTGACCATGACTTGCATGAGCACCGACAGCATGTTTTTGCTGCGGACCAGGCCGCCGTAAAACAGTGCCAGACCCGGCACAACCATCAAGATGACCAAAATCGTCGAGGTCATCATCCAGGCGGTGTCGCCTTTGTTGGGAACGGCAACCGGTGCTGCTTCAGCAGCAGGTGCAGCCACAGCCGCGGCAGGTGCCATGGCAGCAGCGGGAGCGGCATTAGCCGGTTTGGCTTCAGCCGGCGCGGCAACAGAAGTCGCAGCAGGGGCGGCCGCAGGTGCTTGTGCCATGACGGCGACACCTGTGGTCAGCAAACTCAACCCGAGGGCAAGGCTGGCAAGTAGTTTTTTCATGTCGATGTTCTCTTTATGGGTGGAGGCTGAGCCTTACAGCGCTTCTTTACCGGTTTCACCGGTACGGATGCGCACGACCTGCTCGAGGTTGTAAACGAAGACCTTGCCGTCGCCGATCTTGCCGGTGCGGGCTGCGCCTTCGATGGCTTCGATCACGCGATCGACCAGCTCGTCAGAGACGGCAGCTTCGATCTTGACCTTTGGCAGGAAGTCGACGACGTATTCAGCGCCGCGGTACAGCTCTGTGTGACCTTTTTGGCGACCGAAACCTTTGACTTCGGTGACCGTGATGCCTTGGACGCCAATGCCGGAGAGGGCTTCGCGCACCTCGTCGAGCTTGAACGGTTTGATGATGGCCGTGACAAGTTTCATGTTCGTTTTCTCCTTTTTATGAAAAAAGCGGAGCGGCCGATGCCGCTCCTGCCGGGTTTAGATGGCTTTGGTGATCATGGCGATGAACGTGCCTTTGTTGATGGAGGCAGTGCTGTTTGGGAACAAATAGCTGTTTTTCTTGTCCGCACCCACGTATGAACCCGTGAAGGTCATGCCTTCGCCGAGGTCGTACGAAGCGCCGACGCTGTAGTCCATGAAATCAACTCCGCCGGCTTTTTTGCCGGAAGTAGTGAACATCGTGCCGCCCACTGAAGCCTTAAGCGTCACTTTCGGCATGATTTCTTGCGCAAAAGCCAAGTTCAAATATCCGGTGTTGCGGGCGTTCCCAAGACTAAAGTAGCTGCTGGAAACCGTATTTGAGTATTTGGCCGTCAGCGGGCCGTAGCTGGCCGCTGCATAAATTTCAGTAGTGTTCGAGCTGGTGGCACCGGGGTACAGGTAAGCCAGCGCACCGACGTCCATACCAACTTCGCCAAGTGGAAACTTGTAGCCGCCATACAGGTCGACTTCAAGATTGGCTTTGTTGTTCTTCAAATCAGTAAAGTTGACCGTCGAGTTCCAGTTACCAACATAAAAGCCGTTTGGATTTGCGTAATCAACGCCGCCTTGCAGGGCTGGCTTGAATCCGTTGGTCTTGGACTGGTCTTGGTCTTGGCCGCGGAACTTGTAGTTGCTGACGGCCGAGATGTTGTACGAGATAGGGTCCACGGGCGCTGCTGGTGCGGCGGTTTGGGCGAAAGCTGAACCGGACAGGGCAACGAGAACAGCGAGAGTGACTTGAGCGGGTGCGAATTTCATGGAAATCTCCGAGTGGTGAAAAAATTATGGGTACCCAACTTCTTTAGCATTTAGCGTGCCACCACACAAATGAGTTCTTACGCGATACAGTTGTCAAGTTAAAGCTCAACATTTGAATCCTTTCGGCATCTTCATTTTTTAGCACCAAAAATGTGCGCCAAAGCATGTGCTTATTTGGTGCGCACCAAGGAGTCAACCTCATCATGAGCCTTTCTTTAGTGCATAGCCGCGCCCTTTTGGGTTTGCAAGCCCGGCCGGTCGTCGTTGAGGTGCATTTGGCAAACGGGCTGCCGAGCTTCACGCTGGTCGGTTTGGCCGACACCGAAGTGAAAGAAGCGCGCGAACGGGTTCGCTCGGCCATTCAAAACAGCGGTCTGGAGTTTCCAGGCAACAAACGCATCACGGTGAACTTGGCGCCGGCTGATTTACCGAAAGATTCCGGGCGCTTTGACTTGCCTATTGCGCTCGGCATCTTGGCGGCCAGTGGCCAGCTCGACGCCAACAAACTCGCCGGCTATGAGTTTGCCGGTGAGTTGTCGTTGGGCGGCGACTTGCGGCCGGTGCGCGGCGCACTGGCCATGAGCCTGGCCTTGGCGTCAGAGGCTGGCAGCAACCGGGCGCAACTGGTGTTGCCTGAAGGCAGCGCCCAAGAAGCCGCCTTGGTGCCCGATGTGCGGATTTACCGCGCCCGGCATTTGCTCGACGTCGCCAAACAGTTTTTGCCAGGCGATGTGCCGCCCGAAGCCGAAGACGGCTGGGTTCGCGTCGCCACCACCGACAAACCCGGCGAAGCGCATTACCCCGACTTGGCCGACGTGAAAGGCCAGGCCGCCGCCAAGCGCGCGCTTGAAATTGCGGCGGCTGGCGGTCATTCGCTGCTGCTGATGGGCGCACCCGGCTCCGGCAAGTCGATGCTGGCGCAGCGTTTTGCGGGCCTGCTGCCGGCGATGACCACGCAAGAAGCGCTGGAGAGCGCGGCCATCGCCTCGCTGGGCGGTCGCTTTTCTTTAGACCGTTGGGCCGTGCGCCCGACCTGCTCACCGCACCACACGGCCAGCGCGGTGGCTTTGGTTGGCGGCGGCTCACCACCTCGGCCGGGCGAAATATCGTTGGCGCATTGCGGCGTGCTTTTTTTAGACGAGCTGCCCGAATTCCCCAGAGCAGCCCTAGAAGCCCTGCGCGAACCGCTGGAAACCGGCTGCATCACGATTGCCCGCGCCGCGCAACGGGCTGAGTTTCCGGCGCGCTTTCAACTCATTGCCGCGATGAACCCTTGCCCCTGCGGCTACCTCGGCTCCAGCCTGCGCGCCTGCCGCTGCTCACCCGAACAAGTGGCGCGCTACCAAGGCAAGCTCAGCGGCCCCTTGATCGACCGGATTGATCTGCATGTGGAAGTCGGTGCGCTGGCGGCCCACGAACTCATCAATGCCCCCGCCGGCGAAGGCACGGCCAGCATCCGCCAACGCGTGGTCGCCGCGCGCGACCGCGCTGTCAGCCGCCAAGGCAGCGCCAACCAAGCGCTGGAAGGTCAAGCCATCGACGCCCAATGCCAGCTGGAAACGGCAGCAGCAACATTTTTGAACACGGCAGCCAGCCGGCTCGGATGGTCAGGCCGCAGCATTCACCGCTGTTTGAAAGTGGCCCGCACCATCGCTGATTTAGCCGGTGCCGCGCAAGTCGATGTCGGCCATGTGGCCGAGGCGGTGCAGTACCGGCGGGCCTTGAAAGGGGTTTGATCAGGCGCGCCGCGCCACCTGCCCCGGCGCATCATCGGACGCCGGCACGGCACCCAAGGCGTGGCGCTGACCATTGCAAACCTCATGGCTGATCGCTAGGTTCTCTTGGTGCGAGTTGCCGCCTTCGCTCAAGGGCTGGATGTGTTCCAGCGTGGCCGCCGGCTGCAGCACATGCTCACCGCAAACCCAGCACGGCACCACGCCGTGCAACTGGCGGGCGATGGTCTTGTAGATCTTGTCGCGGGTCAGACCGAGTCGGCTCATCAGGCGCTCACAAGTTCGGGGCCAGCAAGCGCTCTAGGTCAGCGGCTTTGAGTCCGCGCCGTTTGGCCAGGTCTTGCAGCTGGTCATCGCCGATTTTGCCGACGTTGAAATAGACGCTGTCCGGATGGCTCAGGTAAAAACCGCTGACGCTGGCAGCCGGTGTCATGGCCAGACTTTCGGTCAAGGCCATGCCGACGTCGTCGGCCTTGAGCAGGTCGAACATGGCTTCTTTGACGCTGTGGTCTGGACACGCCGGGTAGCCGGGCGCCGGGCGAATGCCCAGGTATTTTTCGCTGATCATGTCGTCGGTGCTCAACGCTTCGTCGGCAGCGTAACCCCACAGGTCTTGCCGCACACGCTTGTGCATGGCTTCGGCAAAGGCTTCGGCCAAACGGTCGGCCAGCGCTTTGAGCATGATCGACGAGTAGTCGTCGTGGTCGTCCTGAAAGTACTTCTCTTTTTTCTCTGCGCCAATGCCGGTGGTGACGGCAAACACGCCGATGTAGTCGGGCAGCATGAAGGTGTTGTGGCCTTCTGCGCCGGCATGGCCTGCGCGCACCGCTTTGACTTCGGCCGACAGCACTTTGGGCGCGATGAAGTCGGCCAAGCAGCGGCTTGGCCGCATGTGCATCTTGCCGTCTGCGCCTTCAACCGCGGTTTTTTCGGTTTGCTGGCGCAGACCGTGCCAAGTCATCGCGACTTCGTGGCGGCTCTCGTCGGTGTAAATCTCGATGTCGTCGCCCACGCTGTTGGCCGGGTAAAGCGCGATGACGCCATTGGCCGTGAGCCAGCGACCGTCGATCAAACGCTTGAGCATGCGTTGTGCATCGGCATAGACGCGCACGGCTTCGGTGCCAACGACTTCGTCTTTCAAGATCGCCGGGAACGGGCCGGCCAAGTCCCACGTCTGGAAGAACGGGCCCCAGTCGATGTACTGCGCCAGCTCGGCCAAGTCGAAATTTTTGAAGACACGGCGGCCGATGAATTTCGGCACCGGCGGCGTGTAGTGCGCCCAGTCGATCGGCGTGGCATTGGCACGGGCTTTGGCCAACGGCCACATCGGGATCTGCTTTTTGTTGGCGTGCTGCTCACGCACTTTCACGTAGTCGGCGTTCAGGTCGTCGATGTACTTGGTTGCGTTGTCAGACAGCAGGCTTTGCGCCACGCTGACGCTGCGCGAGGCATCTGGCACGTAGACGACAGGGCCTTCGTAGTGCGGCGAAATTTTGACGGCCGTGTGGACGCGGCTGGTGGTGGCGCCACCAATCAGCAGCGGAATTTTCTTCAGGCGGAAGTGGTCGTCCTTCTGCATCTCAGCCGCCACGTACTGCATCTCTTCCAAGCTTGGGGTGATCAAACCGGAAAGGCCGACGATGTCGGCACCTTCGGCCTTCGCGCGCGCCAAAATTTCATGGCAGGGCACCATCACGCCCATGTTGACGACTTCAAAGTTGTTGCATTGCAAAACCACCGTGACGATGTTTTTGCCGATGTCATGCACGTCACCCTTGACGGTGGCGATGATGATCTTGCCCTTGGTTTTGACGTCGGCACCGGCCGCTTCAAGCAGCAGTTTTTCAGCTTCAATGTAGGGCAGCAAATGCGCCACAGCCTGCTTCATGACGCGGGCGCTTTTGACCACCTGCGGCAAGAACATTTTTCCTTGACCGAACAAATCGCCGACCACGTTCATGCCGTCCATCAACGGGCCTTCAATGACATGCAGCGGCCGGCCGCCGTCGGCCTGAATCGCTTGCCAGACTTCTTCGGTGTCTTCGGTGATGAACTCGTTCATGCCGTGCACCAGCGCATGGCTGAGCCGCGCCCGCACGGGCAGGCCGCGCCATTCGTTGCGCTTGCTGTCGTCCTTGGCACCGCTCTGAGCGGTTTCGGCGACTTCAATCAAACGCTCACCCGGCGTTAACTCGGCTTCACCCGGCTTGTAGATGGGCGTGCGGTTCAGCACCACGTCTTCGACCCGTTCGCGCAGCACTGGCTCTAAGTCGTCATAGACGCCGACCATGCCGGCGTTGACGATGCCCATGTCCATGCCGGCCTGAATCGCGTGGTACAAAAAGACGGTGTGAATGGCTTCGCGAACCGGGTCGTTG
>CANFWI010000038.1 GCA_947450675.1 Comamonadaceae bacterium | reverse complement strand
GGAAGTGCCAGCGGGCAGCACGGTGATGCATGCGGCTGAAAAAGCCGGCACCTACATTCCGCATTTCTGCTATCACAAGAAGCTCAGCATTGCGGCCAACTGCCGCATGTGCTTGGTCGATGTCGAAAAAGCACCGAAGCCGATGCCCGCCTGCGCCACACCAGTGACGCAAGGCATGGTCGTCTTCACCAAAAACGAAAAAGCCATCAAAGCCCAAAAGGGCGTGATGGAGTTTTTGCTGATCAACCATCCGCTGGATTGCCCGATTTGCGACCAAGGTGGCGAGTGCCAGCTGCAAGACTTGGCCGTCGGTTACGGCGGCAGCGGTTCGCGCTACGAAGAAGAAAAACGCGTGGTTTTCCACAAGGATGTCGGACCGCTGGTGTCGATGCAGGAAATGAGCCGTTGCATCCATTGCACGCGCTGTGTTCGTTTCGGCCAGGAAGTCGCTGGCGTGATGGAGCTCGGCATGTCGCACCGCGGTGAGCATGCCGAGATCGAGACCTTTGTCGGCATGTCGGTGGACTCCGAACTGTCGGGCAACATGATCGACATCTGCCCGGTCGGTGCGCTGACCAGCAAGCCATTTCGTTACAGCGCCCGCACGTGGGAGCTGTCACGCCGCAAGTCGGTCAGCCCGCACGATTCGACCGGCAGCAACCTGATTGTTCAGGTCAAAAACAACAAGGTCATGCGTGTCTTGCCGCTTGAAAACGAAGACATCAACGAATGTTGGATTGCCGACCGCGACCGTTTCTCGTACGAAGCGCTGAACACCAATGAACGTTTGACCAGCCCGATGATCAAGCAGGGCGGCAAGTGGGCCACGGTAGATTGGCAGACCGCGCTGGAGTACGTCGCCAACGGCCTCAAACTCATCAAGGCAGACCACGGCGCGGCCAGCATCGGCACACTGGCCAGCCCACACAGCACGGTCGAAGAGTTGTACCTGGCCGGCGCTTTGATGCGCGGTCTGGGCAGCGAGAACATTGACTACCGCTTGCGCAACGCCGACTTCACGCCGAGTGATTCGGTGCGCTGGCTGGGCACGTCGATTGCCTCACTCAGTGACTTGCAACGCGTCTTGGTCGTCGGCTCGAACCTGCGCAAAGACCACCCGCTGTTTGCCCAACGCATTCGTCAAGCCGCCCGCAAGGGTTGCGCGGTCAACGCCATCGTCTCGACGCACGAGTTGTCAACAGCAGACGCTTGGGCCTTGCCACTGGCTGGCCGCTTGATGGCCGAGCCGGCTGATTGGTTCAAGCAACTGGCTGAACTCGCTGCGGCGATTGCCGCAGAAAACGGTGCAGCTTTGCCGGTTGGCTTGCAGGCACCTGCCATCAGCGCTGCGGCCAAGGCCATGGCCTTGTCGCTGCTTGGCGGCGAACGCAAAGCTATTCTGCTCGGCAACGCTGCCGCGCACCACGCCCAAGCCAGCCACCTGCTGGCATTGAGCAACTGGATTGCAACGCAAACCGGCGCCACCTTGGGTTACCTCACAGAAGCTGCCAACACGGTGGGCGCGCAGCTGGCCGGTGCTCAGCCCATCGCCGCGGGTTTGAATGCCGGACAAATGCTGGGTGGCCAACTCAAAGCCGTCATCTTGCTCAACAACGAGCCTGAGTTCGACTCGGCTGCTGGCGCGCAAGCGGCGGCAGGTTTGGCGCATGCGCAGATGGTTGTCACGCTGAGCCCGTTCAAGGCCAACATGGCTTTTTGCGATGTGCTGTTGCCAATCGCGCCCTTCACCGAAACGCCGGGTACGTTTGTCAACGCCGAAGGCCGGATCCAGAGCTTTCATGCGGTCGTCAAGCCCTTGGGCGAGACCCGTCCCGCTTGGAAAGTTTTGCGCGTCTTGGGCAATATGCTCGGTTTGCCGGGCTTTGACTTCGACTCCTCTGCAGAGGTGCTGGCGCAAGTCTTTGGCCCAGCCACTGAAGGCCTCACGCAAGTGCCAGCCGACAAGCTCGGCAACACTACGCAGGCACTGGCGATGGCGCCTTCAGTCCCGGTTGGCCGACCTGTGGTGGCCGCCATTTACCAACTCGATGGCTTGGTGCGACGGGCTTCAGCGCTGCAACTGACGGCCGATGCCCGGCATACGTCCGCTAGCCCAGAGCAAGCGAAAGAAGTGCAAGTGCAAGAGGTCCACGCATGATCGACAGTATTTTCCTAACTGGTCAAGGCCTCATGGGTGGCGCTTGGCCGACCACCGTTTGGCCGGTGCTGTGGACGCTCATCAAGATCGTTGCCTTGCTGTTGCCGTTGATGGGTTGCGTGGCTTACCTGACACTGTGGGAGCGCAAAGCGATTGGCTTCACCCAGATTCGTTTCGGTCCGAACCGCGTCGGACCGTTCGGTCTGCTGCAGCCGATTGCAGATGCACTCAAACTGTTGACCAAAGAAATCATCATGCCGACGGCGGCCAGCAAGGGCTTGTTTGTGCTCGGTCCGATCATGACGATCATGCCGGCGCTCGCTGCTTGGGCGGTGATCCCGTTTGGTCCTGAGGTCGCATTGGCCAACATCAATGCAGGATTGCTGTTTCTGATGGCCATCACCTCGCTAGAGGTTTATGGCGTCATCATCGCCGGTTGGGCGTCCAACTCGAAGTACGCTTTTCTGGGTGCGATGCGCGCCTCGGCGCAGATGGTCAGCTACGAAATCGCCATGGGCTTTTGCTTGGTGGTGGTGTTGATGGTCTCGGCTAGTTTGAACATGACCGATATCGTCATGGGTCAAGCGCAGGGCATGGCCGCCAGCCGCGGTTTGAACTTCCTGTCGTGGAACTGGTTGCCGCTGTTTCCGATCTTCGTGGTGTATTTCATCGCCGGTTTGGCTGAAACCAACCGCCATCCTTTTGACGTTGTTGAAGGCGAATCTGAAATTGTGGCGGGCCACATGGTCGAGTACTCGGGCATGTCCTTCGCCATGTTCTTCTTGGCTGAATACGCCAACATGATCTTGGTGTCGGTGTTGTGCGTGATCTTGTTCCTCGGCGGCTGGTTGCCGCCACTTGACTCGGCACTCTTCAACTGGATTCCGGGTTGGATCTGGCTGGGCCTGAAATCCTTTGTCGTGGTCACCATATTCTTGTGGGTGCGGGCCACCTTCCCACGCTTTCGCTATGACCAGATCATGCGTTTGGGCTGGAAGATTTTCATCCCCGTCACGCTGATCTGGTTGATCGTGGTGGCGGCTTGGATGCAGACGCCTTACTCTATTTGGTGACTATGGCCCCCACGCTTTTCACTTCGTGTAATGCGCTGCCCCCCGTGGGGGCCGCTGCGCCTGCGGCCCGGCGAAGCCGGTTCCGCGGCCCTTGCTGGCGTGGAGATTCAGATCGTGCGTCTTTTGATTGAGAGAAATTAATATGTCAGTCGCTTCTGTCAAAGATTTTGTCTCGAGCTTCATGCTCATTGAGCTGTTGAAGGGCATGGCCCTGACCGGCAAGTACATGTTTAAGAGCAAGATCACGGTTTTGTTTCCTGAAGAAAAAACGCCGCAGAGTCCGCGTTTCCGGGGTTTGCATGCGCTGCGTCGTTATGACAACGGTGAAGAGCGTTGCATTGCCTGCAAGCTCTGCGAAGCGGTCTGCCCGGCCATGGCCATCACGATCGAATCGGATGTGCGTGAAGACGGCAGCCGCCGCACCTCGCGCTACGACATCGACCTGACCAAGTGCATTTTTTGTGGCTTCTGCGAAGAGAGCTGCCCGGTGGACTCGATTGTCGAAACCCACATCCTCGAATACCACGGTGAAAAACGCGGTGACCTGTACTTCACCAAAGACATGTTGCTGGCTGTCGGCGATCGTTACGAAGCTGAGATTGCAGCCAACAAGGCGGTTGACGCCAAATACCGCTAATCGAACCGTTAAGCCACCCGCTCAGCCCTCCCGATTCCTCCTGACTTCGACCACCTTGCTGCCCGCACGAAAGAATCCACAACAACATGGACGCTCATACAGGTCTTTTTTATGCCTTTGCCGCGGTGCTTTTATTCGCCGCCTTCAAAGTCATCACCGCCCGCAATCCGGTTCATGCTGCGCTCTATCTGGTGCTGGCCTTTTTTCAGGCTTCGGCGCTGTGGATGTTGCTGAAAGCCGAGTTCTTAGCGATCACGCTGGTGCTGGTCTACGTTGGCGCTGTGATGGTGTTGTTCCTCTTCGTGGTGATGATGCTGGACATCAACCTCGACGGCATGCGCAAGGGTTTCTGGAAACATTTTCCGCTGGCTGCAGGCGTCGGCGCCTTGATCGCGCTGCAAATGGCGGCCGTGCTGATGGGCGGTTTTCGCCTCAGTGAGCCGCCAAGAACTGTGCTCGCCGTCGGCGAGGTAGCCGTGCAGTTGTCCAACACCAAAGAGCTCGGCAAGCTGCTGTATTCAGAGTACCTGTACCCGCTGGAGGTGGCCGCTGCGATTTTGTTGGTCGCCATGATCGCGGCGATTGCGCTGACGCTGCGCCAGCGTAAAGACTCCAAGTCGATCAACCCGGCGGATCAGATTCGCGTCAAGAGCGCAGACCGTGTGCGTCTCGTGAAAATGAACCCGACCATGGCTGCCCCTGAGCCCGAACCTGTTGTCGCGCCAGTCGAGGAGAAAAAAGCATGATCACCCTTGGACACTTTCTCTCACTCGGCGCGATGTTGTTCGCGCTGTCGGTGATCGGCATTTTCCTGAACCGCAAAAACCTCATTGTTTTGCTGATGGCCATCGAGCTGATGCTGCTGGCCGTCAACATGAACTTCGTGGCGTTCTCGTATTACTTGAACGACATGGCCGGCCAGATATTTGTTTTCTTCATCCTGACCGTTGCCGCTGCAGAGTCGGCGATTGGCTTGGCCATCTTGGTGCTCTTGTTCCGCAACAAGGCCAGCATCAATGTGGATGAACTCAACACGCTCAAGGGTTGAGTATGTTGTTGAACGATTTTGCAGTTCCGGTTTCCGTTGCGATTTTTCGCCGACCATTTTTTGAGTAAATAAGAACACAAGATGAGTCAAACTCTATCCGCCTCCACCTTGTTGGCCGTGCCTCTGGCACCGCTGGTCGGCTCCTTGCTGGCCGGTATTTTGGGCACTGCCTTGGGTGGCAACCTGATCGGTCGCCGCTTGACCCACAGCCTGACCATTCTGGGCGTGTTCGTGGCCTTTGTGTTGTCTGCCCTGACGCTGCAAAGTGTCGCCATCGATGGCGCGCGCTTCAACGAAACGCTCTACACCTGGATGGTCGTTGGCGGCCTGAAGATGGAAATCGGCTTTCTGGTCGATGGCTTGACCGCCATGATGATGGTGGTGGTCACCTTCGTCTCGTTGATGGTCCACCTCTACACCATCGGATACATGAAAGAAGACGCCGGCTACAACCGCTTCTTTGCCTACATCTCGCTGTTCACCTTCTCCATGCTGATGCTGGTCATGAGCAACAACATGCTGCAGCTGTTCTTCGGCTGGGAGGCCGTGGGCTTGGTGTCCTATCTGCTGATTGGTTTCTGGTTCAACAAACCGACAGCCATTTTTGCCAACATGAAGGCGTTCTTGGTCAACCGTGTGGGTGACTTCGGCTTCATTCTCGGCATTGGCCTGATCGCGGCCTACGCCGGCACCCTGAATTACACCGAGGCTTTTGCCAAGACCGACGCGCTGGCGCTGCTGACACTGCCGGGCACGGGTTGGATGCTGGTCACGGTCATCAGCATTTGCCTGTTCATTGGCGCGATGGGCAAGTCGGCCCAGTTCCCGCTGCACGTGTGGTTGCCCGACTCGATGGAAGGCCCGACCCCGATCTCGGCGCTGATTCACGCGGCGACCATGGTGACCGCTGGTATTTTCATGGTGGCTCGGATGTCACCGATCTTCGAGTTGAGCGACACGGCACTCAGCTTCATCATGATCATCGGTGCCATCACCGCGCTGTTCATGGGTTTTCTGGGCATCATCCAAAACGACATCAAGCGCGTGGTGGCTTACTCGACACTCTCGCAATTGGGTTACATGACGGTGGCCTTGGGCGCTTCGGCTTATTCGGTGGCGGTGTTCCACCTCATGACGCACGCCTTCTTCAAGGCGTTGCTGTTCCTGGCGGCTGGCTCGGTCATCATGGGCGTTCACCACAACCAAGACATTCGCTGGATGGGCGGTCTGCGCAAGTACATGCCGATCACCTGGATCACCTCCTTGGTGGGTTCACTGGCATTGATCGGCACGCCGCTGTTCGCTGGTTTTTACTCCAAAGACAGCATCATTGAAGCGGTTCATGAAAGCCATCTGGCAGGCGCTAGCTTTGCATACTTCGCGGTGCTGGCGGGTGTCTTCGTCACGGCCTTTTATTCCTTCCGCTTGTACTTTCTGGTCTTTCACGGCAAGGAACGTTACGACCAGAACCCGGATGCCCACCACGATGCGCATCACGACGACGGCCACCACGGCCACCACGGCCACGCGGCAGACAAACCGCACGAATCGCCTTGGGTGGTGACACTGCCGCTGGTGCTGCTGGCGATTCCGTCGGCGCTGATTGGTTACTTCGCGATTGAGCCGATGTTGTTTGGGGACTTCTTCAAAGACGCCATTCACATCAACCTCGAGAAGCACCCAGGGATGGAAGAACTCGCGCAGCTGTTCCACGGACCGATGCAAATGGCCGTGCACGGCTTGTCGTCGATGCCTTTTTGGCTGGCACTGTCTGGCGTGGTCTTGGCCTATTACATGTACATGGTGAACCCTGCGTTGCCGACTGCCATCAAGCGTATCGCGCAGCCGATCGACACCTTGCTCGAGAACAAGTACTACCTCGACTGGTTCAATGAAAACGTGCTGGCCCGCGGTGCGCGCGCTTTGGGTATGGGCCTGTGGAAGGGTGGCGATCAAGCCATTATTGACGGCGCCTTGGTCAATGGTTCGTGGAAGCTGATGGCTTGGATGTCGAGTCTTGTGCGGCGCCTGCAATCAGGCTTCATTTACCACTACGCGTTCGGAATGATCATCGGTATTTTTGTACTGATGACGTATTTCGTCTGGCTGAACAAATAACAGACAAGAAAGAAGAACAAAAATGGGTTTGTTGAGCCTGGCGATTTGGACGCCTATCTTTTTCGGAATGGTGCTGTTGGCTATCGGTCGTGACGAGCAAGCGCGGGCAGTGCGCTGGGTGGCGCTGATCGGTTCGCTCATCAGCTTTCTCATCACCTTGCCGCTGTACTCGCGCTTTCAGCTTGGCTCATCGGCCATGCAGTTTGTTGAAAATCAGTCTTGGATTGATCGCTTCAACGTCAACTACCACCTCGGCGTAGACGGCATTTCGCTGTGGTTTGTGCTGCTCACCGCGTTCATCAACGTGGTGGTAGTCATCGCCAGCTGGGAGTCGATCACCAAGCGCGTGAACCAGTACATGGGCGCGTTCATGATCCTCAGCGGACTCATGATTGGCGTTTTTTCGGCGCTCGACGGCCTGCTGTTTTTCGTGTTCTTTGAAGCTACCTTGATCCCGATGTACCTGATCATCGGTATCTGGGGCGGCCCGAACAAAATTTACGCCGCCTTCAAGTTCTTTTTGTACACCTTGCTCGGCTCCTTGTTGATGCTGGTCGCGCTGGTCTTTTTGTACATCAAATCGGGTGGCAGTTTTGACCTGGCCACTTGGCACCAACTGCCGTTGAGCGGCCCGGTACAGACGATGTTGTTTTTCGCTTTTCTGGCGGCTTTTGCGGTGAAGGTACCGATGTGGCCCGTCCACACTTGGTTGCCCGACGTTCACGTGGAAGCCCCCACAGGCGGCTCAGCCGTGCTGGCGGCGATCATGCTGAAACTGGGTGCCTATGGATTTTTGCGCTTCTCACTGCCGATTGCACCCGACGCTTCCCGTGAGTGGGCTTGGTTGCTGATTGCGCTGTCGCTGACTGCTGTGATTTACGTCGGTCTGGTGGCGATGGTTCAAAAGGACATGAAAAAGCTGGTGGCGTATTCGTCGGTAGCGCACATGGGTTTTGTCACCCTGGGTTTCTTCATCTTCAACCCATTGGGCGTGTCCGGCGGTATCGTGCAGATGGTGGCGCACGGCTTTGTGTCAGCGGCCATGTTCTTGAGCATTGGCGTGTTGTACGACCGCGTGCATTCGCGTGAGATTGCCAGCTACGGCGGGGTCATCAACACCATGCCCAAGTTCGCTGCTTTTGCGCTGCTGTTTGCCATGGCCAACTGCGGTTTGCCCGGCACGGCGGGTTTCGTGGGTGAGTGGATGGTTATTTTGGGTGCTATTCAGTTCGACTTCTGGGTCGGTATGGCGGCAGCTTCGGCGCTGATATTTGGCGCGGCGTACACGCTCTGGATGTTCAAGCGCGTCTACCTGGGTCCGGTCGCCAATGAAGACGTCAAACACCTCAAAGACATCAACGGCCGCGAGATCTTGATGCTGTCTTTGTTGGCGATTGCCGTGCTGTACATGGGCATCTACCCGAAACCGTTTACCGATGTGATGGACGCCTCTGTGCTTGACTTGCTCAAGCATGTGGCTGCCTCAAAGCTGAACTAAGCGCCGCTCCCGAGAACAACATTTCAAAAGAATTCCGATGATTGACACCTTTAGCTGGTTCACCGTTTATCCCGAAATCATCTTGCTGATCATGGCTTGCGTGATTGCGCTGGTTGACCTCGGAGTGAAGACACCCCTGCGCGGCACGACCTACATCTTGACGCTGCTGACCCTGGCCGGCGTGGCTGCCTTGCAAGCGTTTTATGCAATGCACGGTGAGACGATCTACGGCTTTGGCAACATGGTCGTCAGCGACCCGATGGGCAACTGGCTGAAGTCTTTTGCCGCGATCGCCGTGATGGTCTCGCTGGTCTACGGCCGACCTTACTCCGCTGACCGCGACATGATGTCGCGCGGCGGTGAGTACTTCACGCTGAGTCTTTTTTCGCTGCTCGGTATTTTTGTGATGATCTCGGGCCACAACTTCTTGATCATCTACATGGGCTTGGAGCTCATGACGCTGTCGAGCTATGCCTTGGTGGCGCTGCGGCGTGACAACGCCACAGCGACCGAAGCGGCCATGAAGTACTTTGTGTTGGGTGCGCTGGCTTCGGGCTTTTTGCTCTACGGCCTGTCGATGATTTACGGTGCGACGGGTTCGCTCAATGTGCATGAGGTGTTTCAGGCGATCGCCAGCCGTCAGGTCAAGCACCAGGTGTTGGTCTTTGGTCTGGTCTTCATCGTCGCCGGTCTGGCGTTCAAACTCGGTGCCGTGCCTTTTCACATGTGGTTGCCCGACGTTTACCAAGGCGCTCCGACCGCTGTGACGCTGCTGATTGGCGCTGCGCCACAGTTGGCCGCCTTCGCCATTTGCATGCGCCTCTTGGTGCAGGGCATGTTACCGCTGGCGATCGACTGGCAACAAATGCTGGCCGTGCTGGCCGTTGGTTCTTTGCTGATTGGTAACTTCGCCGCCATCGCGCAAACCAACCTGAAGCGCATGTTGGCTTTTTCGACCATCGCCCAGATGGGTTTCTTGCTGTTGGCCATGATGGCGGGTGTCGTCAACGGGCACCAGCTGAATGCGGAGTCTGCCTATGGTGCGGCTATGTTCTATGTCATCACTTATGTGCTGACCACGCTGGCAGCGTTTGGCATTATTTTGCTGTTGGCTCGTCAGGGCTACGAGGCAGAAGAGATTTCCGATCTTGCCGGCCTGAACCAACGCAGCCCACTGTTCGCCGGTGTCATGGCGTTGAGTATGTTTTCGCTGGCTGGCATTCCGCCGCTGGTTGGTTTTTACGCCAAGCTGGCGGTCTTGCAATCGCTGATGGCCGCGCAGCAAACCAGCTATCTGGTGTTGACTGTGTTTGCCGTCCTGGCCTCGTTGATCGGCGCTTTCTATTACTTGCGCGTGATCAAGGTGATGTATTTTGATGAGCCGCAAGCGGGCATGCCAACAAGCATTCTTGCGCGCGCCGATGCCCGCATCGTGCTGACTCTGAATGGTGCGCTGCTGCTCTTGCTCGGCATGGCGCCAGGCGGTCTCATGACCTTGTGCGGCGATGCCATTGCCACGCTGGTCAAGTCGCTGGTCAGCTCATAAGCATGGGTCAAACTATTCCGGTCTGGTTGGTGGTGTTGCTGTCTTTGCTGGCTGCAAATTTACCTTTCCTGAGTGGTCGATTCATGGCGTTTTATGGCTTGAAAGAGCCGAAATCACTTGCACTGCGACTGCTTGAATTGGTGCTCTGGTATTTCATCGCCGGCGCCGTCGCGCTGGGGTTGGAGCACCGTGCTGGCCAAATCGCGCCCCAAGGCTGGGAGTTCTACGCCATCACCGGCACGCTCTTTGTCACATTCGCCTTTCCGGGTTTTGTCTACCGCTACCTGTTCAAACTGCGATGAGTCCGCTGGCTGACGACGCGCACCTCAGAGAAACCCGCGTCGACAGTGAAGAGCTGTTGCGCGGCAATTTTTTGCACGCTTTTCGCGACACAGTTCGGCTCCCCGATGGTTCAGTGGCGACCCGCGAATACGTGATTCATCCCGGCGCCGTGATGGTGATCGCCGAGTTGCCTGATGGCAAATTGGTGCTGGAGCGTCAGTTCCGCTACCCGGTGCAGTCGGTGATGGTTGAGTTTCCAGCGGGCAAACTTGATGCCGGCGAAGCATCGCTGGTCTGCGCCCGCCGTGAACTGCTGGAAGAAACCGGCTACACGGCCAAGCAATGGGCGCGTGCCGGGGTCTTGCACCCGGTGATTTCTTACTCCACCGAATTCATTGACATTTGGTTTGCCCGCGACTTGACCGCCGGCCAGCGTCAGCTCGATCCAGGCGAGTTTTTAGATGTGTTCAGCGCCACGGCCGACGAGCTGTTGCAGTGGTGCCGTGACGGCCGCGTCACCGATGCCAAGACTTTGAGTGGCGCCTTGTGGCTGCAAAATGTGCGTTCAGGGGCATGGCCGCTGGACTGGGTCAGCGTTTGAATTTCGCCTCACAATCACGTCATGAAAGTTCTTGATCTGAAGTGTGCCCACCAGCATGTGTTTGAAGGCTGGTTCGCATCCGAAGACGATTTCCAGAGCCAGCTGGCCCGTGGCTTGGTGGAATGCCCTCTGTGCGGTGACGTCAGCATCAGCAAGCAACTCAGCGCGCCGCGATTGAATTTGGGTGCAGTGCCGCCACTCAAACCGCCGGCATCGCCCTCTGCGCCAAGCGCCTCAGTCGCAGGCGGGCAGGGCACGCCAACCTCAACCGAACTTGTGCCGGCACAAGCAACCCCGCCCGACTTTTCCCCACAGGACCGCCAAGTCCTGCAAGACATGCAGGGCGATTGGCTGAAGATGGTGCGCCAAGTGATGGCCAACACCGAAGACGTTGGCAGCCACTTTGCTGAAGTCGCGCGGCAGATGCATTACGGCGAAGCCGATGAGCGCAGCATTCGCGGGCAAACCTCTCGCGAAGAAGCCGTGGCCCTGCTCGAAGAAGGCATCTCGGTGCTGCCCTTGCCGATGCCCGCGTCGCTCAAAGAGACGCTGCAATAAGGCTTTTTGCCTTAGCTCGTGAACTGCAGCTCCGCCAGTCGCGCGTAAATTCCGCCTTGCCTCACCAGCTCAACGTGGCTGCCTTGCTCCACCAATCTGCCGTGGTCGAGCACGAGAATGCGGTCGGCTTGCTGCACGGTGGCCAGCCGATGCGCAATCACCAAGGTGGTGCGCCCGCGCATGGCCGACTCCAGCGCCGCCTGCACCATGCGTTCACTTTCAGCGTCGAGCGCGCTGGTGGCTTCGTCTAGCAGCAGCAGCGGTGGGTTTTTGAGCATCGCGCGGGCAATGGCGATGCGTTGCCGCTGGCCGCCCGACAAGCGCACGCCGCGCTCGCCCAAAAAGGTGTCGTAGCCCTCTGGCAAGGCCATGATGAACTCGTGCGCGAATGCAGCCTCTGCCGCGGCTTTGACTTCGTCGTCAGAGGCGTTGGGCTTGCCGTAACGAATGTTCTCGAGTGCGCTGTTGGAAAAAATCACAGCGTCTTGCGGCACGATGCCGATGCGTTCACGCAGCGCGTGCAAGTCCATCTGAGGGGTGGCGACGCCGTCCAGCGTGATCTGGCCCGACAGCGGATCGTAAAAGCGCAGCAACAACTGAAACACCGTGCTCTTGCCCGCGCCGCTGGGGCCGACGATGGCAACGGTTTCGCCGGGTGCAACATGGAGCGTGAAATCACTCAAAGCCGCCTGCGCCGGGCGCGACGGGTAATGAAACGTCACAGCCTCAAAAGACACGGCGCTGCCGGCTTGGGGTGCGGGTGCTTTGACTGGCTTCGCCGGGGACGAAATCGGTGAGCGGCTGCTCAGCAACTCCATCAAGCGCTCGGTCGCGCCAGCAGCGCGCAGCAAGTCGCCGTAGACCTCGCCCAGCACCGCAAAAGCACTTGCAAGAATGATCACGTAGAGCACGGTCTGGCCCAAGGCGCCGGCGGTGATGTCGCCGCGCACCACCGCTTGCGTGCCTTGGTACAGGCCCCACAACAAGGCCGCCGAAGTCGCGATGATGATGAAGGCCACCAGCACCGAACGCGCTGCAGTGCGACGCACGGCCACCTGAAAAGCATCGCCGGTTGACTTGTCAAAACGCGCAGATTCGCGGGCTTCGGCGGTGTAGCTTTGCACCACCGGAATCGCGTTCAGCACTTCGGCGGCGATGGCGCTGGAGTCGGCCACGCGGTCTTGGCTGGCGCGCGACAACTTGCGCACGCGCCGACCAAACCAGACGCTCGGCAAGACAATCAAGACCAGCACGCCGAAGACCTGAACCATCACGAATGGGTTGGTGTAAATCAGCATGGCCAAGGCGCCCAAGCCCATCACCGCATTGCGCAGCCCCATGCTCAGGGACGAACCCACCACCGCTTGCACCAGCGTGGTGTCGGTCGTCAGACGCGACAACACTTCGCCAGTTTGCGTGGTTTCAAAAAACTCAGGACTTTGCTTGAGCACATGCGAATAGACCGCGTTGCGCAAATCAGCCGTGACTCTTTCGCCGAGCCAGCTGACCAGGTAAAACCGACCGGCTGAAAAAAGACCCAAGGCGGTTGCCACGGCAAACAGCTCAAAAAAGTGGGTTCGCACGGCCATCAGCTGCTCGCCCTTGTCGGCCTCTGACATACCGCCGTCGATCAGGCTGCGCAGCGCCAGTGGGAACAGCAAGGTGGCACCCGCCGCCAGTGTGAGAAACAGCAGCGCTAAAAAGATGCGACCCCGGTAAGGCCGCAAAAAGGGCAACAGCCCGGAGAGCGATTTGGGTGAGCCCTTGACGGGCTGGGTGGCAGAAGAAGTTGCGGACGGGGTGGGCATGCTCAGATTTTAACGATTAATTTGACGCGACAAACATTGTTGTTGACAATAATTGCTTAGGCAATTAATATTCGCCGCATGCCCACTTCGACAACCCCTGTAAAAAAGCCGTCGGTCAAGCCCGCAGGTGTGGAGGTGGCTTCGTTTTACGCGGCTGAAACCTACACGCCTGCCGACAGCGTCGGCCACATGATGCGCCTCAGCCTGTCACTCATGGCGCAGAGTATTGAGCACAAACTCGAACCCACCGGGCTGACCAATGCGCAATGGCTGCCCTTGTACAAGCTGCACTTGGGCGTGGCCACGACCGTCGCTGAACTGGCGCGCGAGTGCAACCACGACGCGGGTTCCATGACACGTCTGCTTGACCGTCTGGAAGCCAAAGACCTGTGCCGCCGCGTCCGCTCGTCGGACGACAGGCGCGTCGTCAACCTTGAGCTGACCGATGCGGGCCGTGCCGCCGCAGAGGACATTCCTGCCATCCTCAGTGATGTTCAAAATGCATATCTGGCGGGGTTTTCTCACGCCGAGTGGACTGCCTTGAAGGGCTATCTGAGCCGCATTCTCGACAACGCAAAAACGCTACAAGTTGCAGCCGACAAAAAATAACCAGCCACGCCATGAACGCCAACGAATTCACTTCTCCGCACTTTTCACCGCGCTTTGCGCCCCGCCTTTTAGTGCTTGCCTTGCTGGTTGCGGGCTTGAGTGCTTGCGCCGACTTCTCTGGTATTCAACAGCAATCCCAACTGCATGAACCGGTGATCGCATCGGCGCAAGACAAGGCTGCGGCACTGCAGGTACGCGCTGACTGGTGGCGAGATTTCGGTGATGAGCAGCTTGACCGGTTGCAGGCCCGCGCCTTGGCCAACAGTCCCAGCCTCAAACTCGCACAAGCCCGGCTGGCCCGTTCGCAGGCTGTGATGGAGGTCGCCAAGGGCGCAACCTTGCCGCAAGTTGGCGTGCAAGTCGACCTGACCCAGCAGCGTTTCACCGCCAACGGCATGGTGCCGCCGCCGTTTGCTGGCGCTGTACGAGACACTGGCACGGCCCAACTCACGGCGAGCTGGGAGCTTGATTTTTTCGGCAAGTACCGGGCGGCGCTGGACGCTGCTTTGGGCACCGCCAAGGCGGCTGAAGCCGATGCGCAGGCCGCGCACGTGCTGCTTGCCAGCCACGTGGCAAGGACTTATTTTCAGTGGGCCCGGCTGGATGCCCAAACGGCCGTGGCCGAGCGTGCCTTGGCCCAGCGCCAACAAGCGCTGCAACTGGTGCAGGGCCGCGTCGAAGCCGGGTTAGACACCCGACTTGAGCTGCGACTGAGCGAAGCCGGTCTGCCCGAAGCGCGCCTGCAACTCGAAACCCTGGCCGAGCAAACCGCGTTGACGCGCCATGCGCTCGCGGCCTTGTTGGGCGACACCGACAGCAGCGCTTTGGCCGCAGCACCGACCCGCTTGAGTGCGATTCGGCAGCCCGCGCTCAGCGGCACGATTCCGGCAGACGTACTTGGCACCCGCCCCGACATCGTCGCGGCACGCTGGCGTGTCGAAGCCGCCGGCAACGACGTGCGCAACGCCAAAACCCAGTTTTATCCGAACATTAATTTAGTGGGTTTTGCCGGCTTTTCGAGCATTGGTTTGCCGTCGCTGCTCAATGGTGGCAGTCAGCAATGGGGCGTTGGCTCGGCGCTGCGCTTGCCGATTTTTGACGCCGGCCGCTTGCGTGCCAATTTGCGAGGCAAGACGGCCGAGCTGGATGCGGCGGTTGAAAGCTATCACGCTGCCGTGATCGACGCGGCCCGTGATGTCGCCGATCAAGTCACGTCAACGCAAGCCGTGCAGCGTCAGCAAACCGAGCAAGGCGCCGCGCAAGCTGCCGCAGAGGCCGCCTACGCGATTGCCCTGCAACGCTACCAGGCCGGAGTGACCAATTACCTGACGGTTTTGAACGCCGAAACCGGTGTGTTGAATCAACGCCGTGTCGGTGTTGACCTTGCTGCGCGCGCACTGGAGACCCGTGTGCTGCTGATGCACGCCCTGGGCGGCGGTGAGGCCAGCCGTTTTGTGGCTGCCCGCTGAGCGCACGATCTTTTCAGCCTATCGCACATTTCATTTCTTATTTCCTCCGTATTCTCTGAAAGCACTTCCATGACCGCAGCCCCATCTCCTGCCGCCGCGCAACCGTCGACCTTGAACACCAAAAGTGCACAGCGCAAGAAGGCCCTCATCGTGCTTGCCAGTGTGGTCGTGCTCGGTGGCGTGGCCTGGGGCATTTACGACTACGTTGTTGCCAGCCATTACGAAGCCACCGACAACGCCTACGTGCAAGGCCATGTGATCCAAATCACACCGCAAATCGGCGGCACGGTGATGGCTATTCTGGCGGATGACACTGACTTCGTGAAAGCTGGCCAGCCGCTGGTGCAGCTCGACCCGGCCGATGCCCGCGTCGCGCTCGATCAGGCTGAAGCAGGTCTGGCTCAAGCCGTGCGCCAAGTGCGCACGCTCTACGCCAACAACGGCGCACTCGCTGCGCAAGTCCGCTTACGCGACGCCGAAGTGTTGCGGGCGCAGGGCGACGTAGCGCGTGCTACAGACGACCTGAACCGTCGCCAGTCGCTAGGCGGCAATGGCGCCGTGTCCAAAGAAGAGCTCAACCACGCGCAATCACAGCTGACCACCGCACGCAGCGCCTTGGCCGCAGCTGAGGCCGGCGTCAACGCGGCGCGCGAACAACTCATCAGCAATCAGGCGCTGACCGATGGCACGAATCTCGAGTTGCATCCGAGCGTGCAACTGGCCGCGGCCAAGGTGCGCGAAGCGCATTTAGCGACGCAACGCACGGCCTTGCTGTCTCCGGTCGACGGCTATGTCGCCAGGCGCTCAGTTCAGTTGGGCCAGCGTGTCGCTGCCGGCACGCCGCTAATGGCCGTGATTCCGCTCAGCAACGTCTGGGTGGATGCGAACTTCAAGGAAGTGCAGTTGCGCCATATCCGCATTGGCCAGCCGGCCACTCTGGTGGCGGACCTGTACGGCAAAAAAGTCGACTACAAGGGTGTCGTGACGGGCATTGGTATTGGCACGGGTGCGGCTTTTTCACTGCTGCCCGCACAAAACGCCACCGGTAACTGGATCAAGGTGGTGCAGCGCGTCCCCGTGCGCATCGCTCTCGATGCACAGCAGCTCGCAGGCAAGCCCTTGCGTGTGGGCTTGTCGATGAACGTGGACATTGATGTGACCGATCAGAGTGGCAAAGTGCTGGCCGATGTGCCTGTCGCGGCACCGTTGGCCAGCGCTTTGAGCGACCACACCGCCGAAGCTGCCAACGCCGATGTGCGCCGAGTGATTGCAGCCAACGCGGGTCCGGTCGGTCAGGCCCATCCATCTGCTCACTGACCTGACGGCGAAGTTTCATGGCTCAAGCACCCAGCGCTGACAGCGCGAACACGTCACCCGCGCCAGCGCCGACACCGGCGGTCGTCTACGAACCCTTGACGGGCTCGGCCCGACTCTGGGGCACCTTGGCACTGTCCGCGGCCACCTTCATGAATGTGCTGGACTCGTCGATTGCCAATGTGTCGCTGCCGGCGATCGCTGGCGACCTCGGCGTCAGTCCGAACCAAGGCACGTGGGTCATCACCAGTTTTGGTGTGGCCAATGCGATTGCGGTGCCCCTGACAGGTTGGCTGTCGCAGCGCTTTGGACAAGTCCGGCTGTTCACCACCAGCGTGATTTTGTTTGTGATCGCTTCGTGGCTGTGTGGCCTTGCGCCGAACATGACCACACTGATTATTTTTCGCGTCTTGCAGGGCTTGGTGGCAGGGCCTTTGATTCCGCTGTCGCAGTCATTGCTGCTGTCGAGTTATCCGCGCGCACTGGCCGGACTGGCGATGGCGATGTGGTCGATGACGACGCTGGTTGCACCGGTGCTGGGACCACTGCTGGGCGGCTGGATCACCGACAACGTGGCTTGGCCGTGGATTTTTTATATCAATATTCCTGTTGGTTTTGCCTCGGCCTTCATCACTTGGCGGATCTTTCGCCATCGTGAAAGCACGGTTCGCAAACTGCCGATTGACACCATCGGTTTGGCCCTGCTGGTGCTGTGGGTCGGCGCACTGCAAATCATGCTCGACAAAGGTCAGGAACTGGATTGGTTCCATTCGCCCGAAGTGGTGGTGCTCGGCTTGGTGGCTCTGGTTGGGCTGGTCACTTTCGTCATTTGGGAGCTGACCGAGGTGCATCCGGTAGTCGACTTGACGCTGTTCAAAAGTCGCAATTTTTGGGCTGGGGCTCTCGCCTTGTCGGTGGGTTACGGCCTCTTTTTTGGCAATGTGGTGCTGTTGCCGCTGTGGCTTCAGCAGTACATGGGCTACACCGCCACGCAGGCCGGCATTGTCCTGGCACCGGTTGGGTTGCTGGCTTTGCTGCTGTCGCCTGTCGTTGGCAAGAACATCCAAAGGTTAGATCCACGTCGACTCGCCCTCTTGTCTTTTGTGGTCTTCGCGGTGGTCTTGTGGATGCGCTCGAACTTCAACACCCAAGCTGACATTGGCACCATCTTGATCCCCACCGTGATTCAGGGCATTGCCATGGCTTGTTTTTTCATTCCGTTGGTGACCATCACCTTGTCGGGTATCTCGCCCGACAAAATTCCGGCGGCCTCTGGCCTGTCGAACTTTGTGCGCATTCTGGCTGGTTCGTTCGGCACCTCGATCGCCACCACCGTCTGGCAAGACCGCGCCGCGCTGCACCATGCGCAGCTCAGCGACGCGGTCAACCCGGTCAGCTCGGCGACCAGCAGCGCGCTGACGGGTTTGGCCAGCGCCGGCCTGACGCCAGAACAAGCCCTCGGCAGCATCAACCGGCTGGTCGATCAGCAGGCCTACATGCTGGCCGCGTCAGATGTGTTTTACGCGTCATCGCTGATTTTTCTGGCCTTGATTCCACTGATCTTTTTGACGCGACGTGATCGCAGCGCACATGCCAGCAAAGGCAGCGCTGATGCTGCCAGTGGGGCGCATTGACGGAGGGAGAATTGCGCGACTTTAAAGCCGCAGCGCCGCCGCGTAGCCGGTCATCTCCAGGTAGCCGCGCCCGACCCGCCGGCCTTGGCTGTCCAACAGCTCGCTGAGGCCTTCCCAATACACCGCGCCGGTGGATGAGCGGCTGTCGAGCTCTTGGTTGTCGATGCTGGCTTTGACGCTATAAACCTGGCTGGGCGTGCGCAGCTCCCACTCGACCGGGTAGCTCGCCTGCGTCAGCGGGCTGGTCCAACGCCGCAGCGGTTTGAAGCTCAGTTCACCACGTTTGAAGATCGTCAACTCGCCTTTGGCTGAGCGGAAAGAGCCGCCGTCCCAGAGCGCGCTGCCGCTGGCCGTACGCAGCCGAAAGGCGGTGAGCGCGCTGCCGTCGTCTAAGTTCATGCCGATCCAGTCCCAGCCTTGGGCGTCGGGGTGCAGCAGTTCTTCGCTCCATTCGTGGTCTAGCCAAGCTGTCCCCGTCACGTCGAAAGTCTGCCCTTGCAGCGTGATCTTGCCGCTGGTGCTCAGTTGTGGTTGGCTGTAGTAGTAGCTGGCTTGACGCGCCTCTGGCCCTTTGCGCGACAAGCCGTTTTGGCCCTGCAACATCAGCGGCTGTGTTTCATTCATTTGCAGTTGTAGCGCGAAGTCTTGGCTCGGCAAGCTGGCGTGGTAGCGGCTGGGCTCAGCCGTGTCGCGCTGCAAAGTCCAGTCATTCAGCTTGAGTTGGGTATCTTCGGTGCTGGCGGTGGCCACACCAAAACCGGCACGGGCAATGCGCTGGTCGTGCCAGAGTTTTTGGCCTCGTACGTCGGTCACGGCGGCATGCGCAAAGATGAGTTGCTGCGCCGCAAACTTTGACAGCATGGTTTGGGTGGCATCCACACGGGAGCGAAAAAACGTCAGCTGAAAACCAAACTCACGGCCGTCTGCCGAGCGGCTGCGGGCGTGGCCGGTGATGTACCACCACTCGGTGCGCAGCTCCGGATGCGCGCCGTGGTCGCGTGGAAAGCGCAGCGTGCGCGTGGGCAAAGCCCATGCAGAAAATGGCGCACTGGCCGAAGCCATGCCCGCCGCGCTGGCAACCACAAGGGTCCGCCGCGTCAGCATGGAAGGTTCAGAGTCATGCGGCGATTCTCGCAGCACGGACTTGGTCTGGTGGCGTCAAGGGTCTGAGCGAATGGGATCCCTCAAGCCGGGTGGTCGTGAACGATCGGGTCGGTCTCAAACACCACTTCACCCGTGTCCACATGCACCACTCGGATGTGCTGGCGGGTTGGGTCGGTCAAGCTTTTCACGGCGACCGCCACGGCTAAGCCGCGGTCGTTGTAAATCTGCCGAGAATTGTTGTGCGGCAACAGACTGCCGCGCAGAGGACTGCTACTTTCAATGCGGTACTGTGAACTGGCCATGGTGAATGTCCTGAACAAAATGGGGATGTGCTGATAAGAAGTGGCTTCATCCTAAGCTTCGAATGTGACGTTTTGACCACACAAAACTTAGAGAAAACGTCACCGAGGTAACGCTTCGAAAAGTTGGTTTGCCCGTCTCGAGGCGTGTTCTGCTTGTTCTTGAAGTTATGCAGAAATAGTGGCAGAAAGAGGGGGCTAAAAGACGAGAGAACAGCCCGTGCTGTTGTCAGTCAAGAGCCCTTACCAGTCTTCTTTGACCGCCAGCACGGCGTCGGCGCTGGCGGCTGCGCGGCCTGCCAGCCAGGCGGTCAAGGTGCCTGCCAACACCACTGCAGCGCACAAACCGAACAAGCGCAGCCACGGCACTTGCAGGTCCATCGTCCAGTGGAAACTTTGTGGGTTGACCACGTGCACCAACACCACCGACACCGCCAGTCCCAGCGCCAAACCCGCGATCGACCCCATGACCGTCCAGGCGGCACCTTCACCCGCCACCACCGTCAATATTTGCCGGCGCGTCAGACCCAAGTGCGCCAGCAGGCCAAACTCTTTGCGCCTGGCCAACACCTGGGCGCTGAAGTTGGCGGCCACGCCAAACAGACCGATCGCGATGGCGACGGCCTGCAGCCAGTAAGTGACGGCAAAACTGCGGTCAAAAATACGCAGCGAGGTGGTACGGATTTGGCTGGCCGAGGCAAATTCAATCAGCTTGCCTGCGCCCGGGGCGTGTTCCGGGATGTCCCGGATAGCTTGTTGGATCGCGGCTTCGCTGGCATCACTGGAATTAGGCGTCAGCCAGATTGCGAGGTCATTGACACGCTGGTCGCCGGTGAGCCGCACAAAGTCAGCTTGGTCGATGGCGATGGCGCCAAACTGTCGCGCGTAATCGCGCCACACGCCGGCGACAAAAAACCGCTTGGGGAGAGTCGCAGAGGTGGGCGCAGACGGCGCAGCGCTGCTTGTGAAACCCGCTCCAAATGCAAGCGACAGCGGCTCAAAAAAGCCGCCCAACTTGGCTTGGTAAAGATCCCGCATCGGCTCGCTCACATAAATCCCGATGGCGCCTGCCGGCACGGCCAAGGCGTCGTCAACCAAGGGCAGGGCACGGGCAGGGTCCTGCAAGTCGCGGGCAATCAGCGCCACTGCCGGTTGCGCCGGGTTGAGCAAGAGCTGCGTCACGCGCAGCGTACTGACGCGCTGCACGCCCGGCACGGCGGCCACGCGCTGAACGAAGTCGGGGCTGAAATAAGCGCTGTCACTGGCGGCTGCACTCACTGAAGTACGGACGTACAAATCCGCCGGCAGCACGACGTCCAGCCAACTGGTGACCGATTGCCGAAAGCTCGCCACCATGACGGTGAGTGCCACCGCCAAACTCAGCGACGCGACCACGCCGCTGACCGCTACGCCAGCGCTTTCACGCACGCGGCGCGCACGTTCGACCGCCAGCATGGGCAGTGCGCGGTGCGCTACCCACGGGCTCAGTCGTCCGTACAACAAGCCGATCAAACCCGGCAGTGCGGTGATGCCGCCAACCAGCAGCAAGCCGACTGAAAAATAAGCGCCCAGCGCGATGCCGGCCACGGGCGGCAGCAGCGCCAGCGCGCCGCTGGCCGCCAGCAAGGCCAGGCTCAACCAGTGGCTGCGTCGGCCGCCCACGCTGGCGCCCAAGCCTTTGAGGCTTTGCGCAGGCGGTAATTTTTGGGCACTTTTGGCCGGCCACCAGCCGCCCACTAATGCGGCCGCCACACCCAGCCCGCCGTACACCAGCGCGGCCGTGCTGCTCCAGTGCAAAGTGGGTGCGATGCCCGAAAAATAACCGCCGCCCAAGTCGCCGCCCAAGACGCGCAAGGCCAGCGCCGCCAGCCCGGTTCCAAGCGCAATGCCGGCCACGCTGCCGACCACGCCAAGCAGCAGCGATTCATACAGCACCAGTCGCAAGCGCTCAGAGCCGGTCAAGCCCAACACACCGAGCAACGCAAACTGCTGAGCGCGTTTCGCCACGCTCAGCGACAACACCGAAAAGACCAAAAAAGCACCTGTGAACAGCGCCACCAACGCCAGCACCGTGAGGTTGACACGGTAGGCCCGCGACAGCTGGTCGATGCGTTGGCTTGCGTCTCCGGGCTCGCTCAGGCGCAGTTGTGCCGGCCAGTCTGGCGCGCTTTGCAGCTTGCGGATGAAGGCGCTGCGGTCGACGCCCGCGCGCAGTTGGAGGTCGATGCGCGACAGCTCGCCACCGCGCTCGAACAGGTCTTGCGCCGCGCCAATGTCCATCACCGCCAGTGGCCCACCACCGGCCGCTACACGGCCAGCCACACGGACCTTTAGCAGGCGCACGCCGCTTTGCAATTCAACGCTGTCGCCCGCAAGGCGTTCGTGCGCCGCAGCGTTCAAAAAAATCACGCCGGGCGCAAACAGGGCAAAGCGGTCTGCGTCCTTGGCGGGCAAGGGCATCAGTTCGGGGGCCACGGAGGCTAGCCGTAAAGCATCAACGCCCAACACCCGCAGCGCTACCCGTTCGCCGCTGGCGTTCTGTGCGTAGGTGCTCAGCTCCAGCACGGGGCTGGCCACGCTGACGTCTGGCTGCTGGGCGACGCGGGCGAAAACGGCTTCGTCAAACGTCCCTTGGGCCGCACGCAGTTCCAAGTCCGGCTGGCCGTTGACCGAGCGCACGGCTTGCGAAAACTCACTCAAGGCCGACGCATTGATGAGATGCACCGAAAACGCCAGCGCCACACCCAACATCACCGCCACCACGGCAGCGGCATTGCGCCAGGGGTGGTGCTTGAGTTCTTGCCAGGAGAAGGTGCTGAGCAGTCTCAGCACGGCGGGTATTTCAGACCAAGCCATCAGCGAATAACTTCAGCACCCGGTCGGCCCTTGCCGCCGCCGCTTCTGAATGCGTTACCAGCACCAGCGAGGTGCCTTGTTCTCTGGTTTGGGCAATGAGTGCGTCCATCACTTTGGCTGCCGTGCTCGGGTCGAGGTTGCCGGTGGGTTCATCGGCCAGCAGCAGACTGGGGCGGTGCACCAAAGCGCGAGCTATCGCCACGCGTTGCAGCTGGCCGCCCGAGAGCTGCTGTGGCAGCCGGCTGCCCAAACCGTCCAAGCCCACGGCCGCCAACATCGCGGCGACGCGTTCGTCATCGGGCTGCCCCAGCAGCAACAGCGGCAGGCCGACGTTTTGTGCCACGTCCAAATGCGGCAGCACATGAAAAGCCTGGAACACAAAGCCGACATGTTGGCGGCGCAGCAGCGCGCGTTGGTCGTCGGTCATCTGCTCCAGCGCGTGGCCTTGCAAGACCACCGATCCTTCGTCCCACGTGTCCAGTCCGGCCATGCAATTGAGCAGGGTTGATTTGCCCACGCCCGATTCGCCGACGATGGCGACGAACTCGCCTGGCGCGACGTGCAATGACACCTGGCTGAACACCGGGGTGCCGCCGTAGTGCTTGGCTAAGTGGGTGATCTGCAGGCTCATGTTTGTCAGTCTGGTGTGCTCGGTGCGGGGTTCAAGCGCTCAGCCACCAGAGCCAGCACCTGTGCCAACGCATCCGGTGCGTCGCAGGCCACCACGCGCCGTTGCGGCATGCTGCGCAGCCAAGTCAGCTGGCGTTTGGCGAGTTGGCGCGTGGCGGCAATGCCTTGTTCGCGGAAGTCACGCAGGGCTAGTTTCTGTTCGGTTTGGGTGGCTTGTGGGTCGTCCAAGCTGTCCAGCAGCGTCAACGCTTGCCGGTAACCAACGCAGCGCATCGACGGCAAGTCCAGGTGCAGATCACCCCGGGCGCGCAAGGCGCGGACTTCGTCCAGAAAACCAGCGGCGAGCATCGCATCAAAGCGTTCGGCAATCCGGCCATGCAACCAAGCGCGGTCATTGGGCTCAAGGGATATGAGCAGCCCGGACGGCGCCATGTCGTCATGGCGAGTCTTTCCGTCAATGTGAGCGGAACTATCCTCGTCATTGCGAGCGAAGCGCGGCAATCCAGCGGTCATGGACTGCCGCGCTTCGCTCGCAGTGACGACGGTTTCTGCGCTCGCAGTGACGGAAGGTATGACGCTCCCAGCGGCTTCGGATGTCGCCGCAATACGCCGCTGAAAAAACGACAACGGTTGACCCGAAACGCGAAACACTTCGAGCGCTCTTGAGATGCGTTGCGAGTCTTGCGGCTGCAGCCGGGCAGCGGTGAGCGGGTCGACCTGCGCCAGCTCGGCATGCAGCGCCGGCCAGCCGCGTGCTGCGGCTTCTGCGGCGATGGTGGCGCGCACCGCCGGGTCGGCTTTGGGCATGTCGTCCAGCCCGTCAAATAATGCTTTGAAATACAACATGGTGCCGCCCACCAGCAATGGCAGCTTGCCGCGTGCGCGGATGTCTTGCATCAAGCGCTGGGCGTCCGCCACAAACTCGGCAGCGCTGTAAGCCTGCAAGGGGTCACGGATGTTGATCAGATGGTGCGGCACGGCTGCCAGTTCATCAGCGCTGGGTTTGGCCGTGCCGATGTCCATGTTGCGGTAGACCAGGGCGGAATCGACGCTGATGATTTCGACCGGGTGTAGCCGTGCGATAGCCAAGGCTGCCGCTGTCTTGCCAGCGGCGGTGGGGCCGGCCAGAGCCAAGTAGTCGAGTGTGGTTGTTGTGCGATTCATGGCGCATCCCATGTCCTGCCGCACTTGGCGCGGGCGCTTGGGTAGGGGGGCAGTCTGGAGAGCATCCAGAGGAGCGTATCAGGATTTTCCCTCTATAACGCCTAGCCCGTCACTGCGAGCGCCATGACGGGTGAGGCTCGCAGCAACCGGCTCAGTCCCTGCGCACCTCCATCGACATCACCGTGTAGTCACCGTTGATTTGGTCGGCGGTGAAGCGCACTTTGTCGCCGGCTTTGACTTTGTCTAACAGGGCGGTGTCTTTGACTTGAAAGACCATGCTCATGGGCGGCATGTCGAGGTTTTTAATCTCACCGTGTTTCAGTGAAATCTTGCCGCTGGCTTTGTAGATTTTGCGGACTTCGCCCTCAACGCTCGGCAGGCCTTCGCCTTGTTGTGGGCGGTTGTAGCTTTGATAGACCTGTGTGCTGCCGTCTTTGGCGATCAGCAGCACGTCGAAAGGGTCGCGGCGATGGCCATAAGCCACGCCGTCCATACCGGGTGAACCGACTGGCATGCCGGGCACACTCAAACCCACGGCCTGAGGACGTTCTTTGAGCAGGCGATGAATTTCGCGTGCTGGTACGTGGCCTTCAATCGCATAGCCCGCCACCAGTGCGGTGTGGCAGGAGCCGAGTTTCGCCGGCACGCCCAAACGGCTGCGGGCTGCGCTGTTGCCGGTGTCGTTGACGCGCACAGCAAAGCCGTTAGCTTCAAGGTGCTTCACCCAGTCACCACAGCAGCCGCAGTCCGGGTCTTTCCAGACTTCCAGCGGTGTTTTTGCGGCAGTGCCGGTCTGAGCAAAAGCCGGTGCCACGAAGCCGGTGCTGGCCAAACCTGTCAAGCCAGTGATGCCCGCTAAGGCTTTTAAAAGTCGTCGTCTTTGCATGGTGTTTCCTGTTTGAAAATGAACTTAACAATGAAGTGGGCTCAGCGCGGTGAAACGCTGATCGTGCCGACCATGCCGGCTTGGTAGTGGCCGGCAATCAGGCAGGCGAATTCGAAGTCGCCGGGGCGGTTGAAGGTCCAAACCAAGCCGCCACTTTGGCCAGCATTGACGTGCGCCATGTAGGGCTCGTCATGCGCCATGTTGGGAAACTTGAGCATCATGGCCGCATGCGCGTCGAGTTCTTCGCGTGTGCCAATCACCATTTCGTGCAGCAACTGGCCCTTGTTTTGAATCACGAAGCGCACGGTTTCGCCTTGCTTGAAGCTGAGCTTGCTGGGGGTAAAACGCATGCTGTCGTCCATCGTGAGGGTGACGGTGCGCGTGGCTGCTTTGACATCGCCGCCGATGCCCCAGGCTTTTTGTTCTTTGACGGCGCTGTGCGCGTTATGTGCGTTGTGTGCTGACTTGGGCCGCTCTTCGTGGGCCCAGCTGAGTGCTGCGACGCTGCTCAGAAGGGCGCTAACAAGGAAAGTGTGAGATCGATGTTTAAAAATGCTCATGGTGAGATCAAGAGTGAGTTAAGTGGTTCATAAAAAGACGCGTCTTCAGTGCCCGCTGTGACCGCCCGATGCCGCCGGTTTGCGGATTTGAACTTCGGTGGCGGGCGCAGCGTGGGCTGCTGCGGGTGCCGGCGTTCCGCTGGGGCTGGCGGTTGTTTGGCGCGTCGCGTCGGGCAGGGCACCGGTCCATTCATAGGCCTGCGTGCCGGCGGGCTGCGGGTACCAGCCGGGGTCTTTGTAGTCGCCGGGTGCTTGGTTTTTGCGCACTTTGAGCAGGCTGAACATGCCGCCCATTTCAACGCCGCCGTAAGGCCCTTTGCCGGTCATCATGGGCGCGGTGTTGTCCGGAATTGGCATCTCCATCTGGCCCATGTCAGCCATGCCGCGCTCACCCATGACCATGTAGTCGGGCATAGACTTTTGCAGTTTTTTCACCAGCCCGCGGTGGTCGACGCCGATCAGGGTTGGCACGTCATGGCCCATGGCGTTCATGGTGTGGTGGCTCTTGTGGCAATGAAAAGCCCAGTCACCTTCTTCGTCGGCCAAGAACTCGATTTGGCGCATCTGGCCCACCGCCACGTCGGTCGTCACTTCAGGCCAGCGCGAAGTCTTGGGCGTCGGCCCGCCGTCGGTGCCGCTGACGACAAATTCATGGCCATGCAAATGGATCGGATGGTTGGTCATGGTGAGGTTGCCAACGCGGATGCGCACCTTGTCATTTTTGCGCACGTTCAGAGTGTCAATGCCCGGATAAATACGGCTGTTCCACGACCACAAATTGAAGTCGTTCATGGTCATGACCTTGGGTGTCATGCTGCCGGGTTCAATGTCGTAGGAATTCAGCAAGAAGACAAAGTCGCGGTCCACGTTGTCAATCTGCGGGTGCTTGCCGGCTTTGTCGAGCTTCGGGTGCGTGACCCAGAAACCCATCATGCCCATCGCCATTTGCGCCATCTCGTCGGCATGTGGGTGGTACATGAAGGTGCCGGGACGCCGTGCCACAAACTCATAGACAAAGGTTTTGCCGACCGGAATGGCCGGCTGGTTCAGCCCGGCGACGCCGTCCATACCGTTGGGCAGACGCTGGCCATGCCAGTGGATGGTGGTGTGCTCGGGCAGCTTGTTGGTGACAAACATGCGCACGCGGTCGCCTTCCACCACTTCAATCGTCGGGCCTGGGCTTTGGCCGTTGTAACCCCACATGTGGGCCTTGAAGCCGGGCGCCATTTCGCGCACCACGGGCTCGGCCACCAAGTGAAATTCTTTGACGCCGTTGTTCATGCGCCAAGGCAAAGTCCAGCCGTTCAGGGTGACGACCGGGTTGTAGGGTTGGCCGTTGGGTGGGCTCAAAGGCGCGGCAGTGTCGGTGCTGGTCATCAGCGCGACCTCGGGCAAGCCGGCCAAGGCGACCTTGCTGACCGACGCTGCGGCCACGGCCGAGAAGGCGGCGGTGTTGAAAAAGTGGCGGCGGTTCATGGTGTTGTGTCCTGTGTGGGTGCACCAGCCAGCAGGCTGTGCAGGTCGGCGTCCGCAAGCCAAAAATCGCGCGTGGCTTGAATCGCGCTGTGGGTGGCGAGCGCTTGCGCGCGGGTGTCGGCCAAGACGTCAAAGACGCTTGACAGCATGCCGTTGTAGCGCAGCAGC
>CANFWI010000037.1 GCA_947450675.1 Comamonadaceae bacterium | reverse complement strand
ACACATCAACACCGAAATCTCGGAAGCGGTGCTGGGTCTTGACGCCGGCGAACAAGCTTTTCTGGACCGCACGCTGATCGACCTCGACGGCACTGACAACAAGAGCCGCTTGGGCGCCAACGCCATGCTGGCTGTCAGCATGGCCGTTGCCCGCGCTGCGGCTGAAGAAGCCGGCCTGCCGCTGTACCGCTACTTTGGTGGCAGCGGTGCCATGCAAATGCCCGTGCCCATGATGAACGTGGTCAACGGCGGCGCACACGCCAACAACAACCTCGACCTGCAAGAGCTGATGATCATCCCGATCGGCGCACCGAGCTTTCGCGAAGCCCTGCGTTACGGCGCCGAAGTTTTTCACGCCTTGAAGTCGCTCATTCACGACAAAGGCATGAGTGTTGCCGTCGGCGACGAAGGTGGTTTTGCGCCGAACATGCCGAGCCACGAAGCCGCCATCCAGTTGATTCTGGAAGCCATCGACAAAGCCGGCTTCGTCGCCGGTGAGCAGATCGCCTTGGGTCTGGATTGCGCCGCCTCTGAGTTCTACAAAAATGGCAAATACGAGCTGTCAGGCGAAGGCCTGAGCCTGGACGCCACGCAGTGGACCGACATGCTGGCCAGCTGGGTCGACAAATACCCCATCATCAGCATCGAAGACGGCATGGCCGAAGGCGACTGGGACGGCTGGAAGATTCTGACCGACCGCCTCGGTAAAAACGTGCAGATCGTCGGTGATGACTTGTTCGTCACCAACACCAAGATCCTCAAAGAAGGCATCGACAAAGGCATCGCCAACTCGATCCTGATCAAGATCAACCAGATCGGCACACTGACCGAAACTTTCGCCGCGATTGAAATGGCCAAGCGCGCCGGTTACACCGCCGTGATCTCGCACCGCTCGGGCGAAACCGAAGACTCGACCATCGCCGACATCGCCGTGGGCACCAACGCCGGACAGATCAAGACCGGTTCGCTCTCGCGTTCAGACCGCATGGCCAAGTACAACCAGCTGCTGCGCATCGAAGAAGACTTGGGTGACGTTGCCACCTACCCGGGTCGCGCGGCTTTTTACAACCTGCGTTGATCTTCAACCTGCGTGAATGCCTGACATCGTGGGAAAACGCCTCCTGCTCACCCTGCTGATTGCGCTCCTGGTTATTTTCCAGGCGCAACTTTGGCTGGGCCGGGGGAGTCTGCCCAACGTTCGGGCGATGCAGCACAAGCTCGAAGAACAGCTGGATAAAAACAAGCAATCACAGGCACACAACGAGCGTCTGGGCGCCGAGGTAGGCGACCTCAAAGAAGGTCTTGAGATCGTCGAGGAAAAAGCCCGCATGGAGTTGGGCATGGTCAAGCCCAACGAAATTTTTGTTCAGATCGCCAAATAAGGCGAGTGGCCAACGCGCTCCGTACAGCCTGACATGACGGCGTTCAAACGGGTCAGCATCGCCCTGCTGGGTGTTTCCGGCACAGGCAAAAAAAGCTTGGCTGAGGCGCTGACGCAAGCCTTTGAAGCGGCATCAACAGCCAATGCGTCGACCATGTCTGCGAACACCGCAGCGCTACGCTGCCAGATCACCATTGACACGCCGTTGCAACGCCTGCTTGAGCTTGCTCAAGCCTCAGCAACGCATCCTGAGAGCGCAGACCTTGACACCGAGTCGACTGAATTTCAGGACGCACTGGCGCAGCAAAGTCGCTTTGACCACAGCTTGTTGCTAGGCTTAGACCTTGCACCTTCGACCAGCGCACGCCAGCCCCAAAATATTCATGAGCGCAGACGCATGGACACCTTGTTGCGGCGTTCACTGACGCAAGCCGGCGTGCCGTTTCAAGTGATTTACGGAAATGGGAATGAACGACTGGCGCAAGCACTGACAGCGCTATCAGTGCTGTCAGTGCTGTCAGTATCACAGCCTCCCGAGGCCAAGCTTGAAACCGCAGCAGCGCAAACACCAAGCCCCCGCCAGCCTTGGGTCTGGGCCTGCGACAAGTGCAGCGACCCGGTTTGCGAGCACCGGCTGCTGAGTGACTTGCTATTGAACCGTTGAAGCCGGCGGCAGCTGGCTGCCTTGTTCGGTGAACAGATGCGCCGCATCGACTGGATCGAAGTCGTATTGCGCACCGCAAAACTCGCAGCCGACATTGACATCACCACGCTCAGCCAGAATGCTGTCGATCTCAGCCACTCCCAGCCCGCGCAGCATGTTGCCGACGCGTTCGCGTGAGCAACTGCAGGCAAAACTCGGCGCATCAGGCTCAAAACGCGTGATCTGCTCTTCCCAAAAAAGCCGGCGCAAGATGGTGTCGGCATCCAACGTGAGCAGCTCTTCGGCTTTCAGCGTGGACGCCAGCAGCGAAATTCGGTTGTAGTGTTCGTTCAGGCCGATCTCGTCTTCATTGGCCGAAAAATCAATCTGACCTTCGAGGTTGCCTTGCCCTTTGACCGGCAAGCGCTGAATCAGCAGCCCTGCCGCGACCTCACCGTTGGCAGCCAACACCAGCTTGGTGTCGAGCTGCTCACTCTGCAGCATGTAGTGCTCAAGCACCTCGCTGAGTTTTTCGAGCTTCTCATGCTGATCGCCAAACAGCGGCACCACGCCTTGGTACGGTTGTTGACCCGGCAAGCGGTCTTTCGGGTCGAGCGTGATGGCGCAGCGGCCCAGATTGTTCAAGTTGACCATCTCGCTCAGGCTGGCGCCCGGTTGCACACCGCCAGCCCCCGCAGGCGTCAGCGTGGCTGTGGCGCGCAAGCTCAAGTCAGGCTGGACTTCAGCCACGGCCAGCTTGACCGGACCGTCACCAAAAATCTGCATCACCAGCGCGCCGTTGAATTTGATGTTGCTCTGCATCAGCGCCGCAGCAGCGGTCATCTCACCCAGCAATTGCAGCACCTCGGGCGGGTAACCGCCAGCGGCTTCCCGGCGTTTCAGAATTTCGCGCCAAGCGTCATCGAGTCGGACCAACATACCGCGTACTGGCAAGCCATCGAAAATAAATTTGTGAAGTTCAGACATTCTTGTAGAGGTAAATCAGGCCAGTTTCTTGAGGCCAGCTTGAAAGCGCTGGGCATTGTCAACATAGTGTTGCGCCGTTCTGTGCAGGCCGGCGATTTGTTCCGGCGTCAACGGCCGAACGACCTTGGCCGGGCTGCCCATGATCATCGAGCCGTCCGGAAATTCTTTGCCTTCGGTCACCAGCGAACAAGCACCAACCAAGCAGTTTTTACCAATGCGTGCATTGTTCAAGATCACCGAGCCAATGCCGATCAGCGTGCCGTCGCCAATGCTGCAACCGTGCAGCATGACCTGATGGCCGACCGACACCTTGTCACCGATGGTCAGTGGCTTACCGGGGTCGGCATGCAAGGTGCTGTTGTCTTGAATGTTCGTGCCGGAGCCGATGCGGATGGTGTCGGAGTCGCCCCGCACCACGCAGCCAAACCAGACGCTGCTGCCCTCGCCCATGACGACGTCGCCCATCACCTCGGCGCTGTCCGCGACCCAAGCCGAAGCATGTAATTGGGGCGCCAAGTCGCCCAGTTGGTAGATCGCCATCGTGGTCCTTTGAAGTACGCAAGCAAGGTGGGAATTGTAAGGAAGACTGAAGCGGCCGTTGGCAGCCGGGATAATGCCCGGCATGTCACCCACTTCCCTTCGTCCACAGGCCCTCAACCTGCTCCTGATGCGCCACGCCGACGCTAAAGCCGCTGCTGTGCGCGCGCTGCCGCCGGTCATGGCGTTGAGCTTGGCCGAGACACAAGCCGTGTTGGCAGAACCGCCCGGCGTGCCAGGCCGACCCGAGCGGCCGGAGTTGCGCGCGCCTTCAGCCACCAAGAGCCGCGCCGTCGGCTCGCCAGAGGGTCGCGCCGGCTTGCTGCATGCGCTGGCCCACATCGAGAGCAACGCCATCGACTTGGCGCTGGACGTGCTGTGGCGTTTTGACGGCATGCCCGAAGCTTTTTACCTTGATTGGCTGCAAGTGGCCCGTGAGGAAGCCCTGCACTTTCAGCTGCTGCACGCGCACTTGGCCGAGCTCGGTTATGCCTACGGCGATTTCCCGGCGCACAACGGCTTGTGGGAGATGGCCGAAAAAACCCGCGGCGATGTGCTGGCCCGCATGGCGCTGGTGCCGCGCACGCTGGAAGCACGCGGTCTCGACGCCTCACCGGCGGTTCGCAACAAACTGATCTCGGTCGGCGACCGCCGCGGCGGCGAGATCTTAGCCATCATCCTGCGCGACGAAATCGGTCATGTGGCGATTGGCAACCGCTGGTATCGACATCTGTGCAATGCGCGCGGACTGGACCCGATCAGCACCTACGCCGAGCTGGCCGCCCAGTACGGCGCACCCCGGCTGAAAGGCCCGTTCAACCTCGCAGCCAGGCGCGCCGCTGGCTTTGAAGAGGCTGAGCTGGAACTGCTGGAAGCCCCCCAGCATAGCGAGCGTAGCGCGGCGATAGCGTCTTTGCGAGCGCAGCGCGGCAATCCATGACTGCGAATCCGGGCACTGGACTGCCGCGCTGCGCTCGCAGAGACGATATTATTTCTCGCACCGGGCATTTAAAAGTGGGCAGCTGAATCAGCACCTTTGCCTACAGAGCAGCGCTCCTTCTGCCGGCTTGGCTCAGCTTGCGGCCCATGCCACGCGGAATTAAGCTGACTTGTCCAATCTCGGACAGTTTGCCGAAGGCGTTCAGCCATGCTCAAGTCACTGCATTCAGCACTTTACAGCCCGCTTCAATCGCAACTCGCGGAGCTGGCAACGCCCATCGCGGTACAACTGCCGCAGGGCCAAACTCTCGGGCCAGCTGATGCGCCGGTCAAGCTCCTGCTGTCGGCTTGGTCTAGTCTGGGACGGCTGAAAACCGGACAGGTGGGTGCCTTGGCAGAAGAGTTTGTCGAGGGCAAACTGGATCTCGAAGGTCGCATGCGCGACATCATGGCCATCGTCGCTGGTTTGCTGCCGGGCAACCCGGTTCACAGCGACACCGGCTGGTGGCGCAACATGCTCGGTCGAGCCCGCGCCCTCAACTTGCACACGCCGCAAAAAGACGCCACTCAAGTGCAGTTTCACTACGACGTGTCTGACGCTTTTTATGCCCTGTGGCTGGACCCGCGTCGGGTCTACTCTTGCGCCTACTACCGGGACGAGACGATGACGCTGGCCGCCGCACAAGACGCCAAGCTCGACCATATTTGCCGCAAACTCATGTTGCAACCGGGCCAGCGTTTTCTCGACATAGGTTCGGGCTGGGGCGCGTTGCTGCTGTGGGCTGCCGAGCATTACGGCGTCGATGCCACCGGCATCACGCTGTCGAAAAAACAGCACGCGCATGTCCAGCGTCTGATTGAAGAAAAAGGTTTGCAAGACCGCGTGCGTGTGGAATTGCTCGATTACCGGCACATGGACGAACGCCAACCCTTCGACAAAATTTCGTCGGTCGGCATGTTGGAGCATGTCGGCCAAGCCCATCTGGAGCGCTACTTCAACAAGGTGCTGCGCTTGCTGGTGCCGGGCGGTCTGGCGCTCAACCACGGCATCACCGCAGGCGGCGCCGACAACCGGCAGCTCGGCGCGGGCATGGGTGATTTCATCGAGAAATATATTTTTCCTGGCGGTGAGTTGGTGCATGTCAGCCGCTTGCTGGAACACATGGCACGGGCCGGACTCGAGGTGGTGGATGCAGAAAACCTGCGGCCCCATTACGCCCGCACCTTGTGGGATTGGTCAGATGCACTGGAAGCGCAGCTCGACACCGCGCACCAAGTTCTTGCCGCTGATGGTGGCGATCAACGCGCCGAAAAAACCCTGCGCGCTTACCGGCTCTATCTGGCTGGCAGCGCCATGAGCTTTGAGAAAGGCTGGCTCGCCCTGCACCAAGTTTTGGCGACGCGCCCTTCAGACAACCCCTCGGCTTATCCTTTCAAACGCGATTACATGTACCAGTGAGCCATTGAGGCCAAAAGGCATCAGCCACGCGGATGGTGTTCCCCGTGGATGGCTTTCAAGCGTTCACGCGCCACATGGGTGTAAATCGTCGTCGTGGAAATATCGGCGTGTCCCAACAGCATTTGCACGGCGCGCAGGTCAGCGCCGTGGTTCAACAAATGGGTGGCAAACGCATGACGCAAGGTATGCGGTGACAAAGGCGAATGGATACCGGCAAGCTGGGCGTATTTCTTCACCAGCATCCAGAACATCACGCGGCTCATACCGCTGCCGCGCGCGGTGACAAACAAATCGTCGGTTTGCTGGCCACCCAAAATAACCGGCCGCGCTTCAGCCAGATAAGCCACGATGCATTCCCGCGCCACCTGCCCAAACGGCACCAGCCGCTCCTTGCTGCCTTTGCCCATGACGCGCAGCACGCCCTCGTTCATGCCAAGGTGAAAGGTTTTCAGGCCGACCAGTTCACTCACCCGCAAACCACTGGCGTACAACAACTCGAGCATGGCTTTGTCGCGCAAACCCAGCGGCGTGTCATCCGGCGGCGCACTCAACAGCGCATCGACTTGAGCCTCCGACATAGTTTTCGGAACCCGCAAAGCTTGCCGTGCCGATTGCAGTTTGAGCGTCGGGTCTTCGGTCAGCTGATGCTCGCGCACTGCCCAGCGAAAGTAGCGTTTGAACACTGTCAGCCGCCGGTTCGCCGTGGTCGCCTTGGTCTCGGCGTGGCGTGCGCCGAAGTAAGCACTCAGGTCGGTTTCGGTCGTGCTGTTGAGCACCTTGCCTTGGCCCGCCAACCACTGCGCAAACAAGCTGAGATCGCGCCGGTAGGCCTGCAAGGTGTTGCGCGACAGGCCGTCTTCCAACCAAAGCGCGTCGACAAAAGCGTCAACCGCCGATTCCGAAAAACCTTTCACCACAACTGAAACCACGCCAAACCTCTTTGCAATGAATGGAATTAGTGCAAGTCAATACCACCCGTCATCGCGAGCGCAGCGCGGCGATCCATGGCTTCGAATTCGGGCTCATGGACTGCCACGCTGCGCTCGCAGTGACGGAAATATTAGCTCGCATTGACGGGAAATATTCGCGTTCAGTGACGAATTTGACTCGCTCTCGCAGAGACAAGTTTCAAAGACAGTGGTTGAAGCCCACTGGTTTCACTCGAGCGAGAGCTTGCTGTCTGAAACCACCTTTTTGTAGACCTCGAACTCAGCTTTGATCTGTGCCGTGAACTGCTCTGGCGTGTTGCCAACGATGAGCGAACCCGTGTCTTCGATGCGCTTGCGCACAGCCGGATCTTCCAATGCCTTGCGCACGCCGGCGTTGACCTTGTCAACGACTTCCTTCGGCAGGGCTTTAGGGCCCAAGATGCCGTAGTAAGCCATGCGGTTCACCGGCTCCAGACCGACTTCTTTGAAGGTCGGTACATCAGGCAATACCGCCAGACGGTTCGGCGCGGCGACGACGATGGGGATCAAACGCTTTTGCTGAATAAAGGGCAGCGCTGACGGCAGGTTGTCAAAAATAATCTGCACCTGGCCGGCCACAGTGTCGTTCAGGGCCGGGCCCGCGCCACGGTAAGGAATGTGCGTGATGAAAGTGCGCGTCAAGTTCTTGAACAACTCGGTCTGCAGGTGACCGATGCCGCCGGTACCCGACGATGCATAAGAGTATTTGCCTGGATGCTTCTTCAACTCGGCAATGAACTCTTTGTAGTTGCGGGCCGGGAAGCTCGGGTGCACCGCAATGATGTTGGGTGTCGCCGCGATGTTGATGATCGGCGTGAAGTCCGTCAACGGGTTGTAGGGGATTTTGGGGTTGATGGCCGGGTTGGCGGCGGTGGTCGACACGGTCGCCATGCCCAATGAGTAACCGTCTGGCACGGCCTTGGCCGTCTCGTTAGCGCCGACCACGCCGCCGCCACCGGCTTTATTCTCAACCACCACGACTTGACCGAGGGCTTTGCCCAGCGGGTCAGAAATCACCCGGGCCACGATATCGGTGGTGCCGCCCGGTGCAAACGGCACCTGCAATTTGATGACTTTATGAGGGTAGGTTTGCGCGATGGCCGAGAGGCTGAAGCTGGCCAGTGCCAAGGCGGCCAGCGAAACGATGTTGAGTGAACGGCGTTGCATAAAAAATCCCTTTCAAAAAAATAACAGCTGTCATGGTAATCGCAAGCCCGGGCCGAGGGTCAGCATCCCATCCGGCGGCCAGGGCTTTGCCCCGGCTGGGCGGTTATTCTTAGGCGGTGAACATTGCCCAACTTTTAATCCCCGACTTCTCGTTGATCCTCTGCGGCTACTTGCTTTGTCGATACACAGGCCTCAACCGGACGGTTTGGGAGCAGGTCGAGAGCCTGGTTTATTTTTTTCTCTTCCCGGTGCTGCTGTTTCAGTCCATCGTCAAAAGCCCGCTGGACTTCGCCGCCACATCCAGCTTCATCGGTGCCGGGCTGACGCTGGGTGTCTTGGGCATTGCGATGGCCTACAGCTTGCCGCATTGGCCGTGGCTGGGTCGCCAGATCGACCCGCGTGAACATGCTGGCAGCGCCCAAGTCGCCTTTCGTTTCAACTCTTTCATCGGCTTGGCCATCGCTGAAAGGCTGGCCGGCGCAGAGGGTTTGCTGCTCATTGCCGTGTTGATTGGGGTCTGCGTGCCGCTGTTCAATGTGGCCGCCGTCTGGCCAATGACGCGGCACGCCAAACGCGGTTTTGTGCGTGAACTGGTGCGCAACCCCTTGATCATCGCGACCAGCAGCGGCTTGGCGGCCAACCTGCTCGGCTGGCATATTCCGCTGTGGCTGGAACCCAGCACCACGCGTATCGGCGCCGCCTCGTTGGCACTGGGCTTGATGGCGGCGGGTGCAGGCTTGCAGCTGAGGTCGATGGCGCTGTCTAAAACGCTGACAGCGCAACTGCTGTTGATTCGTCATTTTCTGCTGCCACTGGCCGCCTTTGGGCTGTCTCGGTTGTTTGGTTTGTCGCCTGCTCAAAGTACAGTGCTGTTGATTTTTTCGGCACTGCCAACGGCTTCCAGCGCATACGTGCTGGCAGCGCGCATGGGTTACAACGGCGCCTACGTGGCCGGACTGGTGACCATGTCGACATTGCTGGGTATTTTCAGTTTGCCGTTTGCGTTGAGTGTGCTGCGCTGACGTTTGTTTGTTGCAGCGCCCACAGCACATGCTCCCGCACCAGCTCAGACGAATGCTGGCTATGTGACCGCAAGGCGGCTTGCAACGCGCTGGCATCCGGGCTGTTCTTTAAAGCCACCCGCAACGCGTTGCCCATCGCCACCGCCAGATTACGCAACCAACGCTCATGGCCAATCCGCCGGATGGCACTGCCTTCGGTGAAGCGCAAAAACTCTGCTTCACTCCAGCCAAACAGCGTTTGCAACTGCTGGCCCGTGAGGCCGACACGTTCGTCAAAATCCGGCAGCGCACTGCGCTGGGCAAACTTGTTCCACGGACACACCAGCTGGCAGTCATCACAGCCATAAATGCGGTTACCGATCAAAGGGCGGAGTTCCAGCGGAATCGATCCCGCATGCTCGATCGTCAAATAAGAAATGCAGCGCCGCGCGTCCAGCCGGTGTGGCGCCACGATGGCCTGCGTCGGACAGACGTCGATGCAGGCGCTGCAACTGCCGCAATGCGCCGTCACGGGCTCACTGGCCGGCAGCACCATGTCGACATAAATTTCTCCGAGGAAAAACATCGACCCAGCGTCGCGATTGAGCAGCAGTGTGTGCTTGCCGCGCCAGCCCTGCCCGCTGCGCGCAGCCAGTTCGGCCTCCAGCACCGGTGCCGAATCCGTGAAGGCCCGGTGCCCCAGTTGCCCGACGTGTTCGGCGATGCGCTCACCGAGTTTTTGCAGACGCGCGCGCATCACTTTGTGGTAATCCCGCCCTCTGGCATACACCGAAATCACGGCTTCACCGGGGCGCTCCAGCCGGGCCAGTTCACGCGCCTGCCAGTCGCCCGCATCGGCTGATTCTGCGGGACTGACTCTTGGTAAATAGTCCATGCGCGCCGTGATCACGCTCACCGTGCCGGGCATCAACTCTGCCGGCCGCGCCCTTTTCAGACCGTGCGCAGCCATGTAATGCATGTCGCCATGAAATCCGGCCGCCAGCCAAGCCGATAATCCAACTTCGGCGGTAGATAGGTCAACACCCGCCACGCCAATTTGCGAGAATCCAAGCTCGCGCGCCCACACTTGAATTTGAGAAACGAATTGATGGCTATTGAGGTTCACCCCGCTATTGTAAAAAGTCTGCTCTGGTCTAGCGAAGACCAGACGCGGGCGTTTGCGCAAGCGCTGGCCCAACAAGTGAAAAAACAAGTGCAAAGCGCCGGGCCCGAACTGAATGCGTCGATTCATTTACGCGGTGATCTGGGCGCCGGCAAAACCACCTTGGTGCGCTATCTGCTCAAAGCACTCGGCGTTGAGGGCCGCATCAAAAGCCCGACCTACGCCGTGGTCGAGCCCTACACCGTCAGCAGTCCTGACGCCCAAGCACTCAAACCCATCAATATTTGGCACTTTGATTTTTACCGCTTCAATGACCCCGACGAATGGGAAGAAGCCGGCTTTCGCGAGATCTTTGCCAGCCCCGGCTTGAAGCTCGTCGAGTGGCCCGAAAAAGCTGGCCAGCATTTGCCCACCGCCGATGTGACACTGGCCATAGAACTGACGCACGCCGATGAGCGCCGCGTCAGCGTACAAGCCCTCACACAGGCTGGCGCCAGACTGCTCAACGCATGAAGATCGGGCCATCACCCAGCCGCCGCGACATGCTGCAATTTGGCAGCCTGGTGCTGCTGCTGGGCGTGCAGCAGATCGCCCGTGGCGCGGCCATCGTGGCGGTGCGCATGTGGCCGTCACAAGACTACACGCGCGTCACCATCGAGTCAGACCGCGAGATCAAGGCGCGGCAGTTTTTGCTGGCCGACCCACCCCGCGTGGCCATTGACATTGAGGGCATTCAGTTGCTGCCGGGCCTGCGCGAGCTGATCGCCAAAGTCAGGCCCGAAGACCCCAACGTCGCCGGCATCCGCGTTGGACAAAACGCCCCCGGCGTGGTGCGCCTGGTGATCGACCTCAAACAAGCGGTAAAGCCGCAGGTGTTCACGCTGGCACCGGTCGAACCTTATCAACACCGGCTGGTGTTTGACCTGTATCCACAGAAAATTTTGGACCCCCTTGAAGCGCTGATTGCAGACCAGCTCAAGGACACGCAAGCCGCTCAAGCGCAGGTGGCGCTGACCGATCCCTTGGGGGACTTGATCACCGGTCATAGCCGTCGGGCAGAGCCAGCCAAAAACAGCGCCACACCGCCTCCCAGCAAAGACAACAAAGACAAAACTGACCGACTCGTCATCGTTGCGCTGGACCCCGGACACGGCGGCGAAGACCCGGGCGCCGTCGGGCCGGGCGGTACGTTTGAAAAAGACGTGGTGCTGCAAATCGCCTTGCAACTGCAAGACCGCATCAACAAACAACCCAATATGCGGGCGTACATGACGCGCGACGCGGACTTTTTTGTGCCCCTCAATGTGCGCGTCCAAAAAGCCAGGCGCGTGCAAGCCGATTTGTTCATCAGCATTCACGCCGATGCGTTTTTCACCGCTCGCCCGCAAGGCGCCAGCGTCTTTGTTTTGAGCGAGGGCGGTGCCTCCAGTAGCTCAGCGCGCTGGCTCGCCAACAAAGAAAATTCGGCCGACATGGTGGGCGGCATCAACATCAAAGCCAAAGATGCCCATGTGCTGAAAGCCATGTTGGACATGAGCACCACAGCGCAGATCAATGACAGCCTCAAGCTCGGCGGCGCCATGCTCGGCGAGATGGGCAACGTCGGCAAGCTGCACAAACCGCGTGTCGAGCAAGCCAGCTTCGCAGTCCTCAAAGCACCCGACATTCCGAGCGTTTTGGTTGAGACCGCCTTCATCAGCAACCCGGACGAAGAAGCGCGCCTGCGCAACCCGGCCTATCAGGCGCAACTCTCAGACGCCCTGATGCGCGGCATTTTGAGCTACTTCGCTAAAAATCCACCGCTGGCCCGCAATCGGGCGCTGTAGGTTCGCACTTCTATTGAGACTCGCGCAGGCAGTGGTCTAAAGCGCACGGCGCCGACCGCAGCGACGATCTGCCAGCGCGCCCATCAAGGGCTGTCATGCAGCCCCACCCGAAAATTTTATAAAAGTTATTAACTTAACAACTAAATTTGTAATTTAAATTTACAAAAGTACTCATTTTTATCACTGACGGCACACAATGCATCGAGCGATTTAAAAACTGCTTTTGAATCGATAACCAACAAAGGATCGAGCATGAAATCGTCACGCCTTGCATTGCGCAACGCCACCGCTATCGCCCTGCTTCTGGCCAGCGTCGCGCTGAGCGGCTGCTCATCGACTGGCACGCTGAGCATTCAGCCTCCGGTACAAGATCCTCCGACGATACAGGATCCAACTCCCGTCGCGCAATCTGCAACAGGTGTGATCGCCACCAACACAGGCTCCATGGTGAGCAGTGCCGGCGGTGTCGTTCAGGCGGTGGGCGCCTTTATCGCCAGCACAGATACAGCGCCGCTCGGTATCGACAGCGGCGTCGTGACCGGGCTTGGTAACGCGGTGCAACAAGCCGGCAACGCTGTTGACATCTTGGGCACGGGCACTGGCAACAGCTTTGGGAAAACTGGCCTAGAAGAAGCCAATAACTCTGGCCAAGAAGAAGCCGATATGCTGGCCATCAAGTTGCAAAGTGCGCCGCTGGTGGTGGAACAAGTTGGCGGTGCTGTTTCCAGCGTGGGCGATGCTGTTGCCGCCGTTGACAATGGTCAGTTGAGCGCCGTGAGCCCAGTAACCGACCCCGCCGGTGCGCTGCTGAATCAAACCGGTGCAGGTATCGCCAGTCTGAGTGGCAACTTGACCACCGCCATGGACAACGCGGTTGTTCAACGGGTCACGAGCAGCGGCAGCGCCCAGATTCACAGGGTTGCCATGGACGCTGAAGCGACCACCCAAGACCTTGGCAACTCGACCGGTCTGGGTGTGCCAGTCAACGACCTGCTGGTCGGAACTGGCTCAGCCGTCAACACTCTAGGCGGCGACATCACAAGCACCTTCGCCGCCTCGCCGGTACTGTCGAGTTCGGGTGGCGTGGTCAGCGCAGCCGGCCTATTGCTGGGCAGTGTGGGCAAACTGGTGACGCCCCCAGCATCCAGCAAGCCATAGACCTCTGGGGCGGGGGGGCGGCGCCTGCGGCGCGGGGGCAGCGTGATCGATAGCTGGAGCATGCATCCCAGCGACTCCATTTGAAGACCCGCTTCATTCACTGCCGCTTTTGAGCGGCGCCCACGCTTGTTAGCCGCCTACAGCACGCCAAACACAAGGTACAACTTAAAAACTAAATTTTTGTATTAATTAAATTCACAAAATAATTTAAATTTGTTATTTTTGTAACAACTCAATACAAATGTATTCACAAATCAGATTACTGGGACACAATAATTCTCACAACTTGTAACAGCCTTTAAATGATCAACGAACGAAGGAAAACCATGAACTCGCCACGCTTTGCATTGAGCAATGTCTCCACTGTCGCCCTGATTCTGGCCAGCGTCGCGCTGAGCGGATGCAGCTCTAACGGCACGCTTCGCGTTGAAGATCCGTTAACACCCCTGGCGCAATCAGCAACAGGTGCTACCGCCACCAACACCGGCTCCACAGTGAGCAGTGCGGGCGGTGTCGTTCAGGCGGTGGGTTCCTCTATGGCCGCCACAGAAATGGCCGGTATCGACAATGGCGTCATGACCGGGCTGGGTGGCGCGGTGCAACAAGTCGGCAACGCTGTTGACGTCTTCGGTCAGGGCACCGGTAACAGCTTCGGACAAACTGGCAACCCATTAGTCGACATCTTGGCCATCAAGCTGGAAAATACTCCACTCGTTGTGAAAGAAATTGGCGGTGCCGTTTCCAGCGTGGGCGATGCCGTTGCCGCCGTTGACAATGGTCAGTTGAGCGCCTTGAGCCCAGTGACCGACCCCGCCGGTGGGCTGCTGAATCAAACCGGCGCAGGTATCGCCAGCCTGAGCGGCAACATGACCGACGCCATGGCCAACCCAGTGGTGCAACAAGTCACGAGCGCCGGCAGCACCATGATTCACATGATCGCGATCGACACTGAAGCGGCGACCCAATACCTTGGCACCTCGACCGGTCTTGGCATGCCAATCAACGACCTGCTGGTCGGTACGGGCTTGACGGTCCAACAGGCGGGCAGCGACATCTCCACAGCCTTTGCAGCCTCACCGGTGCTGGCGAGTACCGGTGCGGTGGTCAGCTCAGCGGGCACCTTGGTGGCCGGTGTGGGCGGACTGGTAACGTCGCCAACGACATCAAGCAACTCCACGCCACCCGCCTTTAGCAATGTCATCGGAAACCTGTCAAGCGTATCGGCTCCAGCCGGCACAACGCCGACATCCCTTGGCGGCGCTTTGACCTCCGTGACAACGCCACTCACCGGCCTGCTCGGCAGATAAGCACCCATGCCATTGCGCTCCACCTACCGGCATTCGCCGGTTTTTCTGGCCGTCTGCCTTGCAGCGGCCAGTTTTTCGTTTTCTCTAGCCTTGGCGCAATCGCCCTCAGCTTCAGGCAACCCGATCAACACGCTGCCGGCCTATCAGCCACTGGAAGACTCTGCTGAGAAGGCCAAGGCGAGAGTTCTTGACGCGCCCTTGCCCGCTCAGCCACGGCTGGCTCGGAACGTGACCCCGCAGCGCTTCGACATCGAAGGCATTCAGTCCATTCCATTCGCCAAGGTGGCCGCGCTGTTCACGCCACTGGCCAAGCAGCCCACCACGGTGGCCAAGCTCGTCGAGTTGGCAAGCCAAGTCACCGAGATGTACAAACAAAGCGGCTACGCCTTGTCTTTTGCGTATGTGCCAGAGCAAGACTTCAAGGACGGCACGGTCCGCATCGTGGCGGTTGAAGGCTTTGTCGAGAGCGTCACCATTCAAGGCGACGCGGGGCCCGCAGCAGCCAGAATCCGTGAAATCGCCCAGTTGATTCGGCAAAACAGACCGCTTCAACTGGCCAACTTTGAACGCTACACCCAGCTCATGGGCCAATTGCCGGGCGTGACCGTTGACGCCCAAGCCACGCCGTCAGCCCAAACAGATGGTGCCGGCGCGCTGGTCGTGAAAGTCGCGCGAAAGCCCTATGAGCTGTCCTTGGGTGCCGATATTCGGTCGTCAAGGCCTCGGGCCGTTGTGACCGGCATCGTCAACGACCCGCTGATGGCTGGCAGTCGTTTGAGCGCCACCACCTTGCTCGGCTCCCCAACAGGTGAGTTCTTTGGCTCATTGGCTTTTTCACAAGTCATTGGCACTGAAGGCTTGACGCTCAAAGCCGACACCACGGTTTACCAAGGCAACCCGGACGCCCATCTGGACACGCCACCGCCCATCCGGCGCTACACCGACTATCTGCGCAGCGAATTGTCGGCAAGCTATCCCGTCGTCTTGAAACGCCGCGAAAGCTTGTACCTGAGCAGCGGTATTTACGGCGTCAACAACACCGACAGCTACACCAACCCCGCAACTTCACAGTCGTTAACCGATCAGGTCCATGTGCGGGCGGTTTATGCCCAAGCGGCCTACAACATTCACTCCGACGTGCAGGCGCGCAACTTGTCGCTGCGGCTGGCCCAGGGCATGGACGCGCTGGGGGCCAGCGCCAGCAGACGGAGCGATTCCCCGACCTCAAGCACTGCCTTGGTCAATCCGGCCAGCCTCGACTTCACCCGAGTGCTGCTGGACGCCAGCCAACGCAATGTCTGGGGACAAGGCTGGGGCACCGCGATGGCGTTCACCACGCAATACAGCCCCAACATCCTGCCCAACAGCGAGAAACTGTCCTTTGGCAGTACACGCTTTGCGCGAGGCTACAACGCGGGCGACGCGGCGGGCGACTCCGGCTGGGGCATCGGTTTAGAGGGCAACCGGTCTTTTCCAGTCAAACTGCCTTACCTCAGCCACATCGAGCCCTACGTCTTGCTCGAAAGCGCGCAGGTCTACAACCACATCGGCCAGGCCCAGGTGTCAAAACTGTCCTCGACCAGCCTTGGCGCACGCTTTTCGAATGGCAAGTATTACAGGATCGACTTTGCCGTCTCCAAGCCGATGGGTGATGCTCCCTCGACCAATCCGGACCGAAAGCTCCGCATGAGCCTCTTGGCAAGCTACAGCCTGGGCAACTGACAGTGCGCCGGCCGGGGGCTGCAATCGCCCCTTGGCCCGAGCCCGACGCTTTTGACAGCGTCGTCAACGCTTAAGCCTGTTGTCTGGGTATTTTTGTTAAGACTTAATTTTTTGCAAAAATCACGCCCAGAATTTTATATAAATAGTTAAACTTAAAAAATTCATATAAATCAATGGCGCTAACCGCACATTGACTCGTTGACAGCCATGCCCTCCAAAATGTACAGCGTCTTCTCAGAGGACGCACACCCTAGGCGCTGGCTCCAAGTCTGGTATCGCCTGCCGCTCGCTCTGGCCACTTTGCTCATGGCCGCCCCTTTGCTGGTGGCCCTCTGGACCATGGTCTGGTCTAACTTGAACATCCAGACCGAGAACCTGCGCAATGAAGAAGAGGCCCGCGTCACACGCGCAAGCCAACTCAGCGCAGAGTCACTGAAGACGCTGTTTGTCAGTGCCGATTTGGTTTTGCTCGAACTGCGGCGTTACTGGCTCAACCATCCTGCCGAATTTTTCAAAGTCCTCCAGGGCCGCTACGACAAGCTGCAGCTCGGCAGCGCCTTTGATGTGTTTGTCGTTGACGCCAGCGGCAAGGTCGTCAGAAGCACCAGCCCAGCCCACGTGCTGCGCGACAACCTGCACTACAGCCCGTCGGTTTCACGCCACCAAAGCGATACCCAAGACCGGCTGCTCTTGGGGCCAGCCTTTTTTGACAACATCAGCGAACGCTGGCAACTGCCTTTCACCCGTCGGCTGTTGTCACCATCTGGCAAATTTATCGGCATCATGGTTTTTCTGGTGCCGCCGGACTATTTCAACCGCGTGCTGCAAGCCACCAGCTTACAAAACGGCAGCGTGTTCAGCATGGTTGATCTGGACACCGGTGATCTGATTCTGCGCAGCATCCAAGTCAACAAACCGACAAAAAACAAAGCAGAATCGATCGCGACGACAGACTTTTGGTCTAACTTCAACTTGGGCATCCCCACGATCAACACCGGCTCCATGATCGGTCAGTTGCCGCCTCCTATCGACCAACTCTCAGCACGCGCCCTCAGCCGACTTCAAGCCGTGCCGGTCAGCGGCATGAACCGCGCGGAGTTTGATGTCGACCATGTGGAACGCCTTTATGCCTGGAACAAGCTTGAACGAATCCCCCTGCTGGTGACCGTCGGCACGCCCGCCATCCGCTTTGATGACGTGCTCGCGATCCATCGGCTTCGGCACATCGCAACAGGCGCCGCCTTCAGCCTGCTGGTGTTGACCTTGGCGGCGGGTTTCAATCGGTATGACCGCATGCGTCGCCGGAGTCGAGCCAGACTGGAGGCATCGGAGCAGGCCTTGCGCCAACTGGCAGCCCATCAAACTGACTTGCTTGAAGACGAGCGCAAGTTCATCGCCCGCGAAGTTCACGATGACCTCGGCCAACGACTCAGTGTCCTGCGGCTGGACCTCGCCATGTTGATGAGCGCGATGCAAAGTAGCTGCACAGCCGACCTGATGACTCGGGCCGCGCAAGTCAAAGATGGCATCGACGAGGTCTTGCGCGTGACACGAGACCTCGCCACCAAAGTACGCCCACCCTCGCTGGAGATCGGATTTTTACCCGCCGTCGAAGCGCTTTGCGACGAATTTCAAAACCGGCTGCCATTCCAGCTGAGCTTCGTTAACCACACCGACCACACGTTCCAGCCGGACGAAGTCTGCGCGATTGCCGCCTACCGCATCTTGCAAGAAGCGCTCTCCAACGCCGCACGCCACGCCCAGTGCCAACACATCGACATCAGCTTGGCCGTGCAGGACGACTGGCTGTATCTGCGGGTGGTGGATGACGGTGTCGGCTTTGACCCGAAAGCCGACACCAGTCGGCGCACTTTCGGCCTGCTGGGCATGCGCGAGCGCGTTGCGGCACTGCATGGGGAAATGCGCGTGCAAAGTCAAGCCGGCGAAGGCTGTAAATTACTCTTCATGCTGCCGCTCAACAGCACGACCGATGCCATCAGGCCAATGGCTGTCAGCTGATGAACAACCCACATCCGCTCACCACAGGACTCACGCCAGAGCCCGCTGGATTGCCAATCAAAGGCAGCGATGCATCGCCGTGGAAAACCATCAAAGTACTGATTGCGGACGACCATGCGATGGTTCGCGGCGCCTTTGTCCGCCTGATTGACAGCGAGTCCGACTTGCAGGTGGTGGCAGAGGCCCACGACGGCGTCAGCACCCTGCAGCAACTCGCCGCAAACCCTTGTGACGTACTGCTGCTAGACCTCAACATGCCCGAGCCCAGTGGCAGCCAGCTCATCACCCTGATCCGAGAGAAATGTCCAAAGCAGCCCATTTTGGTGGTCAGCATGCACAACACACCGCGCATTGTGCGCACCGCACTAGACGCCGGAGCGAATGGTTACATCACCAAGGACAGCGAGCCCCACATCTTGCTCAAAGCCTTGCGACTGGTGGCTGGTGGCGGCCGCTTTGTTGAGCCCAACCTGATGGAAGCCATGCTGTTTGCCCCAGCACCCAGAGCCTCACTGACCCCGCGGGAGTCTGAAATACTGCAGCGGCTGGCAGCGGGCCAGAGCAACAGTGTCATCGCCCGAGAGCTCTACATCAGCGAAAAAACCGTCAGTTCTCACAAGGCCAACCTCATGGCGAAGCTAGAAATTGATAATTTTTTAGAACTCCTGAACTACGCCAAGGACAATGGACTGACCCTGAAAGCCTGAATTTCCAGTACTTTTATATCTATTTTCAAAATAAACAAACTTTTACATCAGTCGAACCCGTTTATTCATCAGCCAACTAAGAACTTTCTGAGTCAACCCTGAATACTTGCTGAACAAAATAGAACAACAAACCAATACCATTCACTTCGCAAACAATAATAATTACTTACTAATAACGGTAGTGGTTACAAAAAGTTCGCAAGGTGGTGCACCTTTTGCTCCGAATTGATTAGAAGGTCACAGTCATGAACGTTCGTTTCCACACATTGAAGTTTTTGGGTTTGTTGTTGAGCGTTGGTCTGGTTTCCAGTCCAGCCATGGCGCAGCTCTCGGTCGGCTCGTTGATCGGCGTGGTTGACGCCACAGCCAATGCGTCAGTCACCATATTGAGCCCTCTCTCCATCACCGCAACCGGACTCGGCATGAACTTTGGCAATGTTGTTTCCAGCACGCAAACAGGCACCGTTGTTCTGACGTCAACTGGCGCAAGAACCGTCACCGGGGGCGCCGGCACCATGGGGCAAGCAGGGACTGTTTCCGCTGCATCCTTCGATGTCACCGGCCAAAAGAATGCGACCTATTCCATCGCTCTGCCTGTGCTGGCCACCTTGAATCCACAAAGCGGGGCCACCGGATTGCCCATGACGGTCACGGCGTTCACCAGCAGCCTCAGCGCCACCGTGCTGCCCATCGTGTGGAACGGTGTACTCGGCGGCTCTGGCACCGGCACATTCAACGTGGGAGGCACCTTGAACGTTGGGTTGAATCAGGCTGCAGGCCTTTACACCGGTACATTTCCAGTCCTCCTTGCCTACAACTAATTGAAGCCATGGCCATGAATGAAAAAACATCCGTTTAGCATTCTGTGCCTTGCACTGATGGTCAGCCTGACTGCCACTAACGGGGTGCAGTCGGCTGGCGTAGACGCCAGCGCGAGCGCCACCATCGTCCTCTCGACATCCGTCTCAGCGGCCTGTGACAAATCTCAGTCCACAGGCAGCCAATGCGATTCACCTGCGCTATTGCAAGTGGTGAAGGATGGCACGCTCAACGGCACACAAGGCGCCTCACTCACCCTCACCCCTGAGACCGATGCCAGCCAGGCTGTGACGGCCACGCTGGCCTACGACTGAGATGGATGCGTTTTTCTACCCAGCCACTGCCATGATGTTTGCCCACCGTTTGAAGCTTTCCCTAGCCGGGCTGCTGTGCGGGCTGACTTTGCCGGTTCATGCCTTGTGCACGGGTTGCACGCTGACTGTGACCAAGGAGATGAGCAGTGATTTGCGCTTTGGCCGCTTGGTCGTCATTTCGCCAGGCACGCTCACCATAGACCCACAAACGGGCGCCCGTTCGGGCACGGCCAATGTGGTGACGCCGGCCTCTTTGAGCAGCAGCACGGGTCCAGCCGCCTTCAGGGTGGCGTGCGTCGGGCTTGGCAGCCTGTCTTATCAGGTGGCGGTTGTCAGCAGCCCGAACCTTCTCAACACAGCATCCGGGGCCATGCCCATTGGCAATTTCACGACTTTCCCTGCAGCGTCGCTTGAACGACAGGTCAGCAGCTGCCAAGGCTACTCAGAAATTGTCAACGTGGGGGCGACGTTGACAGTGGGTGCTTCTCAGCCGGCTGGCGGCTACACCTCAGTCTCCGACGTCGTGCTGGAAGTCCGTATCACCGCCAACCGTTGAATGACATCGCATGCCACATTTAGAAAATAGACCGCTGATTCGGGCTTGCGTCCTCGGGCTGCTGGCCGCCTTGCTGGCGCCCTTGGCCAAGGCTGACCTGATGCTGTACCCAACGCGCGTCGAAATGGAAAAAAACCAGCGCGCCACGCAAGTCGAGCTGGTCAACCGCGGACAAGCGACCGAGAGCTACCGCGTCAGCGTGGTGAACCGCCGCATGACCGACACCGGCCAGATTGTCCCAGCGGACAACGCCGAGCCGGATGAGCGTTTTGCCACCGACATGCTGCGCTATTCGCCGCGCCAAGTGACGCTGAAGGCAGGTGAGTCGCAAACCGTGCGCATCAGCCTGCGCAAGCCTGCCGGCTTGGCCAACGGCGAATACCGCTCGCACCTGCAGTTTGACCGCCTGCCCGATGTTGAAGGCAGCTCAGACCTAGAGCAAACGGCCAAGGCAGCCTCGGGCGACTTTGCCGTTCGCCTGACGGCGCTGGTGGGCGCCAGCATTCCAGTGATCGTGCGCCACGGTGACACGTCGGCCAGCGTGACCCTCGACACGCTGAGCGTCGAGCCAGCCAGCCAAGCTGACAGCCCGCCCTTGCTGGCCTTTCACATGAACCGCAGCGGCAACCGTTCGGTTTACGGCAATTTGTTGGCCACTTACACGCCAGTTGGCGGCAGGCCGGTCGACATCAGCCAGGTCAACGGCGTGGCGGTGTACGTGCCCAACAGCGTGCGCAAGGCCAAGCTGCCCATCAGGTTACCCGTCGGCATGGCACTCAAGGGCGGGGTGATCCAACTGATCTTTTCGCAGCGCCCGGAAGACGGCGGCAAGACCATGGCGCAAGCCTCGCTCGCCTTGCCTTGACGTCGCTCGTCTGACGCTAAAGGGGCTCCGATGAGGATGACCAGTCGCTTGATGCTGGCTCTGCTGTGTGCGGCGCCCTGCCTCGCTTGGGCGCAAAGCCCCCCAACTGCGCCAGCGTTGGCCATGGCCAGCGAGGTCAACGAACTCAATTTGCTGCTGCTGGAAGTTCGGCTCGACGGCAGCCTGTTGGCCGACACGCTCAGCGCCTACGAAGTGGGTAAGGACATCCTGCTGCCGCTGGGCGAATTGGCGCGCCTTTTGACCATGGGCATCACACTAGACCCCACCACGCGCAGCGCTGCCGGCTTTGTGCTGCGTGAAGACCAGTCGTTCAGGCTGGAAATGGGCGCCACCAGCGTGACCTTGCCTAGCGGACGCGAGGCGGTCGACCCGAGCCAAATACGTTGGCTGGACAATGACATGTACGTCTCTGCCCGCCAGCTACAGCGCTGGTGGCCGATCGACCTGGAGCTCAATCTCTCGGCCTTGAGCCTGCAAGTGGTCCCGCGTGAAATGCTGCCGATTCAATCCAAGCTGGCCCGTGAGCGTGATGCTGCGCGGCTGAGACTGCGGGGCAGCGCTTATCAAGACCCGGGCTTTCCCCGGGCACAACCGGACTATCGTTGGGTCGACGTGCCCTTCATCGACCAAACCCTGAGCGTGCAAACCAGCCGCGACAGTACGGGCCAATCGCGCACCGACATGACATACAACGCCTTCATCACCGGCGACCTGCTGGGCATGGAGGCGTCGATGTTTGTCACCGGGGCACAAAACCAAGCCAATCAAAATGCCAGCCCTCAAGCGCGCCTGACGTTGTCCCGCAACGCCCCCGACGCCAGCCTGTTGGGGCCGCTGCACGCCCGCACCGTGGCCATCGGCAACGTGGCCTTGCCCGCCCTGAACAACGTTGTGCGCGCCGTCGGTGGCGGCAATGGCATGGTGGTCAGCAACCGACCGCTGAACCAACCCAGCAGCTATGGCCTGCACACCTTGCGCGGCGACCTGCCGCCAGGCTGGGACGTGACGCTGTACTTCAACGACGCGCTGATTGCCTTTCAGCAGTCGCGACCAGACGGGCTTTACCAGTTTGCCGATCAGCCGCTGGTGTATGGCAACAATGAATTTCGGCTGGTTTTTAACGGCCCTCTGGGCCAAAGACGGGTTGAACGCGAGGCCTTTTTGCTCGACGACACGCTGACCAAACCGGGCAACTTTTATTACACCGCAGGCGGGCAGCGCGGCGACGACGGCAGCGACCGCCAAAACTTTCAAGCAGACTTTGGCTTGGCCGACAGCGTGGCCGCCACCGCCGGACTTGTCAGCATTGACTTGGGCTTGGGCTCTGAGATGCGGCATTACAGCAACGTCGGTCTGCGCGCTTCGACTCTGGGCATGCTGGTGAGTGCCGACCACGTCGCGGCCACCGATGGCGGCTCACTCACCGAAGTCGGCGTGCGCACCAGTTTGGGCCGGTATTCAGTCGACCTCACCCACACGGCGTTGAGCCATTTCAGCAGCGACTTCTTTGTCGCCAGCAGTGACCCGTTGACGCAGCGCAATCGTGCCCGCTTGAGTGGCAGCATGTTGTTCAACGACGGTTTGGTGTTGCCTTTCGGACTGGACGTTTTTCGCGAAGTGACGGCATCAGGACGCAGCAGTGTGAACGCGCAAGGCCGCCTGTCACTCAACCTGCAAAACACCAACTACACCAACGCCTTGAATCTACAAACCTTTGACGGCAAGCGCACCACCAGCGGTGCGCTACAGGTTTATCGGCGGATGGCCGGCATTGGTTTGAGCAGCCAGCTGGCCTACACGCTGGAGCCCGACAGCCGACTCACCAGCGTGGCCATCATGGCCGACAAAAACCTGACCCCATCATCGCGACTGAGCCTCGGACTGATGCAAAGCATGACACCCGGCGTGACCACCGTGTCAGCCGGCTACAACCGAAATTTTGGCAGCTACGGCATGGGTGTGAACGCACGCTACAGCAGCCATGGCGAGGTCGGTATCGGCGTGCAGTTGTTCATGGCGATCGGGCGCGACCCGCGCAGCGGCAACTGGACTCGCAATTGGCAGCCGATGGCTGCGGCGGGCGCGATGTCTGCACGGGCTTTTGTGGACACCAACATGAACGGCATCTTTGACGTGGGCGAACTACCGGTAGAAGGTGCCGGCTTCACACTGAACGGGGGCAGCCGGCACCCGGTGCGTACCAATGCCGATGGCGTTGCCTACATGAGCAACATGACGCCGCGTCAATATACCGACGTCGCACTCGACTCCGGCACGCTTGAAAACCCCCAGTGGCAGGCTGCCACGCCTGGCCTGCGGGTGTTGCCGCGTCCCGGCAAAGTGGTGCTGGTGGATTTTCCGGTGGTCATGACCAGTGAGATTGACAGCACCATCTATCTGGATGAAGCCGGTAAAACCCGCGGCATTGGCAATGCGCTGCTGGAGCTGGTGAACGAGCGCGGAGAAGTGGTTGCCAGCCAACGCAGCTCCGCCGACGGCTACTACATCGTGCCCGCCGTGAAGCCCGGACGCTACACCTTGCGCTTGGCGGCAGAACAGCTTCGCAGCTTAGGCTTGGTGGCGACTGAAGCAAGCCAGCCGATCAACATGAAGGCTGACGGCGACTACGTCAACGGCGTCGACTTCACGCTGCGCGCCGTGCCTTGATGGCCCTCGTTCCATGCTCAAGACCAAACGCTTGCCCACGGGTCGATGACCTTCACGCTAGCGGCCTCATAGGGCGCCGTATCTCGCGACGCCACCATAAACCCCCGCGAAGTCGCGATGGCGGCTATGTAGCCATCGGGTATTGGAAATCCGCGCCCGGCAACCTTGGCTGTCACGGCCAGTTCAGCATAGCAACGTGCTGCATCGATGTCGAATGGCAGCACCCGATCCCGGAACAGTCTCATCAGGCCGTCAAGGGTTTGCGCCAACATGTCTTTGCGCTTGCCGACCGGCAGCGCCCCGATGCCAAACAGCAGTTCTGCCACGGTCACGCTGGACAGATACAGCGTCTCGGGGGCTTGGTTATTCAGCCAGGCCCGCACAGCCTGGTGAGGCTCGGGCTTCATCGCTTCAGAAACGACGTTGGTATCAAGGACGAGCATTCAAAACTCAGCGGCTGAGCAGGCGTTTTGTCTCGCAACTGGTTGAAGACCTCGAAATCCTCGTTTGTCAGGCCGATCTGGCGACCCAACGCAGCGAGGGCATCACCCAAGCGGACGCGCGTCTCTGGCTTGACGGCCGTCGTCAGAATCTCGCGCACTTCGGCCTCGGTACTGTGCCCATGAAGAGCGGCCTGCACCCGCAACGCGCGATGCACGTCGTCGGGCAGATTACGGACTGTCAACATGGCCATAGCGTCACCTCATAAAATGAATTCAATGCATACATTCTAAGTTTTTGAATGCATTACAGCAAGGAAGCTGACGGCGACGATGTCAACGGCGTCGACTTCACGCTGCGCGCTGTGCCTTGACGGCACCCACCAGCACCAGCAAACCGGGCACCAAAATCATCGCCCAGATGATGGCGCTGAGGTTGTCTTTGACCCATGCGAAGTTACCAAACAGATAACCTGCACCACACAGGCCTACCACCCAGATGAGCGCCCCGATCACGTTGAAAGCGGTGAACTTGCTCCGGTTCATGTCGGCGACACCGGCGACAAAAGGTGCAAAGGTACGAACGAACGGCATGAAGCGCGCCAAGATGATGGTGACGCCGCCGTAGCGTTCATAAAAATTATGGGCTTGGTTAAAAGCGCGCTTGTTAAAGAAGCGCGAGTCTTCCCACTGAAACACCTTGGGGCCGAAATAACGGCCGATGGTGAAATTGCACTGGTCGCCCAAAATAGCCGCCACCAGCAACACACAGATAGACACCGGCAGGCTGATCAAACCCACACCGCACAAAGCGCCAACGATGAAGAGCAGCGAGTCGCCCGGCAAAAACGGCATCACCACCAGACCCGTCTCGACAAAGATGATGGCGAACAACAAGGCATAGACCCACATGCCGTACTGTTGCGTGAAGGTCTCCAAGTGGCGGTCCACGTGAAGAATGAAGTCGATCAAAAAGCTAATAATTTCCATGAGGCTGATTTTGACACGGCCTAAAATCCACCCGTGAACATTGCTGTAACCGCCACTCCCCGCCGCCCCATCCGCGACCTGCCCGATGAACTGATCAGCCAAATTGCCGCTGGCGAAGTGGTCGAACGGCCGGCTTCCGTCGTGCGTGAGTTGGTCGACAACGCTCTAGACGCTGGTGCCCGCCAAGTCACGGTGCGCTTGTTGGCTGGCGGCGTGCGGCTGATTTTGGTGGAAGACGACGGCGCCGGCATTCCGGCCAACGAGTTGGCGATTGCCTTGCGCCGCCACGCGACCAGCAAGATCGCCTCTTTGCAAGATTTGGAAGCCGTCGGCACGATGGGCTTTCGGGGCGAGGCGCTGGCCGCCATCAATTCGATTGCCGACATGAGCCTGATCTCACGCTCGGGCGACGCCGAAGCCGACGCCAGCGCGGGCGGTCACGCCTGGCAACTTGACGGCCGCACCGGCGAGATCCAACCCGCCGCGCGCAGCCGCGGCACCAGCGTTGAAGTGCGCGAGCTGTTTTATGCCACGCCCGCACGACGCAAATTTTTGAAGACCGACGCCACCGAACTGACGCATTGCATTGAAGCCGTCCGGCGCCATGCGCTGGTGCGCCCCGACGTCGGCTTTGCCATCTGGCACGAAGGCAAGCTGGTCGAGCAGTGGCGCGCCTGCACCGAGGCGCTGCACACCGACGACCCCGTGGCCGCCCTAGACCAGCGGCTGGCCGATGTGTTGGGCGCCGAGTTTGTGGCGCAATCCATCGCCGTCAATTACGAAAGCAGTGCGCGCCGCCTAGACGGTGGACCGGCCGTGCGCGTCTGGGGACGGGCTGGCATTCCGGACGCCGCCCGCTCCCGTGCCGACCAGCAGTTTGCCTATGTGAACGGCCGCTATGTGCGCGACAAGGTGCTGACCCACGCCGCCCGCAGCGCCTATGAAGACGTGCTGCACGGCCACCGTCAGCCGGTCTACGCGCTGTATGTCGAGATGGACCCGGCCCGCGTCGACGTCAACGTGCACCCAACCAAGATTGAAGTGCGCTTTCGGGATAGCCGCGAAGTGCACCAAGCCGTACGCCACGCCGCCGAAAATGCGTTGGCGGTGCCGCGTTCGCAAATAGGCAGCGCCGTCGTCGGCAGCGCCATCGGTGGAGCGGATGTGCCAGACGCGAACACGCCCCGGCCAAGCTTTGTATCAGACGCCCAGCGCGCCGCCAGCGGCTTGGGCTGGGCGCAACCCGGCATGGATTTTTCAGCGCGTACGGACAACCGAACTGATCACCGCGTCAGCGACTTTGAAGCCATGTGGCCGGTCGCTGCAGGTCTGTCGGGTCTGTCCATAGGGCCGACCGCCGATGCGCTGCGCAACCAACCGGCGGGGGCACTCCCAACCGCCGAAGCAGCCAACTTGCCGCCTGGTGACTGGCCGCTGGGCCGGGCCCTGGCGCAACTGCAAGGTATTTACATCCTCGCAGAAAACACCAGCGGCTTGATCATCGTGGACATGCACGCAGCGCATGAGCGGATTGTTTATGAGCGCCTGAAAAACCAGTTGGACAACTCGGCCAGTGCCGCCATCGCCAGCCAACCGCTGCTGATTCCGGCCACCTTTGCCGCTACGGCGCAAGAAATCGACACAGCCCAAAGCGCCGCCGAGACCTTGCAAACGCTGGGCCTGGAGATCACACCGTTCTCACCCAAGACACTGGCGGTGCGGGCTGTACCGACCTCGCTGGCACAGTCAGATGCCGTCGAGTTGGCGCGCAGCGTGCTCGCCGAATTGGCCCAGCACGACGCCAGCACCGTGATTCAACGCGCCCAAAACGAGCTGCTCTCGACCATGGCCTGCCACGGTGCGGTGCGCGCCAACCGCAAACTCACGCTGGATGAAATGAACGCGCTGCTGCGTCAAATGGAAGCCACCGAGCGCTCAGACCAATGCAACCACGGCCGACCGACCTGGCGGCAAATGAGCATCCGCGACCTCGACAGTTTGTTTTT
>CANFWI010000036.1 GCA_947450675.1 Comamonadaceae bacterium | reverse complement strand
CGGCCGACGCTGGAGCTCTGGCTGAACCAGCACGTGGAGTACGGTAAAAAGCTCGCCGAGCTGGCGATTCGCGCCGCGCAGTCGCGCCAAAAAGCCGGCCAAAAAGTTGAAAAACGCAAGGGTTCCGGCGTGGCAGTTTTGCCCGGCAAGCTGACCGATTGCGAGAGCAAAGACTTGGCTTACAACGAAGTGTTTCTGGTCGAGGGCGACTCCGCTGGCGGCAGCGCCAAGATGGGCCGCAACAAAGAGAGCCAGGCGATTTTGCCCTTGCGCGGCAAGGTCCTCAACACCTGGGAAGTCGAGCGCGACCGGCTCTTTGCCAACAACGAAATTCACGACATTGCGGTGGCGCTGGGCATTGACCCGCACGGCCCCAACGACTCGCCCGACATGAGCGGCCTGCGCTACGGCAAGGTCTGCATTTTGAGCGACGCTGACGTCGACGGCTCGCACATCCAGGTGCTGCTGTTGACGCTGTTTTTCAGGCATTTCCCCAAGCTCATCGAAACCGGCCATTTGTATGTGGCGCGGCCGCCGTTGTTCCGGGTCGATGCGCCGGCGCGCGGCAAGAAGCCGGCGTCCAAAGCCTATGCGCTGGACGACGGCGAACTCAACGCGATTCTCGACAAACTCCGCAAAGAAGGCGTGAAAGAAAACGCTTGGAGCATCAGCCGCTTCAAGGGCTTGGGCGAGATGAACGCCGAGCAATTGTGGGAAACCACGCTCAACCCCGACACGCGCCGTCTGTTGCCCGTGCAGCTCGGCAATGTGGATTTTGAGCAGACCGTCAACCTCATCACCAAACTCATGGGCAAGGGCGAAGCCGCTGCCCGGCGCGAGCTCATGGAACTGCACGGTGACGCCGTGGACATCGACGTTTGAGCTCGGGTTATGTCTTCAATCAAGCTTACCTATGATCTGCTTTCAAAAAAGCCCGCCCACGTGGTTAAAGAGGATCACATTGAGTATGGCAAGTGCCAAGGACTGCTTGATGGTTCAAAAATCACGGTGATTCGTGTGGCAACTGCCGAGAAATCCTCGGCGGTTCACCGCGGATAAAGGGAGTCCTAATGACCTCCAAAATCCAGAAGCCATCTCAGGCCCCAGTGCTCCAAGCCGAAGGTATTACCCCTTTGCTGAGTAGCCTGCGCCAACTCATTGCCGAATCACGCCAGCAAGTGCTGCGGGCGGTGGATGTGGTGCAGGTGCAAACCTATTGGCACATTGGGCGACACATCGTGGAATTTGAACAAGGCGGTGCGCAGCGGGCTACTTATGGGCGCGGGCTGCTGACGCAGCTGGGGCAAACTTTGACGGCAGAGTTTGGTCGCGGCTTTGAAGAGCGCAACTTGCGCAATATGCGGGCCTTTTATGCTGCCTTCCCAAATTGGAACGCACTGCGTTCCGAATTGAGTTGGACACACTACCGCCTGCTGCTGCGGGTGGACAGTGCAGAGGCCCGCCAGTGGTACGTGAATGAGGCAGCCACCCAAAACTGGAGCACGCGGGCGCTGGAGCGGCAAATTGGCAGTTTGTTTTACGACCGTCTGCTGCTGAGCCAAGACAAAGCGTCGGTGAACGCTGAAACACAGGCCAACTTGGCTGCACTGGATGAATCCCCCAGGGCTTTTGTACGCGACCCGGTGATGCTGGAGTTTTTGGGCCTACCTCACACAGGGCGTTTGCTAGAGGCCACGCTGGAGACAGCGCTGATGGACAAGCTGCAGCAGTTTTTGATGGAGCTGGGCAAGGGCTTTGCGTTTGTGGCCCGTCAGCAGCGCATCAGCACTGAAACGCAAGACTTCTACATCGACCTGGTGTTTTACAACTATCTGCTGAAATGCTTTGTGCTGATCGACCTGAAAACCGGGCCGCTGATGCACCAAGATGTTGGGCAGATGGACATGTATGTGCGCATGTACGACGAACTGCGCCGAGGCGAAGGCGACAACCCCACGGTGGGTATTTTGCTGTGCGGTAGCAAAGACCAATCAGTGGCACGTTACTCTGTGCTCAACGGAAGCGAACAACTGTTTGCCAGCAAATACCGTCTGATCTTGCCCAGCGAGGAAGAGCTGCGCCTTGAGCTGCAACGCGACCGCCAAGCCATTGAAGAACACAAAAATTTAAGCATTGATGACAAGCCATGACCGAACAAAGCCAAAAACAACTGGGTAATGACTACCCCGCAGCAGGGCAGACGCCAAGCAGGTGCCGCTGGCCATTTGGTATGCCGCCAATGCAGCCGAGATGCCCGCGCTGCTTGCGGCGGCTCTTACCGGACCAGCAGCCCTTGCTGCGTTCTGCCGGGCCCTAACGGCCCGCCCATTTTTTATTTGCTGAGCTACCCCCAACCGATCTGACACCGCCATGGATTTATTCACCCCCGACGCGCCTGCCGTGACCCCCGAACCCGCCGATCAGGACTCGCTGGCGGCTTATGCTCAACGCGCTTACCTTGAATACGCGCTCAGCGTCGTCAAGGGTCGTGCCTTGCCCGACGTCTGCGACGGCCAAAAGCCAGTGCAGCGGCGCATTTTGTACAGCATGGCGCGCATGGGTTTGGGCTTTGGTGGTGCCAATGGCGCGACCGGTGCCAAGCCGGTCAAATGCGCGCGCGTGGTCGGCGACGTGCTGGGTCGCTTTCATCCGCACGGCGACCAAGCGGCGTATGACGCACTGGTGCGCATGGCGCAAGACTTCAGCCAGCGCTACCCGCTGATCGACGGCCAAGGCAACTTCGGATCACGCGACGGCGACGGCGCTGCGGCCATGCGTTACACCGAGGCTCGTTTGGCCCGCATCACCAGTTTGTTGATGGAAGAAGTCGACGAAGGCACGGTCGACTTTGTGCCCAACTACGACGGCTCGACCGAAGAGCCGGGGCGTTTGCCGGCGCGTTTGCCGTTCACCTTGTTGAATGGCGCCAGCGGCATTGCGGTCGGCTTGGCGACTGAGATCCCAAGCCACAACTTGCGTGAAGTGGCCGACGCTTGCATCGCCCTGATCAAGACACCGAACATCACCGACGAAGCGATTTCGGCATTGATTGCCGGCCCCGATTACCCGGGCGGCGCGCAGATTATTTCGAGCCCGGCTGAGATCGCGGCTGCCTACCGCACCGGACGCGGTTCGCTCAAAGTGCGGGCCCGCTGGAAAATCGAAGAGTTGGCGCGCGGCCAGTGGCAACTGGTGGTGAATGAGTTGCCGCCCGGCGTGAGCACCCAACGCGTGCTCGAAGAAATTGAAGAGATCACCAACCCGAAGGTGCGACTCGGCAAAAAAGCGCTGTCGCAAGAGCAGATTCAGCTCAAGCAAACCGTGCTGTCGGTGCTGGACGTGGTGCGCGACGAATCCAGCAAAGACGCCGCTGTGCGTCTGGTCTTTGAACCCAAAACCAGCCGCATTGAGCAGAGCGAGCTCATCACCACGCTGCTGGCGCACACCAGCCTGGAAAGCTCGTCGCCGATCAACATGACCATGATCGGTCTGGATGGTCGGCCAACGCAAAAGTCCTTGCGGCAAATCCTCACCGAGTGGATTGAGTTTCGCCACACCACCATTCAGCGGCGCTCGCAGCACCGGCTCGACAAAGTGCTGGCGCGCATCCATATTCTCGAAGGCCGGCAGCTGGTGCTGCTGAACATCGACGAAGTCATTGCCATCATTCGCCAAGCCGATGAGCCGAAGGTCGCGCTGATGGAGCGCTTCAAGCTCAGCGACCGTCAAGCTGAAGACATTCTTGAAATTCGCCTGCGGCAGTTGGCCCGGCTCGAAGCCATCAAGATCGAACAAGAGCTCAGCGGCCTGCGCGAAGACCAAGCCAAGCTCGAAGACATTTTGGGCAACCCGGCCACGCTGCGCCGCCTCATGGTCAAAGAAATCGAGGCGGATGCCAAAGTCTTTGCAGACCCTCGCCGGACGCTGATTCAGGCCGAAAAGAAAGCCGTTCTGGACGTCAAGGTGATTGATGAGCCGGTGACTGTGGTGGTCAGCGCCAAGGGCTGGGTGCGTTCGCGCAATGGCCAAGGCCACGACCCGGCGAGCTTCGCCTTCAAGGCTGGCGACGGCCTCTACGCAACCTTTGAATGCCGCACGGTTGACATGCTGTTGGTGTTTGGCAGTAACGGCCGTGTTTACTCGGTGCCGGTGGCCATGCTGCCCGGTGCACGCGGTGACGGCCAGCCCGTGACCACGCTGATCGAGCTGGAAGCCGGCACGCAAGTGGCCCATTACTTCGCCGGCCCGGCCTCTGCGCAACTTTTGCTGGCCAGCTCGGGCGGCTACGGCTTTTTGGCAGCGGTCGAGAACATGATCTCGCGCAACAAGAGCGGCAAATCCTTCATCACGTTGGGCGAAGGCGAAACCTTGTGCAAGCCGTCACATGCGGCGGGCACATCAGGTGCGCAGCCCTTGCCGGACGCCACGCACGTGGCTTGCGCATCGACCGGCGGGCGCATCCTGACCTTTGAAATCGACGAACTCAAGTTGATGGAAAAAGGCGGACGCGGTCTGATGCTGATCGACCTCGAAGCCAAAGACCAACTGGCCGGTGCCGCCGCCTACACGCGCAGCATCAAGATCGAAGGGATTGGCCGCGGTGCCAAAGAGCGTGAAGAAACGCTTGAAATCCGCAGCCTGAACAACGCCCGCGCCGCCCGTGCCCGCAAAGGCAAGGCGGCGGATCTCGGCTTCAAGCCAAACGCCGTGACGCGGGTGGAGTGAGCTCAGCCGATCTCGGCGATCATCTCGATTTCAACGCAAGCGCCCATCGGGATTTGCGCCACGCCGAAGGCACTGCGGGCGTGTGCGCCGGCGGCGCCAAAAACGTCACCGATCAGCTCACTGGCGCCGTTGGTCACCAAGTGTTGCTCGGTGAAATCGCCGGTCGAGTTGACCAGACTCATCAGCTTGACGATGCGTTTGACGTGGCTCAGGTCTTTGCCGGTGGCGACCAGCGCGGCATGCAGCGTGCCCATCAGGTCAATCGCGATGGCGCGTGCGGCTTGTTGGCCTTCGGCGGTGAGCATGGTTTTACCCAATTGGCCGACCCAGACTTTGCCGTCTTTTTTAGCGATGTGACCGCTCAAGAAAATCAGGTTGCCGCTTTGCACAAAGGGGACATACGCCGCAGCGGGTGTGGCCACGGGCGGCAGCTCAATGCCGAGGGTTTTGAGCTTGTCGTAAATGGCTGAGGATGGGGTGGCGGAGGCGTTGGACATGAGTTTCCTGGGTGAGGCTGTGCGGTAAAGCGTCAATTCTAGTGATCGCTCTGAACGAGGTAGCTGACTTCTATCGGGGTGACGGTCACCGCCACGTTCAGCGCATGGCGGGCACCGCCGCGAATCACGCCGCGCATGGGCGACACGTCTAAGAAGTCACGGCCCGTGGCCAGGGTCACGTAATCCTCGCCGGGACTGCGGTCGTTGGTCGGGTCAAAGTCGAGCCAGCAGCCGGGCATGACACGGTCGACTTCACCGCTGGCTGTGGCCGCTGGGCAATACACCGAGGCCCAAGCGTGCGAGGCGTCGCTGCCAATCAGCCGCGGCTGGCCGGGCGCTGGGTGCGTCAATAGGTAGCCGCTGACGTAGCGCGCTGGCAGGCCCATAGCGCGGCAACAGGCGACCATGATGTGGGCAAAATCTTGGCAAACACCTTTGCGCTGTTCGAGTGCTTCGAGCGCCGGTGTGTTGACTTCCGTGCTCAGGCTTTCATAAGCCATGCTCTTGTGAATGTGTTGCATCAACGCTTTGGCGGCCTCGGCCAAGGGCCGGCCGGCGGAAAAGCTGGAGCGGGCGAACTCTGCAAAAGCGTCATCACGCGGCACATAAGGCGAGGCAAATAGAAACTCTGCGGCAGGGTCCCAGGCGGCGACTGAATGGTAGCGAAAATGCTCGCGCACGCGTTCCCAGGCGGGGCTGATGGGCAGTTCGTTGGCGTTCCCATAAGGCGCCAGGGACGTAAGGGGCGCGGTGGAGACCACGCTTTTTGCCACGACGCGCAAGCTGTCATGCGCGCTTTGAAACGAAAAGAAGGTGCTCAGGTTGCCGTAAACGTCGACCACTTCGCGTTGCTGCGCAGGTGCCGGGTCAATGAGCAAATGGTGGCTGATCAGCGCTTGCCGCGCGTTGCTGGCGGGTTTGAGATGCACCACGTGGTGGGCATTCTCGACCGCTGGCGTGTAGTCATAGCGGGTCTCGTGGACGACGTGAAGCAACATGGAAAAACCGTTAAAGCAGTGAAGGGGCTGCGCCTTCAGGCGCCTAGGCTGTGACTGCCACTGGCCGCATGGCTGAAGTAGCGTCGGCTGATGAGGTCCGACAGTTCCAGCGCCGAGACGGCGCAGCGTTCCAGTTGTCGTTGCAAGCGCTCATGCGTCTGTGGTGCCGCGCTGTCGCTGGCACCATAGAGATCAGCCAGCGTCCAGTTGCCGGGGTCGGGCAGGTTCATCGCCAGCGCGGCCATTTGGCCGAGATCGGTGCCTTCCAGCTTGGCCAAACGCGCACGCAGGGTTTGCGTCACCCAAGCGATTGAGCGAGGATTGTCGCGGTCCAGCACCAGCAGGTCGAGCAGCGCCACGATGTCCCGGCGTTGCTGGTATTGCGCATGAAAGGTGATGGTGCTGTCAAACAGGGCGACGATCGCGCTAAAGCCACTGTCGTCTTCTGCGGCACCCGTTTCAAAGCCGAGCATCAAGGCTGAGGCGAGGGTGTTCAGCCGCTCGATGTGCCGGCCAATGCTGAGCAGGCGCCAGCCGTCGTCGCGCATCATGCGGTCGGTTTGGGCCCCGGTCATGGCCGCCAAAAAAGCACTGGCCGCGTCGAGTGCGCGCAGGGCTTCTTGGGTCGAGTAGGCCGCACCGTGCGTGCCTTTTCCAGAGGCGCTGCTGATTTTTTGACAGCGTGTCAAAAACTCGGCTTCGGCCTGCACGATGGTTTTCCACTGCTCTTGCGACAGACGCTCGCGCACGGCCGAGGCTGCATTTTTAAGGGCGTGCAAGCTGTAACCGACGCTGGCGGCTTGGCTCATATCGGCCAAGTTGGCGATGAGCGAGCGCTCAAAGACGCGCTTCGCCTGCGTGGCCGGGGGCACCGTTGGCACCACCAAGGCGTGGTTGACGGCCATGGCGCTGAGCCAGGCCAGCAAGGGCTGTGAGGACTGATCGTCGCCCGACAGGCTGTGCAGTGTGAGGTGGGCCAGTCGGACTGAGTTTTCAGCGCGCTCGGTGTAGCGGCCTAACCAAAAAAGATTTTCTGCCGCACGGCTGGTGACCGCCCGCTTTTGGCGCAGTGCGGGCATTGGGGCTGCCACGGCTGCAATGGCGGCGGATGACGGGGGCGTCGCGGTGAAAGGCGTGAAAGGTGAAAACGTTGAAAAGGGCGACAGTGTCGTCGCAGGCGTTTGCTCCGAGCTGGTCGCGTCTGTTGTTTCAAGTCCGCTGGTGGGCTGCGTCGAGCCCAGTGCCCAAACATCGGCACTGCTGCCGCCGTGTTGCATCGACGCGATGTTTTCGTTTTTGCCTGCCAATCGAGCCAGCCCACCGGGCAAGACTTGCCAGGAATTTTGGCCGTCGGTGACCGCAAAGACGCGCAGCATGGCCGAGCGGGGGGCTATTTTTTCGCCTTGCCAGGTGGGGGTTTGCGACAGCGGCAAATAAGCTTGCACCGTGTAGTCTTCACCGTGGCGCATGATGCGGCCGGCCCACTCGTCCAACTTGGCGCGGCTCAAGGTCTGGCCAATCACCGTTGGCAAGCCCGAGGCCGGGTAGGTGGGTTTGATGACGCAGTCTTTCAGCTGCGGCAGCACCGATTGCAACGCCGCTTGCTCGCCGCACCACCACGTGGCCAGCGAAGGCAGCGCGAGCTTTTCGCCCAGCAAGTGCTCAGACAAGGCCGGCAAAAACCCCAGCAGTGCCGCTGACTCCAGAAACGCCGAACCCGGCGAGTTGGCCACCAGCACATTGCCGGCGCGAATGACTTGCAGCAGGCCGGGCACGCCGAGGGACGAGTCGGAGCGCAGCTCCAGCGGGTCTAAAAATTCGTCATCGAGCCGCTTCAAAATGCCGTGCACGGGCTCTAGACCTTGCAGCGTTTTGAGGTACAGGCGGTCGTCCCTGACCATCAGGTCGCTGCCTTCGACCAAGGTCAGGCCGAGGTAGCGCGCCAAGTAAGCGTGCTCAAAATAAGTTTCGTTGTAGGGGCCAGGCGTCAGCAGGACGATGCGAGGTTCGCCCGTGTTCACACCCTGCAACGGGCAGGCGGCTTTCATGCCGTCGACCAGCGCCCGGTAAGACGCCGCCAGACGCTGCACATTCATCTCGCGAAAAGCCTCCGGAAACTGCATTGAAATACTCAAACGGTTTTCAAGCAAGTAACCCAAACCGGAGGGCGCTTGTGTGCGCTGCGAGACCACCCACCAGTTGCCGTCTGGGCCGCGCGCTAAGTCAAACGCGGCAATGTGCAGGAACTTGCCACCCGCCGGCTGGCTGCCATGCATGGGGCGCAAATAGCCGGGGTGACCTTGGACCAACGCTGCGGGCAAGAGGCCGAGCTTTGGCAATTCTTGCGCGCCGTAGACGTCAGCCATGATGCGGTCTAGCAAGCGCGCCCGCTGTGCCACACCGGCTTCAATGCTGGCCCAGTCTTGCGGTGTCAGCAGCATCGGGAACAGGTCCAGCGCCCACGGCCGCTGCGGCCCGTCGGCATCTGCGTAGACGTTGTAGGTCACGCCGTTGTCGCGGATCAGGCGTTGCAAATTCGCGTTGCGGTGGTTCAGGTCGGAAAAACCGTGGGTACCAAGCTGGCTGAAAAACGCATGCCAGGCGGGTGCCAGTTCGGCTTTGGTTTCTGGCGTGCTGGTCGCCGAAGACTCGATCGACTGCGTTTGGCTTTGACCGTTGCTCAGGCTTTGAGTTTGTTCTGCCAGTCCGACCAGTCCGGCCAGTCTGGCAGTGCCCAGAATACCCAGCGGCCCTGGCAGTGGGTTCTGCCAAGGTGCCAACGGTGTCCCTGCCGGCAACTTGGGCGACTCTGCCGGGCGCTTGGTGGTGGCTCCTCGAAGCTCGTCAAAATGACCAGTACCAGCCGGCGGCGCCAGTGCCAGCGCCAGATCGGCAGCTGACTCCGGCGCGGCGGCCTCGAACAGTGACGGGTTGTTGTTTTCCACGGGGTCCCAAGTATGCCTTCAGTCAGGCCGCAGCCTTCAGCGCAGGTCCAAAGTGAATGGAAATTCGCGGCTGACCTCTTCCTTTTTCACGCGCATTTTTCCTGGCGTGTGGCCAAGCTGGAAAAACCGCATCAGGCGCCGGCTTTCGGCCTCGAAGGAATTGACCGGCAGCGTGTCGTAGCTCAAACCGCCCGGGTGCGACACATGGTACTGGCAGCCGCCCAAGGAGCGCTCGTTCCAGGTGTCGACAATGTCAAACGTCAGCGGCGCATGCACGCCAATCGACGGGTGCAATGCCGATGGTGGATTCCAGGCTTTGTAGCGCACACCGCCGACATACTCGCCCACGGTGCCGGTGTTTTGCAGCGGCAGCGGACGGCCATTGACGGTGATGATGTAGCGGTCGTTGTTGAGGCCGGTGACGCGCATCTCGACCCGCTCCAGTGAGGAGTCGACATAACGCACAGTGCCGCCAGACGAGCCTTCTTCACCCATCACATGCCAAGGCTCTAGCGCGCCGCGCAGCGTGAGTTCAATCCCGCGTGTCTGTACTTGACCGATGAGCGGGAAGCGGAACTCAAAATGCGGCTCAAACCATGCCATCTCAAAGGCGTAGCCTTCTTCGCGCAATTCGGCCAGCACGTCCTCAAAGTCCATGCGGATAAAGCTGGGCAGCAAAAAGCGGTCGTGCAGCTCGGTGCCCCAACGCGTGAGTTTGTGCTGACCGGGGTTCTTCCAGAAACGCGCCACCAGTGCACGTAGCAGCAGTTGCTGCGCAATGCTCATGCGCGCATGCGGCGGCATTTCAAAGGCGCGCAGCTCCAGCAAGCCAAGCCGGCCGGTAGACGAATCGGGCGAGTACATCTTGTCGATGCAAAACTCACTGCGGTGCGTGTTGCCGGTGACGTCCACCAAAATGTTGCGCAGCGTCCGGTCAACGATCCACGGCGGCATTTCGGAGCCATATTTTGCGCGGTTGTTTTGAATCTCGCGCAGGGCGATTTCAAGCTCGTAGAGTTGGTCGTTGCGGGCTTCGTCCACGCGCGGGGCTTGGCTGGTCGGGCCAATGAACATGCCTGAGAACAGATAGCTCAGCGACGGGTGGTTGTGCCAGTAGGCGATCAAGCTGGCGAGCAGCTCGGGTTTGCGTAAAAACGGGCTGTCAGACGGCGTGGCACCGCCCATCACAAAGTGGTTGCCGCCGCCGGTGCCGGTGTGGCGCCCGTCGTTCATGAACTTTTCGGCCGACAGGTGCGTCTCGTGCGCCACTTCGTACAAAAACTCGGTGTGCTCGACCAACTCACCCCAGTTGTAGGCGGGGTGAATATTGACTTCGATGACGCCAGGGTCGGGCGTGACCTGCAGCATTTTCAGGCGCGGGTCGCGTGGTGGCGGGTAGCCTTCCAAGACGATTTTCACGGCCAGCGATTCGGCTGTGGCCTCAATCGCGGCGAGCAGGTCGAGGTAGTCTTCTAAGCGCTCCAGCGGCGGCATGAAGATATAGAGCGCGCCGGTTTCACCCTGGCCTTTGACCTTGTCCGGATCGGCCTTGGCTTTGTTGCCCGCCTTCGGGCCGTTGGCGCGCTCGGGGTCGCGGATTTCAATGCAGAGGGCTGTCCGGCTCAGCCAAGCGGCTGACTCTTGTGGTTCCGGACGGCGCGCCGACGGGTCGGTGTCTGCCGGTGCTGGGGCTGGCTCAACCGGTTTTGGGCTGGCTCCAAAGCTCACGTTGGGCTTGAACTGTGCAATGCGGGCGGCCACCGTGGGCGCGGCGATACGCGTCAAGCGGGCCATGTACTGGGCCAACACCGTGGCGCTGTTGTGGCGTGTCGGCGGTGCGATCGGCTCGGCTGAAACCGCTGGCGCCACGGCCATGCGGCCGTGGTCTTCGCTGTAGCGCGTGGCGATCTCGGCCGTGGTGGGCAGTTCTTGCCTTGGCGCAAACGGGTCGGTTTCAATCAAGTACGGGTAGTCTGTTTCGGAGACCCATGGCACTGAGTCGAGCGGCAAGCGGTAACCCATCGGCGAGTCGCCCGGCATCAGGTACATGCGTTCATCGCGGAAAAACCAAGGCCCGGTAGACCAGCGCGGTGTGCTGGCCGCCGCGGTTTCTTCGCGTGCTTTGAGCGGCAACACATAACCGACGACGGCGTCGAGTCCCTGCATGAAGACGCGGCGCAAGCGCTCGCGTTCCATCGGCTCTTCAAGTCGCGCATTGAACGGGTCGACGTTGACCGGCAAGCGGCGTTCGCGCCACAGGTAGTACCAAGTGTCTTCGTAGCCGGGGGTGATGTGGCGTGGACTCAAACCGAGCTTGGCGGCCAGTGTTTTGGTGAAGCGGTCGGCGTCGGCGCTGGTGTAGTGGCAAGCGCTGTCGGCTTTTTTGCCGGTTTGGCGTTCGTCGGCAAACAGGGCCGGGTTTTGCCACACCGGCTGGCCGTCTTTGCGCCAGAAAATGCTCAGCGCCCAGCGCGGCAATTGCTCGCCGGGATACCACTTGCCCTGGCCGAAATGCAGAAAGCCGCCTTCGCCGTATTCAGCGCGGAGCTTTTGCACCAGCTCGGTGGCGTAGCCGCGTTTTGTTGGGCCGAGCGCGTCGATGTTCCATTCGGCGCCGTCACGGTCTTTGGTGGCGACAAAGGTCGGCTCACCGCCCATCGTCAGGCGCACGTCGCCGTCGATCAGATCACGGTCAACCACTTCGCCCAAGGCCAACACGGCCGCCCATTGTTCTTCGGTGTAAGGCTTGGTGACGCGCGGCGACTCATGAATGCGCTGCACGCTCATGTGGTGCTCAAACGTCACTTCGCATTCGTCAACGCCGCCTTCAATCGGCGCTGCGCTGGAAGGCTCCGGTGTGCAGGCGAGTGGGATATGACCTTCGCTGGCCATCAAGCCTGAGGTGGGGTCGAGTCCAACCCAGCCGGCGCCGGGCAAAAACACCTCGCACCAAGCGTGCAAGTCGGTGAAGTCTTTCTCAGCGCCGCTCGGGCCATCGATCGATTTGACATCGGCTTTGAGTTGAATCAAATAGCCCGAGACGAAGCGCGCTGCCAGACCGAGGTGGCGAAAGATTTGCACCATCAACCAGCCGGTGTCACGGCAGGAGCCGCAGGCCAGTTCGAGAGTTTCTTCAGGCGTTTGCACGCCCGGCTCCATGCGAATCGCGTACTTGATGTCGGACTGTAACTTCTGGTTCAGGCTGACCAAAAAGTTGTTCGTCTCGCGCGGCGTCAGGTCGATGCTGTCGATGTACTTTTGCAGCAGCGGCGTGGCCGGCTCAGTGACTAAATAGGGGGCGAGTTCAACGGCTTGTGCCTCGCTGTACTTGAACGGAAAGACTTCAGCCTGCGGTTCGAGGAAAAAGTCGAACGGATTGAAGACCGCCATTTCGACCACCAGGTCGACCGTGACTTTGAATGAGTGCGCAGCTTCCGGGAACACCAACCGGGCTTGGTAATTGGCAAAAGGATCTTGCTGCCAGTTCATGAAATGGCCGGCCGGCTCGATGGTCAGCGAGTACGACAACACCTTGGTGCGGCTGTGCGGGGCCGGTCGCAAACGAACCACCTGGGGCCCCAGTTTGACCAGTCGGTCATATTTGTAATGCGTGATGTGACTGAGGGCAACATGAATGGACACAGAAGTTCTCGCTTTTCAGGTACAAGGTGGATGTCGCCAAGTTGGCGTGCGGATCGTTCGGTCAAGACCTTTTAAAACACTCAGAAATAGGTAAGCAAGACCCGCGCCAAATCGGGCAGTGGACTGGATTTAAACCCTATTTTTCAACCCGGTTAGTGTCGCTGCAATCACGGCCAAGCCGGCAAAGGATTTTATTGAACGAAGACCTTCTGCCGGCGTCGCGCCACAACTTGAGCGTGCCATCCACGCCAATCGGGCTGTTGCTGGGGCTCGTGCTCGGCTCCGCGCTTCAGTTGCAGCAGGCCAGTCTGTCGGCTGACTGGGTCTGCGCGGCTTGGCTGGCGGCGGGCTTGGGCTGGCTGGCACTGGGGCTGTTTTTTCGGGGACGCTTCCTGCCGCCCGTCATGATGGTTCTGGCTGGATTGGCTTTGGGCTTTGGCCTCACGGCTTTACGCGCTGCGGCTTTTCAGGCGCAGGCGCTCAGCCCGGCTCTGGAGGGGCGTGACATTCAAGTCACCGGCGTCGTGCAGGCCATGCCTCAGCAGGGTGAAGATGCAGTGCGCTTTCGCTTGAAGGTCGAATCGGCCCGGCTGGAGGGCGCTTCGGTGGTGCTGCCGTCGCAGTTGTATTTAGGTTGGTATGCCGGATTTTTCATGGCTCAACGACCGTTTGCGGGGCCGGTCGCCGAGCAGCGGCTGCCGCAACCCATGCGCGCCGGCGAGCGCTGGCAGATGACCGTCCGGCTGAAGGCACCGCACGGCAACAGCAATCCGCACGGCTTTGATTATGAATTGTGGTTGTGGGAGCAGGGTTTGCAGGCGACGGGTTCGGTGCGCGCTGGCGTGCGCGACACGCCGCCCATCAAGTTAAGCGCCAGCGCGTCCTACAGCCCTTGGTATGGTGTGGAGCGGGCGCGGCAAACTGTGCGTGAGGCTATTTTTGAACGCATTGCGAGCCGCCCGCTGGCCGGCGTGCTGGCGGCCCTGGTGGTGGGCGACCAGAACGCCATCGAGCGAGCCGATTGGGATGTTTTCAGAGCCACGGGCATTGCCCATTTGGTGAGTATTTCGGGCTTGCACATCACGCTGTTTGCTTGGCTGGCGTCGCGCGTGCTGGCATGGTTATGGCGGCGTTCGGCGCAGCTCACGCCGCGTTGGTGCCTGCTGTTACCGGCCAGCAGCGCAGCGGCTTGGGGCGGGCTGTTGTTGGCGGCAGCCTACGCCACGTTCTCGGGTTTGGGCTTGCCGGCACAACGCACCATTTTGATGCTTGCGGTGGTGGTGCTGTTGCGCCAAAGCGGTCGTCAGTGGGCCTGGCCGCACATCTGGCTGTTGGCCATGGCGGTGGTGGTGGCGTTTGATCCGTGGGCGTTGCTGCAGGCTGGTTTTTGGCTGTCATTTGTGGCGGTTGGCGTGTTGTTTGCGTCTGACGCCGGGACGCTGCCGTCGACTCAAACCAACGAAGCCAGTGCCGCCGCCTTGCGTCCCGCCCGCTGGCGCTGGCTGCCTGACTTGGAAGCGTGGCTGATGCGCGTGGCCCGCGCTGTCTGGCGCATGCTGCGTGAGCAGTGGGTCATCACGCTGGCCCTGACGCCGCTGACCTTGCTGCTTTTCAACCAGGTCTCGGTGGTCGGCTTGTTAGCCAATGCCTTGGCGATTCCGGCCGTCACCTTGCTCATCACGCCACTGGCTTTGCTGGGCCTTGTGTGGGCGCCGTTCTGGGATGTTGCGGCCAGTGGCATCGGCCTGCTGATGGCTGTTTTGTCGGTGCTGGCGGCGTGGCCGATGGCGACCGTCAGTCAGGCCGCCGTGCCGCTGTGGTGTGCGGCGGCGGGCGTGATGGGCGGCTTGCTGCTGGTCATGCGCTTGCCGTGGCATTGGCGGGTGCTGGGCGTTCCGCTGCTGTTGCCAGTGCTGTTGTGGCAGCCGTTGCGCCCTGCGCTGGGGGAGTTTGAGGTGCTGGCCGCAGATGTCGGGCAGGGCAACGCGGTGCTGGTGCGGACCGCTCACCATGCGCTGCTGTACGACGCTGGGCCGCGTTTTTCTGTCGATAGTGATGCTGGGCATCGGGTGTTGGTGCCGCTGCTGCGCGCCTTGGGTGAGCGGATTGACCTCCTTGTGTTGAGTCACCGCGATGCAGACCATGTGGGCGGCGCCGCATCGGTGCTGGCGATGCAAGCGCAGGCGGCGCTTTCCAGCTCCTTGGAAGGCGAACACGAGCTGCAGCAATTACGCACAGGGACGCGCTGTCAGGCGGGCCAGCGCTGGCAATGGGACGGGGTTGACTTTGAGATGCTGCACCCAGACCCTAGCGCTTATGACGCGCCCGCCAAGCCGAACACCCTGAGCTGTGTGCTGCGAATATCGGCTGCGGCCAAAGCCATTCCCCATGCCGCCAGGCCGGTCAGTGCGCTGCTGGTGGGAGATATAGAAGTGCGGCAAGAGCAGGCTTTGCTGCGAGCGGGGTCGATTCAATCCGACCTGTTGTTGATGCCGCACCATGGCAGCAAAACCTCGTCGAGTGGCAGCTTTTTAGACGCCGTGCAGCCGCGGCTGGCCTTGGCCCAAGCCGGCTACCGAAACCGCTTCAGCCACCCGGCGACTGACGTGCTGCAGCGTTACCGTGAACGCGGCATTGTGGTGCTTCAGTCGGCGCATTGCGGAGCCGTCACTTGGCGCAGTGCCGAACCGGCGGACTGGACTTGCCAGCGTAAAGCGGCTCTGCGTTACTGGCATCACCGGGTGCCTGGCGATGCTTTAACTTTTTGATACTTTCAGGCAAAACATGTCATTCAAACGGCTGAGTCGTTGCCCTGAAAGAAAAAATTCTTGAATAAACATCGGCATTGACCGTAGATTGGCGCATAACTTGCTAAGCTGTAATCTCAAGTATCAGAGTTGAATTTGCTGGAGATCTATGCCCATGAGCAGACCGATGTTTGACGAAATGAACGCCAACGCGACCAGCGTGCGTGCCCACTACGAAAGCTATCAACGCTGGTTGGCTCTGCAGCCCGCCGACGTGATGCAAGCCCGCCGGGCGGAGGCCGAAATGATTTTTCGGCGTGTCGGCATCACTTTCGCTGTTTACGGCGACAAGGACGAAGACGGTGCCGGCAGTGAACGCTTGATTCCCTTCGACCTGATTCCCCGCATCATTCCCGCCCACGAATGGGCCAGCATGGAAAAAGGCTTGGTGCAGCGTGTCACGGCCTTGAACCGCTTTATCCATGACGTGTACCACGACCAGGAAATCATCAAGGCTGGACTGATTCCGGCTGAACAGATCTTTCAAAACGCCCAGTTCCGACCGGAAATGATGGGCGTCGATGTGCCGGGCAACATCTATTCCCACATCAGCGGCATCGACATCGTGCGCGCGCCGAACGCCCAGGGTGAGGGCGAATATTACGTCCTTGAAGACAACCTGCGCGTGCCCAGCGGCGTCAGCTACATGCTGGAAGACCGCAAGATGATGATGCGGCTTTTTCCTGAACTGTTCAGTCAAAACCGCGTGGCCCCGGTCGCCCATTACCCCGACCTGTTGCTTGAAACCTTGCGCCAGATGGCGCCACCCGCCACCGCCGAACCGACCGTGGTGGTGCTCACCCCCGGCATGTACAACTCGGCTTATTTTGAACACGCGTTTTTGGCGCAGCAAATGGGCGTCGAGTTGGTGGAAGGCCAAGACCTGTTTGTCAAAGACAACTTTGTTTACATGCGCACCACGCGCGGCCCCAAGCGCGTTGACGTGATCTATCGCCGTGTGGACGACGACTACCTGGACCCGCTGGCGTTCCAGCCGAAGTCAACGCTGGGTTGTGCTGGCCTGCTGAATGTTTACCGCAGCGGCAATGTCTCGCTGTGCAACGCGATTGGCACGGGCGTGGCGGACGACAAGTCAATCTACCCGTATGTGCCGAAGATGATCGAGTTTTACCTGGGTGAAAAACCGATTCTGAAAAACGTGCCGACCTACATGTGCCGCAACGACGACAATCTGAAATACACCCTGGCCAACCTGAAAGACCTGGTCGTTAAAGAAGTTCACGGTGCGGGCGGTTACGGCATGTTGGTCGGGCCGGCCTCAACCAAAGCTGAAATTGAAGATTTTCGCCGCGCGCTGCTGGCCAATCCGTCTGGCTACATCGCCCAGCCGACGCTCAGTTTGTCGACCTGCCCAACCTATGTGGACAGCGGCATTGCGCCGCGCCACATCGACTTGCGGCCCTTTGTGCTCAGCGGCAAAGAGGTGCAGATGGTGCCCGGCGGTTTGACCCGTGTGGCCCTGAAAGACGGTTCGCTGGTCGTCAACTCATCGCAAGGCGGCGGCACCAAAGACACCTGGATTCTCGAAGACGCACCCGTGCCGACCAACGGTTCAGGCGCCCACCCCTCCAAATCTCAATCCCAATCGTCGTCGGCTTCACTGTCGCCACTTGCAACCCTGGGAGGAAACGTATGACCATGCTTTCCCGCACCGCCGACCATCTTTTTTGGATGTCCCGTTACACCGAGCGCGCCGAAAACACGGCCCGCATGCTCGACGTCAATTACCAGACCTCACTGTTGCCGCAATCGAACGAGGTCGCACAAGCGGCTTGGCAAGGCCTGCTCAGCATCAGTGAACTGAAGCCGGCTTACGCGGCCAAATACGACGGCGACAACATCAACCCGACCGACGTGATGGACTTCATGGTGCGCGATGAGAAAAATCCGTCGAGTATTATTTCGTGCTTGCAAAATGCGCGTGAAAACGCACGCGCTGTGCGTGGCTCGCTGACGACTGAAGTGTGGGAAACACAAAACCAGACTTACCTCGAAGTCATCCGCATGCTCAGGGGCAAGAGCGCTGATTTCAAGCGCGACCCGGCACAGTTTTTTGAGTGGGTCAAGTTCCGCTCGCACCTGTCGCGTGGCGTCACGCTGGGCACCATGCTGCAAGACGAAGCGTTTCACTTTCTGCGCATGGGGACTTTCCTGGAGCGTGCCGACAACACCGCCCGCCTGGTCGATGTGAAGTTCCATGCCGTTGAGTCCGCCTTGGGTGGGGTCAACGAGAAAGAGCAGGAATTTGACTTCTACCACTGGAGTGCGATTTTGCGCAGCGTCTCTGGCTTTGAGGTCTATCGCAAGGTGTACCGCGACGTCATCAAGCCTGAACTCGTGGCTGAGCTGCTGATTTTGCGCCCCGACATGCCGCGCTCCTTGCTGGGTTGCCTGAACGAAGTCATGAGCAACCTGGCCATGGTGACGAGTGACCCGCAAAGCGAAACCCTGCGGCGTGCGGGCAAGCTGCGCGCTGACCTGCAGTACTCACGGATTGACGAAATTTTGGCGACCGGTTTGCATGCCTTTTTGACCCAGTTCCTAGACCGGGTCAACGAGATTGGTGCCAACATCAGCCGCGAGTTTCTGGTCCCGAGCACCCACTGACCGCTGTTCTGTCAGCGCTGGACTTGCTGTTAAGGTCGCGGGCATGAAGTTGCATATCAAGCACACCACCGACTACCGTTACAGCGAACCGCTGCTCTATGCCTTGCAAACTCTGTGGCTGTCGCCGCAGAGTGGGCCAGCGCAAACCGTCGATTTTTGGAGTTTGGGCGCGCCCGAAAAGCTCTTTCCCCAGCACGACGCCTACGGCAACAGCATTCACTCTTACACCTTCGTCGGCAAAGTGAGTGACGACGTGCGCTGGAGTTTGGTCAACGCGGCAGGGCAGGTGGACACGCTCGGCGTGGCCGAGTTTGTCGACGCGCCCAGCTTGCCGCACCCGAGTTTCTTTTTGCGCCCGACGCACTTGGCCGCACCGCACGCGGTGCTGGCTGAATTCGGTCGGCGCTTTGTCTCACCCGCCGCTTCCCATGGCCAAGCCGATCTGGCCAGCCTGCTTGCCTTGAGCCAAGGCATTGCCGATGTGGTGCGTTACCAAAAAGACAGCACCAGCGTCATCACCACAGCGCTGCAAGCCTTTCAGGCGGGCGCCGGTGTGTGCCAAGACCAAGCCCATGTGATGGTCGCCGTGTGCCGCAGCTTGGGCATCCCGGCGCGCTACGTCAGCGGCTATTTTTACGCCGCCAACGAACCCGACCTGGCCAGCCACGCCTGGGCCGATGTCTGCCTCAATGTGGCCGAGCGGCGCTGGGTCAGCATCGACATCACCCACAGCTGCCAGATCGACCAGCGCCACGTGCGCTTGGCCATGGGCACCGACTACGACGCCTGCCCGCCGATCAAAGGCGTGCGCCAAGGCGGTGGTGAAGAGTCGATGACGGTGAGCATCACGATCGAGCCGGTTTGAAGGGGCAGGGAGATTTAGCCAAGCAACAACGCACCGACCTATGAAAATTGATCTGCGCCTGACCTTTCACTACGGATTGACCATCTTCCTGAGTGCATTTTTGCTGTTTCAGGTGCAGCCCTTGATTGGCAAGATGATCTTGCCGTGGTTCGGTGGCTCGGCAGCCGTTTGCACAACGTGCATGTTGTTTTTTCAAGCGGTCTTGCTGCTGGGTTATGTTTACGCCCATTGGGTGGTGCCGACACCTGTATTGGGTGTAACCAGTCAAAAACTTAGGCCGATGGGCTGTCGCAGCGCGCCATCCACCGTTCAATAGACTGCGCCACCGCTTCTGGCTGTTCCATGGGGGCCATGTGGCCGGCAGTTTCAATCACGTCGAGTACAGCCTCTGGCACCAAGGCCTGCATAGATTGGTGTTGTGTCACGGGGGACCAAGTGTCTTGCTGGCCGCACATCAGCAGCGTTGGCACCTTGATGCTGCACAGCACATCGCTGACGTCCGGACGCCCCAGTAGCGACTGAATTTGACATTCAAAAATGTCTGCGGTCTTGCGCTCAAACATCGAAATGATTCGCTCTATCAATTCGTCATCTTCTAGGCGAGCAGGGTGCACCATGCCCTTGACCCATTCGCGCGCCATGACCGCAACGCTTTGCTCACGCGCTACCTTCAACAATGCAAAGCGTTTGCGGGACTCTTCCTCACCGGCCGCGCCAGCGGCTTTGGGCAGAAAACCAGTATCCAACAACGCGACGCCAGCGATTCGTTCTGGTGCCAGCCGAAGCGCTTCTAGCACGACACGAGCACCCATCGAATGACCCGCGAGCAGCATTCGAGGCGGCGCTGAATCGAGCATCTGACGTGCCATGAGGGTCAGTGAATCAGCTGAGCCATGATTCACCATGATGCAGGCACGTTGGATAGCCAGTTTCGATACCATGGGCTCCCACACCGCGTGGTCACACATCAAGCCAGGTACCAATAAAAGCGGTAAGTTAGTCATCGCGAGGTCACGGCTTAGCGAGATTTGCCAATGTCTTTGACGCCGGTCACGGTCTCGATTTCCTGATTCCACAACTGACCACCTATCTTTTCTACGCGGCGCACATACACGTTTTGCACGACGTCACGTGTGCGTGCGTCGATGTAAATTGGGCCACGCGGACTTTCAAAGACTTGGCCTTTCATTGCGTTGAGCAGAACCTCACCGCCAACGCCTTTGCTTGATTTTGCTGCTTCGTAGATGACGCGCATGCCGTCATATGCCCCGACAGCCATGAAATTCGGACGCGCACCGTTATTGGCCTTGGTAAAGTCAGCTACAAATTTTTTATTGAGTGCAGAGTCGTGTGCTGCCGAATAGTGGTGCGCCGTTACCACGCCAATCGCGACATCTCCCATCTCGTTGATGATGTTGTCGTCGGTGACACTTCCTTCGGCAATAAGGCGAATCCCCGCTTTGTCCAAGCCACGCTCGGCAAACTGTTTCATCAGCACGGACCCGACGCCGGCGGGTACGAAAGCAAACAAAGCATCAGGCTTGGCGTCACGAACCCTTTGTAGGAATGGGGCGAAATCGGGGTTGCGCAGGGGGACGCGCAGCGTCTCAATGACCTGCCCGCCGTTGGCTATGAAACGTTGGTTGAAATACTTTTCAGAGTCCACGCCGGGTGCGTAGTCTGTCACCAGACTGACGACTTTCTTGATGTTGTTCTTGGTGGCCCATTCCGCCAGCGTGGTCACCACCTGTGGGACGGTGAAGCTGGTCCGTACGATGAAGGGAGATGCTTCTGTGATAGTTGATGTAGCTGCCGCCATCACCACCATGGGGGTCTTAGATTGCGTTGCCAGCGGTGCGGTTGCAAAGGCCAGAGGTGTTAGGCCAAAACCTGCCAGCACTTGCACTTTGTCATTGATCAAGAGTTCCTGGGCAAGGCGCTTGGTGATTTCGGGCATGCCCGTGTCGTCTTTGACGATAAGAACGATTTTTTTTCCTGCCACTTTATCTCCGTGCTGCGCCACATACAGGCGTGCCGCAGATTCGAGTTGTGTACCCGTTGAGGCAAAGGGTCCGGTCATCGGCAGAATCAGACCAATTTTGAACATATTGTCTTGGGCTTGGGCCACACCGGCGAAACCCGCAAGTACTATTCCTGCGGCAATGATGAACGAGCGTTTGAACATGGTTTGTCTCCTAGGTGTTCTGGATGGTGCTGAGCACCAAATTTTTATTGCAAAGCGATCGAATGTTACAACTTTACCGTTTTTTTTATCCATATTTCTGAGCGAATTTATTTGAGTTGTTGATGTATTTGCAGATTTTGGTGATGGTGTCATTCGAGTTCTGCACCCCGCTGGCCGTGATTGACGCGACTGACCAGTCGGTTGTATTTGCCTGTCCGGCGACCGCCATGGTGGCGTATCTATGCTTTGCTGCGCAGTAAGGGAAAATTCACCGAGCGGTGCGCCGCATGGTCGCATTGCTCGTTAATTTACTGATCCAGAAGTGGCTTGATTTTGATGAAACTCGAAACAAAAACGAGATGGCCTAAAACTGGGCTCATTTGCTAGAGGCGCTAGACCATTTGCCGCTTGAGTTGCGCGAGGATGCTGCCCTAGTGTTGGCTGATCGGGCCAAGTTGAAGTTGGCTTTGTCAAACCTGATTAACAAAGCCATCAAATATTTACCCGCCAACGGCCTCATGACGCTGCGTGTGGATATTTTAGGCAGAAATATTGGCAAATTTTCGATAAGTACTATCGTAGCGGTGGCATTTTCTGCGTGCTGGTTGCTGGTTGCTGGTTGCTGGTCTGGGCCTGCACTCGGTACGCACGTTCGCCCGCGGTCAAGGCGGTGAGATTGAGGTTAAAAGTCAACCGGGAAAGGGCTCACGTTTTCGCACTGCAAGCCACAGGTCGCTGCAAAAGCTAAGGCGCTCACCAATCTACCCTACGCTTAGCCAGCTGAAGACTCAAAAAATCAATAAGTGCCCGGACCTTGGCTGCGACATGTTTGCGGGTCGGGTAAAGCGCATAAACCCCCAATTCAAGCGATCGGTACGCTGGCATCAATTCGACCAAATTGCCTTCGGCCAAGTCTTTGCTGGCCAAGAAACTCTGTTGCAAGATCAGACCTTGATCCGCCAATGCTGCGGCATGGTATGTGTCACCGCTGTTGGTGTGGCAAACAGTTCAGTCGAAAGATACGCAAAAATTGATTTGCTAGCGGCGCTTGGCGCCGCATGCGCAGCGAGCTAGCCCGAGCGAAGACCACTTCTTGCCATTGCTGGTAGCAATGGGTGCCAGCGCGAACGATGAAACCGTTGATGTCTTGAGTGGAAGCATTGACCACAGCGTGTTGTCAATGAAATCTTATGCATGGGGTGCTTCATGAAAACGTTTGACGTCACACTTGGCGAATTACAAATAGACGCTTGATATGAGTTGTCATGTTGACTTCGGCAGCCTCAACCGGTCGTGCCTCAATCCGTTGTGGTTTTGGTGCGTGGACCTTTGACGTTAGCTCCGCGCCAATTTTTGTTGTTCTGGGGCGCCTTCACGCCGAGTAGCCCTCGCATCGACGACGCACAAGTAGAGTTGCGCCCTCATTTTGCGGACACATCGCGATTGAAAAAACTACATGCTTTTGTCGGGTATGGGGATTTTGACAACACGCTGCCAGTGGTCTGGGCGGAGCGGTCAGTAGCGCTGTTGGAAGAGCTTGACGTCGAGTTTGAAAGTCATCGCTATCCAACAGATCACTGCATCAGTCCAGCCATGCGAGACGATTTTTTGCGTTGAAGCAAACTCTACGGCAAGCTGATCTTCACGACATTTCCCAACTCAATCAGCACCAGCGCCGTTGTCGATTTGTTCATCAGGCTTGGAGCAGTTGGCTGCCATAATTCTCGACATTGCGGACGAAGTTGCGTGCACTTTTTCTGCAATGGAAGAATTTATGAACGCACTGACAGTCAGCGAAGCACGGGCCAATTTGTATCGACTTATGGATGAGACGCAGACCTCGCACAAGCCCGTGCTGATCTCGGGCAAACGAAACAATGCTTTCCGTACCGGTTCTGCGGGAATCCAACAAGACCGGTATGGCTGAACAACTGGACAGCTGGACAACAGTGCCACGACCTTGGCGTGGTGAGCTGGTCCGTCGTCTACGCAAAGCAAGCGTTTAAGGACGCTAAAAAGGTAAAAGCCGGTGGGTTAAAAGAGAATCCCTTGGCTCTTAGCTGTGCTTGAGAACGATCCTTTTCAGACCCCGCCGCCCTTTGGGAAACTGGTGGGTGACATCTCTGAAGCCTATTCGAGGCGGATCAAGATCCAACACCGGTTGATGTATGAAGTGTTTGAAGTGCAGCGTACGATTCGTGTCTTGCGGATGTGGGCGCATTACCGTTAACTTACAAGCGATTTAGCGCAATTGCTGAATCGTCCAAAGCAAAGCGGAGCGCGTCAAGCTAGATGACTGGATATCCAAAAATGATCAAAAAAGATATTTGCAGATCACACCCAACCCTGCCGCCAGACGCCTTCGTTTTGCAGTTCACGCCAGGCAATAACCTGCGTCGCTTTAGAAAACACGGATTCGATTTCCACCAATTCAATCGGATCATCGGGTAGCGCCGGTTGAATCACTCGGCTGACCAAGAAGTGTTTTTGTTTGGCCACAGGCGTCACAGCCGTCCATTTGCTCAAGAGCAGTTTCTTGGGGTTCAGGGGATTCATGGGGGTGGATGGTTGTTGTGCTGACGAAGTCGTAGGTCGGTTTATTTGTCGCCTATTTATTCAATGCTTTCGACACTGCTTGCCCCAACTCAATCACCGCCATGGCGTAGTAGCTGCTCCAGTTGTAGCGGGTGATGGCGTAAAAATTCTCAGTGCCGGCGACGTAGCTGGCAGGGTCTGGCCCGTTGAGCAGTTCGACCAGCGCCAACGGGCCTTGCTGCTCAAGCGCAGGGCCTTCGAGCACCGCACCTTTGGCGGTGAAGCTGGCGACGCTGAAGGTCGGCAAAATGTCGGGCACCATCAAGGCATCAAGATCGAGTTTGGCGGTGTCAAAACTGACCGGGTAGTGCGTTGGCATGCCGGGCTTCCAGTCAAAAGCTTTGAAGTAATTGGCGACGGAACCGATGACGTCGGCGGGGCTGTTCCACAGATCGATCTTGTTGTCGCCGTCAAAGTCGACGGCAAAGCGAGCCCAGCTGGACGGCAAGAATTGCGGCATGCCCATTGCTCCGGCGTAGCTGCCGAGTGGCAACATCGGGTCGACGCCCATCCGGCTTTGCAGGCTCAAAAATTGTTCTAGTTCGCCTTTGAAAAAAGCGGCGCGTTCGGCGGCTCGGGGGTGCGACGCCGGAAAGTCAAAGGCCAGGGTGGTGAGCGCGTCGATGACGCGAAAGTTGCCAGTGTTGCGTCCATAGATGGACTCAACGCCAACGATGCCGACGATGATTTCGCTGGGCACGCCGTATGTCTTTTCAGCCCGGGCGAGGGTGGCTTGGTTGTCCTTCCAGAACTGCACGCCGGCATCAATGCGGGTGGCGTCAATGAAGCGGCTGCGGTAGGCCGCCCAGTTTTTGACAAACGGCTGGGTCGGTGGTTGCATCAGCCGCACCACAGCGGGAACGAAGGTGGCTTGGCCGATGGCCCGTCGCACCCATTGCGGGTTCAGGCTCTGCCGCGCGGCCAGTTCATCGGCAAAGCGCATGACCGCTGGCCGTGTGGCGTAAGCCGGGCCGAGGTTGGCGGCAGTGCGCGCCTTGCCGGGCCGCTTGTGTTTGCTGGCGTGGGTGCGGTTACTTGTTTGAATCTTTTTATCAGCCTTGGCCTTGGCTTTGCCGGCGACCGCCTGGCTTGTCACCGCGTTGGTCTGGCCAGTGCTGTCTTCGGCATGGACTGTCATCGCCGTTCCCATGAACGCCAGCGCGCACACCAAGAGTTGACGTTGCAGTTTGCGCCATGCAGCGTTCGCTGGGCGTGTGCCTGTCTGAAAAGCAGTGGGGTGTGTCAAAAATGAGTCCTCATCGGGGCGTTGTTGATCAACAAGCGGCGGCATGCCAAGGCGTCAATTCTAGGCATGTCTGGGGCAGGTTTATCGACCCGGAAAGAAGCCTTGTGAGTCGGCAAACTCAGCCGTTCACCGCTGATTCGCGTGGTAAGCTGATTTGTTAAAAATCGTGCACTCCATCTAACCTGACCGCCGAAGCTGATGAACAAGACTGGCTATTTCACCCACGCAGACTGTCGTAAACACGAAATGGGCGCCGGTCATCCGGAATGCCCCGAACGGCTTGACGCCATTGAAGACCGCTTGCTGATCACCGGTGTCGGCGATGTGCTGGACCGGCGCGAGGCGCCGTTGGCGCCGCTGTCAGACATTGAGTTGGCGCACGACCGCATGTTGGTGGCAGCACTGCACGGTTTGTCTAGCCAACTCGCGGACGACATCAACGCCGGTGGCCCGTCTTATGCGCAACTAGACCCCGACACCGCCATGAATGTGCACACGTGGAACGCCGTGTTGCGCGCAACCGGTGCCACGCTGGCGGCCACTGACGCGGTCATGGCGGGTGAGATTGAAAATGCTTTTTGTGCTGTGCGTCCACCTGGCCACCATGCCTGTCACAGCAAATCCATGGGCTTTTGTTTCATCAACAGCGTGGCGGTGGCGGCTAAATATGCGCTGGCGCGCCACGGCCTTAAGCGCGTCGCGATTGTTGATTTTGATGTGCATCACGGCAACGGCACTGAAGACATCATCACTGGCGACGAGCGAATTTTGATGGTCAGCTTTTTTCAGCATCCGCTGTACCCCAACAGCGGTGCGGACAGCGATGAGCCGAACCTGCTGAACCTGCCGATTCCGCCCTACACCAAAGGGCCGAAAATTCGCGAGTTGATCGAAGCCACATGGCTGCCGCGACTGGAGGCGTTCAAGCCCGAAATGATTTTCATCAGCGCGGGTTTTGACGCGCACCGTTTAGACGACCTTGGCCAGCTGGGCTTGGTGGAGCAAGACTACGCGTGGATCACGCAGCGCATCAAAGAAGTGGCCAAGCGGCACAGCAAGGGCCGCATTGTCTCGGCACTCGAAGGTGGCTACAACCTTGATGCGCTGGCCCGCAGCGTCGAGGCGCATATTCGCGTCCTGGCTGACCTTTGAAACGGACAAGGAACAACCGATGGCCGATTCAAGAGTATCTCTTTTGACTTCATTCTTTCACGCTGAAAAACTCCAAGCTTGGTTCATGGCGTTGGCCGAGCAGGCCGCTTGGATTGAGTTCGCCGTGCTGGTCGCTTGCACGGGCTTGGCGTGGTTGTTGACCTCGTTGCTGCGCCGCGTGACGGGTGCCGAGGACGAAAAATCCATCCTCTTTGGCCGAAAAATTTTAGATGGCGTGCTGTTCCCTTTGGTGTTGCTGTGCCTAGGCTATGCCGCCCGTGCGATGTTGGCGACGTCGCTGCCCATCACCGTTTTCACGGTGGCCATGCCAGTGATGGTGGCGCTGGTCGTCATTCGTCTGGGCGTCAAGGTTTTGCAAGTGGCCTTCAAAGACGCGCCGCTGGTGCGCGCCCTAGAGCGCACCATCTCTTGGCTGGTTTGGCTGGGCTTGGTGCTGTGGCTCACCGGGCTGTTGCCGATGATCTTGGCAGAGTTGGACGCCATCCATTGGCGCGTTGGCGCCAGCACGATGTCGGTGCGCACGCTGATTGAAGGCACGTTGACAGCAGGGCTTGTGCTGATTGTGGCGCTGTGGATTTCGTCGGCGATTGAAACGCGGCTGCTGCGCTCGGCCGTCGGCAACGACTTGTCCTTACGCAAGGCTGTCAGCAATGCAACGCGGGCCGTGTTGGTCTTTGTCGGCTTGCTGGTGGCGCTGACTGCGGTGGGCATTGACCTGACGGCCTTGTCGGTGCTGGGCGGGGCGATTGGTGTGGGCGTTGGTTTTGGCCTGCAAAAATTGGCGGCCAGCTACGTCAGCGGTTTTGTGATTCTGGCCGAGCGCAGCGTGCGCATTGGCGACAGCGTTCGGGTTGACGGTTTTGAGGGGCGCATCACCGATATCAACGCGCGTTACACCGTGGTGCGGGCGCTGACGGGCCGTGAATCCATCGTGCCGAATGAAATATTCATCAGCAGCCGAATTGAGAACTTGTCGCTGGCCGACAGCCGGGTGATGCTCTCGACTGTGGTGTCGGTCGGCTACGACAGTGATGTGGACTTGGTCTTGCGCTTGCTGAGCGAAGCCGCTTCGCAGCAGACCCGCGTGCTGAAAGATCCTGACCCCGTACCATCCGTCAACCTCACTAATTTTGGTGTCGACGGGCTGGAGTTCACGGTCAATTTTTGGGTGATTGACCCTGAAAACGGCCAGCAAAACATCCGTTCTCTGGTCAATATGGCGATTCTCAAGTCGCTCCGCGAGCACGGCATTCAGATTCCTTATCCCCAGCGGGTGGTGCATCTGCACAGCGCCGCGGCAGCAGCGCCCCATGGCGGCATAGAATAACTGGCTTACGTTAACGTCAACTCAATATGTCTGGAGATTTCCGATGAAGGTTTTGGTACCCGTCAAACGCGTGGTGGATTACAACGTCAAGGTGCGCGTCAAGTCAGACGGCACGGGCGTGG
>CANFWI010000035.1 GCA_947450675.1 Comamonadaceae bacterium | reverse complement strand
GTAGCGTTGTACCGAGGCTTCAGCTTTAGCCAATGCCATGTCTCCTACGGCACGCGCCATCCGCCCGTTGCCATCTTCAAAGGGGTGGATGGTCACAAACCACAAATGCGCAAGTCCGGCCTTGATCACCGGGTCATCTTGTTGATCGACGTTGAACCACAGCAGGAAATCCGACATCTCAGCGTCCAGATGAAGCGCGGGGGGCGCTTCGTAGTGAACCTTGTGACGGTGCATGGGTCCTGAGACCACCTGCATTGGCCCTTGCGCATCATCTCGCCACTGACCGACACGAATTTTGGAAAGGCCGCTGTATCCCGTTGGAAACATCGCGGCATGCCATCCATACAAGCGCTCGGCAGTCAGCGGCGAGTTGTGCTTCTGGGTTGCATCCAGCACCATGTCGACCACACCATCAACGTGTCGGTCCGCAGGCGCCAGTGCGCCGATGTCAACCCCGAGTCGGCGGGCGATGGAAGAACGCACCGAATCGGCGTTGAGTTTCTCCCCTTCGATTTCACTGGTCTTGAGCACGTCCTCAGTCAAAACACGCAGCGTCGCCTGGACACGCAAATCCATACCAAGGTCGTGCATACGCCCTTGCAGATACCCCTGAGCCTGGTGCACTTGAGCGAGCAAGGGAGCCAGCCGCCGGTGGTCATAGATCCAGTTCGGCCAGGCTTTGAGTTGCCAAATGTAGAGTTCTTCACCGCTTTTCATGCGGTAATTGTGCGGAACATTCGCCGCACAGTCAAGATATTCACCGCATTTTGTGCAGCTTTAAAGGTTTGTATTCTCCGCATGATCACGGGCCAAGCTGCGGTTGATGGTCAAACGCATCTTGCGTCAATACAAGTACCCACCGGGTATGCAAGATGATGCGGTGGAATTGGTACTTCAACAGGCGCAGGTCATGGGCGAGATTTGGGCTCACTGAATGCATGAGTGGAGGCTTGGTTGTGGAACCTTGAAGGCATTGCCCAAAGTCTACTAATTTGGTCCACTTACCAGTCCAACTCGCAGTGGACTAAAAAATAAAACCCTTACAAATCAACAACTTAAAGCCGCAGAAAAGGGTTGGAGGAAGAGGTGGGATTCGAACCCACGGTACCTTTCGGTACGCCTGATTTCGAATCAGGTACATTCGGCCACTCTGCCACTCTTCCTCATATTTGAGTCGGTATTCTAGCAGGACGAAAACCCGTTTTTGACGCCTGCAAAGAGATCTGACAAACCGCCTTGCGGCCTAACTTCCCCGGTAAGTCGAGTAGCTCCACGGGCTGGCCAACAGCGGCACGTGGTAGTGAGCGGTGGCATCTGCCACACCAAAATCAAGGCTCACTTTGTTCAAAAACGGCGGCTCAGGCAACTCGACCCCGCGTGACTTAAAGTAGCCAGCGACGTCAAACACCAGCCGGTAAGTGCCGGTCTTGAGGCTGGCGTGGTCGTACAGCATGCCGTCTGGGTTGCGCCCATCGGCGTTCAGGATGAAGCGCTTCACCAGCGTGGCCTGCTCGCCTTGGGTGGTGTGGAGTTCGACCGTCATGCCGGCGGCTGGCGTGCCGTGCATGGTGTCCAGTACGTGTGTGCTCAAGCCCATGGTATTTCCTCAACTTGTTTGGTTCACCAAAAGTGTATACAGTTTTTGGCGTTTCGGCTATTATCGGCCCATGGAATCATCCACCACTTATGCGATTGTTGAGGCCCTGACCAAGGCCATCGTCGAGCATCGTTTGCACCCCGGCACCAAGCTGGCGGAGCAAAAGTTGGCTGACCATTTTGGCGTGTCTAGGACCTTGGTGCGGCAGGCGCTGTTTCAGTTGTCGCAAAACCGTTTGATACGGCTGGAACCTGCACGCGGTGCCTTTGTGGCGGCGCCGTCTGTGGCCGAGGCCAAGCAGGTGTTTGCCGTGCGGCGCATGCTGGAAGCAGAGATGACGCGGGCGTTTGTGCGGGACAGCACGCCGGCGCGCATCAAGTCTCTCAAAGAACACGTGGCGCGTGAACAAGCCGCCGTTGACCGCGCCGATGTGCCAGGCCGCAATGAGTTGCTGGGGGATTTTCATGTGCGCATGGCCGAGCTCATGGGCAACCAAGTGTTGGCGCAAGTGCTGGGCGACCTGATCTCGCGCTGCGCACTCATCACGCTGATGTACCAATCCAACGCAGCTGCCGCTCACTCGCATGAAGAACACGCGTTGATCGTCAAAGCACTGGCCGCACGCGATGTCGACAAGGCCGTGCAACTGATGCACGACCACCTGCTGCACGTTGAAGAAAACCTGATCTTCGACCGCAAAGTGCCGACGAATGACATTTCAATGGCGCTGTCCTGACCACTCCGCTGCAAAGCCCAAGCCCAAGCCCAAGCCCAAACTCATGACCTACGACACCACTGCCCCCTACCCGCGCGACCTTGTCGGCTATGGCCGAAACACCCCGCACCCGGAATGGCCGGGCCAAGCCCGCATCGCGGTGCAGTTTGTCTTGAACTATGAAGAAGGCGGCGAGAACGCGGTGCTGCACGGCGACGCCGGCTCGGAGCAGTTTTTGTCCGAGATGTTCAACCCGCCGAGTTTTCCGGAGCGCCATCTGAGCATGGAAGGCATTTACGAATACGGCTCACGGGCGGGCGTCTGGCGCATCTTGCGCGAGTTCGAAAAACGTGGCTTGCCGTTGACGGTGTTTGGCGTTGGCATGGCCTTGCAGCGCCACCCGGACTTGACGGCCGCCTTCGTTGAACTCGGCCACGAAATCGCCTGCCATGGCTGGCGCTGGATCAACTACCAAAACCTAGATGAAGCCACCGAGCGCGAACACATGCGCTTAGGCTTGGACGCCATCGAAAAACTCACTGGCAACCGGCCGCTGGGCTGGTACACCGGGCGTGACAGCCCGCAAACGCGGCGCTTGGTGGCCGATGACGGCGGGCTGACGTACGACAGTGACTACTACGGCGACGACCTGCCCTTTTGGATGACGGTGAAACGCACCGACGGCCAGGTGGTGCCGCGCTTAGTGGTGCCTTACGCGATGGACACCAACGACATGCGCTTTTCGTTGCCGCAAGGTTTTGCGCAAGCTGAAGACTTCTTTGTTTATCTGCGTGACAGCTTTGACGTCTTGTATGCCGAAGGCGACGCCAATGGCTTGAACGCACCGAAGATGCTGAGCATCGGCATGCATTGCCGCCTGTTGGGCCGACCCGGCCGGCTGGTGGCGCTGCAGCGTTTTCTGGACCACGTGCAACAGCACGACAAGGTCTGGGTCTGCCGCCGCATTGAGATCGCCAACCATTGGCAAGCCAAGCACCCTTTCACGCCAACCCTGTGAGCACCGCATGACCACCGTAACCTTGACGCTGGACCGCCTCAACATCGCCACGCACGCCGAAGCGTTGCAACTGCTGGACGGTCTGTATGAACACTCACCGTGGGTGGCTGCGCAGGCGCTGGCCGCCCGGCCCTTCAAGTCACTGACCGACCTGAAATACCAGTTAGCGCTGGCGCTGCAAAACGCCAGCAAAGAAGCGCAGCTTCAATTGATTCAGGCCCACCCCGAACTCGCGGGCAAAGCGATGGTCAGCCAAAGCCTGACGGCGGAGTCCAGCAACGAACAAAACAAAGCCGGCCTGACGCAATGCACGCCGCAAGAGTTCGCCGTCATCCAACAACTCAACAGCGACTACAACGCACGCTTTGGTTTTCCCTTCATCTTGGCGGTGCGCGGGCCACGCGGCCTTGGCCTGAACAAGCAGCAAATCATCGAGACCTTTTCTCGGCGGCTGCTTGGCCACCCTGAGTTTGAGCGGCAAGAGTGCCTGCGCAACATCAACCGCATCGCTGAAATTCGGCTCAACGACAAGTTTGGCTACGAACCGGTGTTGGGCCATTTGGTCTGGGACTGGCAAGAAGAACTCAGCGCTTTCAGCGACCCCGGCTACGCCGAAAAAGGCCAACTCACCGTCACTTACCTGACCGAAGCACACCGCGCCTGCGCACAGTTCATCGTTCAGCACATGCACGACTGCGGCTTTGACGAGGTACGGATTGACGCCGTGGGCAATGTGGTCGGTCGCTATTTGGCCGCCACACCCACAGCCAAAACGCTGATGACCGGTTCGCACTACGACACCGTGCGCAACGGCGGCAAGTACGACGGACGCCTCGGCATTTTTTCGCCAATGGCTTGCGTGCGTGAGTTGCATCGTCAACAAAAACGTCTGCCCTTTCACTTTGAAGTGGTCGCCTTTGCCGAAGAAGAAGGCCAGCGCTACAAAGCCACTTTCTTGGGATCAGGCGCGCTCATCGGCGATTTCAAACCGGAGTGGCTAGACCAGCAAGACGCTGACGGCATCAAGATGCGGGACGCCATGGCACACGCCGGCTTAGCAATTGAAGACATCCCGAATCTCCAGCGCAACCCGGCCGATTACTTGGGCTTTGTCGAGGTGCACATTGAGCAAGGGCCGGTGCTGAACGAACTCGACATGCCACTGGGCATCGTCACCTCGATCAACGGCAGTGTGCGCATGCAATGCGAGATCATCGGCACGGCCAGCCACGCGGGCACCACGCCCATGAACCGCCGCGCCGACGCCGCTGTTGCACTGGCCGAACTGGCTTTGTATGTTGAGCAGCGTGCTCTGAAAGATGGCGACTCTGTGGCCACCATCGGCATGCTGCAAGTGCCAAATGGGTCGGTCAATGTGGTGCCCGGTCGCTGCCTTTTTTCACTCGACATGCGGGCCCCCAACAATGCCCAACGCGACGCGCTGGTGGCCGATATTCTGAGCGAGCTAAAGCGCATTTGTGAGCGCCGCGGAGTCCAATACAAGACTGAAGAAACCATGCGCGCTGCAGCGGCGCCCAGCGCACCCGCCTGGCAAGCGCGTTGGGAAGCGGCGGTTAACGCGCTTGGCGCACCGCTGTACCGCATGACCAGTGGCGCAGGCCATGACGCCATGAAACTGCACGAAGTGATGCCGCAAGCCATGCTGTTTGTGCGCGGCCAAAACTCAGGCATCAGCCACAACCCGCTGGAGTCCAGCACCAGCGACGACATGCAACTGGCGGTCGACGCCTTCATGCATCTGCTGACCCATCTCGAATCCAACTAAAAAGACACACCATGACCACCACGTACGAAAAAATAGACGCCTGGGTTGACGCCCACTTTGACGAGCAGACACGTTTTCTGCAAGCCTTGATTCAAGTGCCCACCGACACCCCACCCGGCAACAACACGCCGCACGCGCTGCGCGCCGCCGAGCTGATTGAAGCCATGGGCTTGCCGGTTGAAAAGCATGAAGTGCCACAAGCCGAAGTGGAAGCCGCCGGACTTGAAAGCATCACCAATCTGGTGGCGCGCCGGCACTATGGTGACGGTGGCCGCACCATCGCCCTGAACGCGCACGGCGATGTGGTGCCACCGGGCGAAGGCTGGACCAAAGAGCCCTATGGCGGCGAGATTGACAAGGGCAAGATTTACGGCCGCGCTTCAGCCGTCAGCAAGTGCGATTTTTCAACCTTCACCTTTGCCGTGCGCGCGCTCGAGGCTGTCGCCAAGCCGACGCAAGGCGGCGTCGAATTGATCTTCACCTACGACGAAGAGTTTGGCGGCGAAGTTGGCCCGGCTTGGTTGCTGCAGCACAAGATCATCCAGCCCGACTTGGTGATTGCCGCCGGCTTCAGCTACCAAGTGATCACCGCCCACAACGGTTGTTTGCAGATGGAACTGACGGTGCACGGCAAGATGGCGCACGCCGCCGTGCCGCACACCGGCATTGATGCACTGCAAGGCGCCAACCGCATCTTGACGGCACTCTACGCACAAAACACGCTATACCAAAGCATCACCTCCAAGGTCGAGGGCATCACGCACCCTTACCTCAATGTTGGCTTTATATCTGGCGGCACCAACACCAATGTGGTGCCGGGCAAAGTCGTCCTCAAATTAGACCGCCGCATGATTCCCGAGGAAGACCCGGTGGCGGTGGAAGCCAGCATCCGCGCTGTCATCGCCGGCGCGGTGGCGGACTTCAACCAAGGCCGATCTGACGAAGGCATTCATGTTGACGTGCGGCGCATGTTGCTGTCAAAAGCGTTAAAGCCGCTGCCTGGCCACAAGCCCTTGGCCGAGGCCTTACAACGCAACGCCAGTGCCATCTTCAACGAGCCGATTCCGGCTTGCGGCACTCCGCTTTATACCGACGTGCGGATCTTCGGCGAGGCCGGCATTCCAGGCGTTTTGTACGGCGCCGGACCGCGCACCGTGCTGGAGTCGCATGCCAAGCGGGCCGACGAACGGCTCGACCTGGAAGACCTGCGCCGCGCCACCAAAGTCGTGGCCAGAAGCTTGCACGATTTGTTGGGTTAAATCCCAGCCTTTTGGAGGCTTCTGTGGATTGTTTTTCAAGGCTATCCACAGGGACATGTTGCGCCTGTTTTCTTCGGTTATATTCGCGTGCTTTTTTTCGTTTTCAAACCTTGTTTTGACGCAAAAATTAAACCTATAAAATGACATGAGCGACATTTATTTCAAGGAGTGAGTACATTCCACGAAATACAGGTCAAAGCTACAAGCGATAAACGCCTTGAATTTACAAAAATACACAGAAGCGATTGGTATCGCCAGCGGCAAAGGTGGCGCTGGCAAGACGACTGTGTCCGTCAATCTGGCGCTGGCGCTGCAAGAAAAAGGCTTTCGCGTCATGCTCTTTGACGCCGACTTGGGTTTGGCCAACGCACCCATTTTGTTGGGCACGCGCTGCTCTTTCAACATTAGCCATGTGCTGCGCGGTGAAAAAACGCTGGCCGAGATCGTCGTCACCACACCGCAAAATTTGCGCTTGATCTCAGGCGCGTCAGGCAACCAGACCTTGGCGGGCTTGAGCGCTGTTGAAGTTAGCCAGCTGGTTCAGAGCTTCAGCGACCTGCCCGAACAACTAGACTATTTGATCGTCGACATGGCGGCCGGTATTGCACCTGCGGTGACGACCCTGATGGCGGCTTGCCATCGGCGTTTCATTGTGATGCGCAACGACCCATCCTCCATCGCCGACGCATACGGCACCATCAAAGTGTTGCTAGAAGACGAGTTGATGGACGAAATTTATCTGATCCCCAACGCTGTCAAAAATCAGTTGGCCGGCGAAGAACTCTTTCAAAGAATCAACCGCGTTTGCGCCCAATTTTTGAGCCGCACGATTCACTATGCGGGCTCGATTGAGAATGACCGCTTGATTCAAGACGCCCACAAACATTTGCAACCCTTGATGACGTTTGCCCCGGCCAGCCAGGCCGCCAAAGATTTCCGCAAACTGGCAGACGCCGTGAAGGACTTAGCGCCGGTTGAAAAACCTTCTGGCGCTGTGCAGTTTTTTGTCAACCGCTGGTTGGCCCCTGCCCTGCCCAAAGATCTGCACTGATGCGCCTCGCCCCCCCCCCCCCACCCGGCGATAAAACCATGCCAAAACCGCTGATCAGTGACGCCGAAATGGCGCAATTACTGACGCCGCAAGAACGAAAGTTGCTCAAAGGTGCCGACACAGGCTTCAAGCTGCGCAATCGATTTCTGATGGCAGTCGTTCTTTTTTTCATTTTCAAACTTCTCTTTTTTCCGGAACAAACCAGCATCGATTTGAATATTCCAACTGAGCTACGCGACCTGCGCCCGTACCTCCAATACCGCGGGCTCTTCATCGTCGTCGCCGGCGCGATTTATTATTTCAGTTACGTTCGTGATTGGTATTTTGAGCGTATCTCGTTGGTGTTGTGCACCATCGGGTTCACCGGTCTGGTGATGGATTTTTTCAATGTCTACAGTTGGATCCGTGGGCCGGTATCGCCGCTGGTTTTGGGCTTCATTTTCCTGCGCCTCGCGGGCAACTACGCCCTGCTGATGAATGCCATTCGGGCCGATCGCGCCCCACCGCTGCCGCGCACTTTTTGGGGTTGATCGATTCGTTCTATTGGGGTTTTTGCTGATATTTTGCATGGATAAGGTGTATACACTTTGGCGCACAATTCATCCTCAGTTCAGGAGTCCGCCATGGCCAATTCAGCGTCTGCCCGCCCCACAGGGGCCGTTCACCCCGTCGACGAAAAACTGCCCACGGGCAAACTAGCGGCCCTCGGACTGCAACATGTACTGGTGATGTACGCCGGCGCGGTGGCCGTCCCATTGATCGTCGGCCGTGCCCTCAAGCTCAGCCCGGAACAAGTGGCGATGCTGATCTCGGCAGACCTGTTTTGCTGCGGCATCGTGACCTTGATTCAATCGCTGGGCGCTACCCAGTGGTTTGGTATTCGACTGCCCGTCATGATGGGCGTGACTTTTGCGTCCGTTGCGCCAATGGTGGCCATGGCCAACAACACGCCGGGCGCCGTTGGTGCGCAATTGATTTTTGGCGCCATCATCGGCGCCGGCGTGATCTCGATGCTGATCGCGCCGCTGGTCAGCCGCATGCTGCGGTTCTTTCCGCCGGTGGTCACTGGCACCATCATTGCCGTCATCGGCATCAGCCTGATGCGGATTGGTATCAACTGGATTTTTGGCAATCCCTTCGGCCCCACCGCACCCAGCATCGTCAACCCTGAACACGCCAAATGGCTGGCTGAGGTCACCGCGGCAGCCGGTGCCGCCGTGCCAGCGGCACCCAAAGGTCTGGCCTTGGTGTCCAGCGTGCCGAACCCCAAATATGCAGACCTGACGAGCGTTGGCATTGCCGCCTTGGTGCTGGTGTCCATCTTGCTGATTGCCAAGCTGGCCAAAGGCTTTCTGGCGAATATCTCGGTGCTGCTCGGCATCGTGATTGGCGGCGTGGTGGCCGCTGCGTCAGGCTTGATGACATTTGACAAAGTCAGCAAAGCAGCTTGGGTCGATGTGGTGTTGCCGTTTCAGTTCGGCATGCCGGTGTTTGACCCGATCCTGATTTTGACCATGACGCTGGTGATGATCGTGGTGATGATCGAGTCCACCGGCATGTTTCTCGCGCTCGGCGAAATGACCGACCGCCAAGTCGACCGCGCTGCTTTGACAAGAGGCCTGCGCACCGACGGTTTGGGCACGCTCATCGGCGGTATTTTCAACACCTTTCCGTACACCAGCTTTTCACAAAACGTCGGTTTGGTGGCGGTGACAGGCGTGCGCAGTCGCTTTGTCTGCGTGGCCGGCGGCATCATCTTGATCGTGCTCGGCGTGTTGCCCAAAATGGCCGCACTGATCGAGTCGCTGCCGACCTTTGTGCTGGGCGGCGCCGGTTTGGTGATGTTCGGCATGGTGGCGGCAACCGGTATTCGCATTCTGGGCGGCGTTGACTTCAAGCACAACCGCTTCAATGCGCTGGTGGTGGCGATCTCGATTGGCATCGGCATGATCCCGCTGATCGCACCGAACTTCAAACAATGGATGCCGCATGACTTGCATCCGCTGATCGAGTCCGGCATCTTGCTGGCCTCTCTCAGCGCTGTGTTGCTGAACCTCTTCTTCAATGGTGCAAAAGCCGACGAAGAGGCGGTGAAACGCGCTGCAGCCCAGGCCGACGCACACTGACCCACAGAACGGCTTCCTGGGCACTCCAAATGACTGGCCGGCTTTGAAATTGGCATATAAATTGCTAACATTCAAAGTCATTACTTTTCACTCTGGAAACCCCATGAAAACGCGTACTTTCCTGAAAACTGCTGCCGCTTTGGCCTCTGTCTTGGCAATGGGTGCTGCCCAAGCCCAGAACACCCCCATCAAGTTCCAACTCGACTGGCGCTTTGAGGGCCCAGCCGCCCTCTTTTTGACGCCCGTCGCCAAAGGCTATTTCAAAGCCAAGCAGCTCGACGTGACAGTCGATGCGGGCAACGGCTCCGGCGGTGCGGTGACCCGCGTCGCCTCAGGCACTTACGACATGGGCTTTGCCGATCTGGCCTCCCTGATGGAGTTTCACGCCAACAACCCAGACGCGCCAAACAAGCCGGTCGCCGTCATGGTGGTCTACAACAACACGCCCGCCTCAGTCATGTCGCTGAAAAAATCCGGCATCAAAACGCCGGCTGATTTGAACGGAAAAAAACTCGGCGCACCGGTGTTTGACGCCGGCCGCCGCGCTTTCCCGATTTTTGCAAAAGCCAACAACATCAGCGGCTTTCAATGGGTCACGATGGACCCGCCGCTGCGTGAAACCATGCTCGCCCGTGGCGATGTGGACGCCATCACCGGCTTTACCTTCACCTCGCTGCTCAACCTGGAAGCGCGCGGCGTCAAAGCTGAAGACGTCGCCATCCTGCCGTACGCCGACTTTGGCGTGAAGATGTATGGCAACGTCATCATCGCTTCGCCCAAACTGATCAAAGAGAACCCCGCCGCCGTCAAAGCCTTCCTGCAAGCCTTCACCAAAGGCGCCAAAGACGTGATGGCCAATCCGGCCGCCGCCATCAACGACGTCAAAGCCCGCGACGGCATCATCAACGTGGCGCTGGAAACACGTCGCCTGCAACTCGCCATTGACACCGTCATCAACAGCCCGGACGCCCGCGCTGAAGGTTTTGGCCAGCTCAAAGCGCCACGCTTGTCGCTGATGGCGTCGCAAGTCTCTGACGCCTTTGGCACCAAGACCCGCGTCAATGCCGACGCCGTCTGGAACGGCAGCATGCTGCCAAGCGCCGCTGAACTGAACGTGCTGCCAGCCAAGCGCTGAAACCGGGTGCGTCATCTTGAATGCATCCACCACATCTGCCAGCTTTGTCGATTTTCAGGACGTTTGGCTGGCCTACAACGACGAGTTGCTGGCGCAGCAAAACTTCGCGGTAGAAGCCATTGACCTGCAGGTCCGACAAGGCGAATTCATCGCGATTGTCGGTCCATCGGGCTGCGGAAAATCCACTTTCATGAAGCTGACGACCGGCCTGAAAATGCCGTCCAAAGGGCGCATCATGATTGACGGCGCGCCCGTCACCGGCCCGCTGAAAATCTCAGGCATGGCGTTTCAAGCGCCCTCGCTGCTCCCTTGGCGCACCACCGTCGACAACGTCTTGTTGCCGCTGGAAATCGTCGAGCCCTACCGCAGCAACTTCAAAGCCAAGCGCAAGAAATACGAAGAGCGCGCACGCAAGTTGCTGCAAAAAGTCGGTCTCGCCGGCTACGAAGACAAGTTCCCGTGGCAACTGTCGGGCGGCATGCAGCAGCGCGTGAGCATTTGCCGCGCCTTGATCCATGAGCCCAAAATGCTGCTGCTGGACGAGCCTTTTGGCGCCCTCGACGCCTTCACCCGCGAAGAACTGTGGTGCATCTTGCGCGACCTCTGGACTGAGCAGCGCTTCAACGTCATTTTGGTCACGCACGATCTGCGCGAGTCGGTCTTTTTGGCCGACACCGTGTATGTCATGAGCAAGAGCCCAGGCCGCTTTGTGGTCAAGCGCGAGATCGATCTGCCGCGTCCGCGTGATCTTGAGGTGACCTACACCAAAGAGTTTTCAGACATCGTTCACGAGCTGCGTGGCCACATTGGTGCTGTTCGCAGCAGCAACGCGGCTGACGCAGCACCCAAGGCAGGTGCAGCATGATGAGTTCCAAAAAATTCGAGCGCTGGTCGCCGTTTATCTTGCTGGCGCTGCTGGTGGCTTTGTGGGAAGCGGTGTGTGTGCTTTTCGCCATCCCTGAGTTCATCTTTCCGGCGCCGACGAAAATTGTGCAGGCGTTGGTCGAGTTTTCGGGGCCCATCGGTGAAGCCGCCTGGAAAACCTTCTGGGTCACCATGGCCGGTTTTGGCCTGTCCATCGTGGTCGGTGTGTTGCTGGGCTTTTTGGTCGGCTCGTCCAGGCTGGCCTACGCCGCGGTTTACCCGCTGTTGGTCGCCTTCAACGCGGTCCCGAAAGCGGCGATTGTGCCGATCCTGATCGTTTGGTTTGGCATGGGCGTCGGGCCCGGCATTCTGACGGCCTTCCTGATCTCGTTTTTCCCGATCACCGTCAACATGGCCACCGGTTTGGCCACACTGGAGCCCGAGCTTGAAGACGTGCTGCGCGTGCTGGGTGCCAAACGCATGGACGTGCTTATGAAAGTCGGTCTGCCGCGTTCCATGCCTTATTTTTACGGCGCGCTCAAAGTCTCCATCACGCTGGCCTTTGTGGGCACCGTGTTGGCCGAAATGACCGCCGGTGACTCAGGCATTGGCTACCTCATGCAAAGCGCCGGTTCGCAGCAGCGGCTGGCACTGGCCTTCGCTGGCCTGATCGTGATCGGTGCCATGGCCATGCTGATGTATGAACTCTTCAGCGCCGTTGAAAAACACACGACAGCTTGGGCGCATCGGGGCTCACAGAGTCATTGAAAAATCGATTAGTTCCCCTGCATGTGCATGGGGAACTAATCAACTCACGCCACTTTGTGCGGCACCAACTTCACTTGCAAATCACAACCTACTGCGGCGGCGTATCGCTTTAGCGTTGACAGTGATGGCGTGTGGCGACCCGCCGCCTCCAACCTTGAAATCGCACTTTTAGTCGTACCCATCCGCTGGGCAACTGCATCCTGAGTCAGACCCGCTTTGGCTCGTGCTTTCAGCATTTGACTGGCTAAAGCGTATTCCAAGGCCAACTCTTCGTAGGCATCCGTAAAGCCTGGACGCAGCTTGGCATTGGCAATAAATTCCGCGTGAAGATGTGGAACAGGTTTGTATATCAGGTCAGCCATGCTGCACCTCCTTTAGACGCTTACGCGCAAGTTTCAACTCATTGTCTGGCGTCTGTTGCGACTTCTTAATGAAAGCGTGAAGCACCACCACACACTGACCGCTCAAAAAACAAAAGAAAGCCCGGCCGATACCCGAGCGCCCACGAGGACGAAGTTCGAACAAGCCATCGCCAAAAGCACGTGAGTGAGGCAAGCGAAGGCTTGGACCATGCACCATCAATAGCTCAAGCAACCGAGCATAGTCAGCCAGCACATCGACCGGCCAAGACTGAACTTCATCCAACACTCGTCCATGAAAATAATCAACCTCAAACGTCATGACAACATCCAATGTTATCAAATACGCTAACCATCAACAAGTTGAATGTAGGCCTTAGCATCGAGCTTGGCTCCATTGATTTCCTTTAGCGTCGGTCATGTTTCATGATGCCAACGATCAAGCCGCATCTTTTCAAGCTCTGACCAGCTTCGAACAATCTTCATCCATCAGCCGCCAACACGCTGCCCAGCCGCAACCAGCACGTAAACTGCCAAGCCATGACTTGGCACGCCTCACTTCAACTTGATTACGCACTGAGTGCAGAACGCACTGTCGCGCACTTTCGCCACAGCGGTCCGCTGCGCATTTTGCAAAGCCTCTACCCGGAGGGCGACAGCGTGTGTCACAACGTGCTGGTCCACCCACCCGGTGGACTCGTGGGCGGTGACACGCTGGACATTCAGGCCACGGTGGCCGGTGGCGCGCACGGGCTGGTGACCACGCCGGGCGCCACACGTTTTTACCGATCGCTGGGTGAGCAGGCGGTGCAACGCGCCCACGTGACGCTGGCCGCTGAAGCCCGGCTGGAGTGGTTGCCCTTGGAGGCACTCTGCTACAGCGGCTGCCTGGCTGAAAACAGACTGACGATGGACCTTGCGCCGGGCGCAGAAATGATGGGCTGGGATGTCACTGCATTGGGTTTGCCGAACGCCGGCCTGCCGTTTGTGACGGGCAGCTTCAAGCAGCACATCGAAGTGCCCGGCGTTTGGCTGGAGCGGGCACAACTGGCCGCGCAAGACGAGTTGCTGCTGAACAACCCGCTGGGCTTGGCCGGGCACCGCTGCATGGCGACTTTGTTTTTTGCCGCCGGCAGCAAGCTCGACCGCAAGCGCAGGCAAGCCGCGCTGGATGTGGCGCGCGAGGTGTTGGACGCGCACAGCCTGCAGTCGACGGCCGGAGCCACCAGCCCGAACGAGCAGGTGGTGGTGGTGCGCGTACTGGCCCCTGTGGTCGAGCCGGCCATGGATGTGCTCAAGCAAGTGTGGCGCGCGTGGCGTCGGCATTTTTGGCAGCTAGAAGCGCCCAACCCGCGCATTTGGTCGGTCTAAAACACTGACATGCGGGATGCCGCCAGAGGCGCGACAATATCGGCTGCAAAAAAATATCAGCCAACCTACACAAGCACACCATGAAGATTGAAAAGAACTCCGCCGTCACCCTGCGTTTCAAAGTCACCGACAAATTGGGCAAAGTCGTTGAAGAAAGCCAAGAACCGATGGTTTACCTGCACGGCGGCTACGGCAACACCTTGCCTAAAATTGAAGAAGCGCTGGACGGCCAAGTCACCGGCTTCAAAACCATGCTGGACTTGTCGGCGGCTGACGCCTTTGGTGAGCGTGACGAAGCGCTTGTTCAAACCATCCCAAAAACCCAGTTTCCGCCCGGCGTCAAGGTCGGCGGCCAACTCGAAGGCCACGGTGACGACGGCCGCACGCACGTCTTCACCGTCATGAAGATCAAGGGCGACACCGTCTTGCTGGACGGCAACCACCCCTTGGCTGGCAAAGACCTGAAGTTCAGCTTGGCGGTGATGGAAGTGCGCGCTGCCTCCGAAGAAGAGATCGCGCACGGCCATGTGCACGGCGCACACGGCCACCAACACTGAGTTAAATCGCCACCATCTGGCGCACGCCGTTGGACTGCATGTCTTTGCCGAGGCCACGGCCAATGAACTCTCCGCGCTCCATCACGAGGTAGTCATCGGCCAGCGCTTCGGCAAAGTCGTAGTACTGCTCCACCAGCAGGATTGCCATGTCGCCGCGGTCCGCCAGCATGCGAATGACGCGGCCAATGTCCTTGATGATGCTCGGCTGAATGCCTTCGGTGGGCTCGTCCAGAATCAACAACTTGGGCTTGGCCGCCAGTGCGCGCGCAATCGCCAGCTGCTGCTGCTGACCGCCGGACAAGTCGCCGCCGCGCCGGTGCAGCATCTGTTTGAGGACTGGAAACAACTCGTACAGCTCGGCTGGAATCGGCGTGCTGGCGCTCTTGTAAGCCAGCCCCATGCGCAGGTTTTCTTCAACCGTGAGGCGCGCAAAAATCTCGCGACCCTGCGGCACAAAACCCATGCCGGCACGGGCCCGCTCATAAGGGGTGTTGTTCTGAATCAGCTTGCCGTCCAATTCGATGCTGCCGGTCTTGATCGGCACCAGCCCCATGAGTGATTTGAGCAACGTGGTTTTGCCAACGCCGTTGCGCCCGAGCAGCACCGTGACTTTGCCCAGTTGCGTTTGCAAGCTGACGTCACGCAGGATGTGCGAGCCGCCGTAGTACTGGTTGATGTTTTTGACGTTCAGCATAAGTATTTCAATTCAACGGCCAAGATACACCTCGATCACGCGTTCGTCGGCCTGCACTTGGTCTAGCGTGCCTTGGGCCAGCACGGAGCCGTCACACAGCACCGTGACGATGTCGGAGATGGTGCGAATGAAGCTCATGTCGTGCTCCACCACCAGCAAGGAATGTTTGCCCTTGAGTGTCAAAAAGAGTTCGGCCGTGCGCGCGGTTTCCTCGTCGGTCATGCCGGCCACGGGTTCGTCGAGCAGCAGCAGCTTGGGGTCTTGCATCAGCAGCATGCCAATCTCTAGCCACTGCTTTTGGCCGTGGCTCAAGTTGCCAGCGAGGCGCCCAACACTCTCAGCCAGATGAATCGTCACCAATATCTCGGCCAAGCGGTCACTTTGTTGGGAGTCGAGCTTGAAGAACATCGACGCCTTCACGCCCTTGTTGGTTTTGAGTGCGAGTTCCAGGTTTTCAAACACGGTGAGCTGTTCAAAGACCGTCGGCTTTTGAAATTTTCGACCGATGCCGAGTTGTGCAATCTCAGCTTCTTTGTAGCGCAACAAGTCAATCGTGCTGCCAAAGAAAACCGTGCCTTCGTCAGGCCGCGTCTTGCCGGTGATGATGTCCATCATCGTCGTCTTGCCGGCGCCGTTGGGGCCGATGATGCAACGCAACTCGCCGGGCGCGATGTCGAGCGAGAGTTTGTTGATGGCTTTGAAACCATCGAAGCTGACGCTGACGTCTTCAAGATACAGAATGCGGCCGTGGGTCGTGTCGACCTCACCTTCCGGCATGGCGATACGGCTGTTGCTGGCGTTGCGGCCACCGGATTCGGTGTTGCTTTTGTCGTCAACCAAAGCCGCCATGCGCTGTTCGACGCGACGTGCGCCTTGTTCCAAAAGATCGGGGGTCATGTTATTTTTCTCTCGCGCAGTTTCTTCACCAAACCGACGACGCCATTCGGCAGAAACAAGGTCACGGCGATGAACAGCGTACCTAAAAAGTACAGCCAAAATTCAGGGTATGCGACGGTCAACCAGCTCTTGGCACCGTTGACGATGAAAGCGCCAATGATCGGGCCGATCAAGGTGGCGCGGCCACCGACAGCGGCCCAGATGGCAATTTCAATCGAGTTGGCGGGGCTCATTTCGCCCGGGTTGATGATGCCGACCTGCGGCACGTACAGCGCGCCAGCAACACCGCACATGATGGCCGAAATCACCCAGATCGTCAGCTTGTAGCCCAGCGGGTTGTAGCCTGAAAACATGACGCGGGTTTCAGCATCGCGAATCGCCTGCAGCACGCGGCCAAACTTGCTGTGCACCAGCCATTTGGAGAACATGAAAAAGCCCAGCAGCGTCAAGCCGGTGATGACAAACAGCAGCATGCGCATGTTCGGCGTGGCCAGGGGCATGTCCAAAATGCGTTTGAAATCCGTGAAGCCATTGTTGCCACCAAAGCCCGTCTCATTGCGGAAAAAAAGCAACATGGCGGCAAAGGTCAAGGCCTGCGTGATGATCGAAAAATACACCCCTTTGATGCGTGAGCGAAAGGCGAAATAACCGAACACAAATGACACCACGGCGGGCACCAGCACGATCAAAATGAGCGTCGCCACAAAGCTGCCGCTGAAGGTCCAGTGCCAAGGCAAGGTCTTCCAGTCGAGGAAGACCATGAAGTCGGGCAAGTCGCTTTTGTAATTGCCGTCCAAGCCGATTTGACGCATCAGGTACATGCCCATGACATAGCCGCCAATGGCAAAAAACACGCCGTGGCCCAACGACAAAATGCCGGTGTAACCCCAGATCAAGTCCATCGCCAGCGCGCAGATGGCGTAGCACATGATCTTGCCCAGCAAAGCCACAACATAAGTGCTCATGTGCCAAGCGCTGCCCTCAGGCACCCAGAGATTGAGCACCGGTGCGACAGCGCAGACGACGATCAACGCGACCATGAAGGCGCTCCAGCCGCTGCGCGACAGCAGTGGGCCTTTGGCTGGCAGCACAACGTGGGGGGCGGCCTTGTTCAGGCCCGGAGATGTTGGAAGAATTGCGTTCATGGGTGTGGCCTCAAGCTTCCGCAGAGCGGCCTTTCATGGCGAAGATACCTTGCGGGCGCTTCTGGATAAAGATGATGATGAGAACCAGCACGGCGATCTTGGCCAGCACAGCGCCCGTCCAGCCTTCTAAAAATTTGTTCAAAATACCCAGCCCCATGGCGGCGTAGACCGTACCGGCCAGCTGCCCGACGCCGCCCAACACCACCACCATGAAGGAGTCGACGATGTAACTTTGGCCGAGGTCTGGGCCGACGTTGCCAACTTGGCTCAGCGCACAGCCCGCCAGTCCGGCAATGCCTGAACCCAAGGCAAACGCATAGGTGTCGACACGCGCCGTGTTGACGCCCATGCAAGCCGCAATCGGCCGGTTTTGCGTGACGCCGCGCACAAACAATCCCAAACGTGTCCGGCTGATCAGCCACGCCACACCGAGCAACACCGCCATGGCAAAGCCGATGATGACAAGCCGGTTGTAGGGCAGCGACAAGTTGCCCATGAGTTGAACGCCGCCGCTCATCCACACCGGATTTTCAACGCCGACGTTTTGCGCGCCAAAGATGCTGCGCACCATTTGCTGCAACATCAGGCTGATACCCCAAGTGGCCAAGAGGGTTTCGAGCGGCCGACCGTACAAGAAGCGAATCACACCGCGTTCGAGTGCCGCGCCCATCAATGCCGAGGCTAAAAAGGCCACCGGCAAAGCGGCCAACAAATACCAGTCAAAGGCGCTCGGAAAATAGGTTTGAAACACCCCCTGCACCAAATAGGTCGCGTAGGCGCCGATCATCATCAGCTCGCCATGCGCCATGTTGATGACGCCCATCAAGCCATAGGTGATGGCCAGCCCCAGCGCCACCAGCAACAAGATAGATCCCAGGCTGATGCCGCTGAAGATGGCGGCCAGTTTGTCGCCCCAGGCGAGTGCGGCTTCGACCTTGCGCAGGCTGGCGGCAATCGCCACTTTGACCTCGGCATCTGATTCTTGAGCGAGTCGCGCGAGCAAGACCGTCTTGGTGCTCGGGTCTCCGCTGTCGGCTAGCAATGCCGCCGCTTGCAAGCGTTTGCCTTTGTCACTGCTGCTCAAAAGAATAGCGGCACGCAAAGTTGCCAGCTGCTCTTTGATCTGCGGCACTTTTTCTGCGGCGTAGGCTTTTTCAATCAGTGGCAAGCGGGCTTCGTCGTTGTCACCCGTCAGCGTCTTGATGGCGGCTTTGCGCTGGGCTTCTTTTGGCGAGAAAAGCTGCAGCGCGGCCAAGGCGTTGTCCAATTCACCGCGCATCAGGTTGTTGTTGATAACGTCTTCGGCGTTGTCTGGCAGTGGCACCACGTTGCCAGTGACCGGGTCAACGGCCTTGTCGTCCTTGACGACCAAGACCTGTTCACCGGCGATTTTGACTTCGTCGTCGGCCAATGCCTGAATGAAAGCGAGCGTGGCTTCGTTCGGGTCTGAAGCGGCTTTGGCCAGGGCCTGCAAGCGGGATTCGCTGCTACCGACGGCCATGGCTTTGGCCTCGTCAAGCGTCAGCGCGTGCAGACCACCGACGCCCCAAAAAAGAGCGGACGCCAGCAGAATGCGCACCATGATTGAGCGCTTTTGCATGTGTAATGACCTGTGGTTGTGCATTGAGTGAATAAATTGAAAGCTGGAGACTGGGTCCGCTTTAAAAGCGGGCGCAGACTGCAACCATCTGGAATCGTTTTGTGTTTTAACTGCACCGAACAAGTGCAAGAACTGGACCATGTATGAAGTCCACGCCCAAAGAAAAAGCCGCAACCTTGTCTTTTCAACAAGGTGCGGCTCTTGGCTCCACTAAAACCGCTTATTTGCCTGCGACTTTGGCTGGCTCGTCAGGCTTCTTGTCGTTGCCTTCGATGTACGGGCTCCATGGCTTGGCCTTGACCGGGCCAGGCGTCTTCCACACCACATTGAACTGGCCGTCGGCCTTGATCTCACCAATGAACACCGATTTGTGCAGGTGGTGGTTTTTCTCGTCCATCTTGGACACGATGCCGGACGGTGCCTTGAAGGTCTGGCCAGCCATCGCTGCGATGACTTTGTCGGTGTCAGTGGACTTGGCTTTTTCGACGGCCTGCTTCCACATGTTGATACCGATGTAAGTCGCTTCCATCGGGTCGTTGGTCAAAGGCTTGTCCTTGTGACCGGCGATGTTCTTGGCCTTGGCGTAAGCGCTCCACTTCTTGATGAACTCCGTGTTGCTGGGGTTCTTGATCGACTGGAAGTAGTTCCAAGCAGCCAAGTGACCGACCAGCGGCTTGGTGTCAACGCCGCGCAACTCTTCTTCACCGACTGAGAAGGCCACCACGGGCACGTCTTTGGCTTTCAGGCCGGCGTTGCCGAGTTCTTTGTAGAACGGCACATTCGAGTCACCGTTGATGGTGGAGACCACAGCGGTCTTGCCGCCAGCCGAGAATTTCTTCACATCAGCAACGATGGTTTGGTAGTCAGAGTGGCCGAACGGTGTGTATTTCTCGTCGATGTCTTTGTCTGCCACGCCTTTGCTCTTGAGGTAAGCGCGCAAAATTTTGTTGGTGGTGCGTGGGTAGACATAGTCCGTGCCCAGCAAGACCCAACGCTTGGCGCCGCCGCCTTCTTTGCTCATCAGGTAATCAACCGCTGGAATAGCTTGCTGGTTGGGTGCTGCGCCTGTGTAAAACACGTTCTTGGAGAGCTCTTCACCTTCGTACTGCACAGGGTAGAACAGCAGGCCGTTCATCTCTTCGACGACTGGCAACACCGACTTGCGGGACACCGAGGTCCAGCAACCGAAAATCACGGAAACTTTGTCTTGACCCAGCAGTTGCTTGGTTTTTTCAGCGAACAGCGGCCAGTTGGAAGCCGGGTCGACGATCACGGGTTCGAGCTTTTTGCCGAGCACGCCGCCCTTGGCATTGATCTCGTCAATCGCCATCAGGACGGTGTCTTTCAACACGGTTTCGGAAATAGCCATGGTGCCAGACAAGCTGTGCAAAATGCCGACCTTGATGGTGCCAGCGCCTTGGGCGTAGGCCGACATCCCGGCAAAACCTGACAGCGCAACAGCGGCAGTGAGCGCCTTGAGGGCGAAGCGACGTGAATTCAGACCTGACATAAATATTTCTCCGTGAAGGGGGTCAATCGTTTTTCACCGTGCGCAGTGTTCAAGACTTGGGGGCTTGATGCCCTTTAGCGCCTTGAACACTTTACGCAGCGATGAATGGATTTTGGAGAAACCGCAGAGATTGGGAAATACGCCGGGTGGCGTATACCGAAGGCGTGGGCTGGTTTGTAGGAGGCCAGCCTCTGGCCGATCTTGCGCGAGTTGAAATTAATGTTCGGGCGGCGCTGACGACGACTCTGTTGCTTCAGCGGCAGACGCATCCTCGCGTGAGGTCGAAAAGATGTCCCACGCGGCAATGAACATGGAGGCAATCACCGGACCGATCACAAAGCCGTTCAGTCCAAACAAAGCCATGCCGCCAATGGTCGACATCAGCACCACGTAGTCGGGCAGTTTGGTGTCTTTGCCGACCAACAATGGGCGCAACAAGTTGTCGACCAAGCCAATCACCAAAACACAAAAAGCAGTCAGCAGCACGGCCTGTAACACTGCGCCGGTGGCCAGAAAATAAATCACCACGGGCAACCAGACAATGGCAGCACCCACGGCGGGCACCAGCGATAAAAAGGCCATCAAGGTGCCCCACAACACGGGCGCATGAATGCCCAAAATCCAAAATATCAAACCGCCCAGCGCACCCTGCACCATCGCCACCACAATATTCCCCTTTACGGTGGCACGGATCACTGTGATGAACTTGCTGGACAGGTTCCGCTTGATGTCGACATCCAGCGGCAGCATGTCCGTCATGCGTCGACCCAAGGCCGAGCCGTCGCGCAAAAAGAAGAACAGCAAGTACAACATGATGAAAAAGCTCACCAGAAACTCGAAGGTATTCTGACCAATGCTCAGCGCTTGCGTGGCAAAAAACTGGCTGCCTTGGGTCAGGCTGCGCGTGATGCGTTCTTGCACCAAGCCCATGTCGGTCAAGCCAAAACGGGTCAACAGACCGCTGACCCAGATCGGCAGCGCATCATAAATTTGCTGAAAATAAAGGCTGAAACTCATTTCGCCCGATTGCATCCGCTGGAAAACCAACCCGGCTTCTTGCACCAGCAGCGCGCTGACCAAGCTCAGCGGAAAAATGACCAGCAGCAAAATAAACAACAACGCCAAGACGGCGGCCAGCGTGTGCCGCAGAGGCATGGTTTTCAATAATCGGGCGTGCAAAGGTGCAAACACGATGGCAAACACAGCACCCCAAAAGACCGCGCCATAAAACGGCGACAAGACCCATAAAAATGCCAGCGAGACCGCCACCAGCAACCACAAAAAAAACTTGCTTTCAAAGGAACCTGGCTGGGCGGAGGGGAGCTGTTTCATACGGCGTATCAAAGTGGGCAGTTAACGATACGGCCGATGGTAACGGGTACGCGGGCTAATCCTCCTCGTCCGGCGTCATGGGTATCTCCTCTTCTGCCGCCAACGTGCCCATGTCCACCGAGTCGAAATCATCCTGCAAAGCTTGCTCGTCAACGTCAGTCGTCTGGATTTCGATGTCGATGTCCAACGCAGGCAGGCGCTCAATATGATCCGGCAGGATGTCGACATCACTGCGACCGCTGCGTGGGTCGACCGAACTGCGCTCACCCGTGCCTTCCGCATCGGTGTCGCTGCTCAGCTCGTCGTCATCAAACGCGCCCCGTGCATCGCTACCGCTGTCCGTGCTGTCGCTGGGCCCCAAGCTCCCGACATCCGTTCCGCCAGGGCGTTTCGGCACCCAATCACCGCCCAAAATGCTGCTGGTCGCCATGATGCTGTCCTTTCAATCGGCCTAGATGGGCCGCGCTACATGCTGATGAAAGAACTTTGCGGCTAATTAAAGGCGGCCATCGTCAGAGAGCGCCGACCCAGTTGTCAGCCAATGCTGCGTCATACCGGGCGCGACATCTTCGCCCAACAAAAAATGGCCCGTCACACCACCTCGGTGTGACGGGCCATTTTGAATGCCTTGGCGCGCGAACTCAGGATTCGACGGATGCGCTGCGGTCTGAAGCCGATCGACGGCCAGCTCGCCCACCCTTGCGACCCGCTTCTCGCGCCTCAGCGGTATTGAACTCATGGGCCTTGCCGCTGGCATGAGCCGCTTTGCCGCCCAAACTGGCAATTTCCTTTTGCCGCTGCGGGTCCATCGATGCGAAGCCGCGCTTAGATGTAGCTTTTTGGTCTTGATTATCTGAACTCATGAAAAACTCCTAATTGACAGTGAAGTTGATGAATTTGAAAAGCATGTTCAGTTTAAAAAAAAGCTGGGCGAAACGCGTCAGTAAGCGGCCACTGATTTTGTAGGACGACGACATTGAGCGATGCAACGGCTGCATTGGCTTTAAAAGCCCACGAAAAACGGCTGCCCCAAGCGATTTGCTGTGGGCAGCCGATTCAAGGAGAGCAACAAAATCGCCAGAGGCAGCGTGCAGCAAGAAGCTGCGCTACCTTTGGCTACAGGAACATCAACGCGAAGGTGGACGCGAGGAACCTGTAGGCGCACGACCGGCGATGTGCCGGAAAGTGATGCGGCCCTTGCTCAGGTCGTAAGGTGAGAGTTCTAGGGAAACCTGGTCACCCGCCAAAATGCGGATGTGATTCTTGCGCATCTTGCCGGAGGTGTAAGCCACCAGTTTGTGGCCGTTGTCTAGCGTGACGCGAAAGCGGGAGTCAGGCAGAACTTCTTCCACCAAACCGTGCATTTCAATCAGTTCTTCTTTTGCCATGGATGCATCTCCTTCAGATAAATACAAAAATCTCGGCTGGGCGTCTTGACGTCAAGCCAGTGCGCGGGTGTTCTGCGTATTCCGCTCGCCAATCCAGGCCAGCGCGTGCTCGGTAGCGTAATGCAATGCAGCAGGCGCATTGTCGAACAATCTGGTGAAGCGCGAAACACGGTCGTGCGTGGCGCTGCCTTTGCCAGAGCGGATAGAGACTGAGGCGGAAAAGCCGCCGTCGTCAAGTTGGGTTGCCAGAGGTGAGACCTGGTACTTGCCAACCTCAATAAGGTTGTGGTGATTCATAAACAATGCGGTGCCCCAGCTTGGGCCGGGCACAAATAAAAAGGAAAACAAACGACTTGCGAGCAAGCCAAGGGAGGTCCGGCTGATGACAGGCCGCTTGTGAGGCGGCCGGCTTTTCGCCGATAAAGGCACCGCTTGGGAAGTCTTTGCTAGGAAAATAGAACAGTGCTGGCGAGGTTCAGGGCTGTATGGGCACTGAAAACACTGAGAAGTCCGGGCTCTGAGAAGCGCCGCGCTGATGGAATCAAGCCACTTCAAGATATGAATTTGGAAAGGCTGGACACATAAAGCAATTGCGATACCGAAGCTGTGATTGTAGCGGCTTATGCACGATGGCGCATTTTAGGCCCTTGGCAGAGCGTCAAATAGCCAATATTAGAGAGTTTGGCTAGTTTTCAAACTGCGGGTGCAACTGCCGGATGCGGTTCATGGCCATGCCGGCTGCAGCCGTCCGGGTCTCGACGCCGAGCTTGGCAAAGACGCGCTCCAGATGCTTTTTAACGGTCATCGGACTGGTCCCCAGAATGTCGCCAATGTCGCGGTTGATCTTGCCTTTGACAACCCAATACAGCACCTCGGCTTCGCGCGCCGTCAGCTTGAAGCTCAGGCTCATGGCCTGAATGACGGTTTCGTCGGACTCTTCGCGCATGATGATCAGCCAGTCGTCGTCGCCGGTTTGCTGGTGCAGCCGGCAAGTCAGGCGCTTGGCGCCCTGCTCGATGCTCAGACGCGGTGGCTCTGTCTGCTGTGCGGCCAGCTGCTCGGCCGTGCCCACGTGCCGGCGCAGCCAGTTCAGCACGGCTTCTGGCGTTTGCGGCGCGGCCGTGCCGTAGTAGCGCTGCAACAGCTCGCGCGCCAGCGGGGTTTGCCACATCAGTTTGCCGTCACTCACGCGCACCGTGATGGTGGCGTAGCCAAAGGCGTCCAGGGCGTTTCGGGCTTGGCGCTTTTCGCGTGCGCCCTGCAAATGCACCGCAATGCGCGCCAGCACTTCTTTGGGTTTGATCGGCTTGGTGACGTAGTCGACACCGCCGACGTCGAGCGCCGCCACCAAGTATTCAGTCTCGGTCAGCCCGGTCATGAAGACGATCGGAATCGGCGCAGTGGCGGGTGAAGCTTTGAGCCGGCGTGCTACCTCAAAACCGTCCATGCCGGGCATCATGGCGTCGAGCAAAATAATGTCGGGCAGCGCTTGCGCGGCGCGTTGCAGGGCCGCCTCGCCGCTGGTGGCCACCAGCACCGTGTAACCCGATTCGTCCAGCGCGTCATGCAACACAGCCAAGTTGTCGGGCACGTCATCGACGATCAAGACAACATCGCTGTTGGCGCGGTCTAGTGTTTGCGCCAGCGGCGGGGAGTTCGTGGGGCTCATGTGGCGGCTCCTGACAGCGGTTTTTGCAAAGCGGCTTGCGCATCGATTTGGCGGGCCATGGCTTCAAACTCAAACTGACGCGCCAGTCCTTGCATGGCGGCGACAAATGCATGGCATTCGGGCTGGGCTTTGTCTATCTTGTCGAGCTGGTTCATGATGCCGCGGAAAAATCCTAGGTTGATGAGTTCGCTCAGCGCTTTCAACTCAGGTGCTGTAGGCCAGACGAGCGCCGTCAGAGGCGCGGCAGCCACCGCTGTAACAGCGGCAGGCGCTTGCGTCAGCCAGGTCAGGGACAGCTGGCGTTCAAGCCAGTCCAGCAGCTCGCTGTGGCGCACTGGTTTGAGGATGAAGTCTTCGTGGCGGATACCGACATCGTTCTCCAGCCCCTTGTCGAAAGCGTTGGCCGAGACAATCGCGATCTGGGGCTGCACTGGCTGCAAAGCTGCAGACGATGCGCTCAAGCCGCGCAGCCGCCGAATGGTTTCCCAGCCGTCGATGCCGGGCATGGCCAAGTCCATCAGAATAGCGTGCGGTTGCAAACCGGCGGCCAACAAATCAAGACAGTCGTGGCCGCTGACAGCGGTGCGAATCTCAAAACCCAGCGGCTGCAGCAGGCTGACCAAAATATCGCGATCCGCCTCTTCGTTGTCGACCACCAAGATCCGCCGCCGCTCACCGGCATAACCGTGACGCGGCCGGTTCAACAGCGGCACGCTTGGAAGGCTGCCGGCTGTTTGATGCATGTCGGGCAAGAACAATTTGACCCGGAAAACAGAGCCCACCCCGGGCGCGCTGGTCACCGTCAATTCGCCGCCCATCAGGTCGGTCAGCATCTTGGCGATGGTCAGACCCAAGCCGGCGCCTGGCGCTGAACCACCGCTCGCGCTAACGCTGTCAGCGCGCGTGAAGGGCTCAAAAATACGCTCGCGTTCTGCTTCAGACAAGCCGGGCCCGGTGTCTTCCACATCGATCAAAGCCATCTCGCGGGCATAGCGCACGCGCAGCGTGACGCTGCCGCTGGACGTGAACTTGATGGCGTTGCCGAGCAGGTTGATGAGGATTTGCCGCACGCGTTTTTCGTCGGCCCGCACCACCCGCGGCATCACGCCTTGCGTCTCGAACTTGAATTGCAGCCCTTTGGCCAGTGCTTCGAGCTCAAACAAATTCGCCATTTCTTGCACGCCATCGGCAAAGTGCATGGGCTTGACGTTCAGGGTGAGCTTGCCACTTTCGATGCGCGCAATATCGAGCGTGCCCTCAATCAGCGACAGCAAGTGTTCGCCGCCGCGCTTGATGACACTGACGGCCTGCCGGCGGTGCGGCGGGATCGACGGGTCTTCGCCCATCAGCTGCGCATAACCCAAGATGCTGTTGAGCGGCGTGCGCAGTTCGTGGCTGATGGCACTGATGTAACGGCTCTTGGCTTGGTTGGCCTGATCGGCGACCTGCTTGGCGCGTTGCAGCGCTTCGTCGGTTTGCCGGTGCGAGTCAATCTCTTGCATCAGCAAATGCGTCTGCCGGTTGGATTCCTCTTGCGCCACCTGCCGACTCTTTTGGGCCAGCACCATCCACCACGCCACCATGCCGGCGATGAGTAGCAGCGCCATGTAAGCCTTGACAAAGCCGGAACGCAAGGCCGCGCCTGAGACGCCCGCAGCCTCCGCCAGCGGCCGCAGTTCTTGGTGATAGAGCAAGCCAAAGACGCTGCCCAACAACGGCACGATGACCAGCATGAGCAGTAAAAAGTGGCCCAGCCCAGTGTCCAAATACGGCCAAATACGGCGCGGAAACAACCAGCGCAAAGTGGCTGACCACTGCGACGCCAGACTGGCGTGCGGCTTGCACATGTCGCCGCAACGCGCGTCAAGCGTGCAACACAGGGAACAAATGGCACCCTGATAAGCCGGGCAATGAGCCATGTCAGGGCTTTCGTAGTCGCGTTCACAAATCACACAACGGCTCGTGCGGTGGGCGCGAAAAACACCCGGCTCAAGTGCGGCTTCTTCAGTGTGCTCAGAACGACGGGCGATGTAATAGCGGCCGCGCGTGGCCCAAGCGATCAGCGGCGCGGTGATGAGCGCGGTGAGCATCGCAATCACCGCTGAAAAAGCCTGCGCCAGTGGCCCAAACGCGCCCAGATACGCAGCGACCGACAACACCGACGCCAAGGCCATGGCACCAACGCCGACCGGATTGACGTCATACAAATGCGCCCGCTTGAACTCAATGCCTTTGGGCGACAAGCCGAGCGGTTTGTTGATGACCAAGTCCGCCACCACCGCCATCATCCAAGCGATGGCGATATTGGAATACAGGCCGAGCACGTCGCCCAAGGCTTTGAAGACGTTCATCTCCATCAGCATGAAGGCGATCAAGGTGTTGAAGACCACCCAGACCACCCGGCCCGGGTGGCTGTGCGTCAGTCGCGAAAAGAAGTTAGACCACGCCAGCGAGCCCGCATAAGCGTTGGTGACATTGATCTTGAGCTGCGAGATCACCACAAACAGCGCTGTGGCCGCGACCGCCCAGCCGTAGTTGGGAAAGACATATTCGTAGGCCGCCAAGTACATTTGGTTCGGGTCGACCGCACGGTCGGGCGGCACCATGTTGCTGATGGCGAGGTAGGCCAGCAAGACGCCGCACAGCATTTTGACCACGCCCAACAAAACCCAGCCCGGCCCACCGGCCAGCACGCCGGCCCACCAGCGCCAGCGTGTGGCGGGCGTTTGCACCGGCATGAAGCGCAGGTAATCCGCTTGCTCGCCCATCTGCGTGATGAGTGCAATACCGACTGTTAAGCCAGCACCAAACAGGTGCAAATCAAAGCCACTACCGACATGTCCCTCACCAGCATAGTGCAGAACACCTGAAAAAGCACCAGGATCGCGCATCAACACATATGCAAAGGGCACCACCATCATCATCAGCCAGATCGGTTGCGTCCACATTTGCAACCGGCTGATGGCCGACACACCGTGCGTGACCAGCGGAATCACGACGAGCGCGCACAGCAAGTAACCCCAAGCCGGCGGGATACCCAGCGCCAGCTCCAATGCATAAGCCATCACGGCGGCTTCAAGCGCGAAGAAGATGAAAGTAAAAGAGGCGTAAATCAGCGAAGTCAGCGTCGAGCCGATGTAGCCAAAGCCGGCACCGCGTGTCAGCAAGTCCATGTCTACGCCGTAACGTGCGGCGTAGATGCTGATGGGCAAACCCGCCATGAAGATGATCAGGCCGGTCGCCAAAATAGCCCAGAACGCATTGGTGAAGCCGTACTTGACCAGCAAGGTGGCGCCGACGGCCTCCAGAATCAAAAACGCTGCCGCACCAAAAGCCGTATTGGCAACCCGCCATTCAGACCACTTGCGAAAGCGCTGCGGCGTGAAGCGCAGCGCGTAGTCTTCCATGGTTTCGCTGGCGACCCAGCTGTTGTAGTCGCGCCGGACCTTGATGATGTGTTGTACCGGGGCCTGCGGCGGGCGCGGCTCTGCAGCCGGGACAAGCGGCGAGAGTAAGCGTGGCAGGGGGTCGATCATGAGATAAGGGTTGTGCGGCAAGTCGCCCGGAGATTGTGCAGTTTTTATGCCACGGCCGAGCTTAGCGTGGCATTATTCTTGCCTTTCAGACTTGCGGCCAAAACAAGTGGCCCACCCGGAGAAAACATGGAACTGACCCCCAGAGAAAAAGACAAGCTGCTGATCTTCACGGCCGGACTGCTGGCTGAACGGCGTCGCGCCCGTGGCCTCAAACTCAACTACCCAGAAGCCGTGGCACTGCTCAGCGCCGCGGTCATGGAAGGCGCACGTGACGGCAAAACCGTGGCCCAACTCATGAGTGAAGGCCGCACCATCTTGAGCCGCGCCGACGTCATGGACGGCATCGCCGACCTGATCACCGACATCCAAGTCGAAGCCACCTTCCCCGACGGCACCAAGCTCGTCACCGTCCACCAACCGATTGTGTAAACATGAACTCAAATTTGATCAAAACCGTCGTGCTAGCAGCCAGCGCCGGGCTTTCCAGCGCGGCCTTTGCCCACACCATCACACAAACCGGCAGCACCGCTTTTTCCAGCTTCTCCGCGGGCTTCGCTCACCCGTTCAGTGGTCTTGACCACTTGGCCGCCATGCTGGCGGTTGGCTTGTGGAGTGCTTTAACCGCGCGCCGCGCCGGTTCGGATTTGCTCTGGGCACCCGCAGGCTTCATGGTGCTGTTGTTCGCCGGTGCCCTTGCGGGTTTGACCGGCAGCCTCATCGCCACCACCGTGGTCGAACCCATGATCGCGGCGTCGCTGCTGGTCACCGGTTTGCTGGTGCTGACGCGCTGGCGTTTGCCCGGCCTGATGGCGGCCGCTTTGGTCGGTATATTCGCCGTGTTTCATGGCTTGGCACACGGGCAAGAGCTGACTGGCCAGAGCGCCGCTTGGGCCACCTTGGCCGGCATGATGGCGGCCACGGCGGTGTTGCACAGCGCCGGCATGGGCATCGGTTGGGCTTTGCGCCAAACCAGTCAATGGCCCAGCCGCGCAGCCGGCGCCAGCGTCGCCGTGCTCGGCTTGACATTGCTGGCCCGTCTGGCCTGAAGCGTCGGAGCTACCCATGATTCTTGGCGAACTTTTCACCGACGGACCCGACCATCTGCTCAACCCCGGTCGCCGCACTGTCAGCATGGTGGTGCAAAACACCGCGGACCGACCGATTCAAGTCGGTTCGCACTACCACTTTGCTGAGACCAACGCCGCGCTGGGTTTTGACCGCGACGCTGCACGCGGCATGCGGCTGAACATTGCCTCCGGCATGGCAGTGCGCTTTGAGCCCGGCCAGCAACGCACAGTCGAGCTGGTCGACTTCGCCGGCGAACGCAAGGTCTACGGCTTTCGTGGTCTTGTCCAAGGCGCGCTTTGAACGCATTTTTCAATTTGATTTTTTCGAGATTCCCCCATGGCAACCATTGGACGACGCGCTTACGCTGAAATGTTTGGCCCGACGGTCGGCGACCGCCTTCGCTTGGCCGACACTGACCTGCTGATCGAAGTCGAGGCCGACTACACACTGCGCGCTGGCGGCTACGGCGAAGAAGTGAAATTTGGCGGTGGCAAAACCATCCGCGACGGCATGGCGCAGTCGCAAGCCACGCGGGCGCAAGGCGCGGTCGACACCGTCATGACCAACGCGCTGATCATGGACCACTGGGGCATCGTCAAAGCCGACATCGGCTTGAAAGACGGTCGCATTGCCGCCATCGGCAAAGCCGGCAATCCAGACGTGCAACCCGGCGTCGACATCATCATTGGCCCGGGCACAGAGATCATCAGTTGCGAAGGCATGATCGTCACCGCCGGCGGCATTGACTCCCACATCCACTTCATTTGCCCGCAACAAATTGAAGAAGCGCTGACCTCCGGCGTCACCACCATGCTGGGCGGCGGCACTGGCCCGGCCACTGGCACCTTTGCCACCACTTGCACACCGGGGCCGTGGAACATCGAGCGCATGCTGCAAGCCGCCGACGCCTTTCCGATGAACCTGGGCTTTTTGGGCAAGGGCAACGCCAGCCTGCCCGCCGCCTTGCACGAGCAAGTCAACGCCGGCGCCATCGGCCTCAAGCTGCACGAAGACTGGGGCACCACGCCAGCGGCCATCAGCAACTGCCTCGACGTCGCAGAACTCACCGATGTGCAGGTCGCCATCCACAGCGACACGCTGAATGAATCCGGC
>CANFWI010000034.1 GCA_947450675.1 Comamonadaceae bacterium | reverse complement strand
CGCCGCTTTTCATCAGCTCAAAGCCTTTGTTGATGTCTTCCAGCGGCATGGTGTGGGTGATGAGGTCGTCGATGTTGATCTTGCCTTCCATGTACCAGTCGACAATTTTGGGCACGTCGGTGCGACCGCGTGCGCCGCCAAAGGCTGAGCCTTCCCATTTGCGGCCGGTCACCAACTGGAATGGGCGGGTTGAGATTTCGGCACCGGCTTCGGCCACGCCGATGATGATGCTGCGGCCCCAGCCCTTGTGCGTGCACTCAAGCGCCTGACGCATCACCTTGGTGTTGCCGATGCACTCGAAACTGTAGTCAGCGCCACCGTCGGTCAGCTGCACAATGGCATCGACCAGGTTGCCGCCGGCCGCTTCAATCGCTTTGGGGTTCAGGAAGTGCGTCATGCCAAATTTGCGGGCCATGGCCTCGCGCGCCGGGTTCAGGTCAACGCCGATGATCTTGTCGGCGCCGACCATCTTGGCACCCTGAATCACGTTCAGGCCAATGCCGCCCAGACCAAAGACCACCACGTTGGCGCCGGCTTCGACCTTGGCGGTAAACAGCACGGCACCAATGCCGGTGGTGACGCCGCAGCCGATGTAGCAGACCTTGTCAAATGGCGCGTCCTTGCGGATTTTGGCCAGCGAGATTTCAGGGGCGACGGTGTAGTTGCTGAAAGTCGAGGTGCCCATGTAATGAAAGATCGGCTCGCCGTCCATGCTGAAACGGCTGGTGGCGTCGGGCATCAGACCCTTGCCCTGCGTGCCGCGAATCAGCTGGCACAAATTGGTCTTGCGCGACAGGCAATACTTGCACTGTCGGCACTCGGGGGTGTAAAGCGGAATGACGTGGTCGCCTTTTTGCAGCGAGGTCACGCCGGGTCCAACGTCGACCACAATGCCGGCGCCTTCATGGCCCAAAATCGCCGGGAAAATGCCTTCCGGGTCAGCGCCTGAGAGCGTGTAATAGTCGGTGTGGCAAATGCCGGTGGCCTTGATCTCGATCAGCACCTCGCCAAACTTCGGGCCTTGCAGGTCAACGGTTTCAATGGTCAGGGGTTGGCCTGACTTCCAGGCGACGGCTGCTTTTGTTTTCATGGGGATCGGGTGCGATAGTTTGAAAGATTGCAAACTATAGGTCAGTCCTCTGGCGCGCGCAGGGTCCCTTGATGGTTGCAGTCACCATCCAAGGTCTTTCGCGCGCTTGATCGGGTGCGCCTGATGATCTAGCGAAGCGTTCAGGCGTTGAAGAAGTTCTTCAACTTGTCGGTCCAGCCTTCTTCGGTAGGTGAGTGCTTGGCCCCGCCTTTTTTCAGCGACTCTTCCAATTCCTTCAGCAACTTGCGCTGATGCTCGGTCAACTTCACCGGTGTTTCGACGGCGATGTGACAGTAGAGGTCGCCCGGGTAACTGGAGCGCACGCCTTTGATGCCCTTGCCGCGCAGGCGGAACTGCTTGCCGGCTTGGGTGCCTTCAGGAATGTCGATAGCCGCCTTGCCTGAGAGTGTTGGCACTTCGATCTCACCGCCCAGCGCTGCACGCGGAAAGCTGATGGGGACGACGCAATGCAGGTCATCGCCTTCGCGTTCAAAGATGTCGTGCTTCTTGATGCGGATTTCAATGTAGAGGTCGCCGGGTGGGCCGCCGTTGGTGCCGGGCTCGCCATTGCCGGTCGAGCGAATGCGCATGCCGTCGTCAATGCCGCCTGGAATTTTGACTTCGAGGGTTTTGTTGGTTTTGGTTTTGCCAACACCGTGGCAAGCCACGCAGGGTTCGGGAATCAGCTTGCCACTGCCTTTGCACTGTGGGCAGTTTTGTTGGACGCTGAAAAAGCCTTGGCGCATTTGCACCACGCCGTGGCCGTGGCACGTGGTGCAGGTCGCGACCTTGGTGCCGGGTTTGGCACCACTGCCTTGGCAGGTGCGGCAGTCGTCCCAGCTGGGAATCCGAATCTGCGCATCTTTGCCACTGGCGGCTTCCTCTAAAGTGACTTCCATCGCGTAGCTGAGGTCACCACCGCGAAAGGCCTGACGACCAGAACGTTGCTGGTTACGGCCACCCATCACGTCGCCAAAAATATCACCGAAAGCTTCAGCGAAGCCGCCAAAACCTTCTGGGCCACCGCCGCCGCCGCCACCGCCCCGATTCGGGTCGACGCCAGCGTGGCCATACTGGTCGTAAGCAGCGCGTTTGTTGCCGTCAGACAGCATCTCGTAGGCTTCTTTGGCTTCTTTGAATTTTTCTTCAGACGCCTTCGAGCCCTCACCCTGATTGCGGTCAGGGTGATGCTTCATCGCCAGCTTGCGATACGCTTTTTTGATGTCTTCTTCGCTGGCGTTTTTCGGTACACCCAGCGTGTCGTAATAATCTTTTTTGGCCATGAAACTGCGTAGTCAGTGAAAAAATCGGGGGGTATTCCAAAGCAGGAAAGCGGAATCGAGGGCTGATCCCGGATTCCGCTTTGAGGCAACGGGCCGAGGCCCGAAGAAAGGTTTAACCCTTTTTAACTTCTTTGACTTCGGCGTCAACGACATTATCGTCGGCCGCTTTGCTGTCATTGCCAGTCGCACCGGCTGCGCCGCCAGGGCCCGCAGCTGCGGTTTGTTCCGCTTGGCTGGCTTGCATGTCGGCGTACATCTTTTCGCCCAGCTTCTGGCTGGCTTCCATCAAGGCCGCGTTCTTCGCGTCAATGGCGGCTTTGTCTTCGCCCTTGAGCGCTTCTTCCATCTCGCTGATGGCGGTCTCGATTTTTTCTTTCTCGCCGGCATCCAGCTTGTCGCCGTACTCGACGAGCGATTTGCGCACGCTATGGACCATCGCCTCAGCGTTGTTCTTGGCTTGAACAAACTCGACTTTTTCTTTGTCGGACGCTGCATTGAGCTCAGCGTCTTTCACCATCTGCTGGATCTCAGCCTCGGTCAAACCGGAGTTGGCCTTGATGGTGATCTTGTTTTCTTTGCCAGTGCCTTTGTCTTTGGCGCCGACGTGCAAGATGCCGTTGGCGTCGATGTCAAACGACACTTCAATCTGTGGCGTGCCACGGGCTGCTGGTGGGATGCCTTCGAGGTTGAATTCGCCGAGGCCTTTGTTGCCGGAAGCGATCTCGCGCTCACCTTGAAACACCTTGATCGTCACGGCCGGCTGGTTGTCTTCAGCGGTCGAAAAGGTCTGCGCAAACTTGGTTGGGATGGTCGTGTTTTTCTTGATCATCTTGGTCATGACGCCGCCCATGGTTTCGATACCCAAGGACAACGGAGTCACGTCCAGCAGCAAGACGTCGGTGCGGTCACCCGACAGCACTTGGCCCTGAATGGCGGCGCCAACGGCGACGGCTTCGTCAGGGTTGACGTCTTTGCGTGGCTCGCGGCCGAAGAATTCTTTGACCTTCTCCTGGACTTTTGGCATGCGGGTCATGCCGCCCACCAAAATCACGTCATGGATCGCGCTGACGTCAATCCCGGCGTCTTTGACGGCCATGCGGCAAGGGGCAATCGTGCGCTCGATCAACTCGTCAACCAGGCTTTCCAGCTTGGCGCGGGTCATCTTGATGTTCAGGTGTTTCGGGCCCGATGCATCAGCCGTGATGTAAGGCAGGTTGATGTCGGTCTGGGCGCTGCTCGACAGTTCGATCTTGGCTTTTTCAGCGGCTTCTTTCAGGCGCTGCAGAGCCAAGACGTCACTCTTCAGGTTGACGCCGGATTCTTTCTTGAACTCGTCGATGATGAAGTCGATGATGCGCTGGTCGAAGTCTTCGCCGCCCAAGAAGGTGTCGCCGTTGGTCGACAGCACTTCAAATTGTTTTTCGCCGTCGACGTCGGCAATTTCGATGATCGAAATGTCGAAAGTACCGCCGCCCAAGTCATACACAGCAATCTTGCGATCGCCTTTTTCTTGCTTGTCCAGACCAAAGGCCAAGGCAGCTGCGGTTGGCTCGTTGATGATGCGCTTGACGTCCAGACCGGCAATGCGGCCAGCGTCTTTGGTGGCTTGACGCTGCGCGTCGTTGAAGTAGGCTGGCACGGTGATGACGGCCTCGGTGACCGCTTCACCCAGATAGTCTTCAGCGGTTTTCTTCATCTTGCGCAAGATGTCGGCGCTGACCTGTTGAGCCGAGAGCTGCTTGTCATGCACTTGCACCCAAGCGTCACCGTTGTCGGCAGCCACAATTTTGTAAGGCATCAAGTCGATGTCTTTTTGCACTTCTTTTTCGGCGAACTTGCGGCCGATCAGACGCTTGACGGCGTACAGCGTGTTGCGCGGGTTGGTCACCGCTTGGCGTTTGGCCGAAGCGCCGACCAGCACGTCGCCACCTTCTTGGTAAGCCACGATGGACGGCGTCGTGCGCGCGCCTTCAGAGTTTTCAATGACGCGGGGCGTGTTGCCCTCCATGACGGACACGCAGCTGTTGGTGGTTCCGAGGTCAATCCCGATGATTCTTCCCATGATGCTTAACTCCTGTTATTTTTAATCGATGCTGCCGTCAGAAGACCTCGATGTCGGGGTCTGCTCATCTGGACAAGTAATTGTTTGAATGATGCTGTGAAGCTGACTTAAGGTTAAGTGCTGAAACTTCAAGGCCTAGGTTGAAAGCTTATTTTCAGTTCCCGCTTTATTTGGGCGCGGCCACGGTGACCAGTGCTGGGCGCAGCACACGGTCAGCGATGAGGTAGCCTTTTTGCAAGACCATGACCACGGTGTTCGCCTCTTGCGTGGACTCAGCCGGCAGCGGCACCATGCTGATGGCTTGGTGCTGGTGCGGATCGAACTTGGTGCCCGCGACGGGGTCGATGGCCATCACGCGGTTGCGTTCCAGTGCACTCTTGAGCTGCTTCAACGTGGCTTCTGTCCCTTCGCGGATTTGCTCGGCATTGGCCTCCTTGAGCTGCAGACCGGCTTCAAGGCTGTCGGCAACCGGTAGCAGGCTTTCTGCAAAGCTCTCAAGCGCAAATTTACGGGCCTTTGAGATTTCTTCGTCAGCCCGGCGACGTGCATTTTCGGCTTCAGCTTTAGCGCGCAAGTAGCTGTCGGCCAATTCTGTATTTTTGGCTTGCAAGGCCAAGATCTCAGCTTGCAAACCGGGTAGCGCCTCGATGGCGTCGACTTCGTTGGCCGCTTGCGCCGCTTCGAGTTCTTCAGGACTGGGGGCGCCGGTCAGGCTTTGATTTTGGTCAGGTGAGTTGTTTTGTTGCATTGGAACTTGATGAGAAATGCGGTCAGAGAATGCGGTCAAGGATGCCACTTGGGGCTGCCAAAACCTTTTTCAAGACAGGGGATTGATAAAAGCCCGCACCCGGGTGCAGGTTTATTTAGCGGGTTTGATGGGAATCGCGGCTTTGGCCTGGGTGGCCGACCACTTGCTGGCAAAGGCGGGCAGCTCGTTCAGGCGCTTCAAAAGCTCTGCGCCTGTGCTGGTCACCACATAGCCGGCGCCGTCATGGTGCAGCAGGCCGGCCGCGCGAAGCTCTTTGATGCGGGTGTTCAGCGTGTTCGGCGTGATCTGGCCGATGCTGTCTTGCAGTAGCCGAAAAGTTTGGGGGTGGCCGTTTTTGAGAGCCCACAGAACGCGCAGTGCATAGCGTGATTCCAGCAACTCCAGCAGTTGAGTCACCGCCGCGTTTTCCTTCGCACTCATTGAGCCATTCCTCTTCTCGTCTTCTTTTTAAATATTCCGTAGCTTCAATGAGCGCACGCTGTGGCTGACAAATATAACGCAAATTGGCTGCGTGAAGGTCATTTGCTACAGGTTTAGTAGCTTAGGGGCTAATGATTTAGACGGCTGCAGTGGATTTTCTGATTGACGGCTGTCAATTCATCAGGTTTTGCCTGTGCCTATGGCTGCATCGTGTGCAGGTTATTGCCTTTTTGCAGGCGCTCGCGGCTGTTTGACAAATGCGTTCTCATCGCCGCCCGAGCCGCCTCTACATCTTGCTTTTGAATCGCCTCGTAGATGTGCTCGTGCTCATGGTGGACGCGTTGCAAATACTTCAGGCGACCCTCGGGTGCGTTCAGTGTGGTGTTGACGCGGGTGCGCGGAATGATCATGGTGCCGAGGTAGGTCATCAGGTCGGCAAAGTGGCGGTTGCCTGTCGAGTGAGCCACTTCCATGTGGAACTGGAAGTCCGGTGGCACCGCATCTGAATCTTGTTGAATCGACACCTTGAAGGCATCCAAGGCGGCTTTCAAGGCCAACAGATTGTCAGGCGTGCGGCGCAGTGCGGCGAGCCCAGCGGTCTCGGTTTCCAAGCTGATGCGCAACTCCAACACTGAAATCACATCGGCGATGGTGGTGAAGTCTGCTGCCGCAATCTTGAAGTTGCCGGGGTCTTGGAGGGCCAGCACAAAGGTGCCGATGCCGTGCCGGGTTTCAACCAGTGCGGAGGCTTGTAGCTTTGAAATGGCTTCGCGCACAACAGTGCGGCTGACGCCGAAATGACTCATGATTTCAGCTTCAGTTGGCAGTTTGGTGCCTGGTTGCAGCTGGCCTTCCCGAATGCTGCCAGCGAGACTGTCGACCACTTCAATCACCAAACCGCGCGGACGACGCGCCTCGCCTCGGTCTTGCAGGGCAAAGGTGGCCAAGCCATTGTGGGCGGGAGTCAGGGTGGTTGGGGGAAGCATCGAGTGGTGATTGAGATGAAAGGATGGGCGTTGTGCTGCCAAATATCAGACAACGCATGACTGATCTCTGAGCGTGCGGTGACTTTATCAAAGTATCATGAAAAGTCCAGTCAGCAGCGCCCATTTTCTGATTTAGCGCAAAGAATCACACCGAAAGCCACACCATGACGCCCACCGCTCCTTACCAATCGTTCCCCAACAGCTTCAAACGCGATTTGCTGGCTGGCAAAAAACTCATGGGTTGCTGGTCGTCGCTGGCCAGCCCGATCACCGCTGAAATTCTGGGCTTGGCTGGTTTTGACTGGATTCTGCTCGACGGCGAGCATTCGCCCAACGATGTCAACACCTTCATTCCGCAGCTTATGGCGCTCAAAGACAGCCCGACCGCACCCATCGTTCGGCCATCATCCAACAGCGCTGTCGAGATCAAAAGATTGCTGGACGCGGGCTTTTATAACTTCTTGGTGCCCTTCGTTGAAAGCGCTGAAGAAGCGCGCAGTGCGGTCGCCGCCACGCGCTATCCACCGCAAGGTATTCGGGGTGTTGCCGTGACACAGCGCAGCAATCGCTACGGCTCTATTCCAGACTATTTGAAGAACATCAACGAGCACATCTGCGTGATGGTGCAAATTGAGAGTTTGGCGGGGGTCGCGGCGGTCAAAGAGATCGCGGCGCTAGACGGGGTTGACTCCGTCTTCGTTGGCCCATCCGATTTGTCCGCTGCGCTCGGCCATTTGGGAAATCCGGGGCACCCCGAGGTTCAGGCCGTGATCGCTCAAGTGTTTGCCGACGTCAAGGCCGCCGGCAAACCGGTCGGCATTCTGGCGCCCGTCGAGTCACAAGCCCGCAACTACTTGGCGATGGGCGCGACCTTTGTCGGCGTTGGCAGTGACGTCGGGGCTTTTCGCAGCGCCACGCAAGCCCTGTGCGAGCGCTACCGCGACTGAGCGGCCTGCGTTTTACATACCGCTGTAGTTGGGTCCGCCGCCGCCTTCGGGTGTGACCCAGACGATGTTTTGCGTCGGGTCTTTGATGTCGCAGGTTTTGCAGTGCACGCAGTTTTGCGCGTTGATCTGCAGCCGGTCGGTGTCGTCCGGGTTCTTCACGTACTCGTAAACACCGGCGGGGCAGTAACGGCTTTCGGGGCCGGCGTAGGTGGCCAGGTTGACGCTGACGGGCACGCTGGCATCTTTCAGCGTCAGATGCGCGGGTTGCTGTTCTTCGTGGTTGGTGTTCGAGACAAACACCGAACTCAGTCGGTCAAAGGTGATCTTGTTGTCCGGCTTCGGGTAGATGATCGGCTGGCACTCAGCCGCCGGTTTCAGCATGAGGTGGTCGGGCTGTGTGCGATGCATCGTCCACGGCGGGCTTTGAATACCCAGACGCGGCAGCAGCCACTGCTCAATGCCGGTCATGAACGAGCCCATGTACAAGCCTTTTTTGAACCAAGCTTTGAAGTTGCGTGACTGATTCAGTTCTTTGGCCAGCCAGCTCTTGGCGTAGGCCGCAGGGTAGGCGCTGAGTTCGTCGTGTTGACGACCATTGGTGACTGCGGCGTAGGCCGCTTCTGCTGCCAGCATGCCGGTTTTGATGGCGGCGTGGCTGCCCTTGATGCGCGCGGCGTTGAGGTAACCGGCTTCGCAGCCGACCAAGGCACCGCCCGGGAACACCGTCTTCGGCAAACTCAGGGCACCGCCGGCTGTGATGGCACGCGCACCGTAGCTGATGCGCTTGCCGCCTTCAAGGTACTGGCGAATGGCTGGATGTGTTTTCCAGCGCTGCATTTCTTCAAACGGGCTGAGGTAGGGGTTGCTGTAGTCAAGGCCCGTGACCAGTCCGAGCGTGACCTTGTTGTCTTCCAAGTGGTACATGAAACCGCCGCCATAGGTGTCCGACTTCATCGGCCAACCGGCGGTGTGCACGACCAAACCGGCTTTGTGTTTGGCCGGGTCAATCTCCCACAGTTCTTTGATGCCGAGCGCGTAGGCTTGCGGGTCTTTGCCGGCGTCCAGTTTGAAGCGGCTGATCAACTGCCGACCCAAGTGGCCGCGCGCACCTTCGGCAAACACCGTGTACTTGCCGTGCAGTTCCATGCCGAGCTGAAAGTTCTCGCCAGGCTCGCCGGTTTTAGTCACGCCCAGATTGCCGGTGGCCACACCTTTGACCGAGCCGTCTTCGTTGTAAAGCACTTCAGCGGCCGCAAAGCCGGGGAAAATTTCAACGCCGAGGTTTTCCGCTTGCTGCGCCAACCAGCGCACCACATTGCCCAAACTGACGATGTAGTTGCCTTCGTTGTGCATGCAGTCGGGGACTAAAAACCCCGGCGTTTTGGTGCTGCCTTGTTCGCTTAAAAACAGCACTTCATCTGCGGTGACAGGCTGGTTCAAGGGCGCGCCCAGCGCCTTCCAGTCGGGGATCAATTCAGTCAAGGCTTTCGGGTCCATCACCGCGCCCGAAAGAATGTGCGCGCCCGGCTCAGAGCCTTTCTCCAACACCACGACAGAAATATCGCTGCCTTTTTCTGCGGCCAGTTGCTTCAGGCGAATCGCCGTGGCCAAGCCGCCGGGACCACCGCCAACCACCACCACGTCGTAGTCCATGGCTTCACGGGGGCCAAATTGGGCCAAGATGTCTTCGTTGTTCATGCGGTGGGGAGCTCCGTGAAAATTTGGTTTTGCGGTGTCGGATTCGTCGCGGGGGGGTGAGGGTTCACCAGCCGCGGACATTAGGTTTTATTATGCCGCCTAGTCTGCACCGTGGATGCAGCTCACATAATTGGGCCACGTGTCTGTTGTTCACGCTCCGCATCCTAGTTTTTAACCAAGGCCCACGCATGAAGTTCGAGCTTCCCGAGCATAAAAAATTTGTCTACGACATGCTCATCCCGATCCGCTGGGGCGACATGGACGCGATGGGTCATGTCAACAACTGCTCATACTTTCGGTATCTGGAGATTATTCGGGTTGACTGGACGCGCAGCATTGGCGCTATGCCCGACCCCAAAGGCGATGGCTCGGTCATCGTCAACGCCTTTTGCAACTTCTACAAGCAGCTTGAATACCCGGGCGACGTGCTGGTCAAAATGTACGTGAGCGATGCCAAGCGCACGACCTTTGAGACCTGGGCCACGATGGAGCGGGTCGACCAACCCGGCGTGATTTATGCGGCCGGTGGTGCCACCATCATCTGGGTTGACTTTCCGGCGCAAAAAGCCAAGAGCCTGCCCGAGCACATTCGGAAAATTGTCTCAGGCTTGGACTGAGCTAACTGAGCTGTCTGCAAAACGGCCGCGCAAATAGGCCGTGATTTTGTCCGAATCGTAAAGCCACTGGCTGCTACCTGCGGCATCTGTGATCTTCAAGCAGGGTACTTTGGCGAGCCCGCCGCCTTGCCTCAACGCCTCGCGGTTAAGGCCTTCAGCTTGCGCGTCAAGGCGCTGAATCGGCAGTGACAAGCGGCGCATTTCTTGCCTTACTTTCATGCAAAACGGGCAGGTTTTGTACTGGTAAAGCGCCAAGCTTTCACACTGCTTGTCGACGCTGATTTGTGCGTCCTGCGCGCGCACCAAACCCGCTGGCCGACTCAGGCGTTCTTTGAGCAAGATGACCGGCCCGAGGACGACGCGCAGGGTTTTGAAAAAGGAGCGGATTAAAAATTTCATGCGTGATGTTAAACGCCAAGCGTCATTCTTTAGCGCTGTGGCGACTTGCCCAAACCGTTTGTTGGTGTCGGTGCAAGGCGGCTACTTCAGCGCGCAGGGCTCGAATTTCTTTCATCAGTTCGTGCTCGATGTCGCGTTCTTCGTCGCCCACAAAGACGGCTGCGACCGACGCCGTGACCAGTGACAACACCGCCAGACCGAGTAGCACCACCAGCACCGCAAAAGCGCGAGAGCTGTGGGTACTCGGCACGATGTCACCGTAGCCGACGGTCGCTGCCGTGGTGAAGGCCAGCCAATGCCCGTCGCTGAGCGTGTGGACTTTGGGCTCAAGGAGCCAAAAGCCGACGCCGCCTAGCAGCAAAATCGCGATCGAAAGACCGAGGGGGTAGACCAAACCGCGACGCGCCAGAAACCGAAAACGCAATTTTTTGTAAAGCATGGATTGACTATAGACCGTCGAAGGATTTGCGCTTGACTCAGCCGGCCAACAATTTAGGCACCAGATCTGCCGTGGTCGAGGCTTTGTATTTACGCATCAGGCGCGCCCGATAAACCTCCACTGTGCGGTGGCTGATGGACAGCGCGCGGCCAATTTCTTTCGAGGTCAAACCGCCCATCAATTGATCGCGTGCCGCACCAAACATTTCGCAGACATGCGGGTTGCAATCGACGATGGCGCGGTTTCGGGACAAGACCAAGCCCACTGGTGCCAGGTCAAAAGCCAGTCGGTAATCCACGTTCATGGGGCAAACCTTTAGGGGAAACTACGTAATGCGTTACGTAGTATCGTAATGGCTCTGCAGATTCAACCGGAGACCCTTTTGAACAAGATATTTCCCTCGGCCGAAGCCGCTCTGAAGGGCGTGGTCAAAGACGGCCAGCTCATGGCTGTCGGTGGCTTTGGCCTGTGCGGCATCCCTGAAGCGCTGATCGAGGCGCTGAAACAAAGCCAGGTTAAAAACCTCACCGTGATCTCCAACAACGCGGGCGTTGACGGCTTTGGCCTCGGTAAATTGTTAGAGACGCGGCAGATTAAAAAAATGATTTCGAGCTATGTTGGCGAGAACAAAGAGTTTGAGCGCCAGTTCCTCGCTGGTGAGTTGGAGCTGGAGTTCACACCCCAGGGCACGCTGGCTGAAAAGCTGCGCGCAGGCGGTGCCGGCATCCCGGCGTTTTTCACCAAGACCGGCGTCGGTACCATGGTCGCTGAAGGTAAAGAGCTGCGCGAGTTCGATGGCGACAACTACATCATGGAACGTGCCTTGGTTCCGGATGTCTCGTTTGTCAAAGCGCAGACCGCTGACACATCAGGCAATTTGCGTTTTCGTTTGACGGCCCGCAACTTCAACCCGGCGGTGGCCATGGCTGGCAAGTTGTGCATTGTCGAGGTCGAGGAAATCGTGGAGCTGGGCGAACTGGCTCCGGACGACATTCATTTGTCAGGCATTTACGTGCACCGCATCGTGCTCAATGCCAGCCCAGAAAAGCGCATTGAAAAACGCACGGTGACCGCACCAAACAGCAACCCAACAGGAGCCTGACATGGCGTGGACCCAAGACCAAATGGCCGCCCGTGCGGCCCAAGAACTCGAAGACGGCTTTTACGTCAACCTCGGTATTGGCATCCCGACGCTGGTGGCCAACTTTGTACCGGCTGACATAGAAGTCTGGCTACAGTCTGAAAACGGCATGCTCGGCATCGGTGCCTTTCCGACCGAAAACGAAGTCGACGCCGACGTCATCAACGCCAGCAAGCAAACCGTCACCACGATCGCGGGCTCGTCGATCTTCGGCAGCCATGACAGCTTTGCCATGATCCGTGGCGGCAAGATCAACCTGTCCATCTTGGGCGCCATGCAGGTCAGCGAGCAGGGCGACTTGGCGAACTGGATGATCCCCGGCAAGATGGTCAAAGGCATGGGCGGCGCCATGGATTTGGTGGCCGGCGTCAAACGCGTGATCGTGTTGATGGAGCACGTCGCCAAAAAGAAAGACGGCACCGAAGACATGAAGATCTTGACGCAATGCACCTTGCCGTTGACAGGCCTAGGCGTGGTCGACCGCATCATCACCGATCTGGCCGTCATGGATGTGACGCCACAAGGCTTGAAAGTGATGGAGTTGGCACCCGGCGTGACGCTGGAGCTGCTGCAGTCGAAGACGGGCGCGAAGCTGATTTAAAGCTGCCAGCAGCTAACCTCGTTTTGAGCCAAAGCCGCAGGCGTTTTAGTCTGCGGCTTTTTTGATGCGTTTGACTTCCACGTTTGTGTTGTCTGTTTTGATTGCGTTCACTCTTTTGGCGGCTTTCGGTGCGGAGTCAAGGAGTTCGTCTTGAGCCAAGTTTTCTATCATGGCAAACAGCACTCGTCGCGTGGTCTGTATGTCTTGGAGTGATACGCATTTGGTGCTCACGCGGTTGGTTTCTTCCGCCAACGGCACCAGTTTTTTCTTCAGTGCGCGCCCTTTGGCACTGAGGTAAACGTAGACGTTTTTTTTGTTGGTCGGCAGTTGTCTGCGCTCGATATAGCCTTGAACTTCCATCGCCTTCATGGCACTGAAAGTGGTGGGTTCCATGACCCCGGCACGTTCGCTGAGTTCTTTTTGCGTCAGGCCATCCGCCTCCCACAATATGCGCAAAAAACTCCAGTGGCCAAACGGCACGCCATGGGCTGCGAGCCTTATTTGCAGGGCCCGGCGAAAGGCCCGCTCAGTGTCTCGGATCAGGTGTGCCAGTCGGTCGTTTGGAACCGCCTCGTGCCAGTGGCGAAGGATGTTGTGGGTCGCGTTATTCATGGTGTTGACGTGTAGGCAACTTGGTGACCCGGTTGGCAGTCTTGGCCTGTGCGCGCCGATTCAAGAATCGCTAAGCAGACCGCCGTGGTGGCGCGCGCCCATTCACCGCTGTGTACCGCAGGTCTGTCATGTGCCACTGCTGCGAACAGTTCATTCATTACTTCCACCCGAGGAATCAGGGGCGGCTGCAATGCCTCGGTTATTTTCTGTTTGTCGGCGTAGATGGTGATGCCTGTCGGGCTTGGGCGGAGGTCGGCTTTTTCGCAACTGATGATGAGTTGGCCGAAATGCTGGTGCGCTAGATTTTGGGACAGGGCGGTGCTTGGGACGTACAAGCTGCCTCCATAGTTGCGCGCTGCTTTCAAGGTGGTTTCTTCGGCCGCTTTAGTCGTGCCTTCTAGGCGTTTTCTCGCTGCGCCGTAGTCTTGGGTTTGTTTGGGTTGCCCTAACTCGGAGATGTTGTCCATCAATTCATCCGAGTCGTAATGCCCGTAGCCGCTGTAAGTGCTGGACGCAAAAGCGCCGCCGTCAAAACCCAGCAGCGCGCTGTAGGCGCCTTCAGTTGGTCGCGAAGCGTCCCACGCGCCTGTGTGGGCACGTACGCTGCGCACCAAGCCGCCACCCAACAATCGAACGATGTCGATTTGATGCGTGGCTTGGCTGTGTATGACGCCGCCACCTGCCTGCGTATCGAGTTCTTCCGGGCGACGTGGGCGGTATAAAAAATCGGTGAAGTTAAGAGCGTTGATCATTTTCACTGCGCCGTAAACCCCGCTGTCGATGATCTCGCGGCAGCGCTTGATCGGTGCGTTGAAGCTGTGGCTGTGGCCGACGATCAGGTGCACGCCCGCGCGTTGTGTGGCGTCAACCATGCTGTTGCATTCTTCAATCGTCAGTGCCATAGGTTTTTCAACCAACACGTGTTTTCCATACGCGGCAGCTAGGCACACATGCTCTGCATGAAACTGGTGGGGTGAGGCGATGTAGACCGCCTCGACCTCAGGGTTGGCGCATAACGCTTCGATCGACTCGTAAGCTGGCGCACCGAAATCAGCTGAAAACTGCGCCCGGGCTGCTGCGATCGGGTCAGTTGCGGCGACAAGCTTGAAGCGACTGTCGTGCACAAAAGTGGGCAGCATCAGCGTGAAGGCCCGGCCTAGTCCGACCACGCCTAACCTCAGTGTCCTGAGATGGTGTGTACTCATAAATCGAGGACCAGTTCAGCGCACTTTGCTCGTGAGACGCAGACCATGATGTGACTGGATTTTTCGCTGTCGCTCAGGATCATGTCGCGGTGCTCCGCTTCCCCCTCCAGCAAGCCTGTTCGGCAAGATCCGCAAGTTCCGCTTTCGCACGAGCTTGGCACAGCGTGGCCCGCAGCCCGCAGGGCCTGCAAGATAGATTGCTCTGCGCTCACAGCCAGCGTGGTGCCGCTTTTTTGCAAACGTACTTTGAAGGCGTTATTGGCCGCACGGGTGCTGGCATCGACACCAAAGCTTTCAAAGTGGATGTTGCTTGATGGCCAGTGACCAGACATGTCTGCGACGGCTTCCATCAAACCGCGCGGCCCGCAGCAGTAGACGTGAGCGTTGGTCGGTGTCTCAAACTTCGGCCAGAAATCAAGTGCCTGGTTGATATCGCCATGGTCGTGGTGTATCAGAACATGGCCGGCCAAATCAGGGTTCTTGAGCTCTTGTAAAAAAGCCGTGCTGTCGGCGTCGCGTGTGCAGTAAATCAATTCAAACGCTGTGTTGCCCTGGCTTTTCAGGTGACGCATCATTGACAAAATCGGCGTGATGCCAATCCCTCCCGCCACAAACAAAAAGCGGTTTGCGCGTGGGTCCAGTTCAAAGTTGTTCCGCGGGGCGCTGACAGCCAGTAAGTCGCCTTGTTGCACGTCGTCCGCCATGCTAATGGAGCCGCCTTGGCCGGCGTTGTCACGTTTTACGGCGATCTGATAAAAGCTGGTGTCCGCTGGATTGCTGCACAGTGAATAGTTTCGCCTTGCGCCATTCGGAACTTGCACGGTCAAGTGCGCGCCGGGTGTGAATGCTGGCAAGTCTTGTCCGTCTGGACTGCGCAGCTCGAACAGGTAAATACCGCCAGCCAGGGTTTCTTTTCGTACAACCTGCAGATTGATAAAAGCCGGTTCTGCTGACGCTGCATCGGCGCGGGGGGGTGTATCAGGGTTAACGAGCATCATGATCTTTCTTGACATTTTTGGTATCTACGAATATTCTTAGTCATCTAAGAATAATCTTCTTAATTCAAATCCGCAAGTAGTTTTTAAAGGGCAGCAAAGCCCTCAGATCACTGCACTCGAAAGATATTCATATGTTGACCCACGAAGAAAATGAGTTGTTGTGTCGCGTTGCTGGCTCAGCCCCAATGGGGCAGTTGATGCGCCGTCACTGGACACCTGTGTGCCTGATTGAGGAGGTCGTTGAGCCGGATGGCACGCCGGTCAAAGCGCAGGTTTTTGGCGAAGACTTGGTGGTGTTTCGCGACACCAATGGCCGCGTCGGCGTGATGGATGAATACTGTCCGCACCGTCGGGTTTCGCTGGTGTTTGGCCGGAATGAGGATTGCGGCCTGCGTTGCCTGTATCACGGCTGGAAAATGGATGTCGAGGGCAACGTACTTGAGATGGTGTCCGAACCCGCCGCTAGCGGCATGGCACAGAAGGTCAAGCATCTGGCTTATCCGACAAAAGAGTGGGGCGGTTTTGTCTGGGCCTACATGGGGCCACCTGAAACCCAGCCTGAATTTCAGCCACCAGCATGGGCCCCGACGGCCGATGCCAAAGTGACGATTGCCAAAGCCATCATCCCCTGTAACTGGGCGCAGATACTAGAAGGCGCGATTGATTCGGCACACAGCTCTAGTCTGCATTCTTCCGACATGGTGCCAGCCCGCGTTGAGGGGGCCGAGGCGACCGACACCAACTGGTTGCGCCCGTCGACGGACAAAGCACCGCGCATGCAAGTGGATCGCGGCAGTTATGGCTTTCGTTATGCCGCTATTCGACGGCCCATCAAGAATGCGGCGGTCAATGACTACGTGCGGTCTACGGTTTTTGTGGCGCCGGCGACGGCACTGATTCCGCCGAATAACCTGTACAACGTGGCTAACATCAACGTCCCCATGGACGACACGAATACAGCATTTTATTTCATTGCTTGGGGTCATCCATCACAAACGCCGGACACCGCCGCATGGCGCAAGTTCCTAGGGCAGGAGGTGGGTAAGGATTTGGATGAGAAGTACGTGCCATTGCGCAACCGCGCCAATCATTTTTGGCAGGACCGCGCGGCCATGAAAGCCGGAAATTTCACTGGCATCACGGGGTTTCCCAATCAGGATATTGCGATGTGGGTCACCATGGGGCCAATTGCAGACCGCACACATGACCGTCTTGGTGCCAGCGATCTTGCCGTCGTCGAGTTTCGCAAGCAGATGATTGCGGCTGTGAAGGCCTTTCAAGCTGGCGCAATGGCCATCGGTACGGGGGGCACTCGTATCCCTTCCACGGTCTGCGCCTTCCAAGCCATTGTTCCTAAGACAACGGAATGGCGCGCGTACAGCGCATCTTATGTTTGGGATGCCAATGAGCCTGCGCTGGAGCCCTCATATTCCACGTCCAGTGTGTAAAGCCTCAACAACTGAATTCCAAGAACACCAACAGGAGACATTCCAATGAAGCAGCGTCGTCATTATTTACTCATTACTGCCATGCTGGCGGCTGGCGCATTTGCGCAGCCCATGCTGGCAAATGCGCAGAGTGGCTATCCCAATAAACCCATCAAGTTTGTCGTGCCGTATGCGGCGGGCGGACTGCCTGACACGGTAGCGCGCATCTTTGCGCAGCGTCTGGGTGACAAACTAGGGCAGTCTGTTGTTGTTGATAACAGGCCAGGCGCCAATGGCGTAGTGGCTGCGAATGCGCTCGCCAGCGCACCTAAAGATGGCTACACATTCCTCGTGACGGACGGCTCGATGTTCTCCATCAATCCCGCCATTTATAAGAGTCTGAGCTATGACTACAGGCGCGACTTCGTGCCAGTGTCCCTGGCTGCCCGTGCACCGCTGTATCTTGCTGTACATCCGAAAGTGCCTGTCAACAGTCTGCAAGAATTCGTCGCATTGGCAAAAGCCAAACCTGGCACGCTCAATTACGGCTCCTCCGGCGTCGGTAGTACGCACCATCTGACGATGGAGGCCTTAAGGGCGACATTGGGTCTACAAATGACCCATGTGCCATTTAAAGGCTCTGGTCAGTCGGTTCCGGCATTGATCGGTGGGCAGGTGGACGTGTTGTTTTCTGCACTCCCTTCTCTGTCAGGCTTTGTGAAATCCGGACAAGTCAAGTTGATTGCGACCAACTCAGCACAGCGCTCAAGTCAAGCGCCCAACGTACCCGCTATCGCAGAAATCATTCCTGGTTTTGACTTTGCGCCGATTGTCGGTGTGCTGGCGGCCACCGGCACACCCGCCAGTGCCATTGAGCGCATCAGCCTTGAGATGGCTCAGATCGCCAAGATGCCAGAGGTCATCCTGACCTTGAACAACGCGGGGATTGATCCCATTGGCGGCAGTCCAGCAGACTACAACAAGGCCATCCTTGGCGAAAACGAACGTCTGTCCAAAGCCATCGCCGCTTCCGGCATCAAATCAGAATAAAAGATCACATATGTCAAAACTCAAACTCACCTTCGGTTGCTGGAACTATGACCGCACCCGCGCGCTCATGGACGGCAGCGTGCAGCCTGACGGCATTGACTTGAATTACCTCAACATGCCGGTCGAGGAAACCTTCTTCCGCATGCTGCGACACAAGGAATTCGACGTGGCCGAAATGTCACTCTCGTCCTACACCGTGTCGATGTTCAATGCGTCGCGGCCCTTTGTCGCTATCCCGGTTTTCCCGTCGCGATTTTTTCGTCATTCCTGCATTTATGTCAATGCAAATTCCGGCATTCGCGAGGCGAAAGATCTCATCGGTAAACGCGTTGGAAACCCCGAATACCAGATGACGGCGCCGGTCTGGATTCGCGGAATTTTGTCTGACCATTACGGCGTACCGGTTGACAGCGTGAGCTACTTCACTGGTGGCGAAGAAGAGCCCGGCCGCTCAGAAAAAATCAAGCTTGATCTGCCGTCCAATATCAGTGTTCAGAGCATTGGTCCCGACCAGACACTGGCGCAGATGCTGCTTGACGGTGAGATTGACGCGCTTTACACCGCGCGTATGCCATCGAGTTTTTTGAAGGGCGGTGGCAAGGTCAAACGCTTGTTTGATGATTACGAACAGGTCGAGCGCAACTATTTTCGCGAAACCAAGATGTTCCCGATCATGCACACCGTGGCGATTCGTCGCGACGTTTATGAGGCAAACCGCTGGGTGGCGCGTTCGATGATGAAGGCGCTTGAAGAGTCCCAACGCCGAACTTACGAAGACCTGTACGAGACCGCTGCGCTTAAGGTTATGTTGCCGTGGCTTACCTCGCATGTCGAGCAGGTGAAGCATGAAATGGGCGAGGACTTCTGGCCTTATGGTTTTGAGAAGAACGAGGAAACGCTGAAAACCTTTTTACGTTATTCCTTCGAACAAGGACTCTCAAAACGTCAGCTGGAGCCGCGCGAGCTGTTTGCCCCCGAGTCTCTTGAGGCTTTCAAGATCTGATGGGTCATGAACAGCACTTTGAATGCGGGTCTTGATGTCTGAGGCCAATTTCGGGTATCTGCTGGCGCTGACCGCGTTGTTGTTTTTTACCTCTGGAATTCTTGTTGCCAAAGCAGCCACAAGTCGTCTTGATTTGGGGCTGGGATTCCTGGTTGCCACAACGATGAATGTCCTGTTGTCTGGTTTGGTTTTTTTGCTGCAGCTAGGTCTTCGGCCTGAGGCTCTTGCATGGAATAGCCAGGCGTTTTGGGTATTTGCGGCAGCCGGCATCTTCTCGACCTACTTTGGACGCTGGTTTTTTTATGAAGCGGTAGTCAGATTCGGCCCTGCCAAAGCCAGTATTTTTCAAGTGAGTAGTCCGATTTTTACGGCCTTGATGGCCTGGTCGCTTCTGGGTGAAAGCCTCAGTTCAGGGGTCATGCTGGGCGTGGTTTTTGCTGTCGGCGGTTTGATGTTGGTGAGCTATAAGCCCGGATTTTCTTCGCGGCGAATAGCTCGCGACACTGATCTCGACACTGATCGCAACGCTGACGACGTCAAGAAAGCAACTTCCGGGGTTTTGCCGCAATCTATTTTGCTACTGGGTCTTGGCAGTTCACTGGCTTATGCCATCGGAAATTTTTTGCGCGGCTCAGCAGTCCGTGACTGGAACGAACCTGTGCTGGGCGGGTTTTTGGGCGCTGCCAGCGGGCTGTTGTTGCACCTTGCATTCACGCCTGGAAAGATGCAGTTATTGAAGCGGCTGAAAACAGCCAATCGCAAGGGCGTATGGCTGTTTGCGTTGTTGGGTTTTTTCACCATCTCGGGTCAAATTTTTGGCATCGCTGCGATGCGCCACATCCCCTTGTCCATCGCAACACTCATCTCCTTATGCACCCCTGTTCTTGTATTTCCTCTCAGCTACTTGCTGTTCAGGACGTCGGATGACTTCACGCCCAGGGTACTGGTCGGTACGGCCTTGACGCTGTTGGGGATTTTTATCGTTGTGGTGCGCTGAGCGATCGATCGACATTGCGCCAACTTGCGAGGTCACGATCGCAGACTTGAGGTTTACAAATATGGATGATTTCAGTTATGTCCGGTTTAATGAATGCGTCCAGACTTTCCATGAACATATGGTTTTTTATCCAGCCAATCACGACTCACCCCCTCCCGTCATGGCGAGCGAAGCGCGGCCATCCATCTGTGAGGCGCGCGGTGATGGACTGCCGCGCTTCGCTCGCAGAGACGGCATTTTTGGTCTGTTGTTCAAGGTCTGTGTGCGGTAGCCAAACGGATTCGAAAAATTCGCAAGCCAATGGAGACGGAGTGTCTGCTAGATGTGGCGTTTCAAAACACACACTCCAAAACCCGGGCAATGGCTTTCCAGCCATTGGGCTGACTGCACGGACTCACGCTAAGACGATACTCTGGCGCGCCTAAAATTGAATCGCTGATCTGCTACAACAACCAACCCATGAAACCATCCTCCATGCCCGTTGCACAACCTTCCCAAGACCTGGTTGACAAGCTCGTCTATGCCAACCGAATTCTCTACGACCACGGCGTTGTCGATGGTCTAGGGCATGTCAGCGTGCGCCACGACACGGTGCCCGACACGTACCTGTTGTCTTGCAACCGTGCGCCAGCCATGGTCTGTCGGCAAGACATCGTCTGTTATGACTACGACGGCAACGCCGTGTCGGAGACCACTGAGCGCCCCTACCTTGAGCGATTTATCCACGGTGAGATCTACCGCGCCCGTCCTGATGTGATGGCCATCGTTCACAGCCATTCACCCAGCGTGTTGCCGTTTGCTGTGACCAACAGCATGCTCAAGCCCGTCTTTCATATGTCTGGATTTTTGGGTGAGGGCTCGGCGCACTTCGAGATCCGTGAAGCGGGTGGCAATACCGATATGTTGATTCGCAGTTCCTACCTTGGCGAAGCATTGGCCCGATCGCTGGGTCATCACAGCTGCGTGCTGATGCGCGGCCACGGCTCAACTGTTGTCGGGACCTCGATTGAGCAGGTCATTTACCGTGCCATTTACACCGAGGTGAATGCAAAACTCCAGCTTGCCGCGCAACCCCTTGGCGAGATCACTTTTCTCAACAAGGAAGAAGCTCAGCTGGCCTCGGACATGAACGACGGCCAGATCCCGCGCTCATGGAATCTGTGGATCAAGAGGCTAGGGAACGTCGACCTCGACGCATAAATTCCCCACTAATTGTCAAAAACTGGAGACCGATTTATGAAAATCAAGACATGTCTTTGGGTCGTTGCTGCGACCTTGCTGTCCGCGCCTGTGCCTGTGACTTATGCGCAAGGCTATCCCAACAAATCCGTTCGCATCGTGGTGCCCTACGCGACTGGCGGCGGCTCGGACATCTTGGCGCGCCAATTGGGGGCTGGGCTGCAGTCTGCATGGGGACAGGGCGTCGTTGTGGACAACAAAGCTGGGGCGTCTGGCAATATCGGTAGCCAAGAAGTCGTCCGCGCTCAACCTGACGGCTATACCTTGCTGCTGCAAAACAGCACGATGGTCACCAATTTAGGTGTCATGGGCAAGTTGCCCTACGATCCTGAGAAAGACCTAACGCCCATCATGTTGCTGGGCATCACACCGATCGCCTTGGCCGCCCACCCCAGCGCCAACGTCAGCAATCTCAAAGAGTTGATCGCAGCCGCCAAAGCCAATCCCAACAGCTTTAACTATGGGTCCTGCGGCATCGGCACGCCGCAGCACTTTGTGATGGAGTTGCTGCGTCAACTCACCGGCATTGCTGCAGCGCACGCGGGCTACAAAGGCTGCGCACCGGCCCTCACCGACGTGGTCGGTGGGCAGATTCAGCTGGCCATCGTCAGCGCCAACTTGGTTGCCCCTTATGCCAAGAGCGGTCAGCTGAAGGTGCTTGGCGTCTCAACTGCCCAGCGTTACACGCTCTTGCCCAGCACGCCTACGTTTGAAGAGCAAGGCTTCAAACCTTTCGATTTTTCTATTTGGTACGCATTGATGGGGCCGGCCAAAATGCCGCCTGAAGTCGTCGCCAAAATCACAGTCGATGTGAGCAAAGTTCTCGCCGATGTGCGGGTACAAGAAAATCTGTCGACCGCTGGCGTCGTGCTTTTCAAGGGAACTGCCCAAGATTTATCTAGGCTCATCAAGTCCGACTCGGCGCGTTACATCCAGTTGGCCAAAAGCGCAAACATCAAGGCCGAATAAAAACGCCAAGTTGTAAGCCTTGTCGTTAAAGCCACAGATGGGCTCGCTGAAAATCCGGAACTTTCAGCAACTCGGCGACCATGATTGCAGAGCTAGGGTATTCCCTAGGGCCGCCAAAATATCCTTGACTTGTTAGATTCCCGCACAGATAATTTTTAACTTGTCAGACAACTTACGTCTGACGTGAGTTGAATTTTTTGTGGCTATGAATCTATCGACTGACCCATGTCAGCGCAGACCGGACAACTTGGAATTGCTTAAATGAAGACAACGAAGAGTCACCCCAAGCTATTGTTGACGGGGGCTGCAGGCGGCTTGGGCCAAGCGCTGCGTGAGCGGCTCAAAGCCAATTGCGATGTATTGCGCCTGTCGGACCGCGTGGCGTTTGGCGAGGCCGGTCACAACGAGGAAATCGTGTTGGCTGATTTGGCCGATGCCGACGCCGTCAACACCATGGTGGCGGGCGTTGACGCGATCATTCATTTGGGTGGCGTCTCGGTTGAAGGGCCTTTTGAGCCCATCATGCAGGCCAATATTCTGGGCGTTTATCACTTGTATGAGGCCGCCCGCAAACATGGCGTCAAGCGGGTGGTGTTCGCCAGCTCGAACCATGTGACGGGTTTTTATCGCCAAAGCGAAACCATCAACGCCGACCAGCCGCCGCGTCCGGATGGTTTCTATGGCGTCAGCAAAGCCTTTGGCGAAGACCTGTCGCGCTTTTATTTTGACCGCTATGGCATTGAGACCGCCTGCGTGCGCATTGGCTCTTCTTTTGCTGAGCCGCGAGACCGCCGCATGCTGGCCAGCTGGCTGAGTTTCGACGACTTGCATCGCCTGATCACGGCTTGTTTGACGACACCTGTGTTGGGCCACTCCATTATTTTTGGCATGTCGGACAACGCGGTGACTTGGTGGGACAACAGCAAAGCCCGCCATGTGGGTTACGTGCCGCAAGACAGCTCCGACGTGTTCAGAGACGCCGTCTATGCCCGCACAGCAGCGCCCGACTTGAACGATCCCGCCGTGCAGTTTCAGGGCGGTGGTTTTGTCAAAGCCGGCCCGTTTCAGTGACTCTTCTCAGTGACGCCCATCAGGTGACACCATGAGCACGCAGACTCCCCGCATCTTGAGCAGCACGCGCGACCGCGTGGGCGAGTGCCCGGTGTGGTCGCTTGCAGAACTAGCTTTGTACTGGGTGGACATCGAAGGCTGCCGCATTCACCGGTTTGATTGGGCCAGTCAGAGCCAGCAAACCTGGCACACCCCGGAGCGGGTGGGTTGCATCGCATTGACCAGCCGCACGGGTGAGCCGCGAACGCTGGTGGCGGCGATGGAAACCGGGATTTTTCTGCTCAAGCTAGAGCAGGGGGCCGACGTCGATGCGACGCTGCTGGCCGGCGTCAAACATCCCCTGCCGAACATGCGCTTCAACGATGGCCGTTGTGACGCCCAAGGTCGTTTTTGGGTCAGCACCATGTGCATGGACATGTCACTGGCGGCACCGGTGGGTGCGGTTTATTGCTTTGACGAAGCGGGTTTGAGCGATCCCCAAATAAGCGATCTTGTGACGCCGAACGGCATGGGTTTCAGCCCGGACGGCGCTTCTTATTACCTGTCCGACTCGCATCCCACGGTTCAAAAAATATGGGTGTTTGACCGTCATGCCCAGACCGGAGCGCTGTCTCGCCAGCGCCTGTTGGTCGATATGAATTCTTTGCCCGGTCGCCCGGATGGCGCGGCGGTCGACGCTGATGGCTGCTATTGGATTTGTGCCAATGACGCGGGCTTGGTGCATCAGTTCTCAGCGCAAGGCGAGTTGCTTCAATCCGTCAGCGTCCCCGTGTCCAAGCCGGCCATGTGCGCTTTTGGTGGCCCTAACCTGGATATTCTTTTTGTCACTTCGATCATTCCGGGCGGTGTGTCGCCTGAGCAAGCCGGCCTGAATGGCGCGGTGTTTGCGTTGGATGTGGGCGCGCGCGGACTGCCCGAACCTGTTTGTTCCCGTTTTCCCCTGTGTTGATTTCGCTGCTTCTCGTTCGCTACTTAAAACCTCTCTCACTACCCTCTCTCAACCCTCTCAAGGAGACATCATGACAATTCAAAAAAATCTGGCCGTCGCTGCGGCTGTCCTCGTGGCGTGTTCAGCCTACGCCACTGAGTTTCGTTCTGCCGACACGCACAACGCAGACGACTACCCGACCGTCACGGCGGTTCGCCACATGAGTGAACTGCTCGAGAAAAAGAGCGGTGGCAAACACAAAATCAAAGTCTTCAACAAGGCCGCACTGGGTTCCGAAAAAGAAACCATCGACCAAGTCAAGATCGGTGCGCTGGACTTGACGCGCGTCAACGTCGGCCCGATGAACGCCATCTGCCCAATGACGCAGGTGCCGACCATGCCTTTCTTGTTCCGTTCGGTGGCGCACATGCGCAAATCGTTGGATGGCCCGGTGGGTGACGAAATCCTCAAAAGCTGCGAGTCAACTGGCTTCATTGGCTTGGCCTTTTATGACAGCGGCGCACGCTCGATCTACGCCAAAAAACCCATCAAGACCGTGGCTGACACCAAGGGTATGAAGATCCGTGTGCAGCAGTCTGACCTGTGGGTGTCTTTGATCAGCGCCATGGGCGCCAACGCCACGCCCATGCCATACGGCGAGGTTTACACCGGCCTGAAAACCGGTTTGATCGATGCCGCCGAGAACAACATTCCTTCCTTCGACACCGCCAAGCACGTCGAAGCTGTCAAGTTCTATTCCAAGACTGAGCACTCGATGGCACCCGAAATTCTGGTCATGTCCAAAGTCATTTGGGACAAGTTGCCCAAGGCTGAGCAAGACATGATCCGTGCTGCCGCCAAAGAGTCGGTGGTGTTTGAACGCCAGAAGTGGGACGAGCAAGAAGCCAAATCTCTGGCCAACGTCAAAGCCGCTGGTGCGCAAATCGTCGAGGTTGACAAGACTTCTTTCCAAGCCGTCATGGGCCCGGTGTACGACAAGTACATGACCACGCCCGACATGAAGCGCTTGGTCAAAACGGTTCAAGACACTAAATAAAAAATCCAGACCTGACGCTGCTGCCTGCCTGCCAAGGCGGGTTGCAGCGTGGGTGCATGGAAGGAATCTCAATGTATACAAAATTTTGCATCGCGCTGTCCAAGCTCAGTTTGGTACTCGCCGTGACTTGCTTGATCGCCGTCATCCTGTGCGTTCAGTGGCAAGTTGTTGGACGCTACGTCTTCAACGACACACCCACTTGGGCTGAAGCCTTGGCCCTGTTGTTGGTCTTGTTTGTGACCGCTTTTGGCTTGGCTGTCGGCGTGCGCGATGCCGGTCACATCGGTCTCGAATCCTTGGTCGGCCTGTTGCCCGAAAAGTGGCAGCACCGCATCGAAATCCTGATTCACCTGCTCGTCGGTACTTTCGGCGTGTTGATGGTGCAGGGCGGTTGGCTCTGGGCCAGCGCCAAGTGGAGCGAGAAAAAACCCATGCTGCCCGTGCCCGACGGCATTGACTACGTGCCAGTGATGATCGCTGGCGTGCTGATCGTTATTTTTTCAATTGAACATGTGATCGCGCTGGTGCGTGGTCAAGTGGTGGAGCCGACATGGAACTGACCGTACTCGCCCTGAGCTTCACGCTCTTACTGGTACTCGGCGTACCGGTCGCATTCGCAATCGGCCTGTCCTCTGTGGCCACCATCATCGCCGCGGGTTTGCCCGTCGCCGTTGTGTTTCAGAAGATGGTCGGGGGCATGCAAGTGTTCTCGTTTTTAGCCATTCCGTTTTTTGTTTTTGCCGGTGAGTTGATGCTCTACGGCGGCATTGCAGAACGCATTGTTCGCTTTGCCAACAGCCTGGTCGGTCATGTGCGTGGTGGCCTGGGGATGAGCAACGTCATTGGCTGCACCTTGTTTGGCGGCGTGGCCGGATCACCTTTGGCTGACGTCTCAGCCATGGGCTCGGTGATGATTCCGCTGATGAAGAAAGAGGGCTACGACGCTGACTACGCTGTCAACGTCACCACCCATGCGTCGCTGGTGGGCGCGATCATGCCAACCTCGCACAACATGATCATCTTCACGCTGGCCACTTCCGGCATTGCCTCGGTCAGCGTGTTGAGTTTGATCTTGGCCGGCCTGGTGCCCGCGATCATCTTGACGCTGTGCAACCTAGGTGCGGCTTATTGGGTGGCGGTCAAGCGCGGCTACCCAACGCGCGGTGCTTTCCCCGGCTGGGGTGAGGTCATGAAGGCTTTTGGGGCGGCTTTGCCTGGCTTGCTGGTGGTTGTGATTATTCTGGTCGGCATTTTGTCGGGCGCCTTCACTGCGACAGAATCAGCCTCTATTGCGGTGGCTTGGGCGCTGCTGGTCACCGTGCTGGTGTACCGCTCGCTGTCATTGCACAATTTCCTCAAAGCCTGCATCAAGGCCTGCAAAACGACCGGTGTGGTGTTGCTGCTGATCGGCATTTCCAACGCCTTTGGTTATTTCATGGCACTGTACGAAGTACCGCAACTGACCGGCGAGATGATGAAGTCTGTCAGCAGTCAACCGTGGGTCATCTTCCTGATGATCAACGTCTTGTTGTTTATCCTCGGCACCTTCTTGGACATGGCCGCAACGATCCTGATCTGCACGCCGATCTTCTTGCCGATTGCGATGCAGTTCGGCATGGACCCGATCCAGTTCGGCATCGTCATGTTGATCAACTGCGCGCTCGGTTTGAACACGCCACCGGTCGGCTCGGTACAGTTTGTCGGCTGCGCCATCGGCGGCATATCCGTCGGGCAAGTGATGCGCTCCATCTTGCCGTTCTACGGCGCACTCGGCGTCTGCTTGCTGCTGGTGACGTATGTGCCGATGTTCTCGCTGTGGTTGCCTTCGTTGGTGAAGTAAGGGGCAATTTCATACTCCAGCCGCAAAAATCGATGTAATCGTGCTAACCCGCATTGACAGCGTTTTGGGTTGACTGATACTGCCTTGATGCATAAAAAAAATTCGCTCAGCACCCCATCCCCAATGGATAGACGCTCTGTCCTGAAGTTCGGAGCAGCAGCAAGCGCGCTGCCATTTTTCAGTGCTGCGGCGCAGCCGTCCGTTGCATCCTCAGTCTTAGGTGAGACTATGCGGGTGTTGAGTGAGTACATGGCGCAGGCGGCTGTCAGCCCCTTGCCGGCGGAGGTGGTTGAGCATGCGCAGCAGCACATCTTGGACACCTTGGCAGCCATTGTTTCTGGTGGCAAGTTAGAACCTGGAAAAGCCGCTTATCGCTACCTTCAGCAACACGTGGCAGCGGGCAAGTGTTCGGTCATTGGCAGTAAGCGAAGCGCAGGGCCTATAGATGCTGCGCTGGCCCATGGCGTCATGGCGCACTCCGATGAAACCGATGACTCGCACGGTCGGTCGCGCTCACACCCTGGCTGCGCCATCGTCCCTGCGGCTTGGGCTTGTGGCGAATACTTCAATGCCAGCGGCGCGCAGTTCATCCGCTCAGTGGTGTTGGGCTACGACGTTGGCACAAGGGTGCTGATGGCCATGGGTGGGCCGACGTTTAGCTACTCAAGCCACAAAAGTTCACACAGCATTGCGGGTGTGTTTGGTGCTGCGGCTGCTGCCGGCAGTCTGGCGGGTTTGCAGGCTGAGCAAATGCGTTGGATGCTGGACTACACGGCCCAACAATCGTCCGGCATTGCCTCATGGGGCAGGGATGTCGACCACATTGAAAAAGCCTTTGTGTTTGGCGGCATGCCGGCCCGCAGTGGTGTGACGTCTGCGTTGTTGGTGAAGACGGGCTGGAACGGTATTCAAGATGTGTTTTCGGGGGCTGACAATTTCTTTGAAGCCTATGCCCCCAATGCCAAAACAGAGTTGTTGATTGACGGGCTCGGCAAGCGCCATGAGGTGACGCTGACCGACATCAAGAAGTGGACGGTGGGCTCGCCCATCCAAGGCCCGCTGGATGCGCTTGAGTTGATTCAGGCTAAGAAGTCTTTCACCGCAGATGACGTGACAGAAGTCATTGTTCGGCTGGAGCCATCGGTTGCCAAAGTGGTGGACAACCGTGACATCCCTGACATTTGCTTGCAGCACATGATGGCGGTGATGTTGATGGACCGCACCGCCTCCTTCAAGGCGGCACATGACAAAGCCCGCATGCAGGAGCCGGCCACATTGGCGCAACGCAGCAAGGTGGTGTTGGTGAAGGACGAAGCGCTGACAGCGCTACTGCCGGTGCGGGTCGCCATTGTCGAGGTAACGCTCAAAGATGGCACGCGCTTGTCTCAAAAAGTCGAAGCCGTGCGCGGCACCCCCCGCAACCCCATGACGCGCCAAGAGGTGATCGACAAAGCCACGGACTTGATGAATCCGGTGCTGGGTCAAACCAAAACCAAGCAGCTAATCAAGACAGTCTTTGAGTTGAACACGCTGCCACGGATTCAGACTTTAAGGCCATTGCTGCAAGCTTGAAGACCTGAGTTAGCGTGGGCTGCTGGGTGCGAATTCGCGCGAAGCAAGCTTGCGGAATCTGTTGGTGGCGGGGCTCTCTGTCTCGGCCATGTAGGCCAGCGCCAGCCCGATGGATGCGGCCGAAGGAAAGTCTACAAAAGGGCGGTAGACAATCCTGTCGCTGACAAAACGCTGCATGACCGACGGCACCAGTGCCACGCCCAAACCGCTTTCAACCAAGGCCAACACCGTTTGGACTTGTACCGCTTGCTGCGTGACCCGAGGAATAAACCCGGCCTGCTGGCAAGCGAGCATAGCGGTGCTGTGCAGGCCAGCAGCGTGGGTCGGGGCATACATCACGAAAGCCTGGTCCGCGAGGTCCGCCAGATGAAGCAAGCCTTTTTCTGCCAAGGCGTTTCCGCGTGGAAGCGCTGCAATGTATTCGTCGCGCTCCAGCTGGACCAGCGTTGCCTTGGATGGCTGCAGCAGTGGCACGCGCACCAGACCAATGTCGAGCGCGTTGTCTTCCAACTGCTGCATGATGGCCACCGAGGTGGCTTCGCGCAAGATCAATTCAACGCCTGGGTATTCGGCGCGAAACAGCGGCAGCAACTTTTGCAGCATGCCGTAGGTGGCTGAACCGACAAAGCCAATCTGCAGCGTTCCGCCGGTTCCATCCAATGCACCTTGTACGGATTCTCGCAGCTGGGTGCCGTGAAACAGCAGTTTTTTGGCCTCAATCAGCACTGCCCGCCCGCTGGGCGTGAGGGACACGCCGGTCGATTCGCGCAGGAATAATTTGGTGCCCAGCTCCGCTTCGAGTTTTTGGATCGACACCGTCAACGGCGGCTGCGCCATGTGCAGGCGCTCTGCTGCACGGTGAAAGTTGAGCGTCTCGGCGAGGGTGACAAAGTGGCGAATGCGTCGCAGGTCCATGGGTTTGGCGAAATCCTTCGCTGTCAGCATACCTGAGGGCGCGGCCACGTCAGCCCTTGAAGACTGGGGGACGCTTGTTCAAGTACGCATTGACGGCCTCTTTGTGGTCGTCTGTTTGATGCGACAGCGCTTGAAAGGCGGCAGCCATTTCCAGCAGGGTGTCTAGGCGCGTGTGCATGGCTTCGCGCAGCAGCCGCTTGGTCAAGCGAACGGCGTGTGGTGGGTTGGCTGCGATGCGCTCGGCCAGTTCGTTGGCGGTGCTGAGCAGCTCGGCGGCTGGCACCACGCGGGACACTAGGCCCCAGCTGGCGGCCAATTCGGGGCCGATCATTTCGCCGGTGAAAGACATTTCTGCCGCGCGCGACATGCCAATGATGCGCGGCAGCAGCCAAGCACCGCCGTCACCCGGAATAATGCCCAGCTTGACAAAACTCTCGGCAAACTTGGCATGCTCAGACGCAATGCGGATGTCGCACATGCAAGCTACATCAAAGCCGGCGCCAATGGCTGCGCCGTTGACCGCAGCGATGATCGGGACTTCGAGGTTGAAGAGGGCGAGGGGCAGCTTTTGGATGCCGGTGCGGTATTCCTGCCGGATCTGCATGCCGGAGACTTCGCCTGAGGCTTGGCGCTCCATGTCGCGGATGTCGCCGCCTGAAGAAAAGGCCGTACCCGCGCCGGTCAAGATGACGGCACGCACACTGCGGTCGTTGTGAATGCGGTCAATCGCGGCCAAGAAGTCTGGCACCGCCGAATTGCCGGTCAGCGGGTTGCGGCGTTCAGGCTCGTTCATGGTCAGCGTGACGACATGGCCTTGCTGCTCGTACAAAATAAAGTTGGGCATTTTGAAAATCCTGATCGGCGTTGTGATGGCGCAAGCGTAGGCGATGAAGCTTGCAGTGTCCAATATTGATGTTGAGCTAGTCAATACCAAAAAAGTATCGATCTGGGTGGCTATAAATCAAGTGATTACCCTAAATTCCAGCTTATCCGATACCGATCGAATATTGAAAATGAGAAATTAAATATTGGACTGTATCGGTGGTGGGTTCTATTCTTGGGTCTGATAGATCCAGGAGATTTCATTGAGTAAGCTGCTTTCCGCTTTCCGGTACGCCGCGCTTCCGGCTGAAACGACCCCGTTTCGGGCTGAGGTGAAGGCCTTTCTCAAGTCAAGTTTTGAGCCCACGCCGCCGGACATCCGGGCCCGGTCTTGGATGGGCTTTGATGCGGCTTTCAGCCGAAAACTCGCCACCCGCGGTTGGGTTGGCGTGACTTTGCCGGCCCGGTTTGGCGGTGCCGAGCTGGATGCGTTTTCTCGCTTTGTGTTGGTGGAAGAACTGCTGGCTGCGGGTGCGCCGGTGTCGGCGCACTGGATCGCTGACCGCCAGAGCGGGCCGTTGATCAACAAATTTGGAACCGAAGCGCAGCGCCAGTTTTACCTGCCAAAGATCTGCGCCGCAGAGGCCTTTTTTTGCATCGGCATGAGCGAGCCGAATGCGGGCTCAGACCTGGCCAGTGTCGGCACGCGCGCCACGCGGTGTGAGGTGAACGGTGTCAGCGCTTGGCGTCTGAGTGGGCGCAAGGTGTGGACGACCAATGCGCACCACTGCCATTACATGATTGCCTTGGTGCGTTCGTCGGGTGAGCCGCAAGATCGGCAAAAGGGTTTGTCGCAGTTCATCATTGACCTGTCGCTGCCCGGCGTCACGGTGCGGCCGATTCGGGATCTTGCGGGCGACGCCCATTTTTCTGAAGTGTTCTTTGACGACGTGCTGCTGGCCGATGACGCCTTGGTCGGCAACGAAGGAGACGGCTGGGCACAGGTCACTGCCGAGCTGGCTTTTGAGCGCAGCGGCCCCGAGCGGATTTACTCCAGCATCGTGCTGCTGGAGCACTGGATTACCTGCCTTCGAAACAGCGCGGATGCGGCTGCGCACGTCGCCACCATCGGGCGCTTCGCGACGCATTTGGCCACCT
>CANFWI010000033.1 GCA_947450675.1 Comamonadaceae bacterium | reverse complement strand
TTCGGCGCGCTGATCCACTCGGATCGCCTGCGTTACGCCAAGGTCGTCCGCGACGCCAACATCAAACCTGATTGACCGTCGTCAACCACCCTTCAGAACAAAGACTCTCCATGGAATTCACCAAAACACCCGGCTGGCTCGACTGGTACACCGTCCCGAGCCAACCGCGTTTCAATTTACCGGCAGGCGCAGTTGACGCGCACTGCCATGTCTTTGGCCCCGGCGCGCAGTATCCGTATGCGGCTGAGCGCAAGTACACGCCCTGTGATGCCTCGGCCGCGCAGTTGTTTGCCCTGCGCGACCACCTCGGCTTTGCCCGCAACGTGATCGTGCAAGCGACTTGCCACGGTGCTGACAACAGCGCCATGGTTGCCGCACTGAAGGCTTCGGGTGGCCGTGCGCGTGGCGTGGCGACTGTGCGCCGTGATGTCACCGACGCCGCCTTGCAAGAGATGCATGCAGCCGGCGTGCGCGCGGTGCGTTTTAACTTCGTCAAACGGCTGGTCGACTTCACACCCAAAGAAGAACTGCTTGAAATTGCCGCCCGTATTGCGCCCTTGGGTTGGCATGTGGTGATTTACTTTGAAGCCGTTGACCTGCCCGAACTGTGGGACTTTTTCACCGCCTTGCCGACCACCGTGGTGGTCGACCACATGGGCCGGCCCGACGTCAGCCAGCCGGTGGACGGACCCGAGTTCGAGTTGTTTGTGAAGTTCATGCGGCAGCACCCGAACGTCTGGAGCAAAGTCAGCTGCCCCGAGCGTTTGAGTGTGACCGGGCCGAAGGCGCTGAACGGTGAAGCGCAGGCGTACCGCGATGTGGTCCCATTCGCGCGGCGCTTGGTTGAGAGCTTTCCCGATCGCGTTTTGTGGGGCACTGATTGGCCGCACCCCAACCTGAAAGACCACATGCCCGACGACGGGCTGCTGGTCGATTTCATTCCCGCCATTGCCACCACGCCAGCGTTGCAACAGCAGTTGCTGGTCGACAACCCGATGCGTTTGTATTGGCCGGAAGAGGTCCGCTGATTTCAAATCAGCGCTGGCGCCAAAAACTTGCTTTAGCTCCATGCTGGAGCCCGGTCGCAGCCAACTCGAATGCGTGAATTCACGCCACCATGTCCGCGACAATTTTGCCTGCCAGCGCCAGCAGCGGCCCACTCAACAGGGCGCTGACGGTGCTGATCGAGGCCGGGCCGGTGACGCTCATGTTGAGCACATGAACCGGTTGGCCGGGCACGTGCAGCGGCATGGCCAAGGCGACCACTTCGGGCTGCCACGCGGCGGCGCAAAAACCGCGTGTTTGCACATCATGAATGGCGGCGTTGATCTCGCCTGCGATCGGCTTCCAAGCGGTGGCGCTGCGCCGTGCGGCAAACAGGTGCATGAGCGCCAGTCGTTGGTCTGGCGCTGCGGTCGCCAGCCAGGCGCGGCCGAGCGAGGTCAAGTCCATCGGCACACGTTGACCGGCGACGATGCTGCGCTGCGAGACGCGGCGGTTGTAGCGAATCGATTCCAAGTAAACCATCTCGTCGCGGTCGGCCACCGCCAGTCCGACGTTGATGCGGTGCGTGACGGCCATCTCGTGCATCAGGGGGGCGGCCACCTGCAACCAGCGCGAGCCGGTGCGCATGGCGTGCGCCAAACTGAGCACCGGGCCGGCCAGCCGATAGGCGCGGAGTTGGGGGTCGTGCTGTAACCAGCCGCTGTCGACCAGCGTTTGCGTCAGCCGACTGACGGTGGAAGGTGACAAGCCGGTGCGTTCCGCAATCTCGCCATTGCCCAAGGTTTCCAGGCCGGGCCGAAAGGCGCGCAACACCTCCATGCCGCGCTCCAGCGATCGGTTGGCAGATGAACGGCCCATGCGCGGTGCCAGATGGCCTGCTCGGTCGGTGCTGTTTGAACGGGAGTTAGTGGTTTTGGCCAAGCTAGGCAGCATCAGGTATTCCATTCTGTGGAATTGACAGGTGACTCGCCGGAGTATGTCACATAGACTCGGACCTGATCAGTCAAAAGCAGAGCTCGATCAAGAGCCTACAAAGAACGCAACAGCCCGCAGTTCAACGGAGACAAACCATGACTTTATTTATCAAAGCCAGCCCCGCTTGGCGCAGCTTGGCCATCGCTTTGGCGCTGGGCCCGATCAGCTGCTTAGGCGCTTTAGCGCAAGCCCAGACCCCGGCTGATTTTCCGAGCAAACCGGTGCGCATCGTCGTGCCGTTTGCTGCTGGCGGCCCGACCGACTTGATGGCGCGCGCCATCAGCAAAAGCATGGGCACGACCTTGGGGCAGCCGGTCATCGTTGACAACAAGCCGGGCGGCGGCGGCATCATCGGTTTCAGCGAAGTGTCGCGCCAGCCGGCCGACGGCCACACGCTGATGTTCCCGTCGATCTTGGCGGTCACCAACCCGGCGCTGATGCCGAGCTACCCGTTCGACATCACGCGCGATTTCAGCGCGGTCACGGTGGTTGGTTTCATTCCGCATGCGCTGGTGGTCCGGCCTAACTTTCCTGCCAAAGATCTGGCCGCGTTGGTCGCCATGGCCAAGGCCAAGCCGGGGCAGATGGCCTTTGGTTCGTCGGGCAATGGCACTTCGGCACATTTGGCTGGCGCCATGTTCGCTTCACGCGCTGACATCAACGTCACGCACGTGCCGTACCGCGGCGCTGGCCCGGCCCTGCAAGACCTGCTGGGCGGACAAATTCAATATATGTTTCTTGACATGAGCTCGGCGCTGGCCCAGATTCAAGCCGGCAAGCTGCGCGCGCTGGCGGTGGCACCTGCACGCCGATATCAAGGCTTGCCCGACGTGCCGACGATTGCCGAGCAAGGCTATCCGGGCTTTGACATCCATGCCTGGTATGGCTTGTTGGTGCGCAGCGGCACGCCGCCAGCCACCATCGAGCGCTTGCACGCGGATGTCAAGACCGCGCTGGCCAGCCGCGAGGTGCGCGAGCTGTTCAAGGCGCAAGGGATTGAGCCGGGCGGCATGCCGCCGGCCGAATTTCAGCAGCTGATCAAGACCGATCTGGCGCAGTGGAAACGCATCGTCGACCAGCTCGGCATCAAGCTCGAATAAGGCCTGAACAGCATGACTCAATTACGCATCGCGATTCCCGACGACTATCAAAACTGCGTGCGCAGCTTGGCTTGTTTTTCCAAGTTGGCAGCGCACCAGGTGACCGTTTTCAATGACACGCTGCACGACGTTGCCGCGCTGGCCGAACGGCTGCAGAACTTTGATGCGCTGGTGCTGACGCGTGAGCGCACCGCCATCAGCGCAGCTTTGCTGTCGCGTTTGCCGCATCTGCGCGTCATCAGCCAAACCGGCAAGGTGGCCGAGCACATTGACATCGTCGCTTGCACCACGCGCGGCGTGGCGGTGGTCGACGGGCGCGGCTCGGGTGCGGCCACGGCGGAGTTGACCTGGGCACTGGTGTTGGCCAGCAGGCGTTACTTGGTGGACGAAGTCAATCGCTTGCAAGCCGGCCAGTGGCAAGGCCATTTGGGCCAACAGCTCAGCGGTCAACGGCTGGGCGTCTGGAGCTATGGCCGCATTGGTCGGCAGATAGCTGCTTATGGCCGGGCCTTTGGCATGCAGGTTTGGGTCTGGGGGCGCGAGGCGTCGCTGGCTGACGCCCGTGCAAATGGTTATGAAGTCGCGCCATCGCGCGAGGCATTTTTTGCCGGCAGCGATGTGCTGAGTCTGCATGTGCGCCTGAACGCGCAAACCCGCGGGCTGATCACAGCGGCTGATCTGGCGCTGATGCGGCCTGATGCGCTGTTCGTCAACACCAGCCGCGCCGAGTTGGTGGCCGACGGTGCGTTGGTGGCTGCGCTAGAGCAAGGCCATCCTGGCTTTGCTGCGGTGGATGTGTATGAGGCCGAACCGGTGCTGGGTGCGCAGCATCCGCTGGTGCGCCATCCGCGAGCGTTGTGCACACCGCACATCGGCTATGTCGAGCGCGACAATTACGAGCTGTATTTCGGCACCGCCTTTGACAATCTGAATGCCTTTGCGTCGGGTCACGTGCAGAATTTGGTCAACCCGGAGGTCTTGGTATGACCGCCGCTTCACATCGCCGCCATGGCTGGCAAAGCGTAGCGCGGACTTCGGTACTGGTGCTCGCTGGCTTGGGCTTGATGCTGCCTGCGCTGGCCGCCTACCCCGACAAACCGCTGCGCTTGGTCGTGCCTTTTGCACCCGGCGGCGGCACCGATTTGATCGCTCGACTGGTCGCTGAAGGCATGGCGCAAGACCTCGGCCAAGCGGTGATCGTTGACAACAAACCCGGCGCAGGGACCATCATCGGAACGGACTTTGTGGCCAAAAGTGCGGCCGATGGTTACACGCTGGTGATGGCCACATTCGCTCACGCTGTCAACCCGGCGCTGGTGGCCAAGTTGCCGTTTGACCCGAACAAAGACTTCGCGCCCGTTGGGCTGATCGGTACGTCGCCAAACATGCTGGTGGTGCGCACCGACAAGCCGTGGAAGAACGTCGATGACGTGTTGCTCGCTGCCAAGGCCGCGCCCGGAAAACTCAACTACGGCTCCTTTGGCAATGGCACCTCGGCGCATCTCGCCGGCGCACTGTTTGCCAACTTGGCCAAGGTTGAACTGACGCACATTCCGTACAAAGGCAGCAGCCCGGCCATCACCGATTTACTCGGCGGCCAGATCGACATGATGTTCACCACGGTGGCCAGCGTGGCGCAATACATCAACGCCGGCAAGTTGCGGGCGCTGGCTGTGACGTCGGGTAAACGCTCGCCGGCGTGGCCCGACTTGCCGACGCTGGCTGAAGCTGGGGTGGCCGGTTACATGGCTGAAAGCTGGTACGCGGTGTACGCCCCAGCAGGCACACCCGCAGCCGCGGTAGCGCGACTCAATGCAGCGCTCAAGCAAGCCGTCAAGAGCGAGAATTTTCGCCGCCGTGTTGAAGCTGAAGGCTTGGTCTCCAACGTCGGCACGCCGGCGGAACTGGAGCGCTACGTGCTGGCCGAACAGCTGCGCTGGCGCCGCGTGGTGCAGGACGCCCGCATCAAGGCTGATTGAGCCAACACTTTGTTCATTTTTATTTCTTGAGACTCGCTATGACCTTCAATTTCTCTTCCATCGACCTGCAAGTGCATGACGGCATCGCCGTGCTGGCGCTGAACCGTCCCGACGTCCGCAACGCCATTGACGACGCGATGCGCGGCGAATTGACGCACGCCCTCGACGAAGTGGGCAGCAACCCAGCCATTCGCGCCTTGGTGCTGACAGGCAACGGCAAGGGCTTTTGCTCCGGCGGCGATGTGCGCGCGATGCAGCAACGCGCGCAAGCGCCTGCCGGTGAGGTGGGCTTCAACGGTTGGGCGCGCCAGCAGCGCACGCACCATGTGGTGGCCATGTTGCATGCCTTGCCAAAGCCGACGATTGCCGCTGTCCATGGTGCGGCCACCGGCCTGGGCGCTGACATGGCCATGTGCTGTGATTTTGTGATGGCGTCCAGCGATGCCAACTTTGCCTGGACCTACGTGCTGCGTGGCCTGATTCCGGACGGTGGCGGCATGTACTTTTTGCCGCGCCGCGTCGGCTTGGTCTGCGCCAAAGAGCTGATCTTCACGGGTCGCAAAATCGGCGCCGATGAAGCGCTGCGCTTAGGCGTGGCAGACCGTATCGCCGCACCTGAAGCCTTGCTGGCCGACGCCACCGCTTGGGCTGCGGAACTCGGTCGTCACGCTGGGCCGGCGCTGGCGCTGTCCAAGTCCATCCTCGACAAAAGTTTGGAATCGAGCGTTGAAGACGTCTTTTCGCAAGGCAGCATGGCGCAGGGCATTTGCTACACCACCGACAGCCATCACGCGTCGATTGCCGCCTTCCTTGACAAGTCGCGCAAGGCTTGAAGCGCATGTCAGCATCTGAACCTCAAGCTCAAGCTCAAGCTCAAGCCCAAACCCGAAGCCACACATCGATAGCCCTTGACCGTCTGCTGCGCCCGCGCAGCGTGGCTGTGATCGGCGCTTCTGCCGACCCCAGCAAAACCGCTGGCCGGCCGGTGGCTTATTTGCAAAAGCACGGTTTCACGGGTGCTATTTATCCCATCAATCCGCGCGTGGACACGCTGGCGGGTTTGCCTTGTTATCCGAGCGTCAGCGCTTTGCCGCAAGTGCCGGATGTCGGTTTGGTGCTGGTCGGGCCGGAGCGGGCCGAAGCCGCGGTGCGCGAGCTGGCAGCCTGCGGCACAGCCGCGGCGATCGTGTTGGCCGGTGGTTACACCGAAACCGGCGAGGCCGGTGCACGGCGTCAGCTGGCCTTGAAAGCTGCAGCTGGCAGCATGCGCTTGCTCGGCCCCAACACCATTGGCTTGGTCAACTTGACGGACCGCATCACTCTGTCGGCCAGTGGCGCGCTGGAGATCAAAGACTTACCAGCGGGGAACATCGCCGTCATCTCGCAAAGTGGCGGCATTTTGGGCGCGCTGTTGTCACGCGCGGCGGCCCGAGGCATTGGCTTTTCCAAACTCGTCTCGACCAGCAATGAAGCCGACTTGGAAGTGGCCGACATTTTGGACTACCTTGTCGACGATGAGGCCACGCAAGTGATTGCGCTGTACATCGAGACCTTGCGGAATCCGGTCAAATTTCGCCGTGCCGCTGAACGCGCGCGGTTGGCCGGTAAATCGGTGGTGGCTTTCAAGGTCGGACGTTCGGAACAGGGCGCTGCGGCGGCGGTCTCGCACACCGGTGCGCTGGCGGGTGCTGACCGGGTCTACGACGCGCTGTTTGCGCAGGCCGGTGTGGTGCGCGCTCAAACCTTTGCCGACTTGCTCGACATGTCGGCGGCGCTCGCCTCGGGCCGGCGCTTGTTGGGTCGGCGTGTCGCCATCTTGACGTCCACCGGTGGCGCCGGCACCTTGGTGGCCGACAGTCTGGGGTTGGCTGGTTTTGAAACCCCGGCACCCGATGCCGACACCGCCAGCCGCTTGCGCGCCTTGCAACAAAACGACCAAGCGGCGCTAGACCGCAACCCGATTGATGTCACGCTCGCCGGCTTGCAGCCGCTGCTGCTGCGCGGCGCCATCAGTATCTTGCTGGCCAGCCCGAGCTATGACGCGGTGGTGGTCATCGTCGGCTCGTCGGCCTTGGCCATGCCCGACCTGATGGCCGACGCGATTCATGCCAGTTTGCCCGGCAGCGCCAAGCCCTTGCTGGCCTATGTCAGCCCGCATGCGCCCGAGGTGGCGCGTTTGCTGGGCTTGCGCGGTGTGCCGGCTTTCAGCGCCCCCGAAAGCTGCACCGCCGCTTTGACCGCGTTGTTGATGCAGGAGGGCGCATCAGCCTACGGCGCGCAGACAGCAGCGCAGCCAATGACGGCGACTGAGCAACAGTCTCCCTTGGCGGTGTATGCGGCCGGTTTGCCCGCCGGGCCGCTCGATGAACACGAAGCCAAGCAGCTGTTTGCGAAAGCCGGCATGGGCGTCGTTCGCGAGACGGTGGTGCGCACGGCTGCCGAAGCTCAGCGAGCCGCTGAAGCTTTTAATGCGCCCGTCGTGTTGAAGCTGTTGTCGCGGCATATCTTGCACAAAAGTGAGGTCGGTGGGGTGGCCGTCAACGTCGCACCGGCTGATGTGGCCGCGCGTTTGGCGTTGATGCAAGTGGCCGTGAAAGAATCCACAGGCAGTCTGCCCGACGCTTGGTTGGTACAAGAAATGGTCAGCGGTGGCACCGAGATCTTGCTCGGTCTGCAGCGCGATCCGCTCGGCATGGTGTTGCTGCTCGGCATGGGCGGCGTCACCGCTGAACTGCTCGACGACAGCGTGCTGCGCCTGCTGCCACAGGCTGGCGGCCTGCAGCCGGCCGAGGCGCGCGCCATGCTGCACGCGCTGAAAACTTGGCCCTTGCTGAACGGTTACCGCGGCCGGCCACTGGCCGATGTGGAGGCATTGGTCGACGCTATCGTGCGCTTTTCACAGTTGGCTGACGCCTTGGGCGAGCGGCTCATCACCGCTGAAATCAATCCCCTGTTCGTCTTGCCCGTTGGCCGTGGCGTGCGCGCCGCCGACGGTGTGGTGGTGTTGACTTAAAGTTGCTCCAGGCCTGACTCTCATCGAGTTGGCGAATTGCTCTTTGGTCCTGTCAATGCGTGTTCACAGTTCCCAAAAATTCGGCCGGCGTCATGATCGGGACACCGTTCCAAGGATGCAAGACAAGCAGGTCTGCATCGCTGCTGATCAGACCATCGGCATCGCACACCTGTAGCAACGCGAGAAACTGATTGTCTTTGGGGTCGCGGCAAAGCGGCTGTACGTTATCGACATCTTTGGCAGACACTTCGAAATACAGGGCGTGCAGTCGGACAAATGCGGCAAATGCACGGCGCACCTCGGCTGGCTGGTAACGGTCAAACTTGGCCCGCCGAAATACGCTCAACGGGACTCTTTCACCATCCGCACGACATCTTCATCGGTCAGCTCGGCCGCTGCTGGCAGCGCACTGGCAGCCGCCTGTTGGCTCCAAGTCTCAAAGGCTGCCACTGCACTTTGCCGCTTGTTGTCGCGTGCCGCTTGGAGGTCCTGCATGTCCTGCGGCGACACCATGAACGCGGCGGTTCGCCCGTGGCGCGTGATGATGACCGGCTCGCGCTGAACGGTGTCGAGCAACTGGCCGAAACGGTTTTGGGCTTCTACAGAGGTAACGGTGATCATGACAAGTCCCTTTAAAACTAGCTAATGTGTACGGTATAGCCAATCTGTTCATTTTTAAGTCTGGAAATGATCGCTGCCCAAGCGCGCCATCATCACCAATGCGCCGGCATATTCCATATCTGTTCGAGGAACACTTACCTACACTAGCGGCATGGCCAAAGACAAAACGATTTACACCTGCAACGACTGCGGCGGCACCAGCCCTAAGTGGCTGGGCAAATGCCCGCACTGCAATGCTTGGAACACGCTGGTCGAGTCGATCGCCGAAAGCAATGCGCCGGTCAAGAACCGCTACAGCAGCCAGTTCCAGTCACTCGCCAAAGCGTCTGAAGTCACCACGCTGTCGGACATTGACGCCACCGACATGGCGCGCACGCCGACTGGCCACGAAGAACTGGACCGCGTGCTCGGCGGCGGCATCGTCGAAGGCGGTGTCGTGCTGATCGGCGGCGACCCCGGTATTGGTAAGTCGACCTTGCTGCTGCAAGCGCTGGACTCGCTGCAACGCGCAGGCCAAAGCACGCTCTACGTTACCGGCGAAGAAAGCGGCGCGCAGATTGCCTTGCGCTCACGCCGGCTCGGGCTGGACGGCTCGCAGGTGCAGGTGCTGGCTGAAATCCAGCTGGAGAAAATCCTCGCGACGTTAGACCACATCCGGCCGACGATCGCCGTCATCGACTCGATCCAGACGGTGTATTCAGATCAACTCACCTCGGCCCCCGGCTCGGTGGCGCAGGTGCGCGAATGCGCTGCGCACCTGACGCGCGCGGCCAAAGCCAGCGGCGTTTGCATCGTGCTGGTCGGCCACGTCACCAAAGAAGGTGCGCTGGCTGGCCCACGGGTGTTGGAGCACATGGTCGACACCGTGCTGTACTTTGAAGGCGACACGCATTCGAGCTTTCGGCTGGTGCGCGCCATCAAAAACCGCTTTGGCGCGGTCAATGAAATCGGCGTCTTCGCCATGACGGAAAAAGGCCTGAAGGGCGTGAGCAACCCGAGCGCCATCTTTTTGAGCCAGCATTCTGAGCCCGTGCCAGGCAGTTGCGTCATGGTCACGCTGGAAGGCACGCGGCCCTTGTTGGTTGAAATTCAGGCCTTGGTTGACAGCGGTGGCCCGAGCCCGCGGCGCTTGTCGGTCGGTCTTGACCGCGACCGACTGGCCATGCTGCTGGCGGTGTTGCATCGTCACGCGGGCGTGGCCTGCATGGACCAAGATGTCTTCGTCAATGCCGTGGGCGGTGTGCGCATCAGCGAACCCGCAGCCGACTTGGCCGTCATGCTGGCGATCGCCTCAAGCCTGCGCGGCAAGGCGCTGCCCAAAGGCTTCATCGCCTTTGGTGAGGTCGGGCTGGCGGGTGAAGTGCGGCCTGCGCCGCGTGGCCAAGAGCGCTTGAAGGAAGCGGCCAAGCTTGGTTTCAGCGTGGCGATTGTGCCCAAGGCCAATGCACCGAAAAAGAACGACAAGGCCTTCGACGGTTTGACCATCCACGCCGTGGAGCGGATCGAGGAAGCCCTTAACTTGGTGCGCAGCCTCGGATAAGCGGATACTCCTCTTCCAATGAAGAGGATGGTATTAATGCAGCTTATTTTTTCGGCCGGCCTGATCGTGGCGGTAGTACTGTGGGGACTCTTGTCCCCGGCCAGTTTGGACAGCGTTTTCGGTGATTTGCTGGTCAGCATCACGCACAATTTTGGTTGGTTTTACCTGTGGCTGGTGCTGGGTTTGGTGGCACTGGCCTTCTTTTTGGCCTTCAGCCGCTATGGTGACCTCAAGCTGGGCGACGAGGACGATGAACCCGAGTTTTCGGTCGGTGCCTGGTTTTCCATGTTGTTTGCCGCTGGCATGGGCATTGGCTTGGTCTTTTGGGGCGTGGCCGAACCGGTCTCGCACTATGTGAGTTCGCCACCCGGCGTCGCCCCGGGCACGCCCGAAGCCGCCAATGTCGCCATGCGTTACGCCTTTTTCCATTGGGGGCTGCACCCTTGGGCGATCTACGGCATCGTCGGCTTGGCGATTGCCTTTTTCCAGTTTCGCCGAAAGGCTGCGCCGCTGGTCAGCTCGGTGACCGAGGACTTGCCTTGGACTCTTGTGCAACGTTTGTCGCCCGCCTTCAATGTGTTGGCCGTGGTCGCCACAGCGTTTGGCGTGGCCACCTCGCTGGGCATGGGCGCGCAGCAGATCAACAGCGGTTTGTTCGCGGTGTTTGGTCTTCCGGTCGGCTCGACCGCACAGGTCGGCATCATTCTGGTGACCACCTTGCTGTTTTTGGCGTCGGCGGTCAGTGGCGTCGAGCGCGGCATCAAATGGCTGTCGACGGGCAATCTGATCGTCGCCGGGCTGTTGGCCTTGGCGGTGTTGGTGCTCGGCCCGACCATCGCCATCATTGACACCTTCACCAGCACGCTGGGCGCCTACCTGAGTGAGTTTGTGCGCATGAGCCTGCGCATGACGCCGTTCCGCGAGAACTCCTGGGTCGGCGATTGGACGATTTTCTACTGGGCCTGGTGGGTCTCGTGGTCGCCGTTTGTGGGCTTGTTCATTGCGCGCGTATCACGCGGCCGGACGATTCGCCAGTTCATCGCCGGCACCGTGTTGGCACCCACACTGGTGGGTTTTGTCTGGTTCTCGATTTTTGGCGGCGCGGCCCTGTACATGGAAATTTTTCAAGGCGTTCCGCTGGCCGCAGCCGTCAAGGCAGATGTCTCGACCGCGATGTTCGCGCTGTTCAATGCCTTGCCGATGGGGGCCGTGATGTCGGTGGTGGCGACGCTGCTGGTGATGGTCTTCTTCGTGACCTCGGGTGACTCGGCCACGTTGGTGCTGGGCATGATGAGCACCGGCGGCAATCCGAACCCACCGAATCGCGTCAAAATCATGTGGGGCGCGCTGGTCTCGGCGATCGCCATCAGCCTGCTGCTGGCCGGCGGATTGAAGGCGATGCAGACCGCGACCATCGTGTTTGCGCTGCCGTTTTCGGTGGTGCTGGTGCTGATGGCGATCTCGGTGACGCGGGCCATCCATCAAGACTGGCAGGCCGAGCAGCGCCTTGAAAAGGCCTTGCGCAAAAAAATGCGCGAACTCGTCAAGTGACTCAGTGCCGCGCGCCATGGACTGCCACGGCCTAGCCTCGCAGTGACGGAACGCTCGTCTTTGCGAGCGTAGCGCGGCAATCCATGACTGCGCGTTCGGGCCCCGTACGCACTCTCCACAAAGGGCGGTGCGCGGGTGCTGCGAAAATAAGCTAATGAACTTCCAAAAATACCTGATTCCAGCCGCCGTCGTGGCGCTGATCGTCGCGGCTTACTTGACCAATGGCGGCGCCGGCGTGGCGGTGGTTGTCAGTGTGCTGGTGATGTGGATGCTGCTGCACTTCACGCGCATGATGCAGGTCCTCAAGCGCGCCACGGGCCGGCCTGTGGGCTACGTTGACAGCGCCGTCATGCTGAACGCCAAGCTGAAACCCAAGGCCAGTCTGATGCACGTGTTGGCCATGACCCGTGCGCTCGGTGAATTGCGCAGCCCCAAGGACGTCCAACCCGAGATTTTTCGCTGGACCGACGGCTCCAACTCTTACGTGGATTGCACTTTTGTCAACGGCAAGCTGGCCGGCCACAGCCTGACACGGCCAACTGATAAAAGCGCCGTTCACAGCGCTGATTCTGATGATTCCGGTCCGACCCCGGAAAACCTGCCGCCAGCCCTTTAAAATCTCAGCTTTTGGGTTTGCAGTGGCCGTCATGCTGCTGGACCCGTTCATCTTTTCAATCGAGACGATAAGGATCAGCACATGTCATCAGTAGCACCCTCCATGGAAGACCGCGACGGCAAGATCTGGATGGATGGCCAGATGGTCGAATGGCGTGACGCCAAAATCCATGTGCTGAGCCACACCCTGCATTACGGCTGCGGCGCTTTTGAAGGCGTGCGCGCCTACAAAATGCCGGACGGCGGCACGGCGATTTTCCGGCTCGAAGAGCACACCGAGCGCTTGTTCAACAGCGCCAAGATCTTGCGCATGAAGATTCCCTTCACCCAGCAAGAAGTGATGGACGCCCAGCTCGCCGTGGTGCGTGAGAACAAACTAGAAAGCGGCTACATCCGCCCGCTGACCTGGATCGGCTCTGAAAAACTCGGCGTCAGCCCTAAAGGCAACACGATTCACCTGATGGTCGCGGCCTGGACCTGGGGTGCTTACCTGGGCGAAGAAGGCATGAAGCGCGGCATCCGCGTCAAGACCTCCAGCTTCACGCGCCACCACGTCAACATCACCATGATTCACGCCAAGGCGGTGAGCAACTACACCAACTCGATTCTGGCCAACATGGAAGCCACCGACGACGGTTACGACGAAGCGTTGCTGCTCGACCCGCAAGGCTTTGCCTCTGAAGGCGCTGGCGAAAACCTGTTCATCGTCCGCAAGGGCGTGGTCTACACCCCCGACTCCAGCGCTGGCGCCTTGAACGGCATCACCCGCAACACGATCTTTTCCATTTGCCAAGACTTGGGGCTGGAGCTGAAAGAAAAAGCCATCACCCGCGATGAAATCTACATTGCTGACGAGGCGTTTTTCTCCGGTACAGCGGCTGAAGTCACACCGATTCGTGAGCTCGACCGGATTCAAATCGGCACAGGTTCACGCGGCCCGATCACAGAAAAAATTCAAGCTGCGTTCTTTGACATCGTCAATGGCCGCAACCCAAAATACGCCAGTTGGCTGAGCCGCGTTTAAGGCACACAGCATGAGCAACAGTGAAAAAAAAGGCGCGGTGGTTGAACTCCGCGCCAGTGAACTCAACAGCCAGGGCGGCGTCTTCTGCCCAAACCCGAACATGACCCAGTGGAACAGCCATCCGAAGGTCTACCTCGGTTTGGCTGAGAGCGGGCAAGCCCGTTGCCCGTACTGCAGCACGCTGTACAAGCTCAAAGACGGCGAGCATTTCAGCCCGCATCACTGAAGTCAGTCCCTGCGAGTTGTCCGAATCCGTCCGGATACCGCAACAGACCTTGAACAACAGGACAAACATGCCGTCTCTGCGAGCGCAGCGCGGCAGTCCATCACCGCGCGCCTCACAGATGGATGGCCGCGCTTCGCTCGCCATGACGGAATTCGCTTCGCGCGCAGGGACGAGATTTTTTCGCCGTGACGGGATTTTTTTCGCCGTGACGAAGGCTCGCCCTGCCGAGAATTAAATCCGTGCGTCAAGCGGCCAAATGGATCGGCAACTCGACCACAAACGAGGCGCCGCCGCCCGGGTTGTCTTCGCAGCGCACGCTGCCACCGTGGCGCTCGGCAATCGACTTGACCAAGGCCAAGCCCAGGCCCACGCCGCCGTCGCGTTCGCTCGCCCCGGGGAGCCGGTAAAACGGCTCAAAGATGCGTTCGCGCTGGTCTGCTGGCACGCCGGGGCCTTGGTCGTTGACGCGGATCACGGCAGTCGGCTGTGCCTTGCTGCCGCCTTGTGACAAGGCCAGCGTGATGTCGCCATCGCTGTAACGTTTGGCGTTTTCAAGCAGGTTGCGCAACAGTCGGCGCAGCAGCCGCGGTGAACCGCGCAGCTGCAGGCTGTGGGCGTCGCCAGTGTCGGCCTGATGCCGGAGTTCTGCGGTGAGCTCGGCATTCACCCGTGAGCATTCTTCAGCCGCTAAACCGGTCAGGTCCAGCACTTCCATCGGCTCGTTGTCGGTTTGCCCTGAGTCGAGACGACTCGCCAGCAGAATTTCATCGATCAGTTGGTCGAGCTCCGTGATGCTGCGGGAGATTTCCATGCGTTGAGGCGATGCAAAGTCAGCGCTCAACATCTCCAGTCCCATGCGAATGCGGGTGAGCGGTGAGCGCAACTCATGCGAGGCATTCGCCAGCAAATTTTTGTGCGCGTTCAGCAGGGCTTTTTGCGAATCCATCAGCGTTTCAATGCGTTCTGCAGCGTTGTTGAAGCGTGCCGCCAGAAAAGCCACTTCGTCTTGGCCCTGCACAGACACCCTTGCCGACAAGTCACCACTGCCCCAGCGCTCAACGCCGCGTTGCAAGGCTTCGAGCCGTAGCGTCAGGCGCCGGATGATCGGGTAAGCGGCCAAGGCCACGGCCAAACCGACCAGCGCCAGCGTCCAGAAAAACCCAAACGGCGGCCGCATCCACGGCGTGCCGCCGGGCGGATGTCTCGGGCGCGGCAAATGAATCGACAGCGTGTGACCGTCGTTGATCGACACTTCAAAATACATTTCTTGGCCAGGCCGCCGGTTCACGTCGGTCTGCGAGGTACCGATGACTTGGCCAGATTCATTGCGAACCACGATCTCGCGGATCGGCGGTTGCGAATCTGCCGTCAAGCGCCAAGCCCAGCCGACTGAAAACGTCAGCACCGCTACCGTCAGCACCACGGAAAGCCAGATGCGAACGTACAAATGTGAAGTGAAGCGTGACCACATTTGCGGCACCTCAGTCTTGTTGCCGCGCAAACACGTAGCCGACGCCGCGCACCGTCAAGATGCGCTTCGGGTCTTTGGCGTCAACTTCAATGGCGCTGCGGATACGCCCCATGTGCACGTCAATCGAGCGGTCAAAGGCTTCGAGTTCACGGCCGCGCACAGCCTCCATGATCTGGTCGCGGCTGAGCACGCGGCCAGCACGTTCGGCCATCGCCACCAGCAAGTCAAACTGGTAAGAGGTGAGTTCGCGCGGCACGCCGGCCAGCGAGACGACGCGCGCATCGCGGTCGATGTCGAGGGTGCCGAAATGCATGACTTTGTGCAAAGAGCTACTGCCGGCGGCCGGGCTGACCTCTTGGCCGCGCCGTAGCACGGCGCGGATGCGGGCCAGCAATTCGCGCGGCTCAAAGGGTTTGGGCAAATAGTCGTCGGCGCCTATTTCAAGGCCGATGATGCGGTCCATCGGGTCGCCTTTGGCGGTCAGCATCAACACCGCCACGTTGGATTTGTCGCCATTGGCGCTGCGGCTTTTGATGCGGCGGCAGACTTCCAGGCCGTCCATGTCGGGCAGCATCAGATCAAGGATGACGAGGTCGGGTTCGCTGTTGTCGAGGGCTTCCAAGCCGCTGGTGCCATCGGCTGCATGCGTGAAGCCGTAGCCCGACTGGCGCAGGTAGTCGCCGACCATGGCGGCGAGGCGGTTGTCGTCTTCAATCATCAAGAGTTGCTGCGTCATGGGCGTGGGTCTCGATCTGGTGTGAAGGGTATATCTTGAACCTGCCTCGGCAAGACGGCTTGAAGCCGTCGTAAAGATGCGGTAAATCTCGCTTCAGCGTCGCTGCATTTCAGCGCTTCAAGGCTGCCGCCTGCGCGGCTTGCTTGGACGCCAGCCAGACCAGCAACAACACCGGCACGCCAAGCAGAGCCGTGCCGATGAAAAAGGTTTGGTAGTTGTAAGCGTCGACAAAAGCGCCTGAGTAACCGGCCAGGAACTTCGGCAGCAACAGCATCATGGAGCTGAACAAGGCGTACTGCGTGGCCGAATAATTGACGTTGGTGAGGCCCGAGAGATAGGCGATGAAAGCCGCCGAGGCGATGCCACTGGCGAGGTTGTCGGCCGAGATCACCAGCATCAGCGCGGTCACGTCGTGGCCGCGTGTGGCCAGCCAGGCAAACAGCAGGTTGCTGGCCGCGCTGAGCACGGCGCCCAGCATCAGCACGCGCATCACGCCGAAGCGCATGGCCAGCACGCCGCCCACCAAGGCGCCGACCAGCGTCATGATGACGCCAAAAACTTTGGTCACCGCAGCAACTTCGTCTTTGCTGAAGCCCATGTCCACATAAAACGGATTCGCCATGATGCCCATCACCACGTCGCTGATGCGGTAGACCGCAATCAAAGCCAAGATCAACGCCGCCTGTTTGCCGTAACGCCGTAAAAAATCAGCGAAGGGTTCGACCAGCGCACCCTTCAGCCATTCCGCCGCATTGCGCGCACGCGGCATGACGATGGCGACCGGCTCGGGCGAAAACAAAACCGTGACCATGCCCAGCAGCATCGACGCCGCCATCACCAAATAAGCGGTTTGCCAAGCGTCTTGTTGATAGCCCGTGACGCCGGCGACTTCAGCGCGTGCGGCGATCCACAATACGCCAGCGCCGGCCCAGATCATGGCGATGCGGTAACCCGTTTGGTAAGACGCCGCCAGCGCAGCTTGCCGCTGCACATCGGCAGATTCAATGCGAAAAGCGTCGAGCGCAATGTCTTGCGTGGCCGACGCCACCGCCACGGCCAGCGCGCACCAGACCATCGGCATCAGCGCCAGCCGCGGGTCGGTGAAGGCCAGCCCGATCAAGGCCACCATGATGATGCTTTGCGACAGCAGCAACCAGCTTCGGCGCCGGCCCAGCCAGCGCGTCAGCAAAAAAATCGGCAGCCGGTCGACCAGTGGCGCCCAGACCCATTTAAAACCGTAGGCCAGACCGATCCAGCTCAGGTAACCAATGGTGGTGCGGTCAATGCCGGCTTCGCGCAGCCAAAAACTCAGCGTGCCAAAGACCAGCAGCAAGGGCAAGCCGGCCGAAAAACCCAGCAACAGCATGCGCAGCGTGGCCGGTTCCAGGTAGACGCGCAGGGTTTGGCCCCAACTCGGGCGGGCGGGATGGCTTGGGCTCATGCGGGGAATCTCATGCAGGGAATAATACGCGTTGACTTTGTATTGATTCAGGAGACTTCCTATGCCTTGCGCCCCGCGTTGGACCGCCGCCTTGTTGTGCGCCGCCTTGTTGCTGCCCAGCCTCGCTCTGGCGCAGCGCGAAGGCGTCGACGTCGGCGGCAACTCCGGCTTTGCCCGACTGGTGCCGGCCGACGACATCGAAGCCTCGGCGGCCAAGCAGTACACCGAAATGTTGATGCAAGCGGCCAGCCAGAAAGCCTTGGGCTCGGCCGACAACGCGCAAGTGATTCGCTTGCGCCGCATCGCCCAGCGCCTGATTCCGTTCACCAACGAATGGAACCCGCGCGCCAAGACCTGGAAGTGGGAGGTCAACCTGATCGGCAGCAAGCAGATCAATGCCTTTTGCATGCCGGGCGGCAAAATCGCTTTCTACACCGGCATCTTGGAGCAGTTGCAACTCAACGACGACGAAGTGGCGCAGATCATGGGCCATGAAATTGCCCACGCCCTGCGCGAGCATGCCCGCGCCCGCATGGGTAAAAGCGCGGCGACCAGCATGGGTGCGGGCTTGTTGTCGCAGTTGCTGGGGCTGGGTGATGTGGGCCGGACAGTGACCAACTACGGCGTGCAACTGCTGAACATGACCTTCAGCCGCTCTGACGAGTCAGAGGCTGATTTGGTCGGGCTGGAACTGGCAGCCCGCGCCGGCTATGACCCGCGCGCCGGCATCACGCTGTGGCAAAAAATGGCGGCCAGCAGCCAAGGCGCACCGCCGCAATGGCTCAGCACGCACCCGGCCGGCAACACCCGCATCGCCGACATTGAGCGCAACCTGCCAAGAGTGCTGCCGATCTACGAGCGCGCCCGCAAAGACTGAGGTGCGCGGAGACGAATTCATGCACTGTGGGTGATGAGCCTGACCACATCGTCGGTGGCGATTTTCAGGGCCGTGACATCCATCAGGACCAGTCGAATCTGTTTTTGGCCACTTAACGGATCGATAAACGAACGGGCTTGGGCGTTCATGTAAGTCGGTAGCAAGATTGATTTGCGGCTCATCGACTGCAGGGCTTCGGCGAAAACCTCGTCTTGGCTGTATTCCGCGGTGGTCAAAAATGCGTCCAGCCGAGGCAGTGTTCGCGGGTCAAAAAACTCACGCAATGGCCGGCCGACCAGCAACTTGCGCTCTTGGCCCAGCATCTTGGCGGCCCGCAAGTTGAGCTCAACGATATGGCCTCGGGTGTCGAGCGTGAAGTAGCCGACCGGGGCAAAGTCGTAGAGGTCGAGGTATTTGGCGCGCAGTGCGTTGACCTCGGTCAGCGTTTGTGTGAGCTCCTCATTTTGAATCTCAAGCTCAATTTGATGCACCTGCAACTCATGAACGAGTCGCTGCTGATCCATGTCATCGCCGATCAAGCCCCACAAATTTTTATGCGGTAGGCGTTCTTGCGCTTCACGGCGCAACAGAGATTCAGGTTCTAAAAAACGGGTCATCGGCGACATCCTTTTTTGAGCATTCCCGAGTACACAAGCTCCTTTATAGTGCATGGTTATTGTTTTTACAATGATTTAAAACGTAAATAACGATTTATTACATTTCGAGCCTTTTCCCTACCTTTTTCGTCGGTTTTCTCCCTCTGCCGTTCGCCTCAAATAGACGACATTGAGAGTCGCGCCCAGAAGTCTCGAGGTTGAAAAAATGAAACACAAGGCCCACGCCACTCTCGAATCGGTACCACCCGCACCTGATGCGGCGCCGTTTCCAGCCGCCGGACTCACAGCGGTGGATGCTTCTCTCGCCCCGTTGGTGGGTCGGAAAACCCCGATCATCGGCATTGGTGCCTCGGCCGGCGGGTTGGAAGCACTGGAGCAGTTTTTCTCACATGTGCCGCACGACAGCGGTTTGGCTTACGTGGTGGTGCAGCACCTAGACCCGGTCAAGGAAAGCCTGCTGCCCGACTTGTTGCAGCGCTTCAGTCAGGTGCCCGTGGTGCAGGTGAGCGACATCACGCCGGTTCAGGCCAACCACGTGTATGTGGCGCCGCCCGGTTTTGAGATCACCTTGCTGCATGGCGTGTTGCACTTGCTCAAACCGGTGGCGCCGCGTGGTTTGCAATTGCCGATTGATTTTTTTCTGCGCTCGCTGGCGCTTGACCAGCAGGCTAATGCCGCCGGCGTGATTTTGTCGGGCATGGGCTCTGACGGCACTTTGGGACTGCGCGCCCTGAAAGAAAAAGCCGGCGGTGTGTTTGTGCAAACGCCCGAGAACGCGGCCTTTGATGCGATGCCGCGCAATGCGGTGGACTCTGGCTTGGCCGATGTGGTGGCGCCGGCCGACCAGTTGCCAGAAAAAATCTTGTCTTATTTTGCGCACCCCTTGCTCACGGGGCCGCTGGATGAGCGGACGGTCGACCGGCTGCACGGCGCACTGGAAAAAATTCTGATCTTGGTGCGGGCGCAAACGGGCCATGACTTCACCGAGTACAAAAAAAGCACGGTCTACAGGCGCATTCAACGGCGCATGGCGATTCACCAGATCGAGGGCGTCGATGAGTACGTGCAATACGTCCGCGAAAACCCGATGGAAGCCGAGCTGTTGTTCAAGGAATTGCTGATTGGTGTGACCTGTTTTTTTCGCGACCCCGAGGTTTGGAAAAGCCTCAAGCAGGACGTGCTGCCGGCGCTGCTGGCAGCCAACCCCGCTGGCAGCGTGTTGCGCGCCTGGGTGGCGGCTTGTTCAACCGGCGAAGAGGCGTACACACTGGCCATTTTGTTTGCCGAGGTGCTGGACGACCTCAAACCGGCGGCGCCGTATTCATTGCAAATTTTTGCCACCGACATGGACAAAGATGCGATCGAAAAAGGTCGCGCCGGACTTTACCCGGACAACATCGTCAGCGACGTGTCGCCAGAGCGGCTGGCGCGGTTTTTTAGCAAGGTGCCCGGCGGTTACCGGGTGAGCAAAGCCATCCGCAGCATGATTATTTTTGCGCCGCAAAGCATCGCCACTGACCCGCCGTTTGCCAAGTTAGATGTGCTGACCTGCCGCAACCTGTTGATCTATTTGGAAAGCGAGTTGCAACAAAAATTAGTTCAGATGTTTCATGGGAGCCTGAACCCCGGCGGCTATCTGGTGTTGGGCAACGCCGAGACGATTGGTGCTGCCACCAGCCTGTTTGCGCCAGTGGGTCCCAAGACGCGTATTTACCGTCGATTGGCGAATGCCGGACGGCCGGCCATACTTGGTTTTCCGTTGGCTCCCGCGGCTGCGCGCACGACAACGCTCGTCGCTAGCGCACGCTCTGCCGGCGCATCAGAGGGCACACCCAGTTTGCAGGCCTTGGCAGACCAGTTACTGCTGAAGAAATTCGCGCCGTCAGCGGTGCTGGTGACCGCGCGCGGCGACATCGTTTATTTCAGCGGCAAGACGGGGCGTTACCTTGAACCGCCGGCGGGCAAGGCGAACCTGAACCTCTTCGCTATGTTGCGCTCAAGTCTGCGGCAGCCGGTGTCCGATATTTTTTACCGGACGGTGCGGCAAAAAGTGCCCGCCACGCTGGACACGCTTGCACTGGGTGAAGACGGTTCCGGGCCGGCCGTGCGCATCAGCATTGAGCCACTGGCCGAGCCGAAGGCGCTCGATGGCATGCTGATGGTGGTTTTTTCTGACATCGTGACCGTGCCGGTTCAAGCGGCGAATGCCGCCCTTGGTGAGGCAGGCCACGATGCCCGCGTGGCTGAGTTGATGCTGGAGCTGGCGCGTTCGCGCGAAGAGCATCAAGCCACCCGTGAAGAAATGCAGACCTCGCAGGAAGAGCTCAAGTCGGCCAACGAAGAGTTGCAGTCGGCCAACGAAGAGCTCACCACCTCGCGCGAAGAAATGCAGTCGATGAATGAAGAGTTGCAAACCGTCAACTCGGAATTGCAAACACGGGTGGATGCTTTGGCGCGGGCCAGCGACGACATGGAAAACCTGCTCAACAGCACCGACATCGCCACCTTGTTCCTAGACCGTTTTTTGCATGTTCGGCGTTTCACCACCCGTGCCACCCACATCATCAAGCTGATCCCGAGCGACATTGGTCGGCCGCTCTCAGACCTTGCCACGGATTTGAAAGTCGACTTGTCGATCGACGCTGCCGACGTGTTGCGCACGCTGATGTTCAAGGAACAAGATGTCGAGGCTTCTGGCAAGCGCTGGTTTCGCGTGCGCATCATGCCGTATCGAACGCAAGACAACCGCATCGACGGCGTGGTTATCACGTTCACCGACATCACCGAGTCGAAGTTGGTTGAGGCCAGTTTGCGCAGCACGGCGGCGGGTGGTTGATAGCGGCTGACGCGCGTATCACGAGGCTGGACACTTTCTGATGACCCAACACGATGGAGAACGCATGACCAAGCAACCCAGTGACCACAGTGCCGCATCTGACACGGCCCGTGCCGAAAGTTCGTCAGACTCTGGCAAAGCCAATGTCAAAGCCAAAGCCGCGCCGTGCTGGCCTTTTCCGGCAGGCAGCCAAAACGACACCGAAAAAGCCGTCAAGCTCAAGCCTTATGTTCCACCAAAGCGCCGCACACTGAATCAATATTGAGACGGTGCGGCTCAGCCGAAACCTCAAGCGGCGCTGGTTTCTCTCTTCAATTTGGCTTTGGCCGTCCATGGCCCAGGCGCTGGCACCAAGGGTGTGCGGATCTCTTCGGTGCGCGGACCGTGTTGGGTGTCATCGCCGGCCAATTTGAGCCAGTTCAAAAGACCGGCACGCGCGGCTTTTTCAAACGAGTCGTAGGGCTCTTCGGCCATGGCGAAGCGACTCTCAAACTCAGCGTTCTCACCCTGACTTTCAAGCAAAGCCCAATGAAAAAGGCCAGGGCGGGGCTCACTCACGGTCAGTGCGATGGGGCGTAATTGGTTGGCCATAGTGTTCCTTTGCAGAGTAAGGATGCAAGCTTGAACGACCTGCGCAAAAAGCCTTGTAGGCGGAAACCGCGGTGAACAGTAGGAGGCAATGGATATGTACTTACAAGTGTTTCAATCACTTATGAAATTAATAAAACATTAGGTGTGAATAAAAGCTCAATGCGGCGTAATGGACTACAAGCGCCGCGAACGTGGCGTGCAACGATGAGCCATCTATTTTTCTAAGGACTCCTGATGAAACATTTTTCACGCATTTCTGCACTTGTTGTTGCCGGCGCCATGGTGGCGTTAGCCGGTTGTGCCACCGGCGGACAGCAAGAGACGGCTGGCCAATACATCGACGACACGACCGTCACCACGCGGGTCAAAACAGCGATCTACCAAGACCCGATGCTCAAATCGGCCGAGATCAATGTTGAAACCTTCAAAGGCCGCGTGCAGCTCAGCGGCTTTGTCAGCACGCGCCCCAGCATCGACCGTGCAGGTGTCGTGGCCAAAGGTGTCAAAGGCGTCATCTCGGTCACCAACGACTTGAAGCTCAAATGATCATGAAGCGATGAAGACGTCAAACAGTCTTGCCGCAGCGACGGCAGATCAACAACCCCTGACCCAGCAATAGCCTGAGCAGGGGTTTTTTATTCAGCGATCAAGGCATCAGGTCAGCATGGCACAGCACTTGCATTTGAACTTGTACACAAGTATGGATGCCTCAAGTTGGTGCAACGCTCATGATCACTGAATCGACCTTGAATTTCACGGCCAACGCAGACGCGGCCACGCAGGTTCTTGCGGACCCGAACTGCGCCTGGATCAGCCGCCTAGACGTGCCCATGGTGAAAGCTGGGCTGGCATCAAGCAGCGCAGACCTGCCCTTGGCAGGGTTGCGCTTCGCCGTGAAGGACAACATGGATGTCGCCGGTAGCCCTACCACCGCTGCTTGTCCTGCTTTCGCATTTGCTTTTGGTGCAGATGCCAGCGCACAAGTGGTGGAGCGGCTGCTCGATGCTGGTGCAGCATTGGTCGGCAAGACCAATCTGGATCAATTCGCCTGCGGCCTGAACGGCACGCGCTCACCGTTTGGCGCTGTACCGAATGCCTTTAACCCCGCCTATGTGTCGGGGGGGTCGAGCTCTGGCTCGGCCTACGTGGTGGCCAGCGGACAGGTCGATTTTTCGTTGGGAACAGACACCGCCGGCTCGGGGCGCGTGCCCGCCGGACTCAACAACATCGTGGGGCTGAAGCCATCGCGTGGCCTCATCAGCACGCGCGGTGTGTTGCCGGCAGCGCAAAGCGTTGACTGCGTTTCCATCTTTGCGTGCACCGTGGCCACTGCCGTGCAAGTGCTTGAAAGCGCCATGGGCCATGACCCGCTCGACGCCTATTCACGCCAACTCACCTTGGCCAACACGGCCTTTTCCGCCAGCTTCACATTCGGCGTTCCAGACCAACTGGAATTTTTTGGCGACACGCTGGCTGAAGCAGCCTTCAATGAGGCGGTGCTGCGGATGCAGGGCATGGGCGGAACGGCTGTGCGGCTTGACTTTGCGCCCTTCAAATTAGCAGCGCAACTGCTCTACGGCAGTGCGCTGGTGGCCGAGCGATATGCCGCCATCAGGCCATTTTTTGATGCGCATGAAGACGAGGTGATTGAGCCGGTGCGCAGCATCATCGCGGAAGGGCGCCAATACAGTGCAGCCGACTTGTTTGTCGCGCAAGCCCAACTCAAATTACTCGGTCAACGGGCCGACGCGCTGTGGACTGGCATCGACTTGATGTTGGTGCCGACAGCGCCCACGCACTACACCGTGGCGTCGATGCTGCAAATTCCGGTGGAGTTGAATCGTCGCTTGGGCGAGTACACCAATTTTGTGAATCTGCTGGACTACGCGGCACTGTCGGTGCCGAGCGCCATGCGTTCCGACGGCTTGCCTTTTGGCATCACCTTGATTGGCCGCTGCGGCAGTGACTGGCAACTCGCCGAACTTGGGCAGCGCTACCACCACCTCACAGGGTTGGCGCAGGGCGCCACGGGTTTGCCACTGCCAGCACCGCAACCGATCAAGGGTTTGGCTGCGAAGCCCAGCACCGAAGGCCGCGTGCGCGTGGCCGTGGTAGGCGCCCATTTGTCAGGCATGCCGCTCAACAGCCAGCTCACGGAGCGCGGTGCCACCTTGGTGGGCGCGGCCAGCACGGCCGCCGACTACCGCTTATATGCCTTGCCGGGAACGACGCCGCCCAAGCCCGGTCTGCTGCGCGTGGCGGCCGGCCAAGGCAGCGCCATTGCACTGGAGGTGTGGGACATGCCGCTACAGCACTACGGCTCTTTTGTGACCTTGATTGCCGCGCCCTTGGGGATTGGCACCTTGAAGCTGGCAGATGGCAGCCAGGTGCAGGGTTTTGTCTGTGAAGCCGAGGCTTTGCATGAAGCCCAAGACATCTCTCACTTGGGTGGCTGGCGCGCTTACATCACCTCTTTGCAAGCGGCTGTTGCCTGATTCGGTTTCTATTTTTTCATTGTTTATCACCAGGGACTCACCATGACCACACCAACACAATCCAATACGTTCACCGCATCTCGTCGCAAAGTTCTGCAAGGTGGCGCCGCCATCGTCGGAGCGCTCGGCATGCCAGCCATCCTGCGCGCCCAGTCGGGCCCAAAGATCCGCATCGGTTACTGGCCTATCGCTGCCGGCTTACCTTTTTACGCTGCGATTGAATTGGGCTATTTCAAAGAGGCCGGGCTGAATGTTGAAGTCCAGCGTTATGCCGCGGCACAGCAGATCATGGAAGGCATGCTGGCCGACCGTTGCGACGGCAGCGCCAACGGCACGGGCTCGGGCAACATCGCGGTGGGTGAGCTCGCCGCGCCCGGTACTTTCAAGATTTTTTGCGCCAATCCCAGCAACTTGAAAAACGTGCTGGACGAAGTGATTGTTCCGGTCGCCAGCACAGCCAAAACCATCGCTGACCTGAAGGGCAAACGCGTTGGCTCTGGCCCCGGTATTCAAAACGTCACCTTGGCCAAAACCATCCTCGAACGCGGCGGCGCGGTCGGTGCCACGGTGGTCGAACTGCCGATTGGCCAGCACGTGGCAGCGCTGGCAGCAGGGCAGATCGACGGCGCGTACACGCTTGAGCCGACCGGCACCATCGGCCGCTTGAGCGGGACAACGCGCGTACTCGAAGCCGGCGTGGTGTCGCACTACGTTTTGGGCGACCCGATGGCGCCATGGTTCGGCGGTGTCGCGTCACTGACTGCAGACTTCATCAAAAAGTACCCAGCAGAAACCAAAAAATTCATAGCCGCGTATGGCAAAGGCGTGAGTTATGTGCGCAGCAAGCCGGTCGAGTCGCGTCAATACCTCAAGGGCTACACCGCCATTGAAGGCGCCCTGACAGCCGAGGTGCCGATGGCGGCCTACACCATGTACAACGAGTTCACGCCGGCCGATGTCGCGCACTTCCAGAAGTTCTATGACTTGTTTGCTGAACGCGGCATCTTGAAGTCTCGCGTCATGGTGGATTCGATGCTTTACAAAGGCTGATCGGGATGGCTGCTATCCCGACATCTGCGGGCGCGCCAGGCGCCGCCACCACAGCCTGGGCGCCGCCAGCGATGGATCCCGTCGCTGGCGCACCACGCCAATCCGTTTGGGACAAGGTCTTGCCCTTCATTGGGCCGGTGGCGCTGTTCATTGTTTGGGATTTGGTGGTGCGACTGGGCTTCATCAAAGCCATCTTGTTGCCACCACCGTTGGACGCGCTGGGCGCGCTCATCACCGGTTTGGCCGGGGGGCCGCTGCTGCAAGATTTCGGCATGACGGTGTGGCGCACGGTGCAGGCGTTTTTGATCGCCGCCATTGTCGGCATGCCTTTGGGCGTGCTGCTGGGCAGTTCCGAAAAAGCCTACCGCAGCGTTGAGTTTTTGATTGATTTTTTTCGTTCAACGCCGTCGTCGGCACTGATCCCGCTGTTCCTGATGATCTTCGGCGTGTCGGAGATCAACAAGGTGGCGATTGCCGCATTTGGTGCGCTGCTGATCGTTGTTTTCAACAGCGCCTATGGCGTGATCAATGCCCGCAAGCAGCGCGTGATGGCGGCCAAGGTGATGGGTGCGTCGCGTTGGCAAGTGTTCAAAGATGTGCTGATCTGGGAGAGCTTGCAGCCGAGTTTTGTCGGCCTGCGTTCAGCGGTGTCGATGGCGCTGGTGATCGTCATCGTGGCGGAGATGTTCATCGGTGCAGACAGTGGCTTGGGTAACCGCATCATCAACTCGCAGCAGGTGATGAATGTGCGTGACATGTATGCGTCTATTTTGGCCGCCGGTGCGCTCGGTTATGCCCTGAATGTTTTGTTTTTGATGCTCGAAAAACGCATCGTTCACTGGAGTGGAAGATGAGTGCTGTCCTTAACGCGCCTTTTAATGTGGATGTGCCGGTGCCGCCATTTCGGCCCGGCCCTGTGGGCACGCACATCACCATCCGCGGTTTGACCAAGTACTTTGCGGGCTGGCCGCTGTATGAAAACTTTGACCTCGATATTCCGAAGCACAAAATCACCTCGGTGTTCGGTCCCAACGGTTGCGGCAAGTCGACATTGATCAACATGATCGCTGGGTTGGTTCCGATCGACTCGGGTGAAATTTTGTTTGATGGCAAGACCCTCAAAGACACCAAGATCGGTTACGTCTTTCAGAACTACCGCGAAGCCCTTTTCCCGTGGATGCGGACCATCGACAACATCGCTTACCCGCTGAAGCTGGAAGGCCAATCGAAAGCCGAAGTCGACCGCCGCATGGCTGAGTTGGTGGCGTCTTTTGACGTCAAGTTTGACTTGAACCGCTACCCCTACGAGCTCTCGGGCGGGCAGCAACAAACCGCGTCCATCATGCGGGCGCTGGCACCCAACCCGGAGGTGCTGTTTTTAGACGAACCGTTCTCGGCGCTGGACTTCGAGATGACGCTGTTCATCCGCGAAAAGCTGCAAGAAGTGTTCATGCAAACCGGCACCACCATGCTGCTGGTCTCGCACGACTTGGAAGAAGCCGTCTACTTGGCTGACGAAGTCTTGTTGCTGACCAAACGTCCCACCCGCGTGGCAGAAATTCTGCCTTACACCGATGCCCGTCCACGCACGATTGAAACGCTGACAGAGCCGAGTTTCATCCACGCCAAAAAACGCAGTCTGGAAGTTTTCCAACGCGAAGTTCGTCGTTGATTTTCAGTCTTGATTCAGTAGCCAAGAAAGATTTTCGAATGAACGACGCTCTCACCCTGCAGTACGTGAAGACGACGGCCGAGATGCTCATGCTGCCGTTGGAGGACGCGCAAGCGGCCCGCGTGGCGGTGCATTTGCAGCGCACCGCCGCGATGGTGAGCTTGTTGGACAGCGCCGGTCTGTCAGCGCATGACGAACTGGCGGAGATTTACTGCCCGGCGGTTTTTCCGAGCGTCGATCCACACTTTGATTTAGCAGGCCCCAACGTATGACCGCAGGCACGAACCCGTACGGCGATGCCGCGCAAATGGCCGCTGCCGTTCGACAGGGCGAGGTCAGCGCGCGTGAACTTCTGACGACGAGTTTGGCGCGCATGGCGGCGACCGACGCTCGCGTCAACGCCTTCACCTGCCAGACGCAGGACCGCGCCTTTGCCGAAGCCGACGCGGTGGACGTGCGTCGCAGCGTCTTGCTGAAAAAAGGAGAATCACTCGACGCACTGGGTGCTTTGGCCGGCGTTCCCTACGCGGTGAAAAACCTGTACGACATCGTTGGCGAGGTCACCTTGGCGGGCTCGGTGATCAACCGCAGTCTGCCGCCGGCTGAGGCCGATGCCTTCTTGGTGAAGCAGATGAAAGCGGCGGGCGCGGTGCTGGTCGGCGCGCTCAACATGGACGAGTACGCCTACGGCTTCACCACTGAAAACACCCATTACGGCCCCTGCCATAACCCGCACGATCTGGCCCGCATCAGCGGCGGTTCGTCTGGCGGTTCGGGTGCGGCGGTGGCGGCTGGCCAAGTGCCTTTGAGCTTGGGTTCAGACACCAATGGTTCGATCCGCGTGCCGGCGTCGCTGTGCGGCGTTTGGGGTTTGAAGCCGACCTTTGGCCGGCTTTCGCGGCGCGGCACCTATCCCTTTGTGCACAGCATTGACCACCTCGGCCCGATGGCCAGCAGCGTGGCCGGGCTGGCGCTAGCCTATGACGCGCTGCAAGGCCCAGATGCGCACGACCCGGGTTGCCACGCACAGCGTGTGCAGCCGGTGGCCGCCCTGCTGCAGCACTCGTCGCCAGGCTTTCCGGCAGGGTTGCGGATAGGCGTGCTCAGCGGCTACTTTGACGACCACGCCAGCGCTGCAGCGCGTGAGGTGGTGGCGCTGGCCGCCAGCACCTTGGGCACCACAGCCAGCGTGTCTTGGCCGGACGCCGGTCTGGCGCGTGCGGCGGCTTTCATCATCACGGCCAGTGAAGGTGGCAGCCTGCACCTGGATGACTTGCGGACGCAGTTGGCGTCGTTTGAGCCGCTGTCGGTGGACCGTTTCATTGCCGGTGCTTTGCAGCCGGCCGACTGGTACTTGCGCGCGCAGCGGTTTAGGCGCATCTACCGCGACCGCATCAACGCGCTGTTTGCCGACTGGGATGTGCTCATCACGGCGGCGACGCCGGTCAGCGCACCGCTCATCGGCACCGAATGGCTGGACATCAATGGCACACAACAACCCTGCCGTGCGGCCATGGGCCTGCTGACGCAACCGGTCTCATTTGCCGGCTGTCCGGTGGTGACCGTACCGATGTGGCCGAGCAGTACTAACGGCATGCCCTTGGGTGTGCAGATCATTGCAGCGCCGTGGCGCGAAGACCTCGCGTTTGCCGTGGCACGGCAACTCAGCGACGCTGGCGTCGCGCAGGTCAAACCGGCTGCTTACTGAAACCTATCAACACGACGCCTTTCACCCCGAACACCACCACCTATGACCGCTATCAATTTGCCCGCCGTCGTCGCTGAAGTCAGTGTTCAATTTGCACGCTACGAGCAAGCCCTGGTGACCAACGATGTCGCCGTGCTCGACGAACTTTTTTGGAACAGCCCGCACACGCTGCGTTACGGCGCCACTGAAAACCTCTACGGTGCCGACGAGATCAAGGCCTTTCGGGCGGCTCGGCCAGCGCAGGGGTTGGACCGTGTGCTGCTCAAAACCGTCATCACCACATATGGCCAAGATATGGCCACCGCCAATGTGGAGTTTCAGCGTGTCGGCAGCCCCCGCACGGGACGCCAAAGCCAGACTTGGTTGCGCACGCCTGAGGGCTGGCGCGTGGTGGCAGCGCATGTGAGTTTGCTCACGCCGCCCGCGTGAATCGAGCGGTCATCACAGTGGTGGCCCATCCTTCGCGTGCCGACGACGTTTACAGCCAGCTCAAACGCGACATCGCCGAGTTTCGTTTGGTGCCTGGCGACCGCTTCACAGAAACCGAAATCAGCGAGCGTTTGGGTGTTTCGCGCACGCCGGTGCGGCAGGCGCTGTTCAAGCTGCAGCAAGAAGGTTATGTCGAGGTGCTGTTTCGCAGCGGCTGGCGCGTTTTGCCGTTTGACTTCAACCAGTTTGAAGAACTTTACGACCTGCGCATGGTGCTTGAAACCACCGCCGCGCACCGCCTGTGTGAGGCTGCGCTGAAGGTCGATGCCGCGCAGCTGGAGGCGCTCGTCGCCATCTGGCTGGTCAAACCCGAGCAACGCAGCACCGACATGCGGGAAGTCGCGGCTTGGGACGAGGCTTTTCATTGCGCTTTGGTGGCGGCCGCCGGCAACGCTGAAATGGCGCGCGTGCACCGCGAGGTGACCGAGCGCATCCGCGTGATCCGCCGGTTGGATTTCACCCAGCCCTTGCGCATCACCGCAACCTACGAGGAGCACGGAAAAATCTTATCGGCCATCCAGCAAAAGCGCGGCGACCAAGCTGCCTTGCTGCTGCGCGCGCACATTCAGGCCAGCCAAGCCGAGGTCCGCAAGATCACCTTGCACCAAGTGCATCTGGCACGTCAGTTGGGCACACAAGCGGCAGCCAGTTGAGCGGTGAGCTAACGGCTTGCTGAAGTTGGCTTACTGCGCCGTGATCTTGCGCTCGCGGATCAGTTTGCCCCAGGTGATGGTTTCAGACGCCATGTAGCGTGCCAGTTCGTCACGCGTGCCGGGCTGTGGTGTCAGGCCGTGCTTGTTCAGCGTGGCCACCACGTCAGGCGATTTCAGCACTTTGACCAGTTCCACATTCCAGCGGTCGAGGATGGCCGGCGGCACTTTAGACGAGGCCACAAAAGCGTACCAGTTGGTGGCGCTGAAGCCGGGGTAACCGGACTCGGCAATCGTTGGAATTTTCGGCAGCGCTGTCAGGCGTTGCGGGCCGGTGCTGGCCAGCGGGACCAATCGGCCGCTTTCAAAGTACGGCTGTGCGGTGGCGTAGGTGGAGTAGTAAGCGGCGACGCGGCTACCCAGCAGGTCTTGCAGCGCCGGGGCGCCACCTTTGTAGGGAATGTGCACGGTGTCGATGTCGGCCATCAGGTTCAGCATCTCGCCGGCCAGATGCGAGGCCGAGCCGGCACCGGTCGAGGCAAAGTCCAGCTTGCCGGGGTTCTTTTTGGCGAAGGCGATGAACTCGGCAAAGGTCTTGATGTTGGTGCTTGCGCTCACCACCAGCACGTTCGGAAAGTTCACGCCCATGGTGATCGGAGCCAAGTCTTTGACCGGGTCATACGGCAGCTTCATGAGGTGCGGTGCAATCGTCAGCGGGCCGACCGAGCCGAACAAAATCAGGCTGCCGTCGGTCGGACCGGTAGCGGTGTATTGGTGTGCAATATTGCCGCCTGCGCCGCCTTTGTTTTCAACCACGACAGGCTGGCCGATGTTCTCGCTCAGCTTTTTTGCAACCACGCGAGCCGCCGTGTCGGTGGCGCCGCCAGCCGCAAAACCAACCAACAGCGTGATCGGTTTTTTGACGGGAAAGTCTTGCGCCGCGGCGCTCAATGCGCTCAGGCCGAGGGCGAGTGTGGCGATGACGGCCAAGATGTTGCGTTGACGCATGGGGCGGTTCCTAGAGGTGAGAATTGGGGGTTGCGGGAGACTATAACAATGACGTCGAGCGTCAGTAAACGCCTTGTGCTGACATGGCGTCGGCGACCTTGACGAAGCCGGCGATGTTGGCGCCGTCAACGTAGTGGACAAAACCCGCGGTGCGTTCACCGTGACGCACGCAGTTGGCGTGGATGTCAGACATGATGAGGCGCAGACGGGCGTCGACTTCGTCGCGGGTCCACGGCAGGCGTTCGGCGTTTTGCGTCATCTCCAGACCGGAGGCGGCGACGCCGCCCGCATTCGCCGCTTTGCCCGGCGCAAACATGATCTTGGCATTCAAAAAAACGTCGATCGCGTCGAGCGTGCAAGGCATGTTGGCGCCTTCGGCGACGCACTTGACGCTGTTCTTCAACAGCATGCGCGCATCGTCAGCGTTGAGTTCGTTTTGGGTTGCGCAAGGCAGGGCGATGTCGACTGCAGCGCCCCACGGTTTTTGGCCGGCTTCAAAGCGCAGGCCGAGTTGTTGGGCGTAGGTTTCAAGGCGGCCGAAACGTTGATTTTTAATCTCCATCAAGAGCGCCAATTTGTCTGGCGTGAAACCAGCTTCGTCGATGACGGTGCCACCGGAGTCGGACGCGGTGATGACTTTGGCGCCTAAGGCCATGGCTTTCTCGATGGTGTATTGCGCCACGTTGCCCGAGCCCGAAACCGATACGCGCAGACCGTCAAGGCTCATGTGTTGGCGCGTCAGCATCTCCTGCACAAAGTAAACCAGACCGTAGCCGGTGGCTTCAGGCCGAATCAGGCTGCCACCGAACGACAGGCCTTTGCCGGTGAACACGCAAGCGGCGTTGTTGGAGAGTTTTTTCATCATGCCGGTCATGAAGCCGACCTCACGGCCACCGACGCCCATGTCGCCCGCCGGCACATCGGTGTCGGGCCCCAAGTGGCGATACAGCTCGGTCATCAGCGCTTGGCAAAAACGCATCACTTCGTTGCGGCTCTTGCCCTTGGGGTCAAAGTCCGAACCGCCTTTGCCGCCGCCCATGGGCAGGGTCGTCAAGGCATTTTTCAGGGTTTGTTCAAACGCCAAAAATTTCAAAATGGACAGGTTCACCGACGGGTGAAAACGCATGCCGCCTTTGAATGGGCCGATGGCCGAGTTGTGCTGAATCCGAAAAGCCCGGTTGGTTTGCGTCTGCTGGCGGTCGTCAACCCAAGACACCCGGAACTGAATCACACGCTCCGACTCCACCAAGCGTTCCAAAATGCCGGCGTCTGCATATTGCGGGTTGGTCTCGATGAAGCCCCACAGACTGCCCATGACTTCATGAACGGCCTGCAAAAACTCCGGCTGGTGCGGATCGCGGGCTTTGACGTAGTCCAGAAAGTCGGGGAGGGTTTTGTACTTCACTTCGGGCTCCTTGTCGGGGATTCATCGAACATTGAATAAATTAAATCATTTGGGTTTATTTTTATTCATTTGATGAGGACCCTGGTCATCCCAGTAGCCTGTGAGTATGCGCCGTCTTGTGGCCCGACCCGTCACAGCGCTAAGTCGTACTCAATCGTGATGGGCGCATGGTCCGAAAATTTCTCGTCTTTGTAAACCGCTTCGGTGCGGGCTAATGCTGCCAAGGCCGGTGTCGCCAAGTGGTAGTCGAGTCGCCAACCGACGTTTTTGGCGTAAGCCTGGCCGCGGTTGCTCCACCAGGTGTAGCAAGCGTCGGTGGTGGTCGGTTGCAGCTGGCGGTAGACGTCGACCAAGCCGCCGCCTTCCGTCGTTCCATGCGCCGCGGATTGCAAGAGCGCGGTCATCCAGGCGCGTTCTTCGGGCAAGAAGCCGCTGTTTTTCTTGTTGCCTTTGAAGTTCTTCAAGTCGATTTCTTGGTGCGCGATGTTGATGTCGCCACACAGCACAAGCTCGCGGCCATCGCTCTTGAGAGCCGCCAAGTGCGGCGCCATCTCAGCCAAAAAACGAAACTTGGCGGCTTGCCTTTCTTCGCCCGATGAGCCGCTGGGAAAGTAGCTGCTGATGATCGACAACTTGGGCGCGTGGGTGCGGCCGGGTCGGTCAAAGCGCAGTTCCACGTAGCGGCCTTCCGCATTGAATTCGCTGTCTCCGTAGCCGACGATGACGTCGCTCGGTTCATGCCGGGTGTAGACGCCGACGCCTGAGTAGCCTTTTTTCTCGGCGAACTGGAAATGACCCTTGAGCCCCGCCAGCGATTCAAAGCGGCCGGCCATGTCCGGGGCTTGGGCTTTGATCTCTTGCACGCAAATACAATCGGGCTTGGCTTTTTCGAGCCAGGCTTCCACGCCTTTGCTGGTGGCTGAGCGGATGCCATTGAGGTTGAGGCTGGTGAGTTTGAACAAGGAATTTCC
>CANFWI010000032.1 GCA_947450675.1 Comamonadaceae bacterium | reverse complement strand
GCTTGATTTCCCTACCAAATTTGGTAGGCGCGAATGGACTCGAACCATCGACCCCCACCATGTCAAGGTGGTGCTCTAACCAGCTGAGCTACGCGCCTGAAACTGTTCGACCTCATGATTGTAGCAGTGAGAAACGCCTGTTTTTGAGAGGCTCAAAACTTTTATCGTTGAAACGTCGGAAATATCTGCGACACCAGCCCGACTCGTTCAGCGTCTGCGCGCTGAACGGACCCCGGCCACATCTGCCACCACCCCGAGCACATGGTTCAATCGACCCGAATCGCCCACTTCAACAGTGAAAGTCATCCACGCGGTGCCGCCGCGGTTGTCTTTCACGGATTGCGTCTGCACGCCAATCACGTTCATTTTTTCTTTCGAAAATACTTCTGAAATATCGCGCAGCAGACCTTGGCGGTCGTTCGCTTCAATCGCCACATCGACCGGATAGAGCGCGCCAGTAGCAGCCTGTTGACCGCCCCACTCCACATCGATCACACGGTCTGGGCTGCCGGAAGCCATGTTGCGAAAATTGCTGCAATCTGAGCGGTGAATGCTCACGCCACGGCCTTTGGTCACAAAGCCCAAAATAGCATCCGGCGGGGCCGGTTTGCAGCACTTGGCCAGCTGCGTCAACAAAGAATCGAGGCCCACCACCAGCACGCCACCCGAGGTGCTTTTGGCTGACTTGTCTGGGCGCGGTTTTTTGGCGAGAACGTAGTCGTCTTGCTTTGGGGACGGCTCCGGCGGGTTGAGCATGTTTTCAATGGTGCGCAGCGACAGCTCGTCTTTGCCGACCACCTCAAACAAATCTTCGGCGTTTTTGAAGCCCAACTTCGACGCCAAGTCGTCCAGTTTGATGGACGTCTTGCCTTCACGTTGCAGTAATTTTTCAACCGCTTCCCGGCCACGCGCTACCGTTTGCTGCATGGCCAAACCGTTGAACCACGCACGCACTTTGGACTTGGCTCGGGCGCTCGACAAAAAGCCCAGATCCGGGTTCAGCCAGTCACGTGACGGTCCGCCTTCTTTGACGGTGATGACCTCCACCGTCTGGCCATTTTGCAAGGGTGTGTTGAGCGGCACCATGACGCCGTCCAGACGCGCTCCCCGGCAACGGTGGCCCAAACTGGTGTGCACGCTGTAAGCGAAGTCGACCGTGGTGGCACCGCGCGGCAGTTCAACCACGGCAGCCTCTGGCGTGAGGACGTAGATACGGTCTTCAAAAAGCCCCTGCCCGGCGTTTTGCGCTTTGGCCGACAACGGGCCAGACAGGTCTCGCTCCCAAGCCAGCAGTTGGCGCAGCACCGCTATCTTGGCGTCGTATTCACTGCTGGCAGAAACACCGGCATAGCCCTTGGTGCCAGCTTCTTTGTAAGCCCAGTGCGCCGCGACGCCGTGCTCGGCATGGTCGTGCATGGCTTGCGTGCGGATCTGAATTTCGACCGCCCGCCCTGCCTCATCCCTCACCACGGTGTGCAGCGATTGATATCCGTTGGCCTTGGGCTTGGCGATGTAGTCGTCAAACTCACCGTCGATCGGCGAAAAATGAGCGTGTACAAAAGCCAGTGCGGCGTAGCAGCCTTTGACGTCAGCGGCAATGACACGCAGCGCGCGAATATCAAAGACTTGGTCAAAGTCGAGCGACTTGCCACGCATTTTTTTGACGATGCTGTAGATGTGTTTCGGTCGGCCCTGCACCAGCGCCGCAATGCCTTGTTGATTCAGCGAGCGCTCGAGTTGCGCCCGCAACGACTCCATGAAGCCTTCACGATAGGCCCGCTTTTCGTCAAGCAGGCGAGCCACCTGCTTGTAGGTTTCAGGTTCGAGAAACCGGAACGACAAGTCTTCCATTTCCCATTTGAGCTGCCAGATGCCCAAGCGGTTGGCCAAAGGTGCAAAAACATGCAGCGACTCGTGCGCCAGTGCGGGCGGCGGCTCTTGTTTGCTGGCGGCGTAGTAGCGCAGGGTCTGCAGCCGTGAGGCGAGACGCAGCATGACGACGCGCAAGTCCCGCGAAAATGCCAGCAGCATCTTGCGCACATTTTCCGACTGCAGCGCCGGGTCTTCTGTCAGTTGTGCGTGGGCGTTGGCCGTGCGCGCTTGCCGCTGCACGTTCACCAATTTGTTGGTTTCCAGCGCCAGCGTAGCGAAGCTTGCGCCAAAAGCTTTGGTGATGACTTCCAGCGGCTTGTTCAGGTGCGGGCAGGAATGAATCAGGTAAATGGCGGCCTGCATCGCCTCGCTGCCACCGATTGATTTAAGAATAGCGACCACAGCATCTGCATGGGCCAGAATGTTCTCGCCCGTGTCCAGCGTCTCGCTGCCAATCAGCGGCTCGGCAAAGGCACGAGCGCGCTGCAACGCATGCGGCTGGTCCAGCGAAGTGTCAGCCGTCGCGGCAAGAATAGCGCCGCTGTCGGCGAGGGTTCCATTACTGATCATGGGATGCCATTAAAAAATCAACAACGACCGCCAACTGATCTGCGGACGTGATCGTCGGCGCGTGACCAACGCCTTTGAACTCAACCAAACGCGCGCGGGGTCCACGTTCCGTCATGGCCTTGGCGGTCTCTGCGCTCAGTAAATCCGACTCAACACCGCGCAGCAGCAAGGTGTCGGCCGAGATTTGGTCGTACAAGTGCCACAACAGCGCTTGACCTTCTTGCGTGGCGGTTTCACTCGCGGCACTGAAAGGCTGGGCAATGGCCGGGTCGTAATGCAGCGTCCAGCGCTGGGGCGCGCTTGAGTCAGTGTTGATGACAGCTCGCACCATCGGAGTGGACAGCGCCAGCCACTGCGCCGGCGTGTGTGGCCCAAAGCTCGAAGATGTTGCCCACATAGCGTCGGCTGCCTGTTGCACGGAGTCAAACTCGCCGCTCTTGCCCAAATAAGCCCCGATGCGCTGCAGCGCAGACCACTCGACGGTCGGGCCCACATCGTTCAAGACCAATTTGCGCACGCGTTGCGGCAGCGGTACATCAGCCCGACCACAAACCACCAGACCGATCAAACCGCCCATGCTGGTGCCGACCCAATCCAGCAGACCGATGGGTGCTTCAGCGTGCAGCTTGGCCAGCAAGCTGAGCATGTCTGCCGCGTAAGCCGGAATCTGGTAGCCCGCCGGGTCTTTCAACCAGTCACTTTGGCCACGCCCGACCACGTCAGGGCAAATGACGCGCAAGGACGAACCGGCGGCACTGGCGCGCTCACACAGCGCTCGGGCCAGCGCGTCAAAGTCGCGGCCCTGGCGCGTTAAACCATGCACACACAACACCACATGGGCGCTGGCGGGGTCACCCCATTGCCAATAAGCCATGCGGTGAGAACCCGCGGTATCGGGGCAATTGACGAAATGAAGCGTCGGCTGGATCATGTCTTGAATCGTTGTTGAGTGACTAGATAATAGAGGCGGCGCTTTTCAAACAGCACCGACTGACTTGATCCTAATTCATCCAGAGGAACCCCCATGCTCAAAGGTAAAACAGCACTCGTCACCGGCTCAACCAGCGGAATCGGTTTGGGCATTGCCAAGTCCCTCGCCGCACGCGGCGCCAACATTGTGTTGAACGGCTTCGGCGACAGCGAAGGCCCCAAAGCCGAGATCGCAGCACTCGGTGTGCAAGTCGCGTTCCATGGCGCCGACATGAGCAAGCCCTCAGAGATTGAAGCGATGATGACGTTCGCGGCCCAACAGTTCGGCCGGGTCGACATTCTGGTCAACAACGCCGGCATTCAGCACGTCGCCTTGATCGAAGATTTTCCAATTGAGAAGTGGGACGCCGTGCTCGCCATCAATTTGTCCAGCGCCTTTCACGCCATGCGCCTCGCCCTGCCCGCCATGAAAGCCGCCGATTGGGGCCGCATCATCAACGTGTCATCGGCTCACGGTTTGGTCGGCTCGGCTGAGAAATCAGCCTACGTTGCAGCCAAACACGGGCTGATCGGCCTGACCAAAGTCGCCGCGCTAGAAACCGCCACCAGCGGCGTCACCTGTAACGCGATCTGCCCGGGCTGGGTCTTGACGCCACTGGTTCAAAAGCAGGTTGACGCCAAAGCCGCCGCGCAAAACATCAGCAACGAAGAAGCCAAACGCCAACTGCTGGGTGAAAAAGAGCCCTCCATGCAGTTCACCACCCCCGAAGAACTGGGTGAGTTGGCCGTGTTTTTCTGCTCACCCGCAGGCAACAACGTGCGCGGCGTGGCGTGGAACATGGACGGTGGTTGGGTGGCGCAATAAAGAGGATTTGCTGCATACAGTCGGGGCAAAGCGCTGCCAATAAGCATCGTCTCGCACTTCACGGCGAGATAGTCAGACCTCTGCGCTCAGGACACCTTGTGGCTCCGTGAGACGCCATGCTGCACGACTGCGCCAATACCCCAACACGCCAGTCTGGCGCTTACTTGGGAAAAGTCGACATCGTGCGGATTGAAGATGTGTATAGGCACAAGGGATAGGCGTTATTTCATTGGCGATACAATAACCATACATGTACGATATAGCCACGATACAAATGCTTGACGAAAAAGACGCCATCATTTTGGCTACAGTGCGTGAAACACCGACCTTGGCCAGCACGGCGGCAGAGCGCTCGGGGTTGTCGCGGGTTGCTGTGTCACGACGCATCAAAAAGCTGGCCGACACAGGCTATCTTGAGCGCCACGGCAGTGGTACACGCCAAACCTACTCGTCCGGCATCAACCATTTTTGGCTGCTGCAAACCGATGTTGCAACGGTAGCGCAGTCTGGCGGCGAATTCGGTGCATGGGAGAGACATGTGGCGCCATTACTGCGGGAGCTGCCCGGCAACATGGTGAACTTGGCCAACATCGCCTTCACCGAGATGATCAACAACGTGCTGGATCATTCACAAGCCAGCCATGTGATGATGGCTGCCCATGTGTTTGGGGGCCAACTACAAATGCTGGTGGCCGATGACGGTGTCGGCATTTTCAGGCGCATTGCCCAAGCGCTTGAACTGTTTGACGACCGGCTCGCCATGCTTGAACTGGCCAAGGGCAAGTTCACGACAGCGCCAGACGCGCACTCTGGCATGGGCGTTTTTGTGTCATCGCGCATGCTTGACGGTTTTGCCATTGACTCGAAGGGGCTGACCTTTGACCTTCGCCTGGGTGCGCAGAAGCTGGCCGCATTCAACTGGGTGGATGCCACTGCCCTGTCCCGAGCCGCAGGACAAGGCACTGTGGTGCGGATGGATCTGGCGCTGAACACGACTCGCACAGCGCAAGCTGTCTACAAAACCTATTTCTCACCGGACACTGTGGGCGGCGACGCCTTCCACACCACGGAAGTTCCGGTGCGCTTAGCGCAACTCAGCAGCCAACTGACCTCCCGCTCGCAGGGTAAGTGGGTGGTCGAGCGTGCCACGCAGTTCAAAACCGTGGTGCTGGATTTTGCAGGGGTGAGCCTCGTGGGTCAAGGCTTTGTCGACGAAGTGTTTCGCGTCTTTGCCACGGCTCACCCAGAAGTACAGCTCAAACCGGTCAACTTGCTGCCAGATGTAGCACAAGCGCTTCAAATGTTTGCGCCTCATGTCAGCCTTACAACTCGTGGACAAACCTGACAGCGTCCATTGACGCGCCCTGCAACCGTCCCACGCTGGAATCATTCAATGCCTTCCGTGGCAACAAGCAAAGAACGTAAGTCAATTGGCCCTGGATTGCCGAGCTAGGCTCGCAAGGAATGCAGTCTTCGATCACGATCACCCGGCTAAATCTTCCCCGCTTCGACAAGCACGTAAGTTGAACCATCGGCCAAGGTCGGCCCAGCGAGTTTTTCTGTACCCGTGCTTTGCTGCGGCTTGGCTTGAACACTCTGGCAACTGATCGCCTTCAAACCGGCTTGCGCCAAGCTCAGCCCGCACACGGGCGACCTCAACCCCATCAAGTCCGTCCGCGGTCGGGGCTATCAGCTCTGCGTCGACTTGGAGATTCAGTGAGCACTTGGCGTTAGCCAGAGAGTGACGTTGACACGCAACTGGCGCACCCTCTCCCGTCACCGCTTGTCCTGAAAGTTCTCAGATTCAACCTCAAGAGTTGATCTGAGCCCAAGCCTTCTCCAGCCGCTTGACGCTCACCGGCTGCGGTGTGCGCAGTTCCTGCGCAAAAAAGCTCACCCGCAACTCTTCCAGCAGCCAGCGGTACTCCTGCATTCGCGCATCGACCGCGCCTTTGCGGTCCGCCACGAGTCGCCAATAGCGTTGCTCTTGCAGTTTCATCTCGGCCAAGCGGGCGGTGTCGCGTGCCGGGTCAGCGCGCCATTTTTCCAGCCGCAAGGTGATGGCTTTCAGGTAGCGCGGAAAGTGCTGCAATTGTCCATAGGGCGTCGTCATCAAAAACCGTTTGGGCACCAAACGCTGCAGCTGCTGCGCAGCATCGGCCGACGCTTCTGCGGCGTTTTTAGTGTCCTTGATCTTGCGCTGGGCGGCGGCGAATTCAATCAAGATGCTGGCGGCCAAACGCGCCACCTCGCTGGCGATCAAAGTCAGCCGACCACGCCCGTCGTCGACCCGTTTTTTGAACTCAGCCTCGGCAGTCGGCAAGGGCTCCACCAGAAAAGCCCGGTCCAACGCCACGTCAATGATCTGCGTGCGCAATTCTTCAAGCGTGCCGCCGCCAGAGTTGTCTGCTGCGCGGCCGACCAGCATGTAGGCCGTCGCTGTTTTTTGCAGATCGGGCAAGTTCTTTTCTAAGTATTTCAGAGCATCTTTGATCTGCAAAGAGAACAAGCGACGCAGCCCGGCGCGGTGTTTGGTCGCCGCCATGTCGGGCTCGTCGAAGACCTCAATCGTCACCGCGTCGCCCAAATCCATCAGCGCCGGAAAGCCGATCAGCGCTTGTGCGCCTTTGCGAATCTCCATCAGCTCAGGCAGTTCCCCAAAGCTCCAGCTGGTGTAGCGGTCTGGGCTTTTAGGTGCGGCCGCCGGCGCGGTTTTGGCAGCGGCCACCTGCGCGCCGCGCGCCTTGCTGAGCGAATCTGAAGTCGCTGTCGTCGGTTCGACAACCGCCGGCGCCACCTTGAGGTTTTTAAGTCCTGCCAACGCCTGAAATGCTCCACGCGCCTGCGCCCCTAAGTCGCCCTTCAGCGCGCCCAAGTTGCGGCCCAAGCCGAGTTGACGGCCGTGTTCGTCGACGACCCTGAAGTTCATGAACAGATGCGGCGGCAACATGTCGAGCTTCATGTCGTTGCGCTTGATGTCTAACGATGTCGCATCGCGCACCCACTTGAGCACGGCATCGGTCAGTGAGCCACCGCCCCATTTGTCAGGCTGCAGCAAATCCGCCGCCATGCGCGCAGCGGTTTCGGGCAAGGGCACCAAGCGCGAACGCGGCCGCTGGTGCAGCGTTTTAATCAGCGCCTGAATCTTGTCTTTGAGCAAACCCGGCACCAACCATTCGCAGCGCTCGTCATTCACCTGGTTCAAGGCGAACAACGGCACCTCCACCGTGACGCCGTCTTTTGCATCACCCGGCTCGTGCAGATAGCTCACGCTGCAATCCACACCGCCAAGGCGCAAGGTTCTAGGGAAAGCCTGCGTGGTGATGCCCGCCGCTTCATGGCGCATCAGTTCTTCACGCGACAGCAGTAGCAGTTGCGGCTGCTTTTTGACTTCGTCTTTGTACCAGTGCTCACAACCGGCCCCGGTGCAAATATCGGTCGGCAATTGTTGGTCGTAAAAAGCGTAGATCAGTTCTTCATCAACCAGCACGTCTTGACGACGTGCTTTGTGCTCCAGGTCTTGCACCTGGATGATGAGTTTTTGGTTCGCCGCCAAAAATGGCAGCTTGGTGTCCCAGTTGCCAGCCACCAGCGCTTCACGGATGAAAATTTCACGGGCGCCCACCGGGTCGACCCGGCCGAAGTTAACCCGGCGGCCGTTGTAGATCACCAAGCCATACAGCGTGGCGCGTTCCAAGGCCGTGACTTGCGCGGCTTTTTTCTCCCAGTGCGGGTCCAACAGCTGTTTTTTGAGCAAGTGCCCTGCGACTTGTTCGACCCACTGCGGTTCGATGTTGGCAATGCCCCGGCCAAACAGACGCGTTGTTTCCACCAGTTCGGCCGCGACAATCCAGCGGCCCGGTTTTTTGCTCAGCTTGGCACCAGGATGGCGGTAAAAGCGAATACCTCGCGCGCCCAAATAAGCTTCTTCGTCTTCGGCCTTGTAGCCCAAATTGCCCAGCAGACCGCAGAGCATCGACAGGTGCAACTGCTCGTAGCTGGCCGGCTTGCTGTTGATCTGCCAACCCTGCTCTCCAATGACGCCGTGCAGTTGCGAGTGGATGTCGCGCCACTCACGCACGCGGCGGATGTTGACGAAATTCTCACGCAGCAGGTTTTCGTACTGGCGGTTCGACAGCTTGTGTTCAGCCGCATGACCGCCACGCGAATCACCCAGCCATTTCCACAGCTTCAAATAACCGGCGAACTCGCTCTTCTCGTCATCAAACTTGGCATGCGCTTGGTCGGCCTGCGCCTGCTTGTCCATCGGCCGGTCACGCACGTCTTGCACGCTGAGCGCGCTGGCAATGACCATCACCTCGTCGAGTGCTTGGCGGTCGCGGGCTTCCAAAATCATCCGACCCACGCGCGGGTCCAGCGGCAGCTTGGCCAGCGTGCGACCCACCGCGGTCAGTTCGTTGTCGTCGTCGACAGCGCCCAACTCGGCCAGCAGCTGGTAGCCGTCGGCAATGGCGCGCCCCTGCGGCGGCTCAATGAAGGCAAAGGCTTCCACCGCGCCCAAGTGCAAGGACTTCATGCGCAAAATCACGGCGGCCAACGAACTGCGCAAAATCTCTGGATCTGTGAAGCGCGCTCGGCCCAAAAAGTCCTGCTCGTCGTACAGCCGAATGCAAATACCATCAGCCACCCGACCGCAACGACCAGCACGCTGGTTCGCTGCCGCTTGCGAAATCGGCTCGACCATCAGCTGCTCGACCTTGTTTCTGAAGCTGTAGCGTTTGACGCGTGCGGTGCCAGCGTCGATCACATACCGAATGCCGGGCACCGTGAGCGAGGTTTCGGCGACGTTGGTGGCCAGCACAATTCGCCTGCCGTTGTGGCCTTCAAAAATTTGGTCTTGCTCGGCTTGGCTCAGGCGAGCAAACAGCGGCAACACTTCGGCATTGCGCAGCAGCGGTTGGTGGCTCAGGTGTTTACGAAGGTGATCCGCAGCTTCCCGAATCTCGCGCTCACCGGGCAGAAACACCAGAATATCACCCGCGCTGTGCGGGCTGCGCCAGAGTTCATCGACCCCATCGGCAATCGCGTCGTTCAAGTCGTAATCACGCGACTCTTCATAGGGCCGATAACGTTGCTCCACCGGGAACATGCGGCCCGACACCATGATCACTGGCGCAGGCCCTTTGCTTGACGCGAAGTAATCCGCGAAGCGCTGCGCATCAATCGTCGCTGAGGTGATGATGACTTTGAGATCAGGCCGGCGCGGCAGCAACTGGCGCAGATAGCCCAGCAAAAAGTCGATGTTCAGACTGCGCTCATGCGCCTCGTCAATGATGATGGTGTCGTAGTTTTTGAGCAGCGGATCGGTCTGCGTCTCGGCCAGCAAAATACCGTCGGTCATGAGCTTGACCGAGGCGTCACGGCTCAACCGATCTTGGAAGCGCACCTTGTAGCCAACGACATCGCCGAGGGTTGTCTTGAGTTCTTCGGCAATGCGCTTCGCCACACTGGAGGCGGCAATACGGCGTGGCTGTGTGTGGCCTATCAAGGGGCCGCGACCGCCCGGGTAATTGAGCTTGCCGCGTCCCATGGCCAAGGCGATTTTGGGCAACTGCGTGGTCTTGCCGGAGCCGGTTTCGCCGCAAACGATGACCACTTGATGCGCCGCAATGGCGGCGGTTATTTCGTCGCGCTTGCCCGACACCGGCAACGATTCGGGGAACTCAATGACCAAGGCAGGAGGTGAAATGGCAGACAAGCGGATAACTTCGGTGAACTTAGGTGAAAATCGGGGAAAAATTGCGCGGCTAGCTGCGCATTATCGGCTCAGAAGCCGCCCTCAACGCCCTTCAAGATTCCACTTTCTTCACCAGAACCGCCCATGTCCGCAGTCTTCAATTTTACCTTTGTGCCCTGGTTTCGCTCGGTGGCGCCGTACATTCACCTGCACCGTGGCAAGACTTTTGTGATTGGCATGGCCGGTGAAGCGATTGCCGCTGGCAAGCTGCAAAACATCGCACAAGACTTGGCGTTGATCCAAAGCATGGGCGTGAAGATCGTGCTGGTGCATGGCTTCAGGCCGCAGGTCAACGAGCAACTGGCCGCCAAGGGCCACGCCGCACAGTATTCACACGGCACGCGCATCACCGACTCGGTCGCGCTGGACTGCGCCCAAGAAGCCGCCGGCCAGCTGCGCTACGAAATTGAAGCCGCCTTCAGCCAGGGCTTGCCCAACACGCCCATGGCCGGCTCCACGGTGCGGGTGATTTCAGGCAACTTCATCACCGCGCGGCCTGTCGGCATCGTCGACGGCATTGACTTCAAACACTCGGGCTTGGTTCGCAAAGTGGACACCGTCGGCATCCAGCGAACACTTGAGTTTGGCTCGATGGTGCTGCTCTCGCCGTTCGGTTTTTCACCTACTGGCGAAGCTTTCAACCTGAGCATGGAAGAAGTGGCGACCAGCGTGGCGATTGAGTTGAAAGCAGACAAACTGATCTTTTTAACCGAGGTGCCCGGTATTCGCATCAACCCGTCCGAGCCGGCCAGCGAAGACAACCCCATCGACACCGAGCTGCCTTTGGCGGCGGCCAAAAAATTACTGAAGGATGTGCCGAACGCACTAGAACCGACCGACACCGCTTTTTACCTGCAGCATTGCGTCAAAGCCTGCCAGCAAGGCGTTGAGCGCAGCCACATTCTGCCGTTCGCCACAGACGGCTCTTTGCTGCTAGAAATTTATGTGCACGATGGCATCGGCACCATGGTGATTGATGAAAAGCTGGAAAGCTTGCGCGAAGCCACGGTCGACGACGTTGGCGGTATTTTGCAGTTGATCGAGCCCTACGAAAATGACGGCACACTGGTCAAGCGCGATCGCACTGAAATTGAACGCGATGCCGGCCAATACACGGTGATTGAGCATGACGGTGTGATCTTTGGATGTGCTGCGCTCTACCCTTACCCTGAGTCTAAAACCGGTGAGATGGCAGCTCTCACGGTGTCGCCACACACCCAAAGCCAAGGTGACGGCGAACGCATTCTCAAACGGGTCGAGCAGCGTGCCCGTGCCATGGGACTGCAAAGTATTTTTGTTCTCACCACCCGCACCATGCACTGGTTCTTGAAGCGCGGCTTCAAACCTGTGGATACAGACTGGTTGCCTGAAGCGCGCAAGCGCAAATACAACCTGAACCGTAAAAGTCAGGTGTTGGTGAAAATCTTGCACCCTTGAGGTCGCACCCAGAACCTTCAGACCTGTCTTCCTACACGTTCTTGCGTCTGCGCTGACGCGGTGCCCGTCGCCCCCCGCCTAAATTGCGGGCTGGAGGGGTACAGCATGGGAATGACACTGAAGGACAAAGTCGAGCGCGTTGAGCACACTGAAGTGCGGATACCGTGCGGCAACGCATGTCTCTATGGTGACTTGGCCTTGCCAGTGGGTTTTAGCGGCTTGGTTTTATTCGCCCATGGCAGCGGCAGTGGTCGACACAGTGCCCGCAATCGGCAGGTGGCGCAAGTCTTGCAAAACGCAGGCATCGGAACGCTGCTGTTTGATCTGTTGACCGCCACAGAAGAGCAAACGGATGTTCAGACAGGCGAACACCGCTTCAATATCGCGCTGCTCACACAGCGCATGCAAGACACCACGCTGTGGGTCACCGCGCAAGCGCAATTCAAGGCGGTGCCGATCGGCTATTTTGGTGCCAGCACCGGCAGTGCCGCGGCCTTGATTGCGGCGGCTCGCTTGGGCGGACGAGTGGCAGCCGTGGTCTCGCGCGGTGGCCGACCTGATCTGGCTGGCCCGGTGGTGTTGGCCAGTCTGCAAGCGCCGACCCTGCTGATTGTGGGCGGTGCGGACCATGACGTGATCGAGCTCAATCAGGACGCCTATCAACTGCTGCGTTGCGAGAAGCAGTTGGCCATCGTGCCGCATGCGACCCATCTGTTTGAAGAGCCGGGGGCTTTGGAACAAGTCTCCGCACTGGCCGCAGATTGGTTCCAACGCTATCTGAACAACACAGACACATCTCAGGAGGCTTGGCGATGATGGCACGACCTTATTACACCGACCGCCATGACGCGGGGCGCCAATTGGCGAAGCAACTCCTCCACTACCAAGACAAGCCTGATGTACTGGTCCTTGCCTTGCCGCGAGGCGGTGTGGCAGTGGGATATGAAGTGGCCCAAACACTGCATGCACCGTTGGATGTGTTTGTGGTCCGCAAGCTCGGCTTGCCGGGGCATGAGGAATACGCCATGGGCGCAATTGCCAGCGGCGGCGTGCGTGTGATGAACCCCTTGCCGGGCATCACCGTGCCCCCTGAAGCGCTGGCGGTTGTACTGGCCAAAGAACAAGCCGAGTTGATCCGGCGTGAACAGCTTTACCGGGCGCAGCGTCCACCCATTCATATCGCCGGACGGACGGTGATCTTGGTCGATGACGGGCTGGCAACCGGCGCCACCATGCGTGCCGCAGCGGTGGCGGTGGGCCAACAGCACCCCTTGCGGGTGGTGGTGGCGGTGCCCGTTGGCGCCCGTGACAGTTGCCAAAGCTTGCGCGACGTGGCGGATGAAATTGTCTGCCCTGCCATGCCAGAACCTTTTCATGCGCTCAGCCTTTGGTATGACGTCATGCCGCAAGCCAGCGACGACGAAGTGCGCTCATTGCTGCAAAAAGCTTGGCATGAGCACGCTGCACACCCGGCGGAGCATTGAGTCATGGCCAACAAGTCGCTCAACAAGATCGCCTCACCGGTCAAAAAAGCGCCCAGTGCCTTGCTTGACGGATTGCAACGGAATTTGCATCCGCTGGTGGGTGCGGCGCAAGACTACGACCCGCTGCTACAAGCCATAGACACCGCGCGCTTTGTCTTGATCGGCGAAGCCACGCACGGTACCCACGAGTTTTACCGGGAACGGGTGAAGATCACTCAGCGCTTGATTTTAGAAAAGGGCTTCACGGCCATCGCTGTTGAAGCTGATTGGCCCGACGCTTGGCGCGTCAACCGCTATGTGCGCGGCTTGTCTGGTGATCAAGATGCACGGGAAGCCTTGGCAGGTTTCGAGCGTTTCCCAGCTTGGATGTGGCGCAACACCGAGGTCTGCGACTTCGTGGAGTGGCTGCGCCAACACAACAGCGGGCTCAGCCCTGAAAAGCAAGTTGGTTTTTACGGCATGGACTTGTACAGCCTATTCCGCTCCATGGAAGAGGTTTTGTCCTACCTTGACAGGACAGACCCGATAGAAGCGCAGCGGGCGCGCTCGCGTTATGCCTGCTTCGACCATGTCGGCCAAGACAGTCAAGCCTACGGTTACGGCGCCGCCTACGGCATGGCACGGAGTTGCGAAGACGAAGTCGTGCAGCAACTCCGTGCCATGACGCAGGGCTTGGCCCAAAACCCACCTGCGCCAGGCTTGGCGCGCGATGAGTATTTTTACGCCGAGCAAAATGCCCGATTGGTGCGCAATGCCGAAGAGTATTACCGCAGCATGTTCCGTGGTCGCGTTTCATCGTGGAATCTGCGTGACAGCCACATGGTCGAGACCTTGGTGGCCTTGTCAAATCACTTGAGTCAGGGCGCCGCAGTGCCACGCATGGCGGTGTGGGCACACAACTCACACTTGGGCGATGCGGGTGTCACGGGCATGGGTGACCGTGGCGAGTGGAACGTCGGCCAGTTGATGCGCGAACGCTATGCTGCGGATGCCTTTCTGATTGGCATGAGCACCGATCACGGCACCGTCACCGCAGCCTCAGAATGGGACCAACCGCCGCAGCGAAAACGCGTCCGGGCAGGGCTTGACGGAAGCTGGGAGGCGGTTTTTCACCAAGTTGGCACGCCGAACTTCATGCTGCATTTAAAAGACCACACGGAGTTGCTGAACTTGACCGAAGCCCTGCGTCTGCAACGCGCGATTGGTGTGATTTACCGGCCCGACACCGAGCGCCAAAGCCACTACTTTTTCACACACTTAGGACGGCAGTTTGATGCCCTCTTGCATTGGGACGAAAGCCATGCACTGGAACCACTCGACAAGAGCTTGGCGTGGCATCAGGGTGAAGCCGGTGAAGTACCAGAGACGTATCCGTCAGGCATATAAAAAACCACAGACGCGAGCGGTCGCGCCGGTCAGCCAGCCTTAGCGAAGCCGCGAACTGAACAACCGAAAGATCAGAAACACAGCCATCAGGCTGATGACGATAAAAGCCAGGAAAGACCAATTCGCGATAGACAGACCGAGAAAAGTCCAGTCAATCTTGGTGCAATCTCCGCTGCCCTTGAAGATCATGGGAATCGCACGCTGCAGCGGAAAGGTCTCGATCATGCCGTAGAAGTCGCGACCGCAGGAGGCGAATTCAGGCGGAAACCACTGCAGCCAGCTCTGACGAGAAGCGACAAAAGCACCAAAACCTGCGCTGAGCAACAGGAGCCCCGAGCCGCCCAGAATGACCGAACGCCCCGAGAAAATGGCAGAAAATCCGGCAATCAACATCACCAACACCAGTGCATAACGTTGAACGATGCACATGGGACAAGGCTCAAGACCGACCACATGCTGCAAATACAGGCCAAAAGCCAACATGCAGACAGACGCCAAGGCAATCAAAGACAACAAACGGCGAGGCAATGCCGTGTTTTCAGACAAAAACATGTTCATTGGTTGCCGATTTTCTCAACTGAAGCCGTAACGCTGTGGAAAATTGTCAGGAATTCAAGTTGGCGGGTTGCTGAGCAATTCGTCCAGGCCCTTGCAAGATGGCGCGCAAACGGCTTGGGCTTTGCCCAACACCTTGCGTGTCCCCATCATGGAACGTGGACGGTGTTTGCCGCACATGAAGCACGACATGGTCGCACTGCCAAAGCTGGTTGTGGCCACAAAAGGCGAACCGGAGACTTTGGATTTATAGCGAAGGCCGTCTGGAAGGACGGCCGTTTTTGTTTCAGATCTGGCCACTGGCGTTACCTTTTTTCGGTTGGCGCATAGCGCGTTCTATGACTTGACTCGCTTGGCTTTTCAGCTTTAAGCGAACATCGATTGACGTGCAGCACTGCAAATGCTTATTGGCCAGCCGGGGCCGACCGATGACGTCATTTTTGGTTTTACTGGTTTTTATTTTACCGCGCAATAAAGAATCACCTTTGGCAGCAATGACTTTGCCTTTGTGATGAAGGCCTAAAAGTGGGGCTGAAGCAAGAGCGTTTCGGCTTGAAAGATAATCACACTTTGATTACGGTTGTCAGTTCATCAGCGGGCTCAACCGGCGACTATCAAGCATTCTTTTCAACAGCGCACTTCGCGAAAGACAACTCATATGGCACGGATGGTTAACTGCATCAAACTCGGCACCGAAGCTGAGGGCTTGGATTTCCCGCCGTACCCGGGTCCTTTGGGCAAACGCATCTGGGAAGAAGTCAGCAAAGCCGCTTGGGCTGAGTGGATGAAACAGCAAACCATGCTGGTCAACGAAAACCGCTTGAATTTGGCGGATCTACGGGCTCGTCAATACTTGGCCCGGCAGATGGAAAAGCACTTTTTTGGCGACGGCGCCGATGCCGTTGCAGGCTACGTCCCCCCGGCACCTTGACTTTTTGCTGACACCGGTTCGGCCAGTGTTGTTGCAAGCTTGCGGCCTGCCCGCAGCTTGGGCCGGGCAGTCGCAGTGGCGAGTTCTTGAAACCGGCTTTGGGCTGGGGTTCAACTTCTTGGCCACTTGGCAGGTTTGGAAAAATGACCCGCAGCGCCCCCGGCTGCTTCATTTCGTCTCGACCCAAGCCTGTCCCAGCAGCGCGGCAGACCTTTTGCGCACTGCAGCCGAACACCCCGATTTATTGCCGCTGGCCCAGCAACTGGCCAAGCAGTGGCGCGGCTTGTTGCCCGGTTTTCATCGCTTGGTGTTTGAAGACGGCCACGTCTTGTTGACTCTGGGCATTGGCGATGCCAAAGCGCTGCTCAAAGAGCAGTCTTTTGAAGCCGACACGGTCTATCTTGTGGGCGACCCGCTGCCGCAAAATTCGGACAAGGTTGACCCGCATTTGCTGAAAGCAGTGGCCCGCTGCTGCCGACGCGGCAGCCGACTGGCAAGCATGACGACGTCCAACGGCGTGACGGAGGGGCTCACGCAATGCGGTTTTGAAGTCGACAAAACCTCGGGGCTGACGCCGCAAGCTGAACCATTGCAAGCGCGTTTCAACCCGCGCTGGGAACCCAAAAAAGCTGCACAAGCCAGCCAACCCAAGCCGCGTTCGGCCACACGTTGCGTCGTCATTGGCGCGGGCTTGGCCGGCGCTGCCTGCGCCGCCAGCTTGGCCCGGCGCGGCTGGCAAGTGACGGTGCTGGACGCACACGCATCTGCCGCCGGTGGCGCTTCTGCCCTCCCGGTCGGCATGCTGGCCCCGCACACCTCACCCGACGACAGCTTGTTGTCGCGTTTGTCGCGCAGCGGCTTGCGCGCCACGTGGCAGATCGCAAAGACACAACTGCGGGTCGATGTGGACTGGCAAGCCAGCGGTGTTCTGCAGCGTCGGTTTGACGCCAGCGGTGGCCTGCCCAGTGACTGGCCTGAAGACGGAGAACACTGGAGCCGGCTCGCAAGGCCAAGTGAACTCCAAGCCCTTGAAGCGGCAACCGGTAGCGCAGCACTGTCCACTCAGAACGACCCGACACCCGCACTCTGGCACGCCGCTGGCGGCTGGATCAAACCGACACGCTTGGTTCAAACGCTGCTGGGAACACCGGGCATCACCCTATGCTACGGCGTCAAGGTCGCGGGCCTGGGGCGCTCTACCAACACCAGCCCAGACGGTGTTTGGCAAGTTTTGGACGCTGCCGACAACTGCATTGCCGAGGCCGAACTGGTGGTCTTGGCGGCAGGATTTGAAAGCGTCGGCTTGTCAAATGCACACGCGAATTTACCGCTGCGACCGATCCGCGGCCAAGTGGCGTGGGGGGCCGTCACGGACAACCGTGCCCTGCCGCCCTTCCCGGTCAATGGCCACGGCAGCTTTGTCCCGGCCTTCCTCGATGACAAGGGCCAGCCAAACTGGCTGATGGGCTCGACTTTCGAGCGGGACCACAACGACAGCCAGACTCATCAACAGGACCAGCAAGACATCTTTGAGCGACTCCAACAACTGTTGCCGGCAACGGCCGGAGCTTTGAAAGTCTCATTCGACGACGACAAGACCAACGCGTGGGCTGGCGTGCGCTGCGTGTCTCCAAACAGGTTGCCCATCGTTGGCCCTTTGAACGACGCCAAGCTGCCAGGCTTGTGGGTCTGCACGGCGCTGGGTTCTAGAGGCTTGAGCTTTGCCGTCTTGTGCGGCGAATTGCTGGCGGCATGGCTGCACGCAGAGCCACTGCCTATAGAAAAACGGCTGGCGCAGTCATTGCAAGCGGGTCGGCATCCATTTTCGGAATAAGCTTATTCGCATAAGCGAAGAAGAAAACTGTCGTTTGATTTCATAAGCCCTTCTTTTACAGTGACGGCTTATGCATGACTTCGCGTTTATTTTTGCTGGCTTCACAGTCGGCCTGATCGTCGGCCTGACGGGCGTCGGTGGCGGCTCATTGATGACGCCGCTGCTGATTTTTGGCTTCGGCATCAAGCCGCATCTGGCCATCGGCACCGATTTACTGTTTGCTGCGTTCACCAAGATGGGCGGCACGGTCAGCTTAGCGCGGCAACGCGTTGTCCCGTGGCGCTTGGTCGGGGCGCTCAGCATGGGCAGCATTCCAGCGTCGCTGATCACGCTTTTTGTGCTGCATAACTTGGGGCCCGCCAACCCGGCCGTGCAAAAAGCCATGACGCTGACACTCGGCATCGCCCTGCTCTTCACGGCGCTGGCCACACTCTACAAAGCCATCCAAGGTAAAAAAATACCCCGCCAGATCGCTGGTGCGCAATTGGATGAAGCCACACGGCCGCGTCACTGGAGTCTGCCGGTTTTATTTGGCACGGTGATTGGCACCTTGGTCACCCTGACCTCCGTGGGGGCCGGCGCAATTGGTGTGACAGCGCTGATTTTGTTGTATCCACTGCTGCCGCTGCCGCGCATTGTCGCGGCCGACATCGCTTACGCAGTGCCTTTGACACTGGTGGCGGGCTTGGGTCACGCTTCGCTCGGATCGGTCGACTGGCCTTTGTTGGGCAAGTTGCTAATCGGCTCACTGCCAGGCATCTGGCTCGGCTCGCAACTGGTGCACAAAACGCCAGACCGTATCATTCGCTCCCTTTTGTCTTTGCTGCTGGCCTACGCTGGCGTCAAATTGATCACGATCTGAACTGCTTGAAAAACAGTATCTGACCCCCTTTTAATTTTCAATCAACTATGTACCAATACACCGAATTTGACCGCCAGTTTGTCCGAGCGCGGGCTGACCAGTACCGTGACCAACTCACGCGTTGGCAAGCCGGCGACTTGTCTGAGGACGAGTTCAAACCGCTGCGCCTGCAAAACGGCTGGTACGTACAACGCTACGCGCCGATGTTGCGCGTGGCCGTGCCCTACGGCGAACTCTCCAGCGCACAGGTGCGGGTGTTGGCCAAAATCGCCCGTGAGTACGACCAACCCAATGCCCAGCTGTTCAAAGACGCCCAAGCCAAGCAAGATTTGCTCGGCCCAGTGCTGACCGGCGGTTTGTCGATTGGCTCCAAGCTGACGGCTGGCTACGCCCACTTCACCACACGTCAGAACATCCAGTACAACTGGATTCCACTCGACAAGTCCGCCGACGTGATGGATCTGCTGGCCAGCGTCGACATGCACGGCATTCAAACCAGCGGCAACTGCATCCGCAACATCACCAGCGACGAACGTGCCGGCATTGCCGCAGACGAAATTGCCGACCCACGGCCGTTTGGCGAGATCCTTCGCCAGTGGAGCACGCTCCACCCAGAGTTCGCTTATCTGCCGCGCAAGTTCAAAATCGCCATCAGCGGCGCCCGTGAAGACCGCGCCGCCACCGCTTGGCATGACGTCGGCCTGCATTTGATCCGCAACGCCGAAGGCGAACTCGGCTTCAAAGTACTGGTCGGCGGCGGTATGGGCCGCACCCCGATCATCGGCACCGTGATTCGTGAATTCCTGCCTTGGCATCAGGTCATGAACTTCATCGAGGCCATCATCCGCGTTTACAACCGCTATGGCCGCCGCGACAACATTTACAAGGCCCGTATCAAGATTTTGGTCAAAGCCGAAGGCCAACGCTACATCGACGACGTCGAGGCCGAATACCTGCAAATCATGGAGCACGATGGTGGCCCGCACACCATTTCGCAGGCTGAACTTGACCGCGTCACGGCTTGCTTCGTGCCGCCGTCATTGAGCTGCGACCGCAAGACTGCCGACGCCAAGATCGCCAACATCCTACGCGCCGCCGCCGAAGACGACATCGAGTTTGGCCGTTGGCTCAAGCAGAACGTCACATCGCACCAAAACCCTGATTTGCGCGCGGTCACGCTGTCGTTCAAAAGACTCGGCCAAGCGCCCGGCGACGCCTCCGCCGACCAGCTCGACAAGGCCGCCGAATTGGCTGACGTCTTCAGCGCTGGCGAATTGCGGGTCACGCACGACCAAAATTTGCTGTTGCCGTGGGTCGCCTGCGACCAGTTGCCCGAGCTCTGGCGCGCCGCGCGCAAGGCAGGCTTTGCCCGCCCGAACATCCGCCTGCTGACCGACATGATCGCCTGCCCCGGCGGCGACTTTTGCTCGCTGGCAAATGCCCGTTCGATCCCGATTGCCGAAGCCATCACCGAGCGCTACCAAGACATGGACGAACTGCATGACTTGGGCGAGATCGACCTGCACATCAGCGGTTGCATCAACTCCTGCGGTCATCACCACAGCGGTCACATCGGTATTTTGGGTGTCGACAAAGATGGCCTGGAGTGGTACCAAGTGTCGCTGGGCGGCTCTGACGGCTCAAGCCTGAGCGGTGACCCGCTGCCGGGCAAAGTCGTCGGCCCGTCGTTCACCGCATCGGAAGTGCCAGAAGTCATTGAAGCGGTGCTGGAGACTTATCGCCAACAGCGCAGCGCTGGCGAAACCTTCATTGCCACGCTGCGCCGCGTCGGCATGGAGCCGTACAAGGCCGCCGCCAAGAGCGCGCGCATCGCCGTGGTCGAGACGGCTTGAAGACAGTTTGAAAGTACCCACCATGAAATTACTCACCGCTCACGACAACGCCGCTGAACTCCCCGGCACCGTGGTTTTCGCCAACGATGCCGACCCGATGGATCTGCCGCTGGACGGCGTCCAACGCATCGACCTGCACTTTCCAAAATTTACCGACGGCCGCGCCTACAGCCAGGCTTTCTTGCTGCGCCGTCGGCGTGAATTCACCGGTGAGATTCGCGCCACCGGCGACGTGCTGGTCGACCAACTCGCGCAAATGGAACGCAGCGGTTTTGACGTCGCCGTGTTGCGCGCCGACCAGCCGCTTGACGTAGCGCAGCGCGTGCTGGCCAGTTACCCCGGCTACGGCGTCGGCCGCTACCAAGGCGACGCGGTACAGATCAAGCCGCACTTCGCCCACACTGAAAGCACCCGCTCATGAGCGCAGTCTCGCTTTACGCCAAAGCCTCGCCAGACTTCGACGCCAAGTTGGCCGAAACTATCGCCCTCTTAAAGCGCGCAGCGCAAGAATTTTCGCCCTTGACGCAGGCCTCCAGCTTGGGCGCTGAAGACATGGTCATCACCCACTTGCTGGCTGAGCACCACATCGATTGCAGCATTTTTGTGCTGGAGACCGGCATGCTGCACCCGCAGACCGTGGCGATGATTGGCCGCATTGAAGCGCGCTACGGCCGCCCGGTTGAAGCCTACCGTCCAGTTGCCGAAGTCGCTGCTGAATTCGTCAGCACGCACGGCGACAAAGCCATGTATCAGAGCGTCGACCTGCGCAAAGCATGCTGCGGCATCCGCAAAATGGAACCCCTGGGTCGTGCGTTGGCCGGCAAAAAAGGTTGGCTGACCGGCCTGCGCCGCGAGCAATCCAACGCCCGTGCTGAGGTCGAGTTCATCGAGCACGAATTGGTCGGCCAACCTAGCGAACGCGCAAAAGTCAACCCGCTGGCCCGCTGGACCGCCGGCGACGTTTGGCATTTCATCAGTATCAACGACATTCTCTACAACCCGCTGCACGACGAGTTTTTCCCGAGCATCGGTTGCGCGCCTTGCACCCGCGCTGTCACGCTGGGCGAAGACATTCGCTCCGGCCGCTGGTGGTGGGAACAAGAAAGCGCCAAAGAGTGCGGCCTGCATGTGTCTGACACGGCAGAAGGTCAGTCCTCCTCCATTTCATCCATCACTCCTATCAAAGAGGTCTCCGCGTGAACGCTGTAGCCGAAGCCACCGTGCTGACTCAAGCCCAACCCCATTTGAGCAATGCGCATCTGGACGCTTTAGAAGAAGAAGCCATCTTCATCCTGCGTGAAGTCGCCGCCGCTTTCGAGCGCCCGACCCTGCTTTTTTCTGGCGGCAAAGACTCGCTGGTGCTGCTCAAGTGCGCTGAAAAAGCCTTTGTTGACAGCACCCGCGGCGGCCATATTCCGTACCCGCTGTTGATGATCGACACCGGCCACAACTTCCCGGAAGTCACCGATTTCCGCGACTACCGGGCCCAGCAGCTGGGCGCTAATTTGATTGTCCGGAACGTCGAAGATTCGATGAAGCGCGGCACGGTTCGGCTGGCGCACCCGGGCGAGTCACGCAATGTGCACCAATCGGTCACGCTGCTGGAGGCGATTGAAGAGTTTCGCTTTGACGCCCTGATTGGTGGTGCCCGCCGTGACGAAGAAAAAGCCCGCGCCAAAGAGCGGATTTTTTCGCACCGCGATGCCTTCGGTCAATGGCAGCCCAAAGCCCAACGGCCAGAGTTGTGGAACCTGTTCAACACACGCTTGCAGCCGGGTGAGCACTTTCGCGTGTTCCCGATTTCCAACTGGACTGAACTCGACGTCTGGCAATACATTGAGCGCGAGAACATCGAACTGCCGTCGCTGTATTACGCGCACCAACGCACGGTGGTCGAGCGCAAAGGTTTGCTGGTGCCAGTGACCGAACTCACGCCCTTGAAAGCCGGAGAAACCGCGGTTGATAAAACCGTGCGCTTTCGTACTTTGGGCGACATCACCTGCACCTGCCCGGTCGAAAGCCCGGCTGCCAACCCAGCCGAAGTGGTGCTGGAAACACTGACCGCCGACGTCAGTGAACGCGGTGCCACCCGCATGGACGACAAGACTTCCGACGCCTCGATGGAGAAGCGCAAAAAAGAGGGTTATTTCTGATGAGCACGATTCTTCAAACCAGCAACCCTGACGTTGCGGACAACGCTTCTAACAACGCCGAGCAAGACACGCGCGCAGCCCTGCGCTTTGTCACCTGCGGCAGCGTCGACGACGGCAAGAGCACGCTGATCGGCCGCCTGTTGGTCGACTCCCGCGCCGTGCTGCAAGACCAGTTGGCCAGCGTTCAACGCAGCGGCAAGGTCGACTTGGCCTTGCTGACCGACGGCCTGCAAGCAGAGCGCGAACAAGGCATCACGATTGACGTGGCCTACCGCTACTTCAACACGGTCGCCCGTAAATTCATCATTGCCGATGCACCCGGCCACGAGCAGTACACGCGCAACATGGTCACGGCCGCCTCCAGCGCCGACGCGGCCGTGGTGCTGGTCGACGCCACCAAGCTCGACTGGCAGTCCGCCCTGCCGAATCTGTTGCCGCAAACCCGCCGTCATTCGTTGCTGGTGAAATTGCTGCGCGTGCCGTCCATCGTTTTTGCCGTCAACAAACTCGACGCCGTGGAAGACCCTGCGCTGGCGTTTGAACACATCAGCGCAGCGCTGCGGCAGTTCACCCAAGAGGCTGGTATCACCGCGCACGCCATCGTGCCGGTGTCGGCGCTGATTGGCTTTAACGTGGTGGACGCCAACCCCGGCTGGTGCAACTACCAAGGCCCGGCCTTGTTGGCGATTCTGGAGCAGCTGTCGGCCACACCTGCCGACACGGCCCAGCCCTTCAGCTTTCCGGTGCAGTGGGTTGAAAAGTTTTCGTCCAGTGCTGACACCTCACAAGGACGACGGATTTTTTGGGGTCGCATTGCCAGCGGCGCGGTGCAAGTCGGCCAGAGCGTGAGCGTCTTGCCCGGCGGCAAAAGCGCTGTAGTGGCCGAAGTGCTGGACCATGCGCGCTCGCCGAAGTCGGTGCGTGCAGGCCACAGCGCCGGCATCATCTTGGACCGTGAACTCGACGTCTCACGCGGTGACGTGCTGTTGGCCACTGAAGGCTTTGGCGCCTCACCCGGCAAGCGCGAGCTGACAGCAACCGTCGCTTGGATGGACGACGAACCCTTGTTGCCAGGCCGCCTGTATTGGGCCTTGCAAGGTCACCGTTGGGTCAAGGCCAAGGTCAAGCGCATCGTCCACCAAGTGAACATCAACACGCTGGAAGAACAAGCCGCGACGCAACTCGACGCCAACGCCATCGGCGTGGTCGAGCTGACCCTGCAAGAACCCATCGCTGCCGTGCCCTTTGCCGAATCACGCATTCTGGGTTCGCTGGTGCTGGTCGATACCGCCTCGCACAAGACGTCCGGCGCCGCGTTGATTCTGTCCGCCCAATAGGTTTAAGCCCGGCTTTAAACCTTCCCCTTAGCCCTCCCCTAGAAAGATCTTAAAATCTAGGGTTTTTACCGACCGAGCCAAAAAAGCATGACCCACGTCGTTTCCGAATCCTGTATCCGTTGCAAGTACACCGACTGCGTGGATGTGTGCCCCGTCGACTGTTTCCGCGAAGGCCCCAACATGTTGGTGATCGAGCCGGACGAGTGCATTGACTGCGCCGTCTGCATTCCCGAATGCCCGGTCAACGCGATTTATGCCGAAGAAGACCTGCCCGCAGACCAGCTCAACTTCATCAAGATCAACTTGGAGTTGTCGACCCAGCCCGGTTGGAAAAGCATCACCAAGCGCAAACCCGCCTTGCCAGACGCCGACGACTGGAAAGACAAGACCGGCAAGCTCAGCGAACTGGTTCGCTGATTTTTCTGGCGGCAGATCTAGTGAATACAGCCGTGATCGAAACCGAGGCCGTCATCATCGGCGCGGGTCCGGTCGGCTTGTATCAGGTGTTTCAGTTGGGTCTGCTGGAGATCAAGGCCCACGTGATCGATTCGCTGGCCTACGCTGGCGGTCAATGCATTGAGCTGTACCCCGACAAGCCGATTTACGACATTCCGGCCCTGCCAGCCACCACCGGCCGCGAACTCACGGCGTCGCTGTTGAGGCAGATTGAGCCCTTTGGCGCGACTTTTCATTTCGGCCAAGAAGTCAGCACCCTTGAAAAGCAGGCCGACGGCCGTTTTTTGTTGACGACGAACAAAGGCACGGCTTTTTTAAGCCAGACGATTTTTATTGCTGCAGGTGTCGGTGCCTTCCAGCCGCGTCTGCTGCGCCTCGAAGGCCTCGAGAAGTTTGACGACTCGCAACTTTTTTACCAAGTCCGCAACCCGGCAGACTTTGCAGGGCAAGACTTGGTGATCATCGGCGGTGGCGATGCAGCCCTAGACGCAGCCATCTCCTTCGCCAAAGCAGGCCCCAACCGAGCCAAAAGCGTGACCTTGGTTCACAGGCGTGACAGTTTTCAAGCAGACCCAGCCAAAGTGGCAGACATGAAAGCCCTGTGCGCGGCCCATGCCATGCGCTTCATGGCGGGCCAAGTGACAGGCTATGAAGAAAAAGCCGGCAAGCTGACCACGGCCAAGGTCACAGACCCCGAAGGCGTGACACACGCAGTGCCGCTCGACAAGCTGCTGGTGTTCTTCGGTCTGTCGCCCAAGCTCGGGCCGATTGCCGACTGGGGTCTGGCGATTGAGCGCAAACAACTCACCGTCGACACCGAGCAATTTTCGACCAGCGAGCCCGGCATCTTTGCGGTCGGTGACATCAACACCTATCCCGGCAAAAAGAAACTGATTTTGTGCGGCTTTCATGAGTGTGTGCTGGCCGCTTTTGGCGCTGCCCCCATCATCTTCCCGGACAAAACCATCCAGCTGCAATACACCACCACCAGCACCAAGCTGCACAAGGTGCTGGGTGTTGAAAAGCCCATGTCAGCCGACTGAAAAATCGCCCTGTACAGCAGCCTCAAGGCGGCTCTACAATGCAAGGCGTTCGCAAGAACCATTCGCTAGGGGTGCTGTTGTCACGAAAGTGCAGCGGCTGAGAAAGTCCCTTTGAACCTGATTGAGGTAATCCTCGCGCAGGGAAGCTAGTTTTCCAAGGACTGTCTCTTACTCTGAGAGCATCCTCGTGAGCCCCCAGCCTCCCTGCCGATAAAAATGGCACAGGACATGGCGCAAGACACGGCACACAGCAGCACTACTTCTGAAGACATCAACCGCGAATTGCTGGCGTTCATCGCACGCCCAGCCGTAAGCGATGAAGAATTCAATGAATTGGCGCTGCGTATCTTTGCCCGACAGTTCATGCTCAACCTGCCTTTTCAGCGCTTTTGTCAATTGCGCGGCAAAACCCCACGGCTGGTGAAAAGTTGGCGTGACATTCCGGCCGTGCCGATCGACGCCTTTAAGGAATTCACGCTGAGTTGTGTGCCGGCAGAGACGTGCGAGCGCGTCTTCATGACCAGCGGCACGACCCGTGGCGAGGTCAAGGGCCGGCACCACCACCCCAACTTAGCGGTGTATGACGCCTCCATGCTGCGCCACTTCAGCGAACACTTCATGCAAGGCGACGCGCGTCTGCCGATGGGCATTTTGTTCCCAAGCGAAACCTTGATGCAGAACTCATCCCTCGCCCACTACCTAGGCTTGGCGATGCAACATTTTGCAAGCGCTGACAGCGCCTACTACTTAGACAAAAACGGGCTGCGCACCGACGCTCTGTGTGAGGCACTGCGCAAGGCCGAGCAATCAGGTCAAGCCTTTGCCTTGTTGGGGGCGAGCTACAGCTTTGTCCATCTACTGGATGAACTGCAAGTGCGCGGCTTGTCGTTTGTCTTGCCAAAGGGCAGCCGAATTCTCGACACCGGCGGCTTCAAAGGCCAGTCCCGAGACATTCCGATGGAGGAGTTTTACGCCCAGTTGTCGGCCACCTTCGGCGTCGACCGGCGGCAGTGCATCAACATGTACGGCATGACTGAGCTGAGCACGCAGTTTTATGACGCCGGCAACCGCAGCGTTCCGTCGGTCAAACGTGGACCGCACTGGCTGCGGTCACGCTTGCTCAACCCATTGACGGGCCAAGAAGTCGCCCATGGCGAGCGCGGCATTTTGGCCCACACCGATCTGGCCAACGTCAACTCCGTCGTCACCATCTTGACGGAAGATGTGGGCGTCGCCACCGACGACGGTTTTGTCTTACTGGGCCGAGCTCAAGGTGCCCAGGCCAAGGGCTGCTCGCTGGCGGTTGAAGACTTTTTGAAAGCAGCACGCGGATGATGAGCGCCCCCAAAGAAAACTTCCTCAAAGCGGACGTATTCAAGGCGGGTTATTTGCCCGGCCTGCGAGACGATGAGGTGCGCTGGAAGCACCTGCAACTGGGCGCACCCAACAATGCGCTGACGGTGGCGGTGCCTGAACTCAGCACCGAGCAATTCAAAGCCCTCGCCAGCCGCATTCGCCTAGCCAGCCGAACGCATTTGAAGTCGTGGCCGGTCTCGGACATCGTCCGCACCCTCGACACCGCCATCGCGCGCTTGCTCAACGCCAACGACCCCTACCGCCAAGCGTTGGAGCACCTGTTGCCTCGCGCCACCGGCTTTGATGCCGCCATGGTGCGGCTCGGTTTGAACAGCTATCTGCAAACTTTCAGAGCGCTGCAGCTGCAGCGCTTCATCACAGAAGACTTTGCCAACCCCAAGCTGCTCGACGAGTTCCAGCCCCGCCCCAAAGGCGGTTGGAGCAAAGCCATCGGCCCCGAGTTGCTGGTCCATGTCTGGGCCGGCAATGTGCCCGCCCTGCCCTTGTGGAGTTTCGTCTCTGGCCTGCTGGTCAAAGCCGGCACCATCGGCAAAATTTCTAGCGCTGAACCCATTTTTGCCAGCCTGTTTGCCCGTCTGCTGGCCGAGGTCGAGCCGCGCTGGGCCGACTGCTTCGCCGTGGTCTGGTGGCAAGGCGGCGACGACGTTCTTGAGCGTTGCGTCTTTGCCGAGGCCGAGGTGGTGCTGGCCTACGGCGGCAACACGGCGCTGCGCAGCATGCAAGACCGGATGCCAGTGACTACGCGCTTCTTGTCGCACGGCCACAAGCTGAGTTTTGGCATGGTCTCGAATGCTGCGCTGTCTGTCCTGCGAGGGCAATCCACAGCGCGTGCAGCGGCACTGGATGTGGCGCGCTGGGACCAGCAAGGTTGTTATTCGCCGCAGGTGTTTTATGTGCAGCGGGGTGGACAAGTTCAACCCCTCGAATTTGCGCAGCTCATGGCCAGTGAGTTGGCGGCACTGACCGCCAAATTTACACGCCGCACCTTGACGCTTGAAGAAGCGGCCAGCGTCGCGAGTTGGCGAAAACAGCATGAATTTGAGAGCCTCCGGCAAATCGGTCATCAGGTGCTGGGCGACGCGGCGCAAGCTTTCACGGTTGCCTACGCTGACACGCCACAAACGCTGCTGCCCGGCCCGCTGAACCGCTGCGTATTGGTGGTCGCCCTGAACTCACTGCAAGACGTGATGCCACTGATTGAGCCGCAACGCGCTTACTTGCAAACGGTGGGCTTGGCGGCAGCGCCCGAAGAACTGCTGGCGCTGGGGGATGCTTTAGGCCAAGCCGGCGTCACGCGCATTTGCGCCTTAGGGGCCATGACCTCACCCGAGGCCGGTTGGCATCACGATGGCCGCTTCAGCTTGCTGGACTTGGTGCGCATGGTCGACATCGACCCGTCGGCTGAACTGGCCGCGGAACGCTTCACTGGCTATGAGCTGTGACATGACGCGCTTTTTAGAACTAGACGACGTTCGCTATGCCTTCCCGGGTAGGGGCGAGGTCGTGCTGGACGTTGTGAGGGGCGTCAGTCTGCACATTGCCCATGGCGGTTTTCATTGCCTGATTGGCCGCAGTGGCTGCGGCAAGACCACCTTGCTCAAACTCGCTGCAGGTTTGCTGCAGCCGCACAGTGGTGCGATTGCCTTGCAAGGTGTGCCAGTCACCGGCCCCAACCCCGACATGGGATTTGTGTTTCAGACGCCGACCTTGCTGGACTGGCTCACGGTGCTGGACAACGTCTTGTTGCCCATCGCCCTGCATGGGAAAGTGCAAGCTGCTCAAAGTGAGAAAGCCATGGCCTTGCTCGATCAACTCGGTTTAAAAGACATGCCGTCGCGCTATCCGCCGCAACTGTCTGGCGGGCAGCAAAGCCGTGTCGCAATCGCACGGGCCTTGGTCAACGCGCCGCCGATGTTGTTCATGGACGAGCCCTTTGCCTCGCTGGACGCCATCACGCGCAGCGAGTTGCAGCAAGACTTGCTGGCACTTTGCCAAAGTCAAGGCACGTCTGTTTTGTTCATCACGCATGACATTGCCGAAGCTGTCTATCTGGCTGACCACGTCAGCGTCATGCAGGCGGGCGTGCTTTGCCACCAACTGGCCGTTGACTTGCCACACCCGCGCCTGCCCGCGCTGCGCTACACGGCTGACTTCAATGCCCGTTGCGCGGAGCTGCGGCAAGCGATGGACGGGAGCCCGTGATGCGGCGCGAGCACTGGATGTCAATTGCCATGGGCGTCGGCTTCATCTTGGTGTGGGAGGTCTGGGTGCGCTTGGCCCAGCCATCAGCCTTGGTGCTGCCCGCCCCCAGCGTGATTGCTCAATCGCTTTGGCAAGGCTTGGCCAGCGGCTACCTGTGGCCCCACATTCTCAGCACCACCCGAGCCGTGGTGCTGGGACTTTTACTGGGTGGTACGGTGGGTTTTCTGGGCGGCATCGTACTCGGCGAATCGGCTCGTTGGCGCGGTATTTTGATGCCTTACGTGGTCATCAGCCAGGTCGTGCCCAAGCTGGCGCTGGCACCGCTGTTCATCGTCTGGTTTGGCTTTGGCACCTTGCCCATCGTGGTCATGACCGCCTTGATTTGTTTTTTCCCCTTGCTAGAGAACACCGCCACCAGCCTGCAACAAGTGGACCCACAAGGGCTGGAGTTGTTTCGCATGTTGCGGGCCAGCCGCTGGCAAACCCTGTGGCGGCTGAAGGTTCGCACAGGCTTGCCCAGCATCATGGCGGGTGTTCGCATCGCCGTCGTGTTGGCTTGGGTCGGCGCGGTGGTGGCCGAGTTCATTGGCGCCAGCAAAGGCCTAGGCGCGCTGATCATTGCCGCGCAAGGCTCCATGGACACGCCGCTGATGTTTGCAGTGCTGGTGCTGATCACCGTGCTGGGGTTGGTGTTTTACAAGTTTGCCGAATCGCTGGAGCGACGCTTGCTCCGGCCTCATGTTGTTATTCAAAAGAAAGATGAAAAATGAAAAACGGGACAAATAAATATCAAGGGCTGGCCTCATTTCTGGCCATCGCAATCAGTGCTTTCGCACTCAGCGCACCGGCCACCAGTCTGGCGCAGTCGCCAGCCCGGCTCGACAAAATGGTGGTGGCCGGTTGGAGCAAACCCATCACCGAAATCACCAACCTGCTGGTCGAAGAAGACAAGGGCTTTTTCAAAGCGCGCGGCATTGAACTCGGCTACGTGCCCGGCGCAGGCGGTGGCGACGCATTGCGCAATATCCTCAGCGGCCAGGCCGACATCGCCTTCACCGACCCAGGTTCATTTTTTGCAGCCTTGGACAAGGGTGAAAAACTGCGCGCCATCTACGACATCTATCCGCAAAACGTCTTCAACGTGGTGTCCCTCAAATCAGCCAACATCACCAAACCGGCCGACCTGAAAGGCAAACGCATTGGCGTTTACAGCCTGTCCAGCGGCACCCGGCAAAACCTGCAAGTGCTCTTGCACCAAGCCGGCTTGAGCGAATCCGACGTCACCGTGGTGGTGACCGGTTTGTTGAACTTCGCCCCCTTGATGCAAGGCCAAGTCGACGCCACAGCCGCCACCGACACCGGCTGGCTGGTCGGCAAGCAACGCGGTTTGGGCGACGTCAATGTGATGGAAGTCAAAAACTACCTGAACATTTCCAGCGACTTTTTTGTGGTTCGTGAAGAGACTTACCAGGCGAAGAAAGAAGTGCTCAAGCGCTTTCTGTTGGCCTATCGGGACAGCGCAAATTGGATGATCAGCGCCCCAGAAGAAGCCGCCAAACTGGCTGTCAAATACGCCATAGACGGTAAGGATCCGGCGATCAATATCGAAGTCATCAAGCTGCGCAATCTGTCCAGTGTGTCGGTCAACACGCAAAAAAATGGGCTTGGCTCTTTTGACATGACGTCACTGCAAACCGGCGCTCAAGCCTACAAAGCCTTCGGCGTGATCCAACGTGACATCAAAATCACGGACGTCGTCAGTCAAGACTTGCTGCCGGGTAAACGATGAGCACCAACAGCCCAGCCTTTCAAGGCAAGGTGGTCTTGGTCACAGGCGCCAGTCGCGGCATCGGTGCGGCCATTGCCAAAGCCTTTGCACGCGAAGGCGCGATGGTCTTGGTCAACTACCTGCAAAACGTAGCCGCCGCTGACGAGGTGGTGCAAGCCTGCCAGCAACTGGGCGGCGATGCCATGGCCTTGCAGGCCGATGTGCGCGAGCCGCAGGCGGTCACAACGATGATCGCGCAAGCATTGCTGGAAACCGGGCGTATTGATGTGGTGGTCAACAACGCCTTCAGCCCGTACGCCTTTGACCCCGAGCATCGGCAGCGTTTTTGGGAGTTGCCGTGGGATGCCTTCCAGACGCAATTCGACGGGTCAGTGCAAGCCGCCTACAACGTCTGCCAAGCGTTGTTGCCGCACTTCAGGCAGCGCACGCAAGGCAGCATCATCAACATGGTGAGTGACTTGGTCGAACGCCCCACCGTCGCCTACAACGACTACGCCACGGCCAAGTCAGCCTTGGTCGGTTTCAGCCGCCATTTGGCGACGGATTTAGGGCCGCTGGGCATTCGCGTGAACTGTGTTGCGCCCGGACTGGTGATGCCCACCGAATCAAGCCGACTGACGCGGGAAACCGTGAAAGATACGATCGTGGCGCAAACCCCGTTGGGCCGAATCGGCAACCCTGAAGACATCACCGGACCGGTGTTGTTCTTGGCCTCTGACTGGAGCCGCTTCATGACCGGTCAGGTGCTGGTGGTCGACGGCGGCTTGGTGATGAAGTGAAGCGGCACAGGCGCAAAACCATGGTTCAAGGGCCCATGGCCTGAGCCGGTTTCAACCGCCGCACCGGCCGCAATCGCCGCCAAAATATACGCCCGTGCCTGCTGCACCGCATCTCGCAGCGGCAGACCCAGTGCCAAGTAAGCGGCGATGGCCGATGACAAGGTGCAGCCCGTGCCGTGCACGTTTTTACTGGCGATGCGTTCAGAGCGCAGGTGCAGCCAAGGCTGGCCGGACTCGGCCAAGACATCCACCACCGCTTGCCCCTGCAAGTGGCCGCCCTTGAGCAAGACAGCGCGTGCACCCATCGCCAGCAAATCGCTGGCGGCTTGGTCTAGCTCATCTGCGCGTTCAAGCGGTCGACCCAGCAGCAAAGCCGCTTCGTCCAGATTCGGCGTGATCACGCTGACCATCGGAAACAGCTCTCGCCGCAGCACCTGAACCGTGTCTTCCTCAATCAAACGGTCGCCACTGGTCGCCACCATCACCGGGTCCAACACCACGTTCTCCAGCTGGTAGTGACGAATCGCCCACGCCACGACCTTGACGACTTCCGGCGAATGCAGCATGCCGATCTTCACGGCATCAACGCCAATGTCTTCAATCACGGCCTGCAATTGCGCCTTCAAAAACTCAGGCGGCACAGCATGAATGCTGGACACGCCCAGCGTGTTTTGTGCGGTCAAGGCGGTGATGGCCGTCATGCCGAAGCAGCCCAAGGCGCTGAAGGTTTTCAGGTCGGCCTGAATGCCGGCACCGCCGCCGCTGTCCGAGCCAGCAATCGACAAGACCCGGGCATAACGGTGGTGAGGGACGGGGAAGGCGTAAGTGCTCATGCCAAAATTATCGGGCAAGTTGGCCCTCAAAGATCCAAAAAAGTGCCGGGTAAGCGACTTGTGATGTAATTCTGGCTACGGATGAAACAGGGGTGTCTGGCTTGAACGCTGGACTGAGAAAAACCCTAAGACCCGATCCAGATCATGCTGGCGTGGGAAGTTTTCAGACAGCGTCGTTTTCCCAGCGCGCTCTTGTTTTGTCCACCTGCTTTACTTCAGATGGATTCAATGACAACCGCTCCCCGCGACCTCCGCGCTTCTAGCGTACCTAGTGCGCACATGCTTGTTCTCGGCGCTGGCCTCATGGGCCGGCTGCTGGCCGTGACGCTGGCCCAAGCCGGTCATCGGGTCACGGTGCATGAAGCCGGCGCCGCTGACGCAACCACCTCTGCGGCCCGCGCTGCGGCGGCCATGCTGGCACCACTGGCCGAATCCGCGGTGACAGAAAACGGCGTGGTGCGCATGGGCAGCCACGGCCTCAAGCGTTGGCCCGAACTCATCGCGCAACTGACGCAACCGACCTTCTTTCAGCACAACGGCACCTTGATCGTCTGGCACCGCCAAGACGCCGCCGAGGCCTCGCGCTTTCAACGGCAGTTGGACACCACCGCCCGGGCCATGCCCGAGTTGCAAGCGGCGCAAACGTTGGACGCCGCAGCCATAGGCGCACTTGAACCCGCGCTCGGTCAGCGCTTTGCGCAAGGCCTTTATTTACCAGGTGAAGGCCAGCTCGACAACCGTCAACTGCTGGCGGCCTTGCTGCATCAGCTGGAGCAACTCAAAGTCGAGCTGCACTGGAACAGCCCGCGCTCACCGGAAGAATTTTCACCGGGCACAGCAGACCAGCCCGGCTGGGTATTTGATTGCCGCGGCCTGGGTGCCAAACCCGAGTGGCAAGGCCTGCGCGGCGTGCGCGGTGAGGTGGTGCGCGTGCATGCGCCTGAGGTCACGCTGCTGCGGCCGGTGCGTCTGGTGCACCCGCGTTACCCGCTTTATATTGCGCCCAAAGAAGACCATGTTTTTGTCATCGGCGCGACCGAGATTGAATCCGAAGACATGTCGCCCGCCAGCGTGCGCTCAGCCCTCGAACTGCTCAGCGCCGCGTACTCGGTGCACTCGGGTTTTGCCGAAGCGCGGCTGCTTGAAATCTCAACCCAGTGCCGCCCGACTTTGATAGACAACCTGCCCGCCGTCCGCTTCACCGGCGCACGCTCACTGCAAATCAACGGCTTGTACCGCCACGGTTTTTTGATTGCGCCGGCCATGCTGGACGTCGTGATGGAACTGCTGGCCACAGGAGACAGCGAGCTGGCGCGCAGCTTTGACCTGCGGGTTGAACACCTACCAAGCGCCTACGCAACCCAAACACAAGTGGCCTAAAACCCCCTCTCAAATCCGCCTTATGCAAATTTTTGTGAACCGCATCCCGCACGACATTGACGCTGCCGCGACGCTCGCCGATGCACTGGCCTTGGCTAACGCACGGCCACCGTTTGCGGCGGCACTCAACCTGCAGTTCGTGCCCAAGACCCAGTACGCTGCAACGCCACTCCAAGACGGCGACCAGATCGAAATCATTGCCCCCATCACCGGCGGCTAAAACGACAGCTGAACCGGCCACACAGCCAGGAACCTATTCATGAACGACGCTTCAACTTCAGTGGCCACAGATCCGCTGGTCCTCTACGGCGAAACCTTCCAGAGCCGCTTGCTGCTCGGCACGGCGCGCTATCCGTCGCCCAGCGTCATGGAAGCCGCGCTGCGCCGCGCCAAGCCAGCCATGGTCACGGCGTCGCTGCGTCGGCAGGGCGTGGTCACGGCAGACACCAGCAACGGCTTTTGGGAACTGCTCAAAAAGCTCGGCATTCCGGTGCTGCCCAATACCGCCGGCTGCCACAGCATTCAAGAAGTCATCACCACCGCGCAAATGGCACGCGAGGTTTTTTCGACCGACTGGATCAAACTCGAACTCATCGGGGATGACTACACACTGCAGCCCGACACGCTCAATCTGGTCGAGGTCGCCAGCCACCTGATCAAAGACGGGTTCAAGGTATTGCCTTACTGCACAGAAGACTTGGTGCTGTGCCGAAAATTGGTCGATGTCGGTTGTCAAGCCGTGATGCCGTGGGCGGCACCGATTGGCACCGGCAAAGGCCCGATCAACCCTTACGCCATGCGCTTGCTGCGCGAGCGGCTCGACGTGCCGATGATTGTTGACGCCGGCCTCGGCCTGCCCTCCCATGCCTGCCAAGTGATGGAATGGGGCTACGACGGCGTGCTGCTCAACACCGCCGTGGCACTGGCGCAAGACCCGCTGATGATGGCCGGCGCATTTGCCGATGCCGTGCAAGCCGGCCGTGGCGCATACCGCGGCGGCGTGATGGCCGAACAAGAAGCTGCACAGCCCAGCACCCCGGTGTTGGGCACGCCTTTTTGGCACCACGCTGGCCACTGACAACCCGCGCAAAGGAACCACTATGCCAACGATTCAGCAGACTTTGAACAGCATCGACCATGACACCGCCGTGCGGGCGATTGTCAGCGCGCATCAACTCGCTTTGGGTTTGGAAACATCCTCGCCTGCGGTCGACAAAACCAACAACAAGGCCGTCGGAAATTCGGTCTACAACGCCGCCAACGAAGCCTGCCTGCGGATGGGTTTTATCGAGATCGATGCAGACTGCGTGGCCAAGGCCTGGCAAGCTCAAACTGAGCGCACCGGCAGCTTTGACACCGCCCAATGGCCCACAGAACCCAGCGACTTCGGCATTCAGTCTTTGCCGCGCCACAACAGCTTTGCCTCTTGTCCGCAACAGCTCGGTTTGTACGCCGTGTTGCCCGACGCGGCCTGGGTCGCCCGCATGGCCAAAGCCGGTGTGCCCACGCTGCAATTGCGCTTCAAATCTGAAGAGCCCGCCGCGATTGCGCGTGAAGTGCAAGCCGCCGTCAACGCGGTGCAGGGCACGAATGCCCTGCTCTTCATCAACGACCACTGGCAAGCCGCGATAGACGCTGGCGCCTACGGCGTTCACCTCGGCCAAGAGGACCTTGACACCGCCGATCTGAACGCCATTCAGCAAGCCGGACTGCGCCTAGGACTCAGCACCCACGGCTATGCAGAAATGCTGCGTGCCGACGCCCATGCACCCAGCTACATCGCCATGGGCGCCGTCTTCCCGACCACCCTCAAACGCATGCTCACCGCGCCCCAAGGCACCGGCAGACTCAGCGCCTACACCAGCGTGCTGCGCGACTACCCGTTAGTCGCTATCGGCGGCATCGACGCCGCCCGCTTGCCTGACGTCATGGCCAGTGGCGTCGGCTCAGCCGCTGTTGTGCGCGCGCTGGTCGCCGCCGCTGATCCAGAAGCAGAGGCGATTCACCTCCAATCAGAAATTTTTAAACGCAGCATCCAAAAACACCAAAAAACGCAGGCTATAATCTGAGGCTTCATTCCTCGATAGCTCAGTTGGTAGAGCGCCGGACTGTTAATCCGTAGGTCCCTGGTTCGAGCCCAGGTCGAGGAGCCAGAACAAGCCGAACAGGCTCTAAGCCCCCTGCTATT
>CANFWI010000031.1 GCA_947450675.1 Comamonadaceae bacterium | reverse complement strand
ATCCAAAGGCTTTAGAATAATTGATTTACTTTCGGCCCTTAGACTATAGTTTCCCTCGGTTCTGCGAGGCACCCTATCGTCTAGAGGCCTAGGACACCACCCTTTCACGGTGGCTACAGGGGTTCGAATCCCCTTAGGGTCACCAGTTTCACTTCGGTGAAGTTGGTCAAACAAGTCGTCAGCACTTGGCTTCGTAAGAAGTGAACGTTGTCTACCAGGAGTGGTAGTTCAGTTGGTTAGAATACCGGCCTGTCACGCCGGGGGTCGCGGGTTCGAGTCCCGTCCGCTCCGCCAGAATGCAAAGCCCGTACAAATTTCGATTTGTACGGGCTTTTTGCTTTCTGTATTTTTTGAACTTCACACCTTTAATTCACCCCTTCAAAACGGAGGCTTAAATAGTTGGGCGAAAACTTTCCGCCCAACTATTTCAAACAAGTCAGCTCAGGCGGCCTGAACATGCATTTGACGAAATATTCCATGGAGGCTATATTTGTGCCTGACTTGGGAAGTTGAATGCACAGACGAATTCGGTGGCTGGCAGGCCAGCCTCACGAAAGACGAGCAAGTGTTTTTGAATGCATCGGTGCAGTTGCTTGAAACGCGGTAGCTATCGTTGGGGCATCACCACAGCTGCTATCCATGGCTCTGGGCACGGCCTATGCGCAAACTCCGAACACAGTATGTGGGGCGATCTTTTCGCATGCTGCACGACTTCGATCCGAGCCGAATGCCGATTCTTTTGATTGGCGGCGACAAGACGGGCAATGGCCGATGGTAAGAGGTGAATGTGCCGATGGCCGACAGGCTGCATGACTAGCCCTTGGTTCAACTTCAACGTGAAGGAGCGATAGATGGCTAAGAAATTTACAGAACTTCGGCCAGGCATGAGCCAAGCAGCCCGCGAGAAATTGGATGGCATGACCCGGCAGATGTTGGCCGAAATGCCGCTCAACGAGCTGCGTCAGGCGCGTGGTTTGTCTCAAAAAATGTTGGCCGAAGTGCTGCATGTGCAGCAGCCTTCGATCGCCAAAATTGAGAGGCGGGCCGACATGTACCTGTCCACATTGCGCAGCCATATTGAGGCCATGGGCGGTGAGTTGGACGTGATTGCGCGGTTCCCAGAAGGGTCCGTCAAGATCAACAACTTTACGGACTTGGCGGCTGTCGCGCCGCACGGATGACTGGGGCTGGCATCACTGCAGTGGTTGAATCGGTGTTGCGCAGTTTGGTCAGAGCGAAGCAGATTGAATGCAAGGCTGCTTTGATTCGAGTTTTGCCGCAAAAGAAATGACGAAAGAGGTTCTTCAATGACCGGTCCTCAAAGCCACTCCACACCCCGCGTAGCTCTGTTTCAGGAGCGCGAATTGCGGCGTACTTTTTTGGAAAACCAATGGTGGTTTGTAGTGGAGGACGTGGTGCTGGCGCTGATCGAGTCGCGCGATCCCAAGCAGTACATCCAGCGCATGAAGCAGCGTGATCCCGAGTTGGGCAAAGGGTGGGTACAAATTGTACGTACCCTTCCCATCGCGACGTTGGGCGGTACACAGAGCCTGAACTGTGCCAACACCGAGGGTCTGTTTCGCCTGATCCAGTCCATCCCCAGTCCCAAGGCTGAGCCCTTCAAGCGTTGGCTGGCGAAAGTGGGGAAAGAACGCCTTGACGAGATTGAAAACCCTGAGCTGGCCATGGGCCGCATGCAAGACCTGTACGAGAAAAAAGGTTACCCGAAAGAGTGGATCGACAAGCGCCTGCGCGGCATGGCGGTGCGCCAAGACCTGACCGATGAGTGGAAGGAGCGCGGCGTGACCAGCAGCCAAGAATTCGCCATCCTGACCAACGAGATCATGCAGGGCACTTTTGCCCTTAAGGTGGAAGAGTACAAGCAGGTGAAAGCCTTGGCGCGCGAAAATCTGTGTGACCACATGACCGACATTGAGCTGATTCTGACCATGTTGGGCGAGGCCACCACGACCAAGCTGCACCGCGACCGCGATTCCGTGGGCATGCCAAAACTCAAGAAAGATGCCAAAGACGGTGGCGCAGTGGCCGGGCGCACGCGCAAGGACATTGAGAAGCAGAGCGGCAAGCCGGTGATCTCGCCGGACAACTTCAAGCAGTTGGCGGTGAAGAAAAGCAGGAAGCTCAAAGGCGGTGAGTGAACACCAAGTGGCGGATTGAGGCGACACGCTGAAAAATACTTGGGTGTGCTGTTGGGTGCTCGCTACCGCCCAGTCCGTAGGTTTTGCAGTGCTGATTTCAGTGGGGGTACTCTGATTTTTTTGAATCAAAGAATGCAGTATCAATGCGGTCTGCAGCCGATGATCTGTAAGACGTCCGCCTTCCAGAATGCAAAGCCCTTATAAGTCATTGATTTATATGGGCTTTTTGCTTTTTGGAATTTTGATCTTCACAGCTGTATCTCACACCCATTCAATAATTCCCGCTACAGCCGAAGGTGTGAAAAAGAGGTTGGGCGAACCCAGCCACGTCTTACTGCTCTCGACATCGTTGCCATTCATCAATGAAGTGGTGTTAGATTCGGCCGCATCTTATTCCGACGTGTCGATTGGCGGATAGCCAACTCCTTTTTAGACCTGCACCACCACCCGGTTACGTCCACCATTTTTAGCGGCGTAGAGTGCTTTGTCTACTGCGTCGAGCACATTCTGGACGCCGAAACTAGTGCTTACATCGGCAGGTACAAACACACCAATACTGACAGTGACTCCAATTCGGTGATAACCAGCTACAAATTTGTGTGCAGCTACGGCACTTCGAAAGCGTTCGGCCGCAACCCTTGCAGCTTCCTGATCACTTTCCGGAAGTACGACCAAGAACTCCTCGCCACCAAGGCGTCCAATGGTATCTATCTTACGAAAGGTATTGATCGCGATTTCGGCTATGCATTGAAGAACTATGTCGCCGGCAGTATGACCATACTTATCGTTCACGGCCTTGAAGTGATCGAGGTTGTACATCAAAAATGCAATTGGGCGGTTAACTCTTGCGGTTCTTTCGATTTCGTTATTGACGGAGTGAAGTACAGCCCGACGATTAAGCAGACCCGTCAGCTCGTCGGTATCAGCCTTCGACTTGAGGCCGGTTAACAATTCAGTCAGGCCATAAATGCCTACCACCATCAGCACAGAGATGACCAAACCAAATAGCGCGTCCATCGTACTGCTGACCTCGCCCACACCCATGAGGCGCCATAGCGGCACCATTCGGCGCTCCACCATAAAGACCAAAGCCAGCGCCACAATAAGCCAAGCCGTGCGGTAACGATCATCAATCTTGCCAACCTGTAGCAAGGCAATAAAGGCAGCCGCTGTTTGCAGTACAACGGACAGCGCGAGGATCACGGCTAATTGGGTAAGTTCGTGCATGAGGTTCAGCAGGACGATGACAACTCCAACTTTAGATTTTTGAATATTTAATGCCGTTGTGAACATGCAAGCAAACTTTCAAGTTGTAAGTGCAGCTTCACTTGCGCTGGCGTTTGAGACGGCGGGAGGAGGGCAGAAACGCCAGTGCTGGAACACTCAGGGTATCTTTCGCTTGATCCAGTCGATTTCCTGCCCTAAGGCCGAGCCCTTCAAACGCTGGTTAGCGAAAGTGGGGAAAGAACGCCTCGACGAGATTGAGTTGATTCTGACCATGTTGGGCGAGTGATCTCGCCGGACAACACCAAGCAGTTGGCGAAGAAGAAAAGCAGGACGCTCAAAGGCGGAGAGTGAACACCAAGTGGCGGATTGAGGCGACAAGCTGAAAAATACTTGGGTGTCCTGATGGGTGCTTGACTACCGCGCAGCCAGTGGATTTCGCAGTGCTGATTTCACTGGGGGTAATCACGGGCGTTACTTTGATCTTTTGATTCAGATCGGCGTTAATTTAAATTGAAGCGCTGATTCAGGACGAAGGTTGAGATGGGTTGTGATTGCTTCTGAAGCATGGGGCTGTTCATGAGTGCGCCAGAGGCCGTCGACTTGCCATACCCAATGATCACATCAACGTCCTTGCGGGCCTCTATGACCAACCCAATTTGGGTGTTTTGGTACAGAGCGCCAGAGCCGCTGGGCATGAATTCTCGGTAGCCTGAGGAAATGGACTGCGACATCGTGACGCCGTAGTATTTTTGAAGGTACTGGCGACTTCCCCAACTGCGCGAGTGATCCAGAAAAACGTTTAGTTTGTCTGCCAGCGGTAAACCCAAGGTCATGCCCCATTGGCCTAGCGCCGCGTCAGCGTCACTCAATGAATTGCCGTAATTGGCGTAGATCGTGATGGCGTCTTTGATAGGCTGCCACTCACCCCACAGGTAAGCCATTGCCGTGCCGGACACATTTCCCATGCCTGCGTAACGCTTGTCCGCCGACTCATTGCGCCCCATCATGTAGTTGATGGAAAGGCCTGATTTGAGTTGGTCATGATGAACCAACCAAGCACCCAGCCCATTTTGTATGCTGGCAAACCATCGGGTGTTTTCGTAGGCCAGATTGAGCGTTGGATCGGTCTTGTAATTGATCAAAACACCGTTGATCAAAGACTGGTTGCTGCGACTGAATCCATAGGTGGCTTCGAGCTTTGCCGCATCTTTGGATTCGTCTGCGTGAGCAACAGAAATGACGGCACAGCATACAAATGCAAAGATGATTTCTTTCTTAAACATCAAGAAGTTTTTTCTCAAGACGCACAACTTTCAAGGTCTGGTTCATGAAGGCGTAGCTTTCAACCAGCACGGCATGTTGCCTTGCTAGTGGGTCTTGAGAAAACCGCAACGTGACTTTCTTGACCGAATCCGTGCTAACGAAGTCTAAGGCGGCCAACAAGGATGGGGCATCATCTGGATGAATCAATTCGAGCCATTCATCGCCAACAAAAAAATGCTGGGTACTGTGTGAAAGTTTCAGAAAAAGGGGCTCAAACTGAAGATTTTTAGCGCCATATTGAAGACAAAGAAGTTCATCAAAGTCGGTCAATATTTCTTCCAGAATGGCCCAAGATTGACTTTGTTTTTTTGCAAAGTACAAGCGATCGTTTTCGCGCTGTAATGAAATGTTTTGCCGCGAAGCCATGATTTTGACGCTCGTGTTGAGGGCGTACACGGTTCGCTGTAATTGCTCAATGAAAAATATCGCGAGGAGGGCAACCGCTGAAAATGTCAAAAATTGAATCACATCTGACAGCGATACAGCACCAAAATCACCGTAAGGTTTGACGAAAAAAAAGTTGCCAATCAACGCGCTGACCATGACACCAAGCAGCGCTGGTTTGTAGCCGTAAAAGTAGGCTATGAGCAGACACGAGACGATGAAAAAATGAAACGGCGCATAGGGCTGAATGTAGGGGTTCAGCACCGCCCTGATGATGAATGCCGCGAGTAGTAACATCACCGAGCCGAGCAACGCGTGGCTGAACGAATAGCTGACCCAAGACTTTGAATTTTTAATACGCATGAGTGATTCACTAAAACTGCCAGAAGACATCAACCTCGTTGCCGGGGAGCATTGTGTATTGATGTTACACGGCTTGCGTTCCAGCCCTTTGGAGCTGTCGAGGCTTGCCAAGGATGTGCACAGTCAAGGGTTTTCTGTATGCGCACCCAGCATCCCAAAATACTGTTTTGGAACGGAGTGCGGTGAGTGGTCGGAATGGCTTGCACACGTGCAAATCGTCCTTTGGGACTTGCAAAAAAAATACACAACGGTCTCAGTCGTCGGCTTGTCGATGGGAGCCACTTTGGCCATGGTGTTGGCTCAAAGGGAGCAAGTCAACGGTTTGGTTCTTTTGTCGACAGCGATGGCCTACGACGGCTGGGCTATGCCTTGGTATAACTTTATGCTGAGCTTTTCGAAATGGGTGCCTTTCGCAAGTCGTTATCGCTACGCAGAAGCTGAGCCTTATGGCGTTAAAAATCCAGAGATGCGGGCCATGATCAAGCGTGCTTTGGCGAAAGATCAGATCTCAGAAATGGGTGCCGATGTGCTTTCATTTGCCTATGTGGAGCAAGGCAAGCGGCTGATCAAAGAAGCCAGGGCGAATGTCAACGCCATCGATTGTCCGACGCTGCTGATCCATGCCGCAGATGATGAAACGGTTCACATGCGCAACGCGGAATGGGTCTATGAGCATATTGCCTCCAAAGACAAAGAGTTCATCTACCTGGGTGACAGCTACCACATGATCACGGTCGACAACGAGCGTGAAACGGTGAACCAAGAGTCGATTCGATTTTTGAAAAAAGCCGTGAATCAATCAGTGGAGCAACCTGCTTTTGATGTCGCGACGATTCAATCCGCAGAGTTGAGGCGTGCATTGCGTCAACGTTGACATCAAGAGCTGCGTCGCCCCTGTTATTTTTTGCAGCCGGGCAAACCTTTGGGTGCAGTCGCAGCGGATGAAGGTGTTTGTTCAGCCTCAGGGCTTGAGCGCCAAAGAGTCCAGCCGATGCCTTTGAAAACAAATGTCCAGCCGGCTGTGGCGGCGTTGTTGTCCCCTCCAACAGGGACCAGCAACCAGCGACCGGGCTGATTTTTGGCCTCTGCCAGCTGCGCAGGTGTTTGCAGCGACTGTGCAGCGACAGGGTCAAAATCAGCGCTTTCAAACAACTCTCGCTGCCAGCTGTCGCCCACATGGGCGCGCAAATTCGGCCAGTCACTGATGACCACCAAGGGACGGGTGACTTGCAGGTAAAACGGCAAGTCGTATGGATATGCGTCTAGCGCGTAAATGGTGTCATTAGGGGATGCCTCGCAGGCCAGCACTGCCGCCACATCGCGGCTCAATGCGTCGGATGTGTGCTTCATGGAGAAGAGGCTGCCAACCAGTGCGAACGTTAAGTTCAAAATCATGATCGCCCAAAACCAGCGTTGGCTATGTTTGACCTGCCGCATGATGTTGTCCCAGCCCATGGCGGCCAGCATCGCCAGCGGCGGCACGGCTGGCAAGATATAGCCCAGCAGCTTGGAACTGGGCAGCGAGAAAAAGATGAGTACGCTCAGCAACCAAACCCAGCAGAGAGACGTCCATACTTTGATGGGGCCGCTGGCCGTCGGAGACCTCAGGCGTATTGTTGGCAACAGAGGGACGAGGCTAAAGACACACCAAGGGAAAAACAAGACCGCCAAGGCCATCAGGTAAAACCACCACGGGTACACGCTGTTGAAGGTGCTCGCGGTGTAACGCGCGAAGTGTTGCTTGATGATGATGTAGTCAAAAAAACCGGGGTACTTCAGCTGAGCCATTACAAACCAAGGCAAGGCAATCGCTGCAAACAGCAGCAGGCCGCTGACCCAAGGCAGACGCCAAACTTTGCCGAACTGGCGGGTCCAGACCAGCCAAAAGAAAATGACCATGCCCGGCAAGACCAAGCCAATCAATCCCTTGCTCAGAACCGCCAAGCCGCAAGCGACAAATCCAGCACGTGCCCAGCCGGCATCCACTTGGCCGTCGGTTTTGCTGTCCATGAAGGCAAAAGCAAAGCAGCCGATGGCGGCGCTGATCCAGGTGGCGACAAGAATGTCGTGGTTGATGAACTGACCGGCAAAAAGAAAAGTCAGGCTGCTGCCGAACATCAGCAGGGCTCGGCCAGCGGTGGCTTGACCGGCAATTTTTCGGGTCGCCCAATAGATGCCTGTCAGCATCAAGCCTGCGTGCAAGGCGGGCACGAGTCGCGCCGCCCAGACGCTCACGCCGGTGATTGTGAAAGTGATGGATTGCAGCCAATGCAGCAGCGGCGGTTTGTGAAAGAACGGCAATCCGTCCAGCCGCGGTGCGAGCCAGTCGCCGGAAACCAGCATCCACCGGCTCACCTCTGCATAACGGCCCTCGTCGGGTAGCGCCATCGGTCTCAGGGCCGCCAAAATGAGCAAGAAGCACCACAGGGCGGCCATCGTCAGCCAGTGCTTTTTGGACTCAGTCAAAGGACGCATAAACAAAACAATCGAGTGTGAATGATGGGCAAAATAGCAGGTCACTGGTGCACCGGCTGCATGAGCATAGCCGAACCAACTGAGCCGTCCACATCAAGGCTAAGGCGGGCGGCATATAAGGTCTAACTGATAGACTGTTCTGTCGGAAAAATATCGCCCACTTTTGGACGAGTCTCACACAAGGTTTCAATATGGCGATGGGTTCAATGCTTAAAAAACTGCTTATCTGCACGTGCCTGGTGGCCGGTACGATGGCACAGGCCGCTGGTGACAAGGTGGTTTATCACATCGACAACGCGGCTCAACAGGCCACCAAAGCGCTGCGTAATATTCGCAATCATCTAGACGAGGCGCCCGACACCCAGATCATCGTCGTGACGCATGCCGAGGGGGTTGATTTTTTGCTTGAAGGTGCCAAAGACAAAGCCAATCCAAATATTGACTATGCCTCTTTGGTCTCGGCTCTGAAGGCACGCAATGTGCGCTTTGAAGTCTGCGAAATCACCTTGAAAAATAGAGGCCTCAAGAAAGATCAATTCATCATGGATGCTGACTTCACGCCGTCGGGCGTGGTCCGTATTGCTCGGTTGCAAGCGCGCGAAGCCTACGCTTATATCAAGCCTTGAAAAAGCTTGACTGAGCGCTGAACGCTCGGCTGCTGGCATTTTTCCGGGCATGGCGTGCACGGATTGCGCTCGTTATCCTACAAAGATTCTGCATCCAGCCATCGGTAATAGCTACTCTCATTCGCACGAGGTCAAGGGTGGTCTGCCCACTTCTTGATCTGTTGCGTCTGCATTGTGCTTTTACGCTGGCGTGGAGAGTGGTGTGCTTGTCAAAAAGAGATGCGAAGTTCAGCTTTGGAGGGCCAGTCCCGTTGATGTTTCTCATGCGCAATGGCGTGCGCTGACGAAATCGCTGGACTTGTCCGAGCGCTCTGTGGCTTTCGGATTCAGATTTGAAGTTGATCGCAAGGCTTACGTTCTGGCCCACGGTTTGCGTCGTTTGGCGCTCGCGGAGTTACTTGATGAGCAGCCAGGCGCCCTGGTATTTCGGGATGATCACAATGGTCAACCTCAGCTCATCAAGCCCCTTCACCGGCGCATTTATTTCAGCCATTCACACACCCGGGAGGGTGTTCTGTTCGCTGCATCTTCAGACGCCGCTGTCGGTGTCGATGCAGAAATCGTTGCCGCTGGCCCGGCAGACCTGACCTTGTTGGAGCCCTTCTTGGTTCTGCCCGAGCGGAGCTCATCAGAAGCGAATGGCTTTTATGACTATTGGACAGCGCTGGAGGCTTTTTGGAAAGCCGCCGGAACAGGCCTGTCTGCCAAGCATCCACGGCTTCGGCTGAGCGCTCATGCGCTTGGCTATTGGGAGGTCGCGCTCGACACGCCCGACGACTCTCGCTTGAACCCAGTGGCCGCGCATGCGGCGATCTTTCCTGTGACTTCACCGTCTGGCTGCGTCGCATCCTTGGCGATTATTCGGCCGCCTACAGACGACAGCATGGCCTTCGTCGTGCACGAAAAAGAGTTGAACAAAGATGCCCAACTGAAGCGCCTATTTTTCAAGGCGGGTCCAGCAACTGGCCGTCTCAACCGCAACCCCAAACAGTCATTCAATTAATCAAACAAGTCAGGACGCGCCCATGGACATGACATTCACCGGTACTCCCCACGTCAACACCGGCAACATCAGCACCAGTGCGGTCTTTGTCGGAAGCGGCAGCTTGTTGAGCAGTTGTGCCGAAGCTTTTTTAAAGGCGGGTCATCGCGTCAAGGCTGTCGTCTCTTCTAATCCGAAAATTCTGCAATGGGCTGAGCGTCAGGGCATCCGTGCGATGCACATGAGCTTGCCGTCAGAGATTGAGCTCGGCGGTATTGAGTTCGATTTTCTCTTCAGTGTCGCCAACTTACAGATACTGCCGGCGTCCGTTATTTCACAAGCACGGCGGTTGGCCATTAATTTTCATGATGCTTGGTTGCCTGACTATGCCGGCTTGAACGCGCCAGCTTGGGCTTTGATGGCGCGCGAATCTTCGCACGGCATCACATGGCATGAGATGACCCCTGCCGTGGATGCCGGGCGTATCGTACGGCAGGTCGCGTTTGACTTGTCGCCGCAAGAGACGGTCTTGAGCCTGAACGCGAAATGCTACGAAGCTGGGCTGGTCAGTTTTCAGGCGATGCTGGACGACATCAAACAGGGACAGTTGACGCTCACACCACAAGGCCCACCGATGCGTTATTTCGGGCGGGCTGCAAGACCCGCGAACTTGGCGACGCTTGATTTTTCAGACAGCGCAGAGGCCATTGCTGTCTTGGTGCGTGCACTTGATTTCGGCACAGGCCATTACCTGAATCCATTGGCGCGTCCAAAGATCTTCACGGGCACCGGCATCGTGTTGGTTCGGTCTGCCCGCGTCAGCGATGGCGTACCGAGACTGATGGCCCGGCCCGGCACGGTGCTTGACGTGCAGGGCGACACACTGGCTATCGCCACTGCTGATGGCGTGGTGGTGTTGGGCGGCGGCGATCCTCACAAGCTTGAGCGCGGCATGGTTTTGCCAGCGCTGAGCCCTGAACTGAAGGACTTGCTAGCCGCCAGTTTGCCGCAGGTCGGCCGTGGCGAAGCTTTTTGGTTCAACGCATTCGCTCAGTTGGCGCCAGTCGAGTTGCCCTACCCGCAGTTGCTGCCGACGCAACGCATGCCGTTAGACCAGTCGCCACATATTTTCCCCTTGCAGGTTGCGGCGCAAGGGCCTCGCAGTGTGGCCGGTTTGTCGGCGTGGCTGGCGGCGCTCACCGGACAGGCGCGGCTGTCTATGTTTTATGGCGATGCCGTCCTGAGTGAGCAAGCCCAAGGGCTTGAGCCTTGGCTGTCGCCGTGGGTGCCGTTGACGCTGACACTTGATTTGGCGGGCAGCATTGCGGATGCCGTTGCGCGCACTGAAGCGCACATCCGTCAAGTTCACAAAGCCGGGCCATGCCCGTGTGACTTGCCGACCCGCTTGGCCGAAAAGCCCGCTGGACTGCCACAAACCATGGCCATTGGTGTGAGCCTCAGTGGCTTGCCGAAGCTTGACGCCAGTGACGCACCGGCGCTCTTGTTGACGGTGGATGCATCCTGCCGGGAGCTGGTGTTGGTGGCGGACAGCGCGGTGTATTCCGCCGCAACAGCGAAGGTCATGGCTGCGCATCTGGCGGCTTATTTGACTGCTTTTGAAGCGGCAAGTGACGTGGCGCAAGTCGCAGAAATCTCGCTGCTGCCAGACGCCGAAGCCGAGCTTTTTCGCGCTTTGAACGCGAGCAGCGCAACGCCTTATGCAGCGAACTTGTGCGCGCACGAGGTGATTTCGGCGCAGGCCGCTCGCACCCCGGCACAAGCGGCCATCACGTTCTACGGCCGCACGCTCAGCTACCAAGCGCTGGAGCAGCAGTCAGATGCATGGGCTGGGCGTTTGCAGCAGCGCGGCGTGCAATCGGGCGACGTGGTCGGTCTGTGTCTGGAGCGCAGTCCTGAATTGCTCGTCGGCTTGTTGGCCATCTGGAAAGTCGGCGCGGCTTATCTGCCGTTAGACCCGGCTTATCCAGCGCAGCGTTTGAGTTTCATGGTTGACGATTCGGCCACGCGGTTGGTCTTGACCACCGCAGCACTGGCAAAGACACTGGCACTGCCGCAGCACAAGACCATGCTGTTCGATGCGAGCACCGCTTTGGAACCTGAGGCCGCAGCACCTAACAGCGCAATGGGAGAGGGCCGCTCTTCGCGTGCCGCCTATGTCATCTACACCTCGGGTTCGACCGGCAAGCCTAAAGGCGTGGTGGTGACGCACCGCAACGTGATGAATTTCTTCGCTGGCATGAGCCAACGCGTGCCATATGAAGCGGGCGCACGCTGGCTGGCGGTGACCAGTTTGTCATTTGATATTTCGGTGCTGGAGCTCTGCTGGACCTTGAGTCGCGGGCTCACGGTGGTGCTGCATTCAAGCCAACCTCCGGTGAATAGCAACGGCCCGGAGTTCAGTCTTTTTTACTTTGGCAACGACAACCAGGTTGAGCCGCATCAGCGCTACGAACTCCTTTTTGAAGGCGCGCGCTTTGCAGACCGCGAAGGCTTTTCTGCCGTCTGGACGCCCGAACGACACTTCCACGCTTTTGGCGGCATGTACCCGAATGCCGCCATGACCAGTGCGGCCTTGGCGGCCATCACCACGCGGGTACAGATCCGCGCCGGCAGTTGTGTGCTGCCGCTGCACCACCCGATCCGCGCCGCTGAAGACTGGGCGGTGGTTGACAATATTTCGCAGGGGCGTGTGGGGATTGCATTTGCCGCGGGTTGGCAGCCGAATGACTTTGTCATGGCGCCCGAGGTCTTCGCCAATCGTAAACAAGAACTGTTCGACCGCATCGACATGGTGCGTCGACTCTGGCGCGGCGAAAGCGTCGCGTTTGACAGCCCGCTGGGCGGCAGCGTCGATATCAAGACCCGACCAAGCCCCATTCAGGCGGAAATTCCGGTCTGGGTCACAGCGGCGGGCAACCCTGAAACCTTTGAGCAGGCGGGCGAGTTGGGCTGTCGGTTGCTGACGCATTTGCTCGGTCAAAACCTGACCGATGTCGCCGCCAAGATCAGTCTTTACCGCGCGGCTTGGCGCAAGGCCGGCCATGCCGGTTCAGGCCATGTGACGATGATGCTGCACACCTTTGTCGGCGACGATGAAGACGTGGTGCGTGAGACTGTGCGCGGCCCCATGAAAGCCTATTTGCGCAGTGCGGTGGACTTGGTTCGACAAGCCGCATGGACGTTTCCGACTTTTGTTCAACGCAGTTCTGGCAAAGGCAAGACACCGCTTGACATCATGGAATCAGAGCCACTCTCGGAAGCCGACATGGACGCCTTGCTGGAGCACGCGTTTGCCCGCTACTACAACACCAGCGCCTTGTTTGGTTCGCCGCAGCGATGCTTGGCGATGGTCGACTTGCTGCGCGACGCCGGTGTGGACGAAATTGGCTGCTTGATCGATTTCGGCATTGAGGCGAATGCGGTGCTGGCGCATCTGCGTGACTTGAAAAGCTTGATGGACGCGTCGCAACAATCGCCGGGTGTCGGGCAGCGTGTGTCCGTGGCTGACGACATTCTGCACAACGACGCGACGCATTTGCAATGCACGCCGTCGATGGCCTCGATGCTGGTGGCTGACGCGCCAGGTCGCGAGGCGCTGTCGCGGCTGTCTGTGTTGTTGGTGGGCGGGGAAGCGCTGCCCTTGGAATTGGCCCGGCAACTGACCGCGCTGGTGCCCGGCAAGGTGCAGAACATGTACGGGCCAACGGAGACCACGGTCTGGTCAACCGTCTGCGATGTGAGCAAGTGCGACTTGATGTCACCGGGGGCATTCGTGCCGCTGGGGCAAGCCATTGCCAACACGCAACTCAGCGTGCGCAATGCCGTTGGGCTGGACTGTCCCGCGCTGGTGCCTGGCGAGTTGCTGATTGGCGGAGACGGCGTGACCTTGGGTTATCTCGGTCGGCCGGAGCTCACCGCCGAACGCTTCTTGGTTGATGCGGCGGTGGCCGGTGGTCGGTGGTATCGCACCGGCGATTTGGTGCGCCGTCACCCGGACGGAGAGATTGAATTTTTGGGCCGTACTGATCATCAGGTCAAGATTAGAGGCCACCGCATTGAGCTGGGTGAAATCGAGAGCTTGCTGCTGCGCCAGCCGGGTGTGAAGCAGGCGGTGGTGATGGCCCGCGACGATCCGGCCGGTGGCCATCGCTTGGTGGGCTACGTCACACCGCAAGCGGGCGTTACGCTCAAACCCGACGATTTGCGGCAAGCGCTGGCAGCTGAGTTGCCCGAGATCATGTTGCCCGCCAGTTTGGTGGTGGTGTTCGCCTTCTCGCTCACACCGAATGGCAAGGTCGACCGTTTGGCGCTGCCAGACCCACGCGCTGCCATCGTGTTGCCGGTAGCCGTCGCACCTGGCAATGAATTTGAAAAATCAATTGCGGCCTTGTGGCGCGAAGTCTTGGGCTTGAGCGAGGTCAGTGTCACCGACAACTTCTTTGACTTGGGTGGCCACTCTTTGTTGGTGGTGCAGGTGCAACGCCGCTTGCGCGAAGTCTCAGGGCAGGAAGTGTCCATCACGGACATGTTTCGCTTTCCGACGATTCGCGGCTTGGCCCAACACTTGTCCAGCCCTGTCGCCAGCGCGTCCGTGAACGATGCGCTGAGCCGCGCAAAGACGCGCCGCAACCTGCGCGCACCGGGCGGCTATTCGCCAACCCCATCGGTCTGAGAGGCGCGCATTGATGACACAAAAAAACCAATCAGCAGAAGCCTTCATCGAGCCCGGTTGCATTGCCATCGTCGGGCTGGCCGGTCATTTTCCTGCAGCCCGTTCAGCAGCTGAGTTGTGGGCGCTGCTCAAAAGTGGCCAGCCGGCGACCGAGTGGATGAGTGCCGAACAACTGCGCGCTGCAGGTGTGTCCGAAGCCGACTTGGCTGACCCCCACTATGTGCGGGCCAGCTTGGTCTTGCCGGAGATGGAGATGTTCGATGGTGAATTCTTTGGCTTCAGCCAACGTGACGCGTCCGTGCTGGATCCGCAACATCGGCACTTTTTGGAGTGCGCGTGGGAGGCCCTAGAAGATGCCGGCCACATGCCTGAGCAATTTGACGGATCGGTAGGCGTTTTCGCTGGCTGCGGCATGCAAGCGTATTTGCCACAAAATTTGTTGACGAACCCGGCCTTGCTCAAATCCATGGGCTTGTTTTTGCTCCGGCATACCGGCAACGACAAAGACTTTTTGACCACGCGTTTGTCCTATTTACTGAACCTGAAAGGGCCCAGCATCGCCGTCCAGACCGCCTGCTCGACCTCACTGGTCGCGGTGCATTTGGCGGCGCAGAGTTTGCTGTCTGGCGAGTGCGACATGGCGTTGGCGGGGGGCGTCAGCATTCATCTTCCGCACCGCCACGGCTACCACTACACCGAAGGAGAGATTCTCTCGCCGGATGGGCTGTGCCGAGCCTTTGACGAGCAGGCCCGCGGGACGATTTTTGGCAGCGGTGTGGGTGTTGTTGTCTTGCGGCGTTTGGAAGACGCGCTGCAGCAGCGCGATCAAATTTATGCGGTGATCCGAGCTTCAGCGGTCAACAACGACGGTTCACAAAAAGCTGGTTACCTGGCGCCCAGCGTTGAAGGGCAGGCCGCTGCGGCGGTGGAAGCGCTGGCCATGGCGGGCGTGGAGCCGTCGAGTATTCAATACATTGAGGCGCATGGCACCGGCACGCCCGTCGGCGACCCGATCGAGGTGGCGGCATTGGCGCAAGCTTATGCGGGCTTGCCGGGGACTTGCGGCATTGGGTCGCTGAAGACCCACATCGGTCATCTCGACACGGCCGCCGGGGTGGCTGCCTTGATCAAAGTGTCGCTGGCGCTGCGCCACGAATGGATTCCGGAAAGCCTGAATTTCAGCACGGCCAACCACCGCTTGGAGATTGAGAAAACGCCGTTTTATGTGGTCCACAAAGCTAAGCCGTGGCCGCATGGCAACACGCCGCGCCGTGCGGCCGTGAATTCTTTGGGCGTTGGCGGTACCAACGCGCATGTCATTTTGGAAGAATCCCCGGTCATGGCGGTGCGGTCAGAGAGCGGCCCTGCCGACGCTTGGCAATTGCTCACGCTGTCGGCTCGCAGTGCCACCGCATTGCAGCGGCTCAAAGCCAAATGGCAGGCGTTTTTGGCGCAGCCTGAAGCAGATTTCCCAAACGATTTTTCATTGGCTGATGCGGCCTATACCTTGCGCGTGGGACGGCGCGACTTTCCCCACCGTTTGGCGCTGGTGGTGAAAGATCTGAGCGGTCTGCGTGAGACTTTGGAGGCGCGCCATGCGCCACGCGCCGTCACTGCGCATGCCAACGCTGCGCCGCCGCCAGTGGTGCTGATGTTCCCCGGTGGCGGTGCGCATTACCCCGGTGCTGGGCGTGACTTGTTGGCCTTGCCGGTTTTTCGCCAGGCGATCGACGACTGCTTTGCGCGCCTGCCTGCCGATGCTCCGCAAGACTTGCGCAGCGTCATGTTGGAGCGTGACAACGACCCACAGACCGCAGCGCTGTTGCAGCGACCACGTTATGCCATTCCTGCGCTCTTCACGCTGGAATATGCGCTCGCCAAATTGTGGCAAAGCTGGGGCGTGAAGCCCGCCGCCGTCATGGGTCACAGCGCTGGCGAGTACACCGCAGCCTGTTTGGCCGGCGTCATGTCGCTCGAAGACGCGCTTTCCGTGGTGGTCTTGCGCAGCCAACTTTTTGAAGCTGTGCCAGCTGGCGGCATGTTGTCGGTGGACTTGTCTGAAGCTGAATTACTCAGTCAGATGGCCGGCCTTGAGCTGGATGTCGCGGCTGTCAATGCGCCCGACAGTTGCATCGCCTCTGGCGGTTTACCAGCCATTGAGGCCCTGCAAAAAAAGCTCGCTGCGCAAGGCTTGGGGGCGCGTCGATTGCACATTGATGTCGCTGCGCACTCGGGTTTGCTCGACGGTGTTCTTGAGGTGTTTCGTGAACGGATGAAGCGCATTCGCTTACAGCCGCCCAACATTCCATTCATCTCGAACCTCACGGGCACGTGGGTTGCCGCTGCGACCTTGACCGATCCCGAATACTGGGTGAAGCACTTGCGCCAGACCGTGCGGTTTGCAGACGGGCTTAACACCTTGCTGCAAATGCCGGACGTGGCCCTCATTGAAGCCGGGCCGGGTCAGGGCTTGTGTGCCTTAACGCGGTATCAGGCGCAAGACGCACAGCGTGTCGTTTTGCCGTCAACCGAAACAGCGCAACAAGCGAGCGAAGGGCGTGCCGATCTTCCGGTGATGTTGACGGCTGTTGCCGCGCTGTGGACACGCGGCGTGGCCATCGACTGGCCGGCTTTGCTTGGCGCGTGTTCGGGGACGGCCTCGGCGCGGCGAACCTCTTTGCCGACGTATGCGTTTGAGCGTCAGCGGCATTGGGTCGATGCTGGCGCACTATCGCCGGCGCAGGCCGTGCCCGTGCCGGGGGTTTCAGCGCCAGCCAAGGCGACGACTGCTGAAGTGACTCAGGCGCATGCCGCACCAGCCCTTCAGCGCTTGCCGGATCACGCCGACTGGTTGCAAGTGCCTGATTGGATACCGTCTGTGCCGCGCACTGAAAGCGTTCAGCCAGGTCGCCATTGGCTGGTTTTGGGGAGCGAGTCGAAACTCACCGCTGAGGTGGTGTTGCGCATCTTGAACCAGGGTGATCGCGTGACCTTGGTGCGTCCGGGCAGCAGCTTCGCCAGCCTGATCGACGGCAGCTACACGGTGGCCGCCACGGAGGCCTTGCACTATGAGCAACTTTTTCGCAGTTTGGAGCAAGCCCATGCCTTGCCTGACTACATCCTTCACCTGTGGGCGCTGGACGCAGGCATGACGCTGGCGGCTGACGCCCCTGAATGCGTGCCGGGTCAGACGCTGACATTTGACAGTTTGCTGTTCATCGCTAAAGCCCTACAGGCCTTGGATTGGCAGCAGCCCATGCGCTTGACGGTGCTCACCGCCGGTAGCCAAGCCTTGCCGGGCGAAACGGCGATCAACCCCAGCCACGCGTTGGCCTTGGGGCCATGCCGCGTCATTCCGCATGAGTTGCCGAATGTCCGGACTCGGCTGATGGATTGTTGGCCGACGCACCTCAACTCAAAAGCGTTGCCACGCTTGATCGTCACCGAATGCATGTCTGCAGACGAGGCAGATTTGGTGGTCTACCGCGGGCAGCAACGACGTGTCATGCAACTCGTCAAGGCGGTGCCCTCGGCCGCGTCAGTGGCAAACCGTGGACTGCGCGCGCCCTTGCGCTACCGCGGTGTTTATCTCCTCACCGGAGGGCTCGGGGCGATTGCGTTGGAGTTGGCTGAGTATTTGGCGCGCACCCAACAGGCGAGGCTGGTGTTGGTGAGTCGGCGCGCTTTGCCTGTGCGCGCGGAGTGGCCACGTCACGTGGCCAGCGACGACGGCACAGTTGATAAGCAAGAAACCCAGCTGTTGCAACGCGTGTTGGCCTTAGAGGCCGCTGGGGCTGAAGTCCTCACGATGAGTGCCGATGTGCAGGACCCTGTCGCCATGGCCCGCGTTGTCGCTGAATGCCGCGCTCACTTCGGTGCCTTGCATGGTGTTTTTCATGCGGCGGGTGTGCTGGAAGACGGCTCTATTCACGGCAAAAATGCAGACAGCATTCAGCGTGTGCTGGGGGCTAAAGCCGCAGGTGCGCAGGTCTTGCATGCACTGCTGCCACCCGGCTCGCTGGATTTTTGGGCGGTGTTTTCGTCGACCAGTGTGTTCTTGGGTGGTGCCGGGCAAGTCGACTATGTGGCGGCGAATGCCTTTGTGGATTCGTTGGCAGCGTCGCGCCCAGACGGCTTGTGCATTCACTGGGGAATCTGGGGCGACCGCGGCATGGCGCAACGGGCTTATGGCGGTGAAGAGCGGTCGTTGCCGCACGCTAGCAGCCGTGCTGCGAACGTTCATCCCTTGCTCGGAGTTCGGCATGACTCGGCCGAAGGCGTGCGTTTTGAAGCCGTTTACACGCCGGCCACCTTGTGGGTGCTGAGCGAGCACACGGTGGCCGGACGGCCGGTGTTGGTCGGCACCGCGTACATCGAAATCGCCCGTGCCGCCTTGCAGCAGTTGCACCCAGGCCGCGGCATTGAATTGCGGGCATTGTCATTTGGTGAAGCCATGGTCTTTGATGACAAGGTGCCGCGCGAGGTACGCATCGAGCTGCTGACCAACAACCCGTCGACGAACGACGCCGGCTATGACTTTCGGGTCTCTAGCCGAGCGCAGCCAGATGCGCCTTGGCAAGAACATGCGCGTGCGGGCGTCAGCCTGTTTGACGACGCACTGCCGGTTGCCTCACCGCTGCCTGCCATGGGCTTGCGGCCGGGTACTTGGGTGGCGGGCCAAGTGCCGCAGGCGGGCGCCATCAGTTTTGGCCCGCGCTGGCAGAACATCGCGCGCATGCAATTGAATGGACAGGGCGGCACCGCCGAGATCGAACTGGCTGCGCGCTTTGCACCGGACCTCAGCGTCTATGTCTGCCATCCGGCGATGCTCGACATGGCGGCCACCTTTGGGCTCCATTTGCTGAGCGCACAGACGCGGCAAGCGCTGTTGTTTGTGCCGCTGTCGATTGAGCGAGTTCGGCTGGTGGCTGCGTTGCCAGGCCAATGCGTCAGCCGGGTTGAACTGAGTGGGCCACTGCAAGACAGCTTGCTCAATTTCGACGTGAGTTTGCACGCCACGGACGGATCGCCATTGGCCACGTTGGAAGGTTTTTGTCTGCGGGGTGTGTCTGCCGAGGCGATGACGCACGTCGCTCCAGCACCGGCTGCCAAAGCGCCGACGCTGGTGGCGTCGATGTTGGCTTGCGGTATTCGCGGTGACGACGCGCCAGCCCTGTTTGAGCGGATTTTTGCCACGGATGCCAGCGACCTCACGGTTTCGTCCATGGCGCTGCCGGCGTTACGGCGTGTCTTGCAGCCGGTTTCGCCGCGCGTGGCGGCGAGTGATGCCATGGCATCAACAGCGGCTGGGGATGGCCGTTTGAGTCCAATGGAGCGCGCTATCGCGGCCATGTGGCGCGAACTGTTGGGGACGCATGAGATCGATCTGCAGGATGACTTTTTTGCGCTCGGGGGTCACTCGCTGGCAGCGGTGCGCTTGTTCGCACGCATTCGCAAAGAGTTCGGCGTTGACTTGCCACTCGCCACCCTTTTCAAAGCGCCCACCTTGGGCGCGCTGTCGGCATGGGTTGAACAAACGCGCAGCCGGGCTGCGGCCAAGGCGACAACGCGGGTGCCTCAAGTCGCGCCAACGGCTGTTGAAAACGAGGGCGTCGGTGAGCCCGATGCATGGGCCGAGGACGGCTGGTCTGCGTTGGTTGAAATCAACCGCGGACGGGCCGGCGTGAAGCCGCTATTTTGTGTGCATGGCGCGGCTGGCAATGTGCTGAACTTCAAAGTGATCGCTGACCGGCTAGGCGCAGACCAGCCCTTTTATGGCTTGCAGGCCCAAGGGGTGGACGGCCGATTGCCTTTGTTGCCCACCATTGAGGCCATGGCCGCGCAATATGTGGCGGCGGTTCGCACGGTCGACCCGGTCGGGCCTTACCGGCTGGCGGGTTATTCAGGTGGTGGCGTGATTGCGCTTGAAATGGCACAGCAGCTGAAACAGGCTGGCGCTGAAGTGGTGCTGCTGGCGATGCTGGACACCTTGTCTCCGGCTGCCGCACAGGTGAGGATTTCACCTTTGAAGAAAATTTGGCTGATGCGCCACTGGTCCTTGAAGTTCGCGATGGAATGGCCAGCACGTCGGCGCACGACGCAGCAGGAAAAAATCAACCACAGGCTGGCGATGCAACCTTTGCCAACGGGCGAGGCATTGCCGCCGGAGTTGGCGTCAGCTCGTTTGTTCAGTCATTTTGTGACGGCACAGGAGCGCTACCAAACGCCGGTCTATGACGGGCCGATGGCCTTGTTTCGGGCGCAACAGGGCTACACACCGTATTTGAATGCGGGGCCACAACTGGGTTGGCAAGCGCATCTGCGGGGCGACATTCGCGTGATTGAGATTGCCGGTTCACATGTGTCGATGTTGTCGGAGCCGGGTCTATCGCAACTGGCTGAAGGATTGCAGCAAGAACTTGCGAGGGCTGATACGCCCACTGAGTTGCCATGCGGACTCGACGCACCAGCCGATAGCGGTTTTTTCAGGGGGAAGAACGTCGTCGCTTGAATTTGAGCAGGCCGGTGGACAGCGCCGTGCCGGCCACGATCACGGCGCCACACATCAGCATCCAGGCGGTGACCTGTTCACCCAGAAAGATGAGGCCATACAGGACAGCAAATACTGGCACCACGTAAGTCGCGGACAGCGCCCGCGCTGGACCGCCGTTGGCGATCAGGCGGAAAAACAGAATGTAAGCAATCCCTGTTGAGACAACGCCAACCACCAGCAGCGCCAGCCAAGCGCTCTGGCTTGGCATCTGCGTTGGCCGAAACCAGAGCGCCGGCAGGGCAAGGCCTAGCGTCGCGCCAAGTTGGCTCCCGGTGGCGATCACCAACGGTGGCACCTTTGACAAAAATCGTTGGGTGTAGCTGGCGGATACCGCGTAACAAATACAGCCGAGCAGGCAGGCCAGCATCGCCCAAACCGGCGCCAGGCCAGAGGCGTCTGGTTGGAAGCCGGCTGGGTTCCATGCCAGCATGGCCACGCCTGCGAAGCCGATCAACAGACCCGCTATGCGCGAGCGCGTTGGTTTGTCGTGCAGCCATATCCAGGCGACGATGGCGCCGAACAGCGGCACGGTGGCATTGAGTAACGAAGACAAGCCCGTGGTGATAGAGAGTTGGGCAAAGGCATAACAGGTGAACGGAATGCCAGAGTTCAGCAGGCCCACAAAAAAGACACGTTTCCAGTGCCGTTGTAATTCAGCGCCTAGACCTTTGTAGAACAGGATGGGCAGTAAAAATAAGGCCGCAATGGCGACTCGCACGCCAGCCGTGGCAAAGGGTCCAAACTCGACGACGCTGATGCGCATGAGTAAAAACGATCCTCCCCAAACAGCTCCCAGCAGGATGAGGTCAGCCAGCCAGGGTTTGCCAGGGACTGACGTGTTCAAAGCGCGTCTTCCAGTTGCAGCAATGCGATCTTGCGGTCTAAGCCGCCGGCATAGCCGGTGAGTGAGCCGGTGCTGCCGATGACGCGGTGGCAGGGCACGACGATGGTGATGGGGTTGCGCCCGATCGCACCGCCCACAGCGCGCACCGCGCTGGGCCGTCCCATGCTGGCGCTCAAGGCCCCGTAGCTGGTGGTGCTGCCGTGCGGAATCTCCAACAGCGCCCGCCACACGGCTTGCTGAAAGGGGCTGCCAGCACTCAAGTCCAGCGGCAGGTCGAAGCCAGTTTGATGTCCAGCAAAGTAAGCCCTCAACTGCTTGACGGCTTCTTGCAAGATCGGGTTGGTGGATTCTTCAGGCCAGATTGTTTTTTGTCCTGCCAGCTGAGCTGCCAGTGCCGGCGGCAGATGACGCTGGTCGTTAAACCATGCACCCGCCAGCCCGTGGGGGCTGGCCGCCAACGTTAAGTCGCCCCAAGGGCTTGGGCAGCGGGTCTGCACCATGGATGCGTTGAAATTCATGTCAGATACTCAGCCATTTGTTCATTTCGCGCCGCGGTGCAACCCATGAAAGAAGAGTCTCATGATACGCCCGAGGCTGGTTCGAGCTGACCCTGGCGCGGCGTATTGTCTGGCTGTGTTTGTAGGCGGTGCGGCCTACAATCATTCGCAAGACGACATCTTGTTGTCGTCATCAAGGAACACTCTTTCATGCATGTAACTCCCTCGATTTTCAAAGCGTATGACATCCGTGGCGTGGTGCCCTCCACGATTCATGAAGCCGTTGCGGAGGCGTTGGGCAAAGCCTTTGGTACCGTCGCCTTGGCTGAAGGTGAACGCACGGTGGCGGTCGGCCGCGACGGTCGGCTCAGCGGCCCGTCTCTGAGCGCCGCTTTGATGCGCGGTTTGCGGGCGGTGGGTGTGGAGGTGATTGACGTTGGCGCGGTGACCACGCCGATGCTTTATTTTGCGGCCAACACCTTGTGCAACAGTGGCATTCAGGTCACTGGCAGCCACAACCCGAAGGACTACAACGGCTTCAAAATGGTGATGGCGGGTCGGGCGATTTATGGTGAAGACATCCAGGCCTTGCGCCGCATCATGGAAGCCGAGAGTTGGCAGTTGAAGGGTACGGCTGGCGGTATTCGCCACGTGGATGTGCTGCCGGCCTACATTGAACGCATCGTGTCCGACATTCGTTTGACGCGACCGATGAAGATCGTCGTCGATTCTGGCAACGGCATCGCTGGTGCTTCAGCGCCGGGTATTTTTCGGGCGCTGGGTTGCGAGGTGATAGAACTCTTCAGCGAAGTGGACGGTAATTTCCCGAATCACCACCCCGATCCGAGCAAACCTGAAAACCTGCGCGACCTGATCGCGGCGCTTCAAAACAGCGATGCCGAATTGGGTCTGGCTTTCGATGGTGACGGTGATCGGCTCGGCATCGTCACCAAGGACGGGCAAAATATTTACCCCGATCGTCAGATGATTTTGTTTGCGCAAGATGTGTTGTCGCGCGTGCCCGGTGGCAACATTATTTTTGACGTCAAGTGTTCGCAGCGCCTGGCCCCGGCCATCGAAGCGGCCGGTGGCGTGCCGCATATTTACAAGACTGGCCACTCGCTGATCAAGGCGCGCATGAAAGAGCTCGACAGCCCACTCGGCGGCGAAATGAGCGGTCACATCTTTTTCAAAGAGCGCTGGTTTGGCTTTGACGATGGCACGTATGCGGGTAGCCGCCTGCTCGAAATCGTCAGTCGCAGCGCGAATGCCAGCGCGGTGCTTAATGCCTTGCCGACCAGCCACAGCACGCCTGAGTTGAACGTGACGTGCGCGGAGGGCGAAGCCCATGCCGTGGTGGACAAGCTGATCCAGCAAGCGAGTTTCGCCGCCCCCGCCAACATCTCCACCATCGACGGTGTGCGCGTCGACTGGCCGGATGGTTTTGGTTTGATTCGTGCGTCCAACACCACGCCGGTGCTGGTGCTGCGCTTTGAAGGGCAAACGCCCGAAGCCTTGCAGCGCATTGAAAAAGACATGTTGCAGCTGCTGCACAGCGTCAAGCCGGATGCCCACGTTGGCGAGGCGGCGCACTGAAGCCCCGCCAAGCTGAGGCCGCGTTGCCAGCACGCCCCATGAGTTCTGCCCGTTCTAGGACAGAGTCCATCGCACTCAAGCTGTATGCCGTGCTGATGCAGGCGGCAACGCCCTTGCTGCGCCGCAAACTGGCGCGGCGGGCGGTGGCCGAGCCGGGTTATGCCGTGGCCATTCCTGAACGCTTCGGCATCTACCCGCAGCCGCCTGAAGCCCGCAGTGAGCTGGTCTGGGTGCATGCGGTGTCGCTGGGTGAGACGCGCACCGCCGCGATCTTGCTGCGCGCTTGGCGTGAAGCCTGTCCGGGTTTGCGCGTGCTGTTGACGCACGGCACGGCCACCGGCCGTGCCGAAGGCGCCAGCTTGCTGCGGCCGGGCGATGTGCAGGTGTGGCAACCCTGGGACAGCCGGGTGGCGGTTGAGCGTTTTCTGACGCATTTCAAACCGCGCATGGGCGTCTTGTTGGAGACCGAGGTGTGGCCTCAACTCATGGCCAGCGCACAGGCAAAGCAAGTCCCCGTGGTGTTGGTCAATGCACGTTTGTCAGCGAAGTCGCTGGCCGGGGCTGAACGCATGGCTTGGCTGGCGCGGCCGGCCTACCGTGCGCTGACGGCTGTGTATGCGCAGACCGAGGCGGATGCGCTGCGTTTGCAGCAACTCGATGCCAACGTGGCGGGTGTTTTGGGCAACCTGAAATTTGACGCACGACCCGATGCGGCCCAACAGGCCTTGGCGCGTCAATGGCGGGCGCAGCTTCAGCAGTCTGTGCTGATGCTGGCCAGTTCGCGTGAGGGTGAAGAGATCGAGTTCATTCGGCAACTGGTGGCGCAGGGCGTGCTGGGCTCTGCGGTCAAAGGTCTCGGGGCCCGCCTGCGCGTGCTGATCGTGCCGCGGCATCCGCAGCGTTTTGACACCGTGCAGCGTTTGATCGAACAACAAGGCCTGCGTGTGTCGCGTCGCTCCAGTTGGCCAGACGGTCCAGCGCTGAGTGCCGCCGCTCAGCAAGCCGATGTTTGGCTGGGTGACACGCTGGGCGAGATGGCGTTGTATTACTCGCTCAGTGACGTGGCTTTGTTGGGCGGCAGCTTTGAAGCCCTGGGGGGGCAAAACCTGATCGAGCCGGCGGCCTGCGCTTGTCCGGTGGTGATGGGGCCGCACACCTTTAATTTTGCGGAGGCCGCTACCTTGGCCGACGCCGATGGCGCTGCTCACCGCGTTGCCGACATGGCCCAAGGTGTGCAGAAGGCTTTAGACCTGTTGCGATCACCGGACGAGTTGCACGCTACGGCGGTTGCCGCGCACCAGTTTTCAGCGCGTCACGGCGGCGCGGCGACGCGCACCGCTCAAGCGCTGATGCAATGGCTGCCGCCGGCTTAAATTGATGCGGCTTTACTTGACCAGCAATCCGTTGATGGTTTGCAGGTCATCAGGCGTCAGCGTGCCATTGGCTTGACGCAGCCGCAAGCCACCGACCAACACGTCGTAACGGGCGCGCGCCAAGTCACGCTTGGTCTGGAACAGTTGGCTCTGTGAATTCAACACGTCGATGTTGATACGCACGCCGACCTGATAACCGAGTTTGTTGGCGTCGAGCGCACTTTGGCTGGAGAGTTCGGCGGCTTCAAGCGCCTTGACTTGGCCTTGGCCCGAAAGCAAACCAAAAAAGGCGGTGCGCGTGCTCAGCGCGACGGTGCGGCGTGCGCCTTCCAAGTCGGTGCGGGCCTTGTCGCTGAGCGACAGGGTTTCACGCACGCGGTTTTGTGTGGCGTAGCCGGCGAACAGTGGCAGGTTGAAGTTGAGGCCGATGATGGCGCTGGTGCTGCGCGTAGTGGCGGAGTTGGTGACAGTCCCGCTAGGATTGCGGCTACCGCCGTAGCTGGCAACCAAGTCCAGCGTGGGTTTATGGCCAGCTTCGGCTTTGTCGACTTCAAGCTTGGCAATGTCGAAGTTGCTTTGCGCCAGTCGGATGTTGGGGTGGACGGTTTCAGACTGCAAGACCCAAGCGTTGACATCGACGGGCACGACCGTCGGCAAGACCAAGGGCGCCGCCAAACCACGTGGTTGTGTGTCGGCCTTGCCGACCAGTTGGTCTAGCGCTAATTTTTTCACGCGCAAATCGTTCTCTGCGGCAATTTCCTGGGCAATCACCAGGTCGTAGCGGGCTTGTGCTTCGCGAGAATCCGTGATGGTGGCGGTGCCAACTTCAAAGTTGCGCTGGGCTGAGGCCAGTTGCTCGGCCACGGCGGCTTTTTGCGCTTTGACAAAGGTCAGGCTGTCTTGCGAGGCCAGCACGTCAAAGTAGGCTTGGCTGGTGCGCACTATCAGGTCTTGCTCGGCGGTGTCGAGCTGTGAGCGGGCTTGGTCAAGCTGCTTTTTGCCTTGCTCGTAGGCGGCCCAGTTGCCGGGCCGGTAGAGCGGTTGGGACGCGCTGAGGGTGGCAGTTTGATTGTTGAATGCGCGGTTCAGTGTAGGACTCACAGGGCTGATCGCCAGATCAGTCCTCGTTGCACCAGCAGCCAAACCAGCCGTTGGCAAAATATTCGCTTTGGCTTGATCTGCACGCGCCAAATTGGCGTCGTACTGCAAGCGTGCCGACAAGTAGCCCGCGTCAAATGCGCGTGCCGACGTGTACAAATCAACCAAGTTTTGCGCCTGCGCCACGGGTGAGCAAGTGACCCAGAGGCTGGCCACAGCCAAGGACAGCAACGAAGGAACGCGTGTTTTTGTTGTTCGCATGATGGTTCTGAAAAGTGAACGCCGGTGGGCAAAATAGCCAAGATAAAGATCAGTAGCGAGGCACAGACGGGTCGATTTCATGTGACCACGCGTCAATGCCGCCTTGCAGGTTAACGACCTCGGTGAAACCGTTTTGCAGCAGGAAGTTGGCGACTTGCAGGCTGCGCATACCGTGGTGGCACAGACACGCGACGGGTTGGTCTGGGTTCAGCTCGGCCAGCCGTGCCGGCACGTCACGCATGGGAATGGTCAGCAGCTTGAAGCCGTCTTCGCTGACGCAGGCGGTTTGCACTTCCCAGGGTTCGCGCACGTCGAGCAGCACCGGTGTCAAGGGCGTGCTGGCGGTGGCAGCGACGCTGCCTACCCAGCTGGAAAATTGGCTTGGAGAAACTTGCGGGATCATGCTTGCCTTGAATGAAAGATTCAGAAGCTGAACTTCGATGGCTCAGGAAAATTCAGCAAGCGCGGGGCCACGGTGTCCCAAGCTTCGGTGGTGCCAAAAGCTTGCTCGCCGGTGCGCGTCACCAAGGTGGCACGCATCACAGGTTCTTCGCCGACGATGGCGCTCAGTCGACCGCCGACTTTCAGCAAGGCCAGCAAAGCCGCAGGCACTTCGGCCACCGAACCGCTCAATACAATCGCGTCAAACGGACCTTGCACGCCGGCTTTTTCAGCGGCACCGGGGGCCAGCAGGGCGCTGCCGTCGAGCTGCAAGACCTCGACGTTGTAGACGCCCGCTTTTTGCAAATTCTCACGGGCGCTTTGGGCCAGCGTGGGCTCAATTTCAAGGCTGATGACTTGTTGCGCGCGGTGCCCTAGCAGGGCGGCCATGTAGCCTGAGCCGGTGCCGATTTCCAGCACTTTCTCGTGCTTTTGCACATTCAGGTCTTGCAGAATACGGGCTTCAATTTTGGGCGCCAACATGCACTGGCTGGGGTTGCTCTGCGGTGGCAGCGGGATTTCCATGTCGACAAATGCCAGCGACTTGTGGGCCAGTGGCACGAAGTCCTCACGCTTGACCACGGCCAGCAACGCAAGGACCTGGTTGTCCAGCACTTCCCAAGGGCGGATTTGCTGCTCGATCATGTTGAAGCGGGCTTGTTCGTAGTTCATGGTGCTGGGCGTCGTGCGTGGAGAAAAAACTGCATTTTACCGATGGATTTGCACGCCAAGGCCAGCGCTTGTGGCTCAGCGCAACGGAATGCTGGCCAAGACCTGCAAAGCCAGCCATTCACGCAGCACGTGACGTGAGGCGGTCAGTCCTTTTGCTGAAGGTAGCCAATCCAGTAGTGGGCGCTCACTTGGCAGCACAAATTCCAAGGGTGCGGGCAGCACGGTGAAACCGGCTGTCTCAAACAGGGCTTGGCTGCGCGGCAGGTGCCAAGCGTGGGTGACGAGGGCGATGTGATGGATGCCGGCCGGTGCCAGCAAGTCATGCATGCGGGCGGCGTTTTCGGCGGTGTCGCGGGATTGGTTGTCGATCCAGCGCAAGGTCACGCCGTGCTCGGCCACGAAAAATTGGGCGGTGCTGGCTTCACTGGCCACGGCTTGACCGGCGTTGCTCCAGCCAACGCCTCCGGCAAAAGCCAGCGGCAAGCCGGAACGCTTGGCCAGTTGAATCCCGTAGCGCAGACGCGCAGCGGTTGAGGCGTTGGGTTGGGCTTGGCCGTACTCGGGTGAAACGGCTTGAATACCGCCACCCAGAACGACGATGGCCTGAACACCCGATGCCCCTAATTGGGCCTGCCGTGCTGGCGCCAGCACGCTGACTTGCGGCAGCACCCGCTGCGCCAGCCAGACCGCCACAGCGTTGCAACTGAGCAGCCAAAGTGCCAGCAAAGCCGAAGCCAGCAGCCACCGGCCAAGTTTCAGACGCCAGCACAGCAGCCCGGCCACAGCCAACAACAAGGGCGAGGCCGGCGGCAACAGCAGCGCGGCCACAATGGCTTTGATTTCGCCGAGCGCGGGCATCATGCTCGGCTTATCAAGCGGTGGACTTCAATAAAAAGCCTGCAAACCGGTTTGCGCCCGACCCAAGATCAAGGCGTGCACATCGTGCGTGCCTTCGTAGGTGTTGACGGTTTCCAAGTTGATCATGTGGCGGATGACGTGGTATTCGTCATGGATGCCGTTGCCGCCGTGCATGTCGCGCGCCATGCGGGCAATGTCCAGCGACTTGCCGCACGAGTTGCGCTTGATCATCGAAATCATTTCCGGCGCTGCTTGGTCTTCGTCCATCAAGCGGCCGACGCGCAAGCAGGCTTGCAGGCCTAGCGTGATTTCGGTTTGCATGTCGGCGAGTTTTTTCTGGATCAACTGGTTTTGCGCCAGTGGACGGCCGAATTGCACGCGGTCCATGGTGTATTGACGGGCACGGAACCAACAGTCTTCAGCCGCGCCCAGCGCACCCCAAGCGATGCCGTAGCGCGCTTTGTTGAGGCAACCGAAAGGGCCTTTGAGGCCGCTGACGTTGGGCAGAATGTTGGCTTCAGGCACAAAGACATCGTCCATGACGATCTCGCCGGTGATCGAGGCGCGCAAGCTCATCTTGCCCTCGATCTTCGGTGCGCTCAAGCCCTTCATGCCTTTTTCAAGGATGAAGCCGCGAATGCTTTCTTGGCCGCCGACCTTGCCATCAGGGTCTTCGAGCTTGGCCCAGACCACGAAGACATCGGCGATCGGGCTGTTGGTGATCCACATCTTGGCGCCCTTCATGATGAAGCCGCCGTCGACAGGTTTGGCGCGCGTCAACATGCTGGCTGGGTCAGAGCCGTGGTTGGGTTCGGTCAGGCCGAAGCAACCGACCCATTCGCCGGTGGCGAGCTTGGGCAAGAATTTTTCTCTTTGCGCTTCGCTGCCGTACTCGTTGATCGGGTGCATGACCAGCGAACTTTGCACGCTGATGGCGCTGCGGTAGCCGCTGTCGACGCGCTCGACTTCGCGGGCGATCAGGCCGTAGGCGACGTAGCTCAGGCCGGCGCAGCCGTAGCCTTCAATTGTTGAACCTAAAAAGCCCATGGCGCCGGCTTCGTTCATGATTTCGCGGTCAAAGGTTTCATGGCGCGCGGCCATCAGCACACGCGTTTGCAGCTTGTCCTGACAAAAATCGTGCGCAGCCTCGACGATGGCGCGCTCGTCGTCAGTGAGCTGTTGGCTCAGAAAAAATGGATCTTCCCAATTGAATTTAACGGACATGACATGTTTCCTTGAATTTGACGGCAAAGTGTAGGGCCTGCCCAAAGGGTGCTGGCCGTGCCTGGCAGACCTTGGGTGTGGGGTCTGATTGTTCGGTAATCAAGAATAGCTGTCTAATATCAATTAACAATTCAACGATATATTTCTTGTATTCATGGAATTTCGACATCTTCGCTACTTTCTGGTGCTGGCCGAGGAACTGCATTTCGGCCGGGCGGCGCGTCGGCTGGCTATTTCGCAGCCGCCGCTGTCGCTGAACATTCAGCAGTTGGAGGCGTCAGTGGGCGCTCGTCTGCTCACGCGCAACAGCAAGTCGGTGCAGCTGACGGCGGCGGGCCTGGCTTTTGTACCAGCCGCGCGGGCCTTGCTGGAGCAGGCCGCGAGCGCCGCGAATCTGGCCAAGGATGTCAGTGAAGGCATGGCCGGTAGCCTGACGATTGGCTTTTCTGGGACCATGTTGTTCAGCGGTTTGCCACTGATCTTGGCGCGCTTTCAGGCGGACCATCCACGTTTGCGCCTGCTACTCAAGGAGTTGAGTTCGAGTGAGCAGTTGGTCGAACTGGTGCAAGGCCGACTCGACCTCGGCTTTGTCCACACCACGCGGGTGCCGCCTGAGTTGTCGCAAATCCGGGTGGCGAGCCAGGCTTTTGTGGGTTGTTTGCCGGCCTCTCATGCGCTGGCCGGACAGGCCACACTGGCCCTGGCGCAGTTACAGGGTGAGCCGTTTGCGGTGGTCTCCAAAGCGGTGTCCCCGGACTACCACGAGCGCATCTTGGCGCTGTGCGCTGCGTCTGGTTTTGACCCAGAGATCCGGTACGAACTCCGGCATTGGTTGAGCGTGGTCTCGCTGGTGGCGCAAGGCATGGGTGTGGCGCTGGTGCCTGCGGCCTTGCAGCAGTCGGCGCTGGCCGGCGCGGTGTTCGTGCCGCTGCAAGAAGACGCCATGACGTATGAGACCCATTGCCTCTGGAAAACCAGCCGCGACAGCCCGGCGCTGGCTGCTTTTGTCCATGCGGTGCGCACGAGTTTGCCGATGGCGACCTAAACGCTGGCCGGGCGTTGGGCAAAATCTAACCTCACTTCAACGAAAGATCTTATGACCCCATTGCCAACGATCACGCTGGGCGGCGGCTGTTTTTGGTGCACCGAGGCGGTGTTCGTCCAGGTGCGCGGCGTGACCGACGTCGAGTCGGGCTACAGCAACGGCCATGTCACGCAGCCGACGTATGAGCAGGTTTGTTCGGGCACGACCGGGCACAACGAAGTGGTCAAGCTGACCTATGACCCGGCGCAGATCAGCCTGCGTGAGATTCTCGAAATTTTCTTCGTCATCCACGACCCGACCACACTGAACCGTCAGGGCAACGATGCCGGCACGCAGTACCGCAGCGGCATTTACTGGTCGACACCAGAGCAAGAAAAAGTGATTGAAGACCTGCTCAGCGAGATGACCCAGGCCAAGTTGTTCAGCCAGCCGATCGTGACCGAGGTGCAGCCCTTGAGCAACTACTGGCCGGCCGAGGATTATCATCAGGACTTCTTTGAAAACAACCCGAATCAGGGTTACTGCGTCGCGGTGGCTGGCCCCAAGGTGGCGAAATTTCGCAAGACTTTCACCGATCGCGTTCGGCATTGAATCAACTTAAAACGGCATGAATTTCAGACTCACCCTTCGACAAGTCATGGGCTGTTACATAGCCCTGGCTTTGCTGATGGTGCCTCTGATGGGGCTGATGCACGGCATCGTTCACGGGCTCTCGCATGGCCTGCCAGCGGCAGTTGTGGGTGCGACTGCCCAGCATCGTGCACAGACTCGCGTTGAGTTGGTCCAGGTTGGCGTTGTCACTGTCGATGTCGACGTGACCCGGTGGTCTAAAAAATTGTTCGGCGGTCATGACAATGCATCAGACTGCTTGGTGTTTGACCAGCTGTGTCACGCGCAGGCACTCCATTCCCAGCTTGCGCAGGCATTGCCAATCTTGTTGCCTCATGTTGTGTTGGTGACTTTAGCGGGTGATTTCATCGCCCGCTGGGCTGCGCTTTTTCAAGCGCGTGGCCCGCCTTCGGCTCGCTGAATTTCCCAAACTTTGGGTGTCGCTCCGCCTCACGGTGGCATGCCCCTTTCTGTTTTTGATTTCTTCGAAGCCTGTCATGAAAAATTCTTTCCAACGCCGCGCCGTGAGCCTGGCCGCCTTGTCTTTCCTCGGCGTTCTGTCTGTTAACGCCTTCGCTCAAAGCGCTCCCCTCAGCCTGCAAGAGGTCACCGTCACCGGCAACCCTTTGGGCTCAAGCGACCTGATCGCACCGGCCACGCAACTGTCGGGCACCGAGTTGTTGCTGCGCGCCAAGACCACCTTGGGTGAAACGCTGGACGGCACGCCCGGCGTCAGCAGCACCTACTTTGGCCCTAACGCCAGCCGACCCATCATCCGCGGCCTAGACGGCGATCGCATTCGTATTCTGAACAACGGCGGTGGGTCGCTGGATGTGTCCAGCCTGAGCTACGACCATGCAGTCACGCTGGATCCTCTGAGCATTGAGCGCATTGAAGTCTTGCGCGGCCCGGGCGCTTTGATGTACGGCGGCAGCGCTGTGGGCGGCGTGGTCAATGTGATCGACAACCGGATTGCACGCGAGCCGCAGTTCGATGAGGGCGGCGGTGTCAGCGGGAAAACCGACCTGAACTATGCCACCGGCAATTCAGAGCGCGGCAAGGGTCTGTTGCTAGAGGCGGGCAACACACGCTACCAGTTGCACGTGGACGCGTTTGACCGGCAGACAGGCAATGTCAGCGTGCCGGTTGATCTGGCGTGCACACAGAACGGCGTGACCACGACCCAGCGGAAAATTTGCAATTCAGCCAGCAACACCAACGGTCAGGCGCTGGGGGGCTCGGTGTTTTTTGACAATGGCTATCTGGGCGCTTCGGCCACTGATTACAAAAGCACTTACGGCACCGTAGCCGAAGACAACGTGACCATCGCTATGAAGTCCAACCGCTATGCGCTCGAAGGCGAGCTGCGGAATTTGGGTGGCTTCATTCAGAGCGTCAAAGGTCAGTTCAGCCAGACGGATTACACCCACACCGAGTTTGAAGGTGCGACGCCGGGCACCGTTTTCAAGAACAATGGAAACGACCTGCGTCTGGAGGCGCGTCTTGCCAAGCGCGGCAACTTCGACGGCATGTTCGGCTTGCAGACGCAGACCAACCGCTTTTCAGCCGATGGCGCAGAGGCTTTTGCGCCGCACAGTAAAACCGACCAGACGGCAGCCTTTGCTTACGAAGAGATGGCCACCAGCTGGGGCAAGCTGAGTCTGGGCGGTCGGTTGGAATCGGTTCGCGTCGAGTCGTTGGGCAGTGCGGATTCCTCACGTTTTATCGTTGGCGCAAGGGATTTCAATGCTGCAAGTTACGCTTTGGGCAGCTTGTGGAATGTGTCACCTGGCTGGAAGCTGACCAGCAATCTGGCCTACACCGAACGTGCGCCGAAAGACTATGAATTGTTCGCCAATGGCCCGCATTTGGCCACCGCTGCGTATGAGGTGGGCGCCGCCAACTTGAACAAAGAGAAGTCTGGCAATTTGGACGTCGGTGCTGCTTGGAAGGCGGGCGCCAACCGCTTCGGTGTCAATGCTTATGTGAGTCGTTTTCAGAATTACATTGCGCTTGATCGGACGCCAGGCGTCTGGCTTAGCAAAGCCAATGGCGCGCCAGTTCCGCAAAGTGACCCCGATGCCTTGCCTCTGTACCAATACGAGCCAGTACGAGCCCGCTTCGTCGGTCTCGAGAGCAGCGGCAATGTCCGCTTGCTGGAAGGTGCTTCGACGTTGGACTTGACCTTGCGTGGTGATCTGGTGCGCGCCACCAACCTAGACAGCGGCGCGGCGCTGCCGCGCATTGCGCCTTGGCGCGTGGGGTCGACCTTGTTCTGGGTCAGTGGGCCGTGGGGTGCGAACTTTGGCTTTGACCACTCCGGTGCGCAAAATCGGGTGCCGGTGACAGACCGCGCCACCGACGCCTACACCTTGTGGAACCTCGCCGGTACATACCGCACAAGGGCGGGTGCCGCCAGCTTGCTCTGGTTTGCGCGGCTCGACAACATCACCCATCAGCTGGCTTACAGCGCGTCATCTGTGTTGACCACAACCGCTTTTCCGAAAGCGCCGATGCCAGGCCGCAGTTTGAAAGTCGGGATGCAGGCCAGCTTCTAGGTTGGCGCCTTGTTGAATTTATTTCCTGAAGCTTGAACACTTCTGTTTGCGGATAAGGCCAGATGGCGGTCGCGAGCACCCGTGTTTTCCAAATTCCCAGCGGTAAACTCATCAGCTGACCTGAAATGTCGACATTTATGACTTTACTTCCTGGGGATTTTTGATGCTGTTTGCCAAGCTGCTGCCACGAGAAGGCAATTTTTTCGAGCTCTTCAACCAGCATGCGGCGCGCATCGTTGAAGCTGCCTATGCGTTTTCGAACATGGTGACCCATTACAACGACGTGGAAAAGCGCGAAGGCTTTAACCGTGATGTGGACAACGCTGAGCGTGCTGCCGATCGCATCACGCAAGAGGTCAACCGCATGCTGCACAAGACCTTCATCACGCCAATTGATCGCGAGCAAATCCACTCCTTGATCAACACCATGGACGACGTCGCTGACCTGATTCAGGATTCAGCCGAAACCATGGCGCTGTACGACGTGCGGCACATGACCGACGAAATCGTTCGACTCACGGATCTGAGCGTTAAATGCTGTGAGCGCCTGAAAGATGCGGTGGCCTTGATCGACAAGTTGAGCGACGCCGTCACAGCCGAAGCCGCGCTGAAAACCTGCGAAGAAATCGACAGGCTCGAGTCGGATGCTGACCGCGTCATGCGCTCTGCCATGAGCAAATTGTTTCGTGAAGAGCCGGATGTCCGTGAGGTCATCAAACTCAAGGCGATTTACGAGTTGCTAGAGACCATCACCGACAAGTGCGAAGACGTGGCCAATTTGATCGAGGGCATCGTCCTCGAAAACTCCTGATCCACCGGGCGCTGTATGCAAACCGTTCAAACTGCCCTGTGGGTTGTGGCCCTGTTGGTGTGTCTGGCCATCATTTTTGACTTCATGAACGGCTTTCATGATGCCGCCAACTCGATTGCTACCGTGGTGTCCACCGGTGTACTCAAGCCGGGTCAGGCCGTGCTCTTTGCAGCTTTTTTCAATTTACTGGCCCTCTTTGTTTTTCACCTGAGCGTGGCGGCGACGGTTGGCAAAGGCATCGTGCAGCCTGGCATCGTCGATACCCACGTGGTGTTTGGTGCCTTGCTGGGCGCCATCACCTGGAATGTGGTGACTTGGTATTACGGTATCCCCAGCAGTTCTTCGCATGCGCTGATTGGCGGCATTGTGGGGGCCGTGATGGCAAAGTCTGGCGCCGGTGCGCTTGTCGCTGGAGGCGTGCTCAAAACGGTGGCGTTTATTTTTGTCTCGCCCGTGTTGGGGTTTTTATTGGGCTCGATCATGATGGTGGTGGTGGCATGGGCTTGCCGCCGTGCGACGCCTTCTAAGGTGGATCGTTGGTTCCGTCGCTTGCAGTTGGTCTCAGCCGGCGCCTACAGCTTGGGTCATGGCGGCAATGATGCGCAAAAGACCATCGGAATGATTTGGATGCTGCTGATCGCCACGGGCTATGCCTCTGCTACGGATGCATCGCCACCGCTTTGGAGCATCGTCAGTTGCTACGTAGCGATTGCCATGGGCACCATGTTTGGTGGTTGGCGCATCGTGAAAACCATGGGCCAGCGGATCACCAAGCTGAAACCTGTCGGTGGTTTTTGTGCTGAAACCGGTGGTGCACTGACGCTGTTTTTGGCGACATGGCTGGGCATTCCGGTCTCGACCACGCACACCATCACCGGCGCGATCGTCGGAGTGGGTTCCACCCAGCGCGCCAGTGCGGTGCGTTGGGGTGTCGCCGGCAACATCGTTTGGGCCTGGATTTTCACCATTCCTGCCAGCGCCTTTGTGGCGGCGATAGCCTACTGGATCAGTTGGCAGCTGTTCTGAGCGTTGCCGGCTTATTGAGAAATCTTGCGGGCTTCTTCGACTTGGAATTCAAAGTAGTGCTGAAAGCTGAAAGCCATGCTGCCCATCATCGAGATCGCGCCGACCAGCAGGGCGGCGATCACCGCGAACATCGTCAGCCAGTGGGTTCGGCCGATCTCTGCATCGGCAGCTGCCTCTGGATTGAAGCGTGCGTTCCATTTTTCGACCGGCATCAGGCCATAAAAGATGGCCGTTAAAGCGCAGCCTGCCATGGTGAAACCCAGCAGCGGAATCAGCAACCAGCTCATTTGATCGTCCAGCCCGTATTGCTGCACGCGTTCGATGCCGTAGATGCCGAGTGCCGTCGGAATCGGCAGCGCCCAACCGAGCGTGTCGGACCAGCCGTGTAGGTAAAAGCGATGCAGTCCGAGAGGGCCGCCAAGGAAAGCGATCCAGGTGGAGACGGTTTTGTTTTTCATACTTTTCATTCCAGCTATTACACCCTAAGCGCTGGTGGTGGGCAGTGGTCACCCGCACCCAAGACTTTTTCCATCAGCACAACATCGAGCCAGCGGTCGAATTTCCAGCCGCAGGATTTCAGCACACCGACCGGCTCAAAACCCACGCTGCGGTGCAGACCGATGGATGCTGCATTGGCTGAATCGCCGATGACGGCGATCAGTTTGCGCACACCTGCCGCCTCGGCCCGCGCGGCGAGTTCGGTCAGCAAGGCGCGACCGAGACCGCGGCGCTGCGCCTCAGGTGATACATAAATCGAATCTTCGGCTGAATAGCGGTACGCGGGGCGGGCTTTAAACCAGTTGCAGTAGGCAAAGCCGATGATTTCTCCGGCATCTTCCGCCACGAGGTAAGGCAACTGCTTGGCCAGCACATCGTCGCGTCGGGCTGTCATCTCGGCCAGCGTGGGCGGCTCGGTCTCAAATGTGCCGGTGCCGTGCAGCACTTGCTGGGCATAAATCGCCGTGATGGCGGCAAGATCTGGCGGGCTGCAAGGGCGAATCAGGGTCATGTCAAGGGCTTATGAATGGAGTGGTGTGTCAAGCAGGTGGCGCTGAGGCAAGGTCTCGGGCTATAATCTGCGGCTTTGCAGCAATTCGCTGGCCGGGTGGCCATGTCGTGTGTCTCAAGCGCTGCAAGTACATGTTGGGGTGACGATTTTGTTGCTCCACCACCCGAAGGATAAATCATGGTCGTCATCCGACT
>CANFWI010000030.1 GCA_947450675.1 Comamonadaceae bacterium | reverse complement strand
CCAAGATCAGCCAGCAGTTCATGCGGCAGCCGCAAACCGTCACGGTCGCGGCGCAGCACGACAGCAACAAAATCCGTCAGCGTTGGTACCAGGTGCGTGAAAGCGAGCGACTGCATGCGGTGTCTGCCGTGCTCAACCATTACCGGCCGGCCAGCACGCTGGCTTTTTGCAACACCAAGGTGCAGTGCCGTGAGTTGGTGCAGGTCTTGAAGGTACAGGGTTTCAGTGCGCTGGCGCTGTACGGCGAGCTGGAGCAGCGTGAACGCGACCAAGTGCTGGTGCAGTTTTCAAACCGCAGTTGTTCGGTGCTGGTGGCGACGGATGTGGCCGCGCGCGGGCTGGATATTTCGCAGCTCGAGATGGTCATCAACGTCGACGTGACGCCAGACGCTGAAGTGCATATTCACCGCATCGGCCGCACGGGCCGGGCCGACGAAGAAGGTTGGGCCATCAGCCTGGCCAGCATGAACGAGATGGGTTCGGTCGGCAAGATTGAGCAGCTGCAAAAGGCCGAGTCTGAGTGGCACAAGCTGGAGGAACTCACGCCCGCCAGCAAGGAGCCGCTGGTACCGCCCATGGTGACGCTGCAAATTGTCGGTGGCCGCAAAGAAAAAATCCGTGCGGGCGACGTGCTGGGCGCGCTCACCGGCGACGCTGGTTTCACGCGTGAGCAGGTCGGCAAGATCAATGTCAACGAGTTCTCCACCTATGTCGCGCTAGACCGCAACATCGCCAACGAAGCGCTGCAAAAACTGACGGTGGGCAAGGTCAAGGGCAAGAGCGTCAGGGTGCGCTTGCTCGACGACGAATCCCTCGCCTAACCAGCGAGGCACCAAGGTGAGATCAACGTGACACAGACATCCGCGCGCCAAAGTCTGGCCTTGGTGATTGGCGCTGGCGGCGGGTTGGGCGCAGCCTTGGTGCAGCGGCTGTCGGCTGACGCTGAGCATCACGTGTTGGCTCTGGGCCGCGGCACCCAACCTGCTATCGACTTCACCGACGAAGCCAGCCTGCAGAGGGCGGCTGAGTGGGTGGCCGAGCAATGCGCAGCACAACAAGCCGACTTGCGCCTGTTGGTGGTGGCCAGCGGGTTTTTGCATGGTGAGCAGGGCCAGCCGGAACGCAGTTGGTCGCATCTAGATGCCGACTATTTAAGCCATGTGTTTCGCATCAACACCATCGGCCCGGCGCTGGTGATGAAGTATTTTTTGCCGCTGCTGCCCAAGCAAGGGCGCTGCGTGGCGGGCTTTTTGTCGGCCAAGGTCGGCAGCATCGGCGACAACGCGCTGGGCGGCTGGTACGGTTACCGCGCTTCCAAGGCGGCGCTGAACCAGCTGGTCAAGACGGCGTCGATTGAGCTGGCGCGGCGCAATTCAAACGCTGTTTGCGTGGCGCTGCATCCGGGCACGGTGGACACGGGCTTGTCGCAGCCTTTCGCCAAGACCGGGCTCAAAGTGCGTCCCGCTGCCGAGGCGGCGAGTGACTTGCTAGCGGTGCTGGCGGGCCTCACACCCGCACAGACCGGCGCATTGATCGACTACCAAGGGCAGACACTGCCTTGGTGACTGACGTGACGATTTAAAGCGCAGCGCGGCGGCGCCGTTCCCTGAAGGCTTGCAGTTCGCCGACCACGCCCTTGCGAAAGGTCAGCACGCACAGCACAAAGATCACGCCGATGATGACGGTGACCCAGGAGCCGACTTTGTCAGCCAGCAGGTTTTGCAGCGAAATCACGATGCCCGAGCCAAACACCGGGCCAAAGAAGGTACCGACGCCGCCGAGCAGCGTCATCAAAATCACCTCGCCCGACATGGACCAATGCACGTCGGTCAGCGTGGCAAAGCCCATGACGATGGTTTTCAGCGAACCGGCCACACCAGCCAGAGCTGCAGACAACACAAAGGCCAGCAGCTTGTAGCGGTCCACCTGATAGCCCAGCGACACAGCCCGTGGCTCGTTCTCGCGAATCATCTTCAGCACTTGGCCAAAAGGTGAGTTCACCACCCGCCCAATGGCCAAAAATGACAGTACAAAAACAGCCGCGACAAAGTAGTACAGGGTGGTGTCTGACTGCAGTGAAATCAGCCCGAACAAGTTGCCGCGTGGCACGCCTTGCAAGCCGTCTTCGCCGCCGGTGAAAGAGGCTTGCAGGCAGACGAAGTAAATCATCTGCGCAATCGCCAACGTGATCATGGCGAAGTAAATGCCCTGACGCCGAATCGCCACCAAGCCAACCACCAGGCCGATCAGCCCGGCCGCCACAGCGCCAGCCAAAATCGCCATTTCGGGTGTCCAGCCCTGCGACTTGACGAACCAGCCGGTGACGTACGCGGCCGAGCCAAAAAAGGCCGCATGGCCAAACGACAGCAGACCGGTGAAACCCAGCAGCAAATTAAAGGCGCAGGCAAACAGGGCAAAGCACAGCAGCTTCATCACAAACACCGGGTACAGCCCCAGTGTGGGGGCCAGCAACAGCAGTGCCAGCAGCACCAAGTAAGTGATGCGCGTGAGGGTTTTGGTGTGCATCATCAATTCTCTTTTCCGAACAGCCCGGATGGCCGCACCATCAGCACCAACACCATGATGACGAAGACCACAATGCTCGAGGCCTCAGGGTAAAAGACGCGGGTCATGCCTTCGATCAAACCCAGCCCAAGCCCGGTCAGCACCGAGCCCAAAATCGAGCCCATGCCGCCGATCACCACCACCGCAAAGACCACGATGATGAGGTTGGAACCCATCAGCGGACTGACCTGAATGATGGGTGCGGCCAACACGCCGGCCAGCCCGGCCAGACCGGCGCCAGCGCCGTAGGTCAGCATCACCATCATCGGCACGTTGACGCCAAAGGTTTGCACCAGTGGCGCGTTTTCAGTGCCAGCGCGCAAGTAGGCGCCCAGTCGCGTGCGTTCAATCAAATACCAAGTGCCCAGGCAGACCACCAGCGACACCATTACCACCCAAGCGCGGTAATTCGGCAGCACCATGAAGCCCAGGTTGGTGGCGCCGGAAAGTTGCTCTGGCACGCTGTAGTTTTGACCCGACACGCCATACAACTCACGGAAAACGCCTTCGAGAATCAGCGCCAAGCCGAAGGTCAGCAGCAAGCCGTAGAGCGGGTCGAGCTTGTAGAGATGCTTCAGAAAAAGCCGCTCAATCACCACACCCGCTGCACCGACAATCAGGGGCGCCAAGACCAGCGCGTACCAGTAGTTCAGCCCGAACTGGTCGAACAAAATCCAAGCGGCAAAAGCCCCCAGCATGTACAGCGCACCGTGCGCAAAATTGACGATGCCCAGCAGTCCAAAGATCACTGCCAAGCCCAAGCTGAGCATCGCGTAAAAAGCGCCGTTCACCAGGCCCAGCAACAGCTGGCCCAGGAACGCCTGATGGGGGATGCCAAAAATGTCCATGAATTCGCTGGCGGCTTATTTCTTCAGCAGCGAGCACTTCGACTCAGCCACCGTGGTGAAGGCTTGCTCGCCAGGCACTTTGGCGATGGTCTTGTAGTAGTCCCAAGGCGTGGTCGACTCTTTCTGGCTCTTGACTTGGAACAGGTACATGTCGTGGATCATGCGACCGTCGGCGCGGATTTTGCCTTTGGTGTAGAAGTCGTTGAACTGCATGCTTTTGAGCGTGGCCATGACTTTGTCGGCGTCTGTGGTGCCGGCTGTTTGAACGGCTTTCAGGTAGTTGGAAGCGGCAGAGTAGTCAGCTGCGTGCAGGCTCGACGGCATGCGTTTGTACTTGGCAAAAAAGCGCTGGGCAAACTTGCGTGAGGCATCGTCTTGGTTCCAATACCAGCTGTCGGCCAGTTGCAGGCCTTCGGTGTTAGCCAAGCCCAAGCTGTGCACGTCGTTGATGAAGACCAGCAGACCGGCGACCTTCATGGTTTTGGTGATGCCGAATTCTTTGGCTGCTTTCATGGCGTTGGTGAAGTCGCCGCCGGCGTTGGCCAAGGCCAAAATCTGTGCTTTGGAAGACTGCGCCTGCAACAAGAACGACGAGAAGTCGGACGCGTTCAGGGGATGCCGAACCGAACCGACCACCGTGCCGCCGTTGGCTTTGACCACGGCTGTGGCATCGCCTTCCAGAGAGTAGCCAAAGGCGTAGTCGGCGGTCAGGAAAAACCAGTTTTTATTGCCGGCCTTGACCAGTGCATTGCCGGCGACCTTGGCCAGCGCCACGGTGTCATAGGCGTAGTGAATCGAGTACGGGCTGCAGTCTTCATTCGTCAGGCGGGCCGAGCCGGCGCCGATGGCGATGAAAGGGCGTTTCTTTTCTGTGGTGACTTTGGACATGGCAATCGCCGTGCCGGAGCTGGTGCCGCCGATCAACATCGACAGACCATCTTTGTCGATCCATTCACGCGCTTTGGAGCTGGCCACGTCGGCTTTGTTTTGGTGGTCAGCCACCAGCACTTCGATCGGGCGGTTCAACACCTTGCCGCCAAAGTCCTGCGCCGCCCAGCGAACCATTTCAGCACCGGCCGGGCCGTCAATGTCAGCGTACAGGCTGGACATGTCGGTGATGAAACCGAGCTTCACGGGACCGGTGTTTTGTGCGCCAGCCAAGCCAGCAAAGCCAATAGCCAAAGCGGCGACGAGAGTTTTGATTTTCATGGTGTCTCCTGATGATGAAAGTGAATAAATAACGATAAAAAATTTAAATGGGGTCAGACCCCTAAATATTCCTGCAGCATGCCCATGTTTTCTTTCAGCTCTGATTGGGCGAACTGTTTGACGATGGTGCCGTGCTCCATGACGTAAAAGCGGTCGGCCAGCGGGGCGGCAAAGCGAAAGTTTTGCTCCACCAACACGATGGTGTAGCCCTTGGCTTTGAGCGTCAGAATCATCTCGGCGAGTTTTTGCACAATCACCGGGGCCAAGCCTTCGGAGATTTCGTCGAGCAACAACAAGCGTGCGCCAGTGCGCAAAATCCGTGCGACCGCCAGCATTTGCTGCTCACCGCCGGACAGCCGTGTGCCCGGGCTGGACGCACGTTCTTGCAGGTTCGGGAACATCGTGTAAATCTCGTCCAAGCTCATGCCGCCCGGCGCAATGACCGGCGGCAGCAGCAGGTTTTCTTCCGCCGTCAGGCTGGCGAAGATGCCGCGCTCTTCGGGGCAATAACCGACACCGAGCCGAGCCACTTTGTGCGGTGCCAGCTTCAGCACGTCTTGACCATTGATTTTGACCGCGCCCTTGCGTGCGCCCGTCATGCCAACAATCGCGCGCAGCGTGGTGGTGCGTCCGGCGCCGTTGCGGCCCAGCAAGGTCACCACCTCACCCTCGTTCACCGTCAGGTTCACGCCATGCAGGATGTGCGACTCGCCATACCAAGCGTGCAGGTCTTCAATTCGCAGCAGTTCTTTGGCCATCAATGAGCCCCCGCCAAGGCGGTGTCGGCGGTGCCCATGTAGGCTTCAATCACCAAGGGGTTTTGCGAGACCTCGGCGTAAGGCCCGTCGGCAATGATGGCGCCGCGCTGCAACACCGTGATGCGGTCGGCAATCGACGACACCACGTTCATATTGTGTTCAACCATCAAGATGGTGCGACCGTCCGATACTTTTTTGATCAGCTGTGTGACCCGGTCCACGTCTTCGTGGCCCATGCCTTGGGTCGGCTCGTCGAGCAGCATCAGGTCGGGCTCCAGTGCCAGCGTGGTCGCCAACTCTAGCGCGCGTTTGCGGCCGTAGGGCAGGTTGACGGTGAGTTCATCGGCAAAGTCTTGCAAGTCGACCTCGGCCAGCAGCTCCTCAGCGCGCGCATGCAGTTGAAACAGCGAACTCTCCGGCTTCCAAAAATGAAACGAAGTCCCAAGATTGCGTTGCAGTGCCGCTCGCACATTCTCAAGCACCGTCATGTGCGGGAACACCGCCGAGATTTGGAACGAGCGGACGATGCCGCGCCTGGCCGTTTGCGCCGGCTTTTCAGACGTGATGTCGACGCCGTTGTAAACAATGCGGCCGCGGGAAGGCGTCAAAAACTTGGTGAGCAGGTTGAAAAAGGTGGTTTTACCAGCGCCATTCGGGCCGATCAATGCGTGAATATGGCCGCGCTGAACCTTCAGGTCGACCTGGTTGACCGCCACGAATCCTTTGAATTCTTTGGTCAGTCCTTGGGTTTCTAGGATGAACTCGGCCGACACATGCTTCTCCGGAGGGGTGGGTGTTGAATGGGTTGAATTCAACGCACTTAAACGATTTCAAGTTTGCTCAGTGAGTCTACGCATGGCGAGCGAACGAAACTTTAGGTGTTTCTACTTGTGCAGCGCAAATAGTTGTGGATGCACAGCACTTCCGGACGTCTTTGGCTTTGTGCGACCATCACGCCCATGCAAAATTTTTGGCCTTCCAGCGGATTCGGACAACTCCAGCGCAACGCGCGGGGTTGGCTGGTGCCGACTGATGACTACCTGCGTCTTTTCTTGGCGCGACCCGAACTGGCGCTGGTGCCGGAATCCTGCCCCAATGAATGCAAGCTGCACGCGGCTTTGCAGGCCGAACCGAGCCAGGCTGTTGGTTTGGTCGAACTGGCGGCGATCAAAGACCCCGACGCCCGTGAAAGCTACACCTTTTTTGTGAATTTTCGGGACGAGTTGCTGGCTGCCGGCACACTGGAAGCTTGTTATCTGGGCCTGTTCAGACGCGGTGTGATGGGTGTGCCGCCGCTCTTTTTAGACTTGCTGGCGCAAGCCATCGTGCGCAATGTGCTGGACGAGGCCAGCGACGCCTACGAAGTGCGCGCCGCCGAAATGCTGTTTCGTCCGCAGCGCATCACGGTCGAAGAAGGACAGATCCTCGCCGGCGATCTGGGCGTCTTGGACATGCTCAAGGAGACCGGCGGCCTGGGCGATATAGGCCGCTTGCTGGCCGAGGCCAAAGCGCCCATGCGCGACGTGCACATCAAGGTGCTGGCTGATGACAACGCCGCAGATTACTGGCGTGCCGGTGAGCGCTACAACTTCTTGCTCGACTTGACGCACGAGGTCAACAACGACCTCAGCCACGGCTTGGTGCTGACCATGACGCGCGCCCGCTCGGGCCTGACGGCCTTGGCTCGGGTGCTTGAAAAGTGGGTGTTGCACTTTTTGGGTGTCGCGGTTCGCATCAAACCCTTGCAAAAAATTGACGACGACGCTTGGCGCTGGCACCTCGGACTGGACGTGCATGCCACGGCCTTGCTCAACGATTTGTACGAAGACCGGCCGGTCGATGCCCAGCGCATGCAGCGCCTGCTCAGCTTGTTCAAGCTGGAATTTGCCAACCCGCAAGAGATGCGCGCCGATGTGGCGGGCAAGCCGGTCTACCTGGGTCTGATGATGAGCGAGAGCCGAGAGCTGCGCTTAAAGCCGCAAAACTTGTTGTTGAATTTGCCTTTGTCGCCCATTTTTCAGTAGTTGGTCCGCCTTGGCATAAAATCCGACATTCAGCTATTTCTAACCGGAGCCCTCCATGCCTAAAAAAATTCGTGTCGAAGCCGACCGTTGCGCACCTAGACCTACTCTTGCACCTGGCATGACCCGCACTGCTGGTCACGGCCAAAAGATCAGCCTGGAGCGCGGCTCTTGGACTCGCAGCAAGAAGAACCCGGGCAAGCGCCCACAAAAAGGCGGTTAATTCCCCCTTTTTGACTCAGTCGGCCTCAGGGCCGATTTTTTTTTGCCATCACATATTGCGCCTGTATTGCCCGCCGACCTCGAACAGTGCGTTGGTGATCTGTCCGAGTGAGCAGACGCGCACCGCGTCCATCAGCACGTCAAACACGTTGAGGTTTTCGATCACCGCTTGCTGCAGGCGCTTCAGCATGGCGGGCGCTGCGTCGGCGTGCAGGCTGTGAAACTCTTGCAGGCGCTGCAACTGACTTTGTTTTTCAGCCTCGGTAGAGCGGGCCAGCTCTAAGGTGTCTTGCACTTTGTCACCGTGCGGATTACGAAAGGTGTTGACGCCGATGATCGGTAGCTCGCCCGTGTGTTTGAGCATTTCATAGTGCATCGATTCGTCCTGAATCCGGCCGCGCTGGTAGCCAGTTTCCATGGCGCCGAGCACGCCGCCGCGTTCGGCGATGCGTTCAAACTCCAGCAACACAGCTTCTTCCAGCAACTCCGTCAGCTCTTCAATGATGAAGGCGCCTTGCGACGGGTTCTCGTTTTTGGCCAAGCCCCATTCGCGGTTGATGATGAGCTGAATCGCCATCGCCCGGCGCACCGACTCTTCAGTCGGCGTGGTGATGGCTTCGTCAAAGGCGTTGGTGTGCAGGCTGTTGCAGTTGTCGTAAATCGCGATCAGGGCTTGCAGCGTGGTGCGAATGTCGTTGAACTGAATCTCTTGCGCGTGCAGGCTGCGGCCACTGGTTTGAATGTGGTATTTGAGCTTTTGGCTGCGCTCATTGGCGCCGTATTTTTCCTTCATGGCCACCGCCCAAATGCGGCGCGCGACGCGGCCCATCACGGTGTATTCGGCGTCCATGCCGTTGCTGAAGAAGAAGCTCAGGTTCGGTGCAAAGTCATCGATGTGCATGCCGCGCGCCAAGTACGCTTCGACAAACGTGAAGCCGTTGCTGAGCGTGAATGCCAGCTGGCTGATCGGGTTGGCGCCGGCCTCCGCAATGTGATAACCGCTGATCGACACGCTGTAGAAGTTGCGGACCTTGTGGTGCACAAAGTACTCGGCGATGTCGCCCATCACCTTGAGTGAAAACTCAGTTGAAAAGATGCAGGTGTTTTGCCCCTGGTCTTCTTTCAAGATGTCGGCTTGTACCGTGCCGCGCACATTTTCTTGCACCCATTCGCGGATTTTGGCGGTCTCTGTGTCGGTCGGCTCACGGCCGTTGTCGAGTTTGAATTTGTCTAAGTTCTGGTCGATGGCGGTGTTCATGAACATCGCCAGAATGCTGGGTGCCGGGCCGTTGATGGTCATGCTGACGCTGGTGGCGGGGTTGCACAAATCGAAGCCGCTGTAGAGCACTTTCATGTCGTCTAGCGTGGCGATGCTGACGCCCGAGTTGCCGACCTTGCCGTAGATGTCGGGCCGCACATCGGGATCGTTGCCGTAGAGAGTGACCGAGTCAAAAGCGGTGCTCAGGCGTTTGGCCGGCATGCCTTCGCTGAGCAGCTTGAAGCGGGTGTTGGTGCGAAACGCGTCGCCTTCACCGGCAAACATACGGGTCGGGTCTTCGCCCTCGCGTTTAAAGGCGAAGGTGCCGGCGGTGTAGGGGTAGCTGCCGGGCACGTTGTCGAGCATCAGCCACTTCAAAATTTCGCCGTGGTCTTGGTACTTGGGCAGCGCGACTTTGCGGATGGTTGTGCCACTCAAGGTATGGGTGGTGAGCGCCGTGCGGATTTCTTTGTCGCGGATTTTCACCACGTACTCGTCGCCGGCGTAGGCGGCTTGCATGTCCGGCCATTGGCCCAACAAATGCCGCGCATCGGCGTCCATGCGCGCTTTGCGGTGACCGGCCAAGTCGAGCACGGCTTCAGCGGCTGGCGCACGGCCGGGCTTGTCGATTTTGAGCATGGCGGCGGCGGCTTGGAGTTGCTGCACTTCACGCGCCAGTTGCGCCTGCGCCAAGCTGCGTTTTTTGTAGCCACGCACGGTGTCGCTGATTTCCGCCAAGTAACGGGTGCGGGCCGCCGGCACCACCGGCGTTTGGTTGGTGCTGTGGCGTACCGACACTGAGGGCAGAATCCCGTCCTTCAACGTCAAACCCAGCGACTGCAAGCGCGGTTTGAGGGCTTGGTACAGCGCCGTCACGCCGTCGTCATTGAAGCGCGCGGCCATGGTGCCAAAGACCGGCATTTGCTCGGTCGGTGTGGTCCAGGCTTCTTTGTTGCGCTGCACTTGCTTGGCCACATCGCGCAGCGCGTCCAGCGAGCCCTTGCGGTCAAACTTGTTGATGGCGATGAACTCGGCAAAGTCCAGCATGTCGATTTTCTCTAACTGGCTGGCCGCGCCAAACTCTGGCGTCATCACGTACATCGGCACGTTCACATGTGGGACGATGGCGGCGTCACCTTGGCCGATGCCCGAGGTCTCGACCACGATGATGTCAAACCCGGCGACCTTGCACGCGGCAATCACATCGGGCAAGGCCTTGCTGATTTCAGAGCCGAAATCACGCGTGGCCAAGCTGCGCATGAAGACGCGTTGGTCAGCGTCATGGCTCAGCGCATTTGTTTTCCACGGGCTGATGGCGTTCATGCGAATCCGGTCGCCCAGCAGCGCGCCGCCGCTTTTGCGCCGACTCGGGTCAATGCTGATGACGGCGATGCGCAGGCTGTCGCCTTGGTCCAGCCGCAGACGACGGATCAACTCGTCGGTGAGGGACGACTTGCCCGCGCCGCCCGTGCCGGTGATGCCCAGTACGGGCACTTGGCAGGTGCTGGCTTGCTCGCGAATGGTGCTGACCAGACTCGCATTGGCTTGGTCGTTTTCGAGTGCGGTGATGAGTTGCGCCAGCGCGCGCCAGTTCATTTCGCCGTGGCCCTGAATGGCCTGCATATCTTTGGGTGCAAAGCCGGTCAGGTCTTTGTCGCAACGCATGACCATCTCGCCGATCATGCCGGCCAAGCCCATTCTTTGGCCGTCTTCCGGGCTGAAAATATGCGTCACGCCATAGGCATGGAGCTCGCGGATTTCGGGCGGTACGATGACACCGCCACCGCCGCCAAAAACCTGAATATGTTCGCCGCCCCGGCTTTTCAGCAAGTCAACCATGTACTTGAAGTACTCGACATGGCCGCCTTGGTAAGAGCTGATGGCGATGCCTTGTGCGTCCTCTTGCAGGGCCGCGGTGACGACTTCGTCGACGCTGCGGTTGTGGCCCAGATGAATCACCTCGGCGCCCATGCCTTGCAGGATGCGCCGCATGATGTTGATGGCCGCGTCATGCCCGTCAAACAGCGACGCGGCCGTGACAAAGCGCACCTTGTGCGTGGGGCGGTAACTGGCCAGGGCTTGGTAGTCGGCGTAAAGATCGGTCATCGCGTTGTCTCCGGGAAGGTCATCATGGGCTGCCTGCTCTTGGGTGGCTTGGTTGACGTTAACGTCAACGTCAACCGCGATATTAGCGGCTTTCCAGCGCCAAACGAAAAAGGGGCGCTGGCGCGCCCCTGAAAAAGAATGCAGCAGTCGCCGCGCTTTATTTGTAAAGCAAGGTTGGCAGCCACATGCCGATGGCGGGAAACTGGTACAGCATGACGATGGCCAGCACCTGGATGCCCATGAACGGCAGCATGCCCAGAAAAATCTGGTTCAAGGTCACGTGCTTCGGTGCCACCCCTTTCAGGTAGAACGCGGCCATGGCCACCGGCGGGCTCAAGAAGGCCGTTTGCAAATTGAGCGCCACCAGCAAGCCAAAGAACAAGGGGTCGACCCCGAAATTGTCCAGCAGCGGAATGAAGATGGGCATGAAAATCACGATGATTTCAGTCCATTCGAGTGGCCAACCCAGCAGGAAAATAATCACCTGGCTCATGATCAGAAACTGGGTCGTGGTCAGGTCCATGCTCAGCACCCATGTTTCCACTAAGTTCTGCCCCCCGAGCAGCGCAAACGCGGCTGAAAAAATCGCCGACCCGACGAACAACCAACACACCATGGCCGAGGTTTTGGCCGTCAAAAATACCGCTTCCTGCAACACCCGCATCGTCAATCGTCGGTAGGCCACGGCCAGCAAGAAGCCGCCCAATGCGCCCATGGCGGCAGCTTCCGTCGGCGTCGCCAGCCCCATCACGATCGAGCCCAGCACTGAGATGATCAGGATCATCAGCGGGAAAAACGACGACAAGAGCATCTTGAAGATCTCCAGCCGCGCAAAGCTCAAGAACAGATAAAAAAGCGAGACCAGCGCACCCAAAATAGCAAAGCAGACCCACCACCAAGTCGGCGCGGCGCGTTGAGTGGCGGCCGCTGGCTCTGCTGGCGCGGCAGGTTCTAGGCTGGCCACACTGGCGGCTACCGGTGACGGGATGGCCTGTTCTGCGCCAGGCGGGTCTTGCAGCCCAGAAGAGGGCGGTTCTAGTAGACCGCTGTCTTCTTCCGTACTCGACTCATAACTGGACGAACCTATCGGTTGAATGTCATACACGGGGATCGCGTCCACCGTGGTGACGGCCCGAAAGCTGCTGACGGCAATGATCAGGAAAATCAGGCCAGGCAATACCACCACGCCGAGCTGTCGCAAGATGTGACTCAAAGGCACTGCGGCATTGCGCTTGCCTTTGAGCGCGCCCACCAGATGTGTCAAGGCGTGGCTAGCCGTGTCTGTCGTCAGTTGTTGCGTCAGCAGTGGCAGCGGAACAATGCGGTCTGCCGCCGACAGCGGTGGCGCCCAGGCCGGCTTGAGCTTGGCGATGAGCACCACGTACAAAATATACATGCCGGTCAGCATCAGGCCGGGGAAAAAAGCGCCCGCATACAGCTGCACCACCGAGACGCCGGCGGTAGCGCCATAGACAATCAACAGCACTGAGGGCGGAATCAAAATACCCAAGCAACCGCCGGCGGTGATCGAGCCCGCAGCCAGTGGCACGCTGTAACCGGCGCGCAGCATGGCCGGCAGCGCCAGCAAGCCCATCAAGGTGACCACGGCACCGACGATGCCGGTGGCGGTTGCAAAAATCGCGCAAGTCACCAAAGTGGCAACCGCCAGCGAGCCCGGAATCCTGGCCATCGCCAAATGCAAGCTTTTGAACAGCTTTTCAATCAGGTTGGCCCGCTCGACCAAGTAGCCCATGAAGACAAACAAGGGAATGGCGATGAGCACATCGCTGGCCATGGTCTTGTAAGCTGACTGAACCATCAAATCCAGTGTTTTGATGACGCTTTGGTCGTAGGCCATCCACGAAAAAATCATGCCCATGCCCATCAGCGTGAAGGCGGTCGGGAAGCCCAGCATGATGGCCGTCACCACCAACGACAACATCAACAGGCCGAGGTGGCCGTTGGTGATTTTTTCCACACTGAGCAGCATGTACAGGGCCCCGACCACCACCAGCGACATGAAGACCAAGCCAAACCAGAGTTCTTTGCGGATCTTCATTTGCGCTCTCCCTGAAGTTCGAGTTCGCGTTCGAGTGCCGCCATGTCTTCGTCCTTCACGTGCACCATGGCCTTGAGTTTTTCAACATCGACTTCCTCCACGTCACCGTCGCGCAGTGCCCACGCGCCCGTTTGCAGGCACAACATGCAGCGAATGATTTCAACCACACCTTGCAGCAGCAGCAGGGCACCAGCCAGCGGAATGATGAATTTAAAAGGGTAGAGCGGTAGCGCATCGGCCGAAAAGGTCTGCTCATTGATGGCCAGTGACTCATTGAAGTAAACCCAGCCGGCCCACGTCAGCGCAATCACGCCGGGTAGAAAAAATACCAAGTACAGCGTCAGGTCAATCACCGCTTGCGTGCGCGGCTGCAAGAAGCCGTAAAGCACATCACCCCGCACGTGGCCGTTTTTGCTCAAGGTGTAAGCCCCTGCGGTCATGAAGAGGGTTCCGTACAACATGATCTGTGCGTCAAGTACCCAAGCGTGCGGGCGGTTCAGCACATAGCGGCAAAAAACCTCCCATGCAATCAACAGCGTCAGCGCGACAACGCTCCAGGCAAAGGCCTTGCCAATCCAAGTGGAAAAACGGTCCACGCTCAGTAAAAAAGATTGCATAGAAGCTCCTGGCATACCGCGCTATCGGCTGACAAAAAAGCAAGGGGGCACCGGATGGGTGCCCCCTTGGGGTTCACTTGGGGTTCAATGATTCACTCAGGCTTTTTTAGCGTTCTTGCCAAAGTAGTGGTTGAAGGCCATTTTGAAGTCGACGGTGTAGTCGTTGTGCCATTGGCCAGCACGCTGTGCAAAAGCTTTTTGCGAGTCCAGAACTTTCTTGAACATCGGGTTTTCTTTGGATTTTTCGGCAATCGTGGTGTCCCACGCTGCCAGTTGCGCGCGCAACACCGAGTCCGGTGTTTTGTAGAATTTGATGCCTTCTTTTTTCAGCGCAATGTAGTCTTCGGAATTGCGTTGGATGGCTTTCCAGCTCATGTCTGCGCTGGCCGCTTGCACCGCGTAGTCAATGATGGATTTCAATTCGGGCGCCAATGAGGCCAGCTTGCTGCGGTTGAAGAGAATTTCGAACTGCTCGCTGCTTTGGTGGAAGCTTTGCAACATGCAGTTTTTGGCGACGTCAGGGAAGCCCAGAATCCGGTCGCTGGTGGCGTTGTTGAACTCTGCCGCGTCAAGCAGACCGCGGTCGAGTGCCGGAACAATCTCGCCGCCCGGCAATGGGTTCACTGCCGTGCCCATTTTTGTGAAGACGTCGACTGCCAAGCCGACGGTGCGGAACTTCAGGCCTTTCATGTCTTCGACACGTGCCACTGGTTTTTTGAACCAGCCAAGTGGCTGCGAAGGCATCGGGCCGTACAGGTAAGACGTGACGTCGAGGTTCAAGCTCTTGTAGATCTCGTCGACCAGCGCCTTGCCGCCGCCGTAGTTGTGCCAAGCCAGCACCATGTTGGCGTCCATGCCGTAGGCTGGACCGGAACCCCACAGGGCCAAGGCTGTGTTCTTGCCATACCAATAGGCGATCACGCCATGGCCGCCGTCCAGCGTGCCTTTGCTGACCGCGTCAAGCAACTGAAATGCCGGCACCACCGCACCGGCAGGCAGCACTTCAATTTTGAGTTTGCCGCTGGCCATGTCATTGACTTTTTTGGCAAAGTCGGTGGCGTACTCGTGAAAGATGTCTTTGGCCGGCCAAGTGCTTTGAAAGCGCAGCGTGGTGGTGGTTTGCGCGGTGGCCAGCATGGGTGCGGCCATAACCCCTGCGCCGGCGGCGATGGCTGCACCTTTGAGGAGGCCGCGGCGGCGAGGGCTTTTGTGTTCAGTCATTCAGTTGTCTCCGTTTAAAAATAGTTATTTGGTAGTTGCTAATGAATGTTCGCTACGTATCAATTAATAAGAAAGAGGGTTTTTACCGATAAGTCCGACGCTATAAGCTTTATTTGTCGCAAAACTGTTGTGTGCCCTTCAATTCGGCAAAATACGCAGCCATGAACTCTCAAAACACGTCTTCTCCCATTTCGGCCGCTGGTTACGCTGGCGACGTCTCGCCCGAACTCGCCTGGCAATGGGTCCAATCCGGCGAAGCGGTCTTGGTGGATGTGCGCAGCGATGCCGAGCGGGAGTGGGTCGGTTATGTGCCTGGCGCGGTGCCGCTGGCCTGGAAGCAGTGGCCAGGCATGGCCATGAACCCGAGTTTTGACGACGCTATTCAAGCAGCCGTGCCGACGGGACAAAAAGCCGTCTTACTGTGTCGCAGTGGCGTTCGTTCCATCGCCGCCGCCAAGCGCGCGACCGAACTCGGGCTAGAGGCCTACAACATTCTGGAAGGCTTCGAGGGCGACGCCAACACCGATGGCCACCGCGGTTTGTTGGCCGGTTGGCGTCAACGGGGTTTGCCGTGGCGGCAGAAGTGAAAGTGTTCATAATCCAGCCCAATGACTTTTTTAGCGCTTGACGTAGGCAACACCCGCCTGAAATGGGCTTATTACGAAGCCCCTGTGACGGGGGCTCGTTTGTTGGCGCACGGCGCTGTATTTTTGGAAAATATCGACAAACTCGCCGAACAAGAGTTCAAAACCCTGCCGCCGCCTGACTGCATTCTGGGTTGCATCGTGGCCGGGGACGCCATCAAAGGCCGGGTGGTCGAGCAGATGGAACACTGGGATGCGCTGCCGCGCTGGGTGGTCTCAACGGCGCAGGAGTGCGGCGTCAGCAACGGTTATGAACACCCGACCCGGCTAGGCACTGACCGCTGGGTCGCCATGATCGGTGCGCGCCACCGCCTGCTGGCACGCGGTCAGCAAAAGCCTTGCGTCGTGGTCATGGTTGGTACTGCCGTCACGGTCGAAGCCCTAGACGGTCAGGGCAACTTTTTGGGCGGCATTATCTTGCCCGGCCACGGCATCATGTTGCGAGCGCTAGAGTCTGGCACGGCTGGCTTGCATGTGCCGACCGGCGACGTGATTGATTTCCCGACTAACACCAGCGACGCGCTCACCAGCGGCGGCACTTTCGCCATTGCCGGTGCCGTGCAGCGCATGGTTGACAACCTGACCCGCCATTGCGGCGAAGCGCCGGTCTGCATGATGACCGGTGGCGCCGGCTGGAAAATGGCCCCCAGCATGACCGGGCATTTTGAGTTGGTCGACAGCCTTATTTTTGACGGCTTGTTGGAGATCGCTTCACAGCGTTTCGCCGCTGCTTAAGTTTGCCGGCTCAGGCCGTTGGGCCAGCAGTTTGTCGAGGTTTTTCTGAATCTCGCTTTCAATGCGGTCTTTGAACGCGCCCAGCAAAAAGCCCAACTGCGCATCAATTGCAAACTTATCTTGGCTGACCGTCAGCATGCCACTGACGCCAGAGCGCGTGAAGCTGACTTGGTCGCTCTCCAAGCCATCCACATACGTGCAGCGCATGTCGAACTTTTCTTCGGCCTGCTGCACCCACAGAGCGGCGGTCTTGCGGGCGTCGGTGAAGTCCATGCGGTGCTCGCGTTCAATGTGAATATCGGCCATTGATTTTTCCTGTTGCTCAGTGTGTCGGGTTGTCGGTGCAGACAACTGGCTATTTTGTCAGACCTGCTCAGAAATTTCGATCAAGTTCAGGTCTGGATCACGCACGTACACCGAGCGAATTCTGCCTGTTGCACCCGTGCGCAGCACCGGCCCTTCGATGACCGGCCAGTTGTCACGTTGTAGTTTGTCGATGACCTGTTGCAGCGGCACACTGGCAATAAAACACAAGTCGAGCGCACCCGGCACTGGCAAGTGTGCCTTCGGCTCAAACTCCGAGCCTTTGACATGCAGGTTGATCTTTTGCTGCCCGAACTTGAAGGCTTGGCGCGTCACGGGCGGCGTCCCGCCGACAAAGCTTTCCAGCGTCATGCCCAGTACCCGCGTGTAAAAGTCGATGCAGGCGGCTTCGTTGCTGGTGGTGAGCACCAAGTGGTCGAGGTGGTGAATCATAGAAAAGTATTTGCTTGAGAGTTGTTTGACTTTGGGTTTATACCGCGCGCAGACCTTGAGCAGCACGCTCAAAATTCCGTCGCTGCGAGCGCCATGACGGAGGGGTCATGGATTGGCGCGCAGCGCAGTCTGCCTTGGATCGTCAGTTATGCTCTTCAGGATCCCATCTGACCGCCTTTCATCTATGTTGCCCATGCCCGGCTTTCTCAAGTTAATGCGCCCGCACCAGTGGCTCAAAAACGTTTTTGTTTTTGCCGGCCTGCTGTTCAGTGAAAACTGGCGCAACCCTGCGCTCATCCACCACGTGTTGCTCGCCTTTGCGGCGTTTTGCTGCATTTCCAGCATGGTCTATGTCGTCAATGACTGGCTGGACCGCCATGCCGATGCGGAACACCCGACCAAACGCTTTCGACCACTCGCCAGCGGTCAGGTGACGCTGCCCCAAGCCGCCGTGTTGGGGCTGGTCTTGCTGATAGCCGGCGTTTGGCTGGCGGCCGACAACCCCGTTTTATTGACGTTGTTGGCCCTTTACATCGGTCTCAATGTGGCTTATTCCTTGCGGCTCAAACGGGTGCCCGTGGTGGACGTTGGCGTCATCGCTTCGGGCTTCATGATCCGCCTGCTCGCCGGCACGCTGGCGGTGGGCATTGCGCCGTCGCGCTGGTTGCTGCTCACGGGCTTGTTTGTGGCGCTGTTTTTGGGGTTTTCCAAGCGCAAGGCCGAGACCTTTCATGACGTGGCGAGCCAGCGGTCTGTGTTGGCAGATTACCCGCCGGCGCTGCTAGACAGCTTCATGTCTGTGACCATGACCGCCACCATCATCACCTACAGCTTGTTTGCCACCAGCCCGGAGGCGCAGGGTCTGCACGGTGAGCGTTTGATTTACACCGTGCCCTTTGTCATCTTCGGCTTGTTGCGCTACGCCTACCAAGTGCACCGCGGCAAGGGTGAAGACGTCGCGCGTGATTTGATGCGCGACCCGTGGACGGTGGCTGCCGGTGCGGGTTGGTTGTTGGTGTTTTTTGGATTTCTCTGGTGAGCCCATCGCGGGTTGAACCGCCAGAACTGCCTACAACGCCTTCAATGCCTGTAATGCCTGCACCGCGCCTGTCCATCAAAAAACTCTTGCTGGTGTTGGGGCTGGTGGCCACGGCCTACGCTGCAGCGCTGGCTTTTTTCGGTGAGGCGTCGCCTGCTGTTGCGCTCACAGGCTTGTTTTCCCTCACCGGGCTGGCGGCTGCCGCGCTGTGTCTGCTGAACTACCTGCTGCGCGGCTTGCGATGGCGCGGCTGGATGGCCCATTACCAGCGCCCCCTCGGCGTGCTTGAAGGTTTGCGTTTGTATGTCGCCGGCTACGCGCTCACGCCCACGCCCGGCAATGTGGGCGAGGCCGTGCGCGGCCTGTGGTTGGTGCGTCAGCCGCTCAGCACGGCGCAAAGTCTAGCGATTTTTGGCGCTGAGCGCTTGGCCGATTTGCTGTGTCTCTTGCTCATGGCCTTGCCCGCGCTGGGCTGGTTGGCTTGGTTCGAGTGGCACAGCGCTCAGGGGTTCAGCTCTTTGGGTCTTGGCTTTTGGGGCTGGAGTGTGGGTTTGTTGACGCTTGCCGTGCTGGGCGGGCTGGCTGTTTTGGGTGTGCTGCGCCGCATCATTCGTCAGTCGCGTTGGGCTGAACGCCTATCGTGGCTGCGTGAGGCCTGGCATTGCTTGACCCATCGGCCGTGGCGTTGGCTGGCGCTCACACTGGCGGCTTGGGCTGCACAAGGTGTGGCGGTGGCGCTGCTGTGCCGGGCTGCCGGCTTGGATATTTCAGCATGGCTGGCCGCCGGTTTTTATGCGCTGGCCATGGTCGGCGGCGCGCTGTCGGCCTTGCCTGCCGGGCTGGGCGGTACAGAAGCCGTGTTGGTGGCGCTGTTGGTTGGGCAGGGTGCAGCCGTCGGCACAGCCGTCGCGCTGACGGTGCTGGTGCGCTTGCTGACGCTTTGGCTGGCCGTGTCGCTGGGCCTCATGGCTCTGCTTTACAGTGTGGCCATTCGCAAAGACATTCGCTTTTAATTTCCCCTCATGAACTCCACCCCTGCTGCCGCGCCGTCCGGTTTTTCACTGTCAGCCCAACCAGCATTGCCGGGCGACTTACAAGGTGGATTGATGCGCTGGCTGCTCGCCGTCGGTCTGGCTTCGCTGGCCTTGCGGCTGTGGATTGCAGTCGTTTTCCCCGTTACCGGGGATGAAGCTTTTTTCTACTGGTGGGGCGTTTACAAAGACTGGGGCTATTACGACCACCCGCCGATGGTCGGTTGGCTGATCGGCCTGATGCGCGGTGTGTTCGGTGACTCGCTCTGGGCCATTCGCCTGCCGGTGGTGCTGTTGCCGCTGGCTTTGGGCGCGGCTTTGGGTTGGGCGCTGCAGCCGGTGGCCGGGCAACGCGCTGGCTGGGCCGTGCTGTTCTTTTGGCTGGCGCCCATCAACTGGCTCAACGTGCTCATCACCACCGACACGCCTTTGATGTTCTGGTCGATGCTGTCGGTGGCCGTCATGTTGCGCGCCGAACTGCGGCCAAGGCTGGACGCTGCAACGCGCGGCCTCTACGCGCTGTCGGGTGTTTTTCTGGGTTGTGCGTTTTTGTCCAAGTACTTTTCTGTGGTGCTCGGCTTGACGTATTTGGTCTACTTCGCCTTCTGGCGGCGTGAGCGCTGGCAGGGCTTGGCGCTGTTGGTGCTGTGCGCCTTGCCCGGCCCGGCCATCAACATCGCCTGGAACATGGACCACGGCTGGCCGAACATCATGTTCAACCTCTTCAACCGCAACGAAGACGACCACTTTGAGTTGCGCAAACCCTTCATGTACCTCGGCATGATGCTGTACCTCGCCAGCCCGGCGGCGGTTTGGCTCGGCTGGAAGCACCGGCAAGCGCTGCGCAGCACCGCCGTGCAGCACCGCCTGCTGGCCTGTTTGGTGCTGGTGCCGCTGGCCTTTTTTGCGCTGCTGTCATTCAAGAAAGTCATCGGCCTGCACTGGGTGTTGTCGTTTTACCCCTTCGGTTTTGCGCTGCTGGCGCTGGCCCTGCCGGCGGAACGTCTCAAAGCCTGCGCCCTTGGTTTGGCGCTTTTCACCGGCTTGCATGTGCTGGTGGTGGCCGGCATCGGCATGAGCTCGCCGGCCGATTGGAAAAAAACGGCACTCTACCCCAGCATCGTGCGCAGCTTTGACGCGCAAGCGATCTTGAAGCAGGTCGATGCGCCGGGTGTCGTGATCATGGCTGACGCCTACACGCCGGCCTCGATCTATGGTTTTGAGCTGCGCCGCTACGTGCCGGTGTTTGGCCCGGGCCGCTTTCATGCGCGACAAGACGACATGCTGGTCGACTTCTCGCTGTACCAGGGCAAGACCGTCCGCATCATCCACGGCGGTCAGCCAGACCTGGCCAACTACCGGCCTTACTTCGACGTGGTCGATGTGAGTCCCATCGAGCAAAGCGGCGTGACGTTTTATGTGGTCGAAGGGCAGGGCTTTAACTTTCCGGCCTACCGCGACGGCGTGCTGGGGACTATCTTCAAGCGTTACTACAACATCCCCACATGGCTGCCGATGACCGGTTGCCCGTTTTGTGAGCGCTATTGCGGCCAGGTGCGATGCCCGAGGTAGACAAATCAGACACGCCTGGGCTTTGCGTAGCGGCGTTTGACTTCGACGGCACCCTGACCCACGGCGACACTTTGCTGCCTTTTTTGGCCAGTGCGCTGGGTTGGCCGCGTTTTGCGTGGGCGTTGCTGCGCAGCAGTCCGTGGTTGGTCGGCCATGCGCTGCGGCTGGTGCGCAACGACATTGCCAAAGCGCGTTTGTTCAAGGCGGCGTTGCAAGGCGTGCCCACGGCCGAAGTGCAGCGCTGGGCCGAACGCTGGGCCCGTGAACAATTGCCGGGGCAAATGAGGGGCGCGCAAGACCCGACGATGGCCCGACTCGCCTGGCACCGGGCGGCGGGGCACCGCTGCGTCATGGTCAGTGCTTCACCCGACATTTACCTTGTGCGGGCGGCAGAAATTTTGGGCTTCGACGGCCTGATTTGCACGCAGATGGAAGTCGAACGCAAAGAGCCTGAGCTCACAGGGCAGGGCTTGCAAGTTGCCGAGCAGCTCACCGGCCGCATGAAAACACCCAACTGTCACGGCCAACAAAAAGTCATTCGTTTGCAAGCCTGGCTGGCAGAACGTTACAACCAAGCCGAATTGGCCAGCCTCACACTCTACGCCTACGGCGACACTGCGGGCGACAAACCCATGCTGCGCTTCGCGCAAAAGGCTTGGTATCGAGGCAAACCATTCGCAGATTGATTGCCGCGCTTTTAGGCTTTCAGTTCTGCAACTCCATCCGCGCCAGCGCCACACCCAACCGTTCCAGCGCGTCTTGGGGTTGGCTGGCCACGGCTTGTTGGTAAAGCTTGGTGGCTTCTTTGTTTTTCTTCTGGCCTTCGAGCATGACCAAACCGTTGGCGTAGTCGATCAGGCTGACCGGTGAGTCGGGGTTGAGTTGCAGCGCATGCTTGAACAGCGCCAAGCCGGTTTCTTTTTTCACTCCGTAGGTCATGCTGGCAATCAGCGCGCCGACTTTGTCGATCACCTCGGCGTGAAAAGACGCCAGCGCCAAGTGCGCGTCGGCGTGTGCGGGGCAGAGTTCTATCGTGCGGTTCAACGCCTCTTTGACTTTATCGCCGACACCTTGCGCCATGCCTTTGGCCACGCTGATGGCTTGGCTGTATTGGCTCAGCGCGTAGGCTTGCCAAAAAAAGGCATTCGGGTTGCTGGGCACCAGCGCTTGCTGTGCCTCTGCCCTGGCGGCAACTTCTAAAAACAAATCGAGTTTGGTTTTTTCACGCTTCTCTAAAAAGCGCGCGTACACGCTGGTGGCCTTGTTGGCGACGGTCACGCCGTCAGTGCCGGCCTTCAGGCCCGCCTCGGCGGCTTGTTGAAAGTCTCCGTTGTGAAACAAAACCCAAGCTTGCAGCACCGCGTCATCGGCCGGCAACGGCTCTGCGTCACAGCGGTGCAGCCGCGGCCAATGGGCTTGCAGGCTGGCGGCGTCAAACTGCACCCCATCGGGGCTGATAAAGGGGCTCCAAGTGAGCATGGTTTTGTCTCCTGCGGGCGTTTAGATGCCCTTTTCATTATTTTTATATCACTGACGATGATTGTATTTTCAGTCCTGTCGGTGTAGCGTCCATCGGTGCTGGCGCAGTGCTGGTGTAGGCCGTCACAAGGGCTTGCAGATGCAGCCGCTGGGCAGGCTCGAGGTAAGGAATCAGCAGGTTGAGCACATGGTGCGCACCGCGCAACAAGGCGGTTTGCGCGTGCTCGGGTTCAAGCGCGTGGCGCGGGTCACGCACATACTCAAAACTCAGCCAGTAGGTCAGCACCACCACCATGCTGGTGGCGGTTGGTTCGACCTCTCGCGCGTCCATGGTCATGGCACGGTGGCGCACTAAGCTGTTCAGCAGGGCTTTGACGGAGCGGGTTTTATGGTCGATCACCCGCTGAAAATGCGTCTCTAATTTGCGGTTTTTACTCAACAAGTCATTCAGATCGCGGTACAAAAACCGGTATTGCCAGATCAGCTCAAACAAAGAGTGCATGAAGAACCAAGCGTCCTCTACATCGCGCACGCCTTCGCTGGCACCCAACAACTCATTCAGGGCGGTTTCGTAGCGGTCTAGCAGCGAATTGATCAGCTCGTCTTTGGCTGGGTAATGGTAGTAAAGATTGCCCGGACTGATGCTGAGTTCAGCCGAAATCAGCGTGGTTGAGACATTGGGTTCGCCAAAGCGATTGAACAGCGCTAGCGTTACCTCCAGAATGCGCTCCGCAGTGCGGCGCGGCGCTTTTTTCGCCATCTGTTTGCCTTTTTGACTCTTTTATTTTGAGCCACTCTACCTCAGGCATCGGTTGTAGGTAAGTAGGGAAGGCCAGTAGCGCTCAGATGGGGGGTGTTTTTTTGACCGGCTTGACTGCCTTGGCGCCCCCCTCCAGCGCCGCCACTTTCTTTTTCAACGCCGCCAGTTCGGACTTCAGGGCTTCAAAATCCTGCGCAGAAGGCGCGCCTAAATGTTTCAGCGCCTTGCTCACGCGTTCTTCAAAAATGGTTTCCAGCTTGTCCCATGGCTGGGCTGCTTTGGCACTCAGACTCGATACGCTCAGGTTAGAAGCCTCAGCCAAGCTGCGCAGCTTATCGGCAGCCTCTGCCAGTTTTTCTTCGGCGACCGCCTTGGTTTGGCGCTGCAGGTCTAGGCCCTCCTTCACCAAGCCCTGAAAAACCTTGCTGCCTTCTTCTTGTGCCTTGGCAAAAGCGCCTAAGCCGGCCAGCCAGATCTGTTGCGCGGACTCTTGAACCAGTCCGGTGGTGGGGTTAGGCGTTTGGCCGGAAGCGGTTGGTTTCTCAGTGGTCACAGGTCGAACTCCAAGCATGAATCGTCAATCAATAATCACCATGCTAGTGCGCTCAGCCCGCATTGTTTAGACAGTGAATCCTAAAAAGCCCTGAAAAATTACTTGCCATTGGTGTTATTACTGGCAGAAAGTCGCAGCTTTAAGCCTATCATCTGCGGATGACCTCATTGACCAGCCAGCACTCCCAGACCTATCTTCGGTTTTTAAATCTAGTAAAAGCTGTTCACACTTTGCCAGATTTCCCCAAGCTCGACCCTGTTGAAGAGCGTCTGCTGCATCTCTTTGCCACCGTCTGGCATGTCGAGCAAAAAATCACGGTGTTGCAAGCCATGGCCATTTACGACGACGTCTCATCCACCACCGCCCATCGGCGGCTCAAGTCCTTGCGCAAAAAAGGCGTCATCGTCCTGGTTTCCGACGAGATCGACACCCGTATCAAGTACGTGATGCCCACGCCTGTCGCCAATCGGTACTTTGCGCAACTGGGCAAGTGCCTGAACGAAGCCCAAATCGCCTGAGGGCGCTTTCATACTTCGCAAGTTTCGCCTTAATTCGTCAATCCACCTTGGCGTATTGATTCGCTTGACGTGGGTGTATTTTCAAAATATTCGTAAAATTAATAGAGTTAAAATGACTTCATTAGTCAAAACTCTAAGGGTTTCTTTTGGCCCTGAATATTAGAAAGCGCCTCCATGGAAAGCATCCAGCAGCCAGCACACCCTGACGCGGAGATCAGTTTGCTTGACTTGTTGGCCACACTGGCCGACAACGCCAAGCTGCTCATTTTGGGTCCGTTGACGGTTGGATTGGTGGCGTTGGCGATTGCTTTTGCATGGCCTGAGACATTTGAGAGCGTGGCTATTTTGCAGGCTGAGCCCGCCACGGCCAGTCTGATCACCACGGCCGCCGTGCTGGACCCCGCCGTCGCCAGTCTCGGCCGTGAGCAAGGCCAAAGTGTTGAAGAGGCACGCAAAGCGCTGCTCGGACGCGTCAAGACAGCGTCAGGCCGCACCGATAAATTGTTGACGATCACTGTTTCCGGAGCCACGCCTCAGCAGGCGCAGGCCACTGCAACCGCGCTGCTTGCGGCAGTCCAAGCGCAAAGCCGACCTACAGGTGGAAGCAAGTTGAGGCTGGAGGCCCAGTTGGCAGACACCAAGATACGCCAAGAAAAAGCCATTAGAGCGGGAGATATCTTGCTTCCCGTTCTCGAAAGTATCAATGGTCGACAGGTGTTGCCCGGTGGTAGTGGTGCTGAGTTGGTGAAGGGTTACACCGAACTGCTCAACACCGTGAGTGCGGCGCAGTCTCAGGCCTTGGTCATTCAAGCCCAGCTCGAAGGCCTCACCGACTCTCAGCTCGTGCAAGCGCCGACCCTGCCAGAAAAAGCCGTCAGCCCGAAAAAAGGCATGATCGCCGTCGGCGCCACCTTGGCCACCGGCTTCTTTCTGTTGCTGTTGGTTTTTGTTCGCAACGGCCTGCGCAGCGCTGAGACCGACCCGGCCAGCGCTGTCAAGCTGGCGCGGATTCGCCGAGCGCTGTCTGTTCGGACTAATTCAAAAGCAAATACACCGGTTTAAAACTCGCGAGCGAGCCTGCTCCCTTATAGTTGGTCAATCGCCAACTATTGATTAAATCTGTGACCATTCTCATCACCGGCGGTGCCGGCTTCATTGGCGGCAACTTTGTGTTGGACTGGCTGGCCCAGTCGGACGAGCCGATCATCAACCTCGACAAGCTGACCTACGCCGGCAACCCGGAAACCTTGGTCAGCCTGCACGGCGACGCGCGCCACACCTTGGTGCAGGGCGACATTGCCGACAGTGCCTTGGTCGCCAGTTTGTTGGCGCAGCACCAGCCCCGCGCGGTGCTCAACTTTGCGGCCGAGTCGCATGTCGACCGCTCCATCCACGGACCTGAAGACTTTATCCAGACCAACATCGTCGGCACCTTCCGGTTGCTGGAGTCTGTGCGGGCTTATTGGGGCGAGTTGCCCGCAGACGCCAAGGCCGCGTTCCGCTTCTTGCATGTCTCGACTGACGAGGTGTATGGCTCATTAGGCCAAGACGAGCCGGCCTTCACTGAAGAGCGCCGCTACGAGCCCAACAGCCCGTACAGCGCCAGCAAGGCTGCCAGCGACCACTTGGTGCGCTCTTGGCACCACACCTACGGCTTGCCGGTGCTCACCACCAATTGCTCCAACAATTACGGGCCGTACCATTTCCCTGAAAAGTTGATCCCGCTGATGATCGTCAACGCGCTGGCTGGCAAAGCGCTGCCGGTGTACGGCGACGGCATGCAGGTGCGCGACTGGCTGTACGTCAAAGACCACTGCAGCGCCATCCGTGAAGTGCTGGCGCGCGGCCGCTTGGGTGAGGTCTACAACGTCGGCGGCTGGAACGAAAAACCCAACATCGACATCGTTAACACCGTCTGCAGCCTGTTGGATACGATGCGCCCAAAGGCCGACGGCCAAAGCTACAGCACACAGATCACCTACGTCAAAGACCGTCCCGGCCACGACCGCCGCTACGCCATAGACGCCAGCAAGCTCCAGCGCGAACTCGGCTGGAAGCCGGCAGAAACCTTCGAGACCGGCATCCAAAAAACCATCGCCTGGTATCTAGACAACCCCGACTGGGTCGCCCACGTGCAAAGCGGCGCTTATCGGCAGTGGGTGCAAACGCAGTACGCAGGGACTGCTGAAGCATGAAGATCCTCCTCCTCGGCAAAAACGGCCAGGTTGGCCAAGCGCTGCAGCGCACACTGGCGCCTTTGGGCGAGCTGGTGGCGCTGGACCGAAATCGAGGCGGCGACGGTCTGTGTGGCGACCTCGGTCAACCCGAAGTCCTGGCCGCGACGATCCGCCAACTGCGCCCCGACGTCATCGTCAACGCCGCCGCGTACACCGCGGTCGACAAAGCCGAGAGCGAGCCCGAGCAAGCTAGGCTCATCAATGCGCACGCCCCTGAAGTGCTGGCCCGCGAGGCCGAAGCCTTGGGCGCCTGGCTGATCCACTACAGCACCGACTATGTGTTCAACGGCAGCGGCACTGAGCCGTGGCAAGAAACCGACCCCACCGCGCCGCTCAATGTGTACGGCCAAAGCAAACTTGAAGGCGAGCTGCGTGTGCAGGCTACTTGCACGCGCCATCTGATTTTCAGGACCAGCTGGGTGTATGCCGCGCACGGCAGCAACTTCGCAAAGACCATGCTCAAGCTGGCCCAAGAACGTGAGCGTCTGACGGTGATCAACGACCAATGGGGCGCGCCCACAGGTGCTGAGTTGATTGCCAGTGTGACCGCTGTGGCGATTCAAAAGGTCACGGGCAAACACAAGCTGAACGCCAATCAAGATGCACTCGCTGGTATTTATCACCTGGTCGCCGCAGGCGAGACCCACTGGCACGCTTACGCCAGCCACGTCATCAGTCAAGCCAAAGCGCTGCGGCCCGACATGCCGTGGGCGGTGCAAGAGATCGCGCCGGTGCCGTCCAGCGCCTTTGTCACCGCCGCCCAGCGCCCGCACAATTCCCGACTCAACACCCACAAGCTGCAAGCCGCGTTCGGCCTCAGCTTGCCCGATTGGCAGCAAGGCGTTGGCAGTATGCTGGCCGAGATTCTGGAGCCTAAATGCGTCTAACTCAGCAGCAAGTCAGCACCATCATCGACATCACGCAGGCCGTGGCTGGTGCCAATTCGGGCGTGTGGCTGTATGGCTCACGGCTTGACGAGTCGCGCCGTGGCGGCGATATTGACCTGATGGTCGAATCAAATCCGCCCGTGAGCTTGTTGCAGCGCGCCCGTATCAAGATCGCGCTTGAGGCCAAGCTGAATCGACCGGTTGACGTGTTGGCTCTGACGGAGGGTGCAGCCGCAAGCCCGTTCACCCAGATTGCCATGGCCGGCGCTGTCCGCCTTGTGGCGGTCGACCACCAAAGACCTGCTGCATGACCGCAAAAGCTTTGCTAGAGCCCCAAAGGCAGTATCTTGCCGGTCTGCTTGAGGCGATACAGCGTTGCGTCTTTTTTTTGGACGCCTCCGATGGCAGTATTGATTGGCCGCTGACCGGGCCGATGCTGACGCAACGGAAAAAAGATACCGATCTTTTTGAGGCATTGGCAGCGGTCAACGAACGGTTTTCTAAATTGCAAGACACCTTGGGCGCAGCCATGCGCCACAGTTTGGTCTTGTCTGGGGAGCAGGCTGACAGTTTCATCAAAGTCCTCGCTATCTTTGAAAAATTCGGCGTCATTGCGTCCATAGATGACTGGCAAATTGCTCGGACGGCGCGCAACCTTGCCGCCCACGACTATGAAGTAGATTACGGGGCCGTGGCAGAGCACTTCAATACGCTCCATGACTTGAAAAACAGTCTCAATACAACCGCCGGTCGCTTTGTTGTTTACTGTGAATCACAGCTCGCTGTCACACCACAAAGCGCCGACTTTGCGAGTGAATTTCGCGCCATTATTTCGCGCTCCTGATATATAAAAAGACACATGACCCAACGCAAAGGCATCATCCTCGCAGGCGGCTCCGGCAGCCGGCTGCACCCGGCCACGCTGGCCATGAGCAAGCAGCTGCTGCCGGTCTACGACAAGCCGATGATTTATTACCCGCTCAGCACCTTGATGCTGGGCGGAATTCAAGACGTGCTGATCATCAGCACGCCGCAAGACACGCCGCGTTTTGAGCAACTGCTGGGCGACGGCAGCCAGTGGGGCATGAACCTGCAATACGCCGTACAGCCCAGCCCGGACGGCTTAGCGCAAGCCTTCCTGATTGGTGAGAAGTTTCTGGGCGATTCCCCCAGCGCGCTGGTCTTGGGTGACAACATTTTTCACGGCCACGACTTCACGACCCTGCTCACCGGAGCTGACGCACAGACCTCCGGCGCCACCGTCTTTGCCTACCATGTGCAAGACCCCGAGCGCTATGGCGTGGTCGCCTTCAACGCCCAAGGCCAAGCCAGCAGCATTGAAGAAAAGCCGCTCAAACCGCAAAGCAACTACGCCGTCACCGGTCTGTATTTTTACGACAACCAAGTGGTCGACATCGCCAAGGCCGTCAAGCCGAGCGCCCGCGGTGAGCTGGAGATCACCGCTGTCAACCAGGCATATCTAGACCTGAATCAACTCAATGTGCAAATCATGCAGCGCGGCTACGCCTGGCTAGACACCGGCACGCACGACAGCCTGCTAGACGCCGGTCAGTTCATCGCCACGCTGGAGCGCCGGCAAGGCCTGAAGATCGCCTGCCTCGAAGAAATCGCTTGGCGCAACGGCTTCATCACCGCTGAGCAATTCGAGAAGCTGGCCCAGCCGCTGTCTAAAAACGGCTACGGGCAGTACATGCTGCGGTTGCTGAAAGAAAGTGGTCGCGGGTAAAAATATGCGCTTAGCCAGCCAAGAGCGCGAAGCCATCACTTCGGTCATTCACCAAGCCGATGCGCAAGCAGAAATCTATCTCTTTGGCTCCCGGGTTGACGATACAGCCCGCGGCGGAGACATTGATCTACTCGTCCTGTCACAAAAAATTAAGCTCATGGCCAAGCTTGACATCTTGGCGCAGCTGCATCAACAACTAGGTGAACGCAAGATTGACCTTGCCGTCTTTCCAGACGCCAGCCCGCCATTCGCCAGAATCGCCATCAAGGCAGGAGTCCGGTTATGACCTGGGAAAAAATCGAACTATTGAAGCAAGAGTTGACCGGTTTGCAATTGTCAGCCACGCACCTTCAGTTCTCCATGACGAGATGCGCCGACCTCATGGGGCAAGAAAAATGGTCTCCAGAACAACTGGAGCGACTTCAATCACTCACCAGTCGTTTTGCAAGCCTCTCCGATCTTTTGGTTCAGCGCCTATTTCGCCTCGTTGACGAGATCGAGTTGACCGGCGCTGGCACAGTATTGGACCGTATCTTTCGCGCCGAAAAACGTGACTGGGGCCAAGCTACCGACCTGATCAAGATCAGGGAGTTGCGGAATTTAATCGCACACGAGTACGCAAGTGAAAAGATGCCAGAGATTTATGCCGCCGTAGCAGCCATGTCGCCAACCTTGTTAGCCGCTGTACCCAAGGTCGTCACTTACGCTGAACAAATGATCGCCCGGTATCCAGTATGAAAACCACCCCCACTGCCATCCCCGGCGTGCTGATCATCGAACCTAAAGTATTTGGCGACGCACGTGGCTTTTTCTTTGAGAGTTTCAACCAAAAAGCCTTCAACGACGCCACCGGTACCGACCACCTGTTCGTTCAAGACAACCACAGCCGTAGCGGCAAAGGCGTGCTGCGCGGCATGCACTACCAGACGACACAGCCGCAGGGCAAGTTGGTGCGTGTGGTGCGCGGCGCGGTGTTTGACGTCGCCGTCGACATCCGTCCAGACTCTCCTGCCTTTGGACGCTGGGTCGGCGTGGAGCTCACCGAAGACAACCACAAACAACTCTGGGTGCCGCCCGGCCTGGCGCACGGGTTCTTGGTGTTGAGCGATAGCGCCGACTTTTTGTACAAAACCACCGACTACTACGCGCCGGAGTTTGAGCGTTGTATTGCTTGGGACGACCCGGCGATTGGCATTGACTGGCCGCTCAACGGCCTTCAGCCCAAGCTCTCAGCCAAGGACCTGGCAGGCCAGCCGCTCAGCGCGACAGGCTTCGGTGCGACAGGCCGCTAGTGCTCAACTGGTACCTCGTCTACAGCAAACCGCGCCACGAAGGCAGCGCGCTTGAGAACCTTGAGCGGCAGGGCTTCGAGTGCTTTCTACCACTCATCTCCGTCGAGAAAATCCGCCGCAAGTTGCTCGTGGTGGTTCAGGAGCCGCTGTTTCCACGCTACCTTTTCATCCGGTTGGACGCCAGCCAGGAAGGCCGGAGCTGGAACCCGATCCGCTCGACCACCGGCGTCAGCCGGCTGGTCAGCTTCGGCCAAGTCCCCGCCAAGGTCGAGGACCTGTTGGTGGACACCATTCGGTTCTCGGTCAGCGACGCTAGCGTTCGGCGCCGCCACTTTGAGCCGGGCGAAGTCGTCCGTATTAACGACGGGCCCTTCGCCGGCCTTGAGGCGGTCTACCAGATGCCCGACGGCGAGGCCCGCGTCATGGTGCTGATCGACATCCTCAGCAAAAAAATCAGCCTGTCGGTTGAGCCGCCCAGCCTCAGCAAGATTAATCTTTAAAAGCAATAATCAAATTGATATATTTGTTGCTTATGGCTGGAATTACCACTTTAGGTTTTTTTAGGCAGTAAACTTGATCGAGTTCGATCGTGGCGTGCCGTTTTTAACAACGCGGCACTGCGGTAGCGATCCTGTTAGTTTTTAACGAGTAAGTTTAAAAGAGTAGGACCGTGAGTCAATGACCAGCCGCCAGGCAAAACTTCAAGAGGACACCAACTTCCGGTTGATGAGGCTCTTGCAAGACAACCCAGACCTCAGCCAGCGCGAGCTGGCCAAGGCGCTTGGCATCAGCTTCGGCGGGTTGAACTACTGCCTGAACGCGCTCAAAGACAAAGGCTGGGTGAAGATGCATAACTTCAGCAAGAGCAATAACAAGCTCGGCTACGCCTATCTGCTGACGCCCATCGGCATCGCAGAAAAAGCAGCCCTGACCAGCACCTTCTTGAAGCGCAAGATGGACGAGTACAAAGCGCTCAAAGCCGAGATAGCGAAGCTTAGGTCTGATATCGACAAAGCAGACGGCGACGGATCGGACAAAACATGAATATCCCCACAATCACCCCCGTCGTCCTCTGCGGCGGCTCTGGCACACGCCTGTGGCCGCTCAGCCGCAAGAGCTTTCCTAAGCAGTTTGTGCCGCTCATCGGCAACAAAAGCCTGCTGCAGCTCACGCTGGAGCGTGTCTCACTATTAAGCAAGAGCGTCATCTGCGTCGCCTCAGACGAGCACCGGTTTCTCGTCGCCGAAGCCATGCAGGCGTCAAAGGTTCAGGGCACGGTCTTGCTAGAGCCTGTGGCGCGCAACACCGCCGCCGCTATGGCCATCGCCGCCTTGGCTGCCAAACCAGAAGACCTGCTTCTGTTTTGCCCATCGGACCACCACATCCCTGACGCCGCTGCCTTTGCCCAAGTGGTCAAACAAGGCGTTGCCGCAGCGGAGCAGGGCGCCATCGTCACCTTCGGCATCTCGCCGACTTTCCCCAGCACCGCTTACGGTTACATCCGCCAAGGCGGCGAACGGCCAGACGGCGCATTCAATGTGGAAGGCTTCACCGAAAAGCCAGCCCAAGACAAGGCAGAGGCCTTGCTGCTATCTGGCAGCGCGCTCTGGAACGCTGGCATCTTTTTGTGTTCTGCTCAAACTCTGCTCAGCGCTTTGGGTCAGCACGCGCCCGACATCTTGCAAGCCTGCCAGCTGGCCATGGCGTCAGCCACCCAAGACGGCAGCTTTGTGCGCCCGCAGCCGCAAGCGTTTGAAGCCTGCCGCTCAGAAAGCATCGACTACGCCGTCATGGAGCACCACGCCAATGTGGCCGTGCTCCCCTTTGCCAGCGCCTGGAGTGACGTCGGCAGCTGGAACGCCGTGGCAGACCTGACCTCAGCCGACGCCCAAGGGAATCGGCTAAACGGCCAAGGTTTTGCGCTACACGCCAACAACACCTTTGTGCACGCGCCGCACCGCCCAGTGGTGGTCTTGGGCACGCAAGATTTACTGATCATCGACACCCCCGACGCCTTGCTGGTCGCGGCCAGCAGCCACGTGGAGCAGGTCAAGCAAGTGGTGGCCCGGTTGGACGCAGACAACATTTCCCAGTCAGTCCAGCACCGCAAAGTCGCCAGACCTTGGGGCGCTTACGACAGTGTGGACGTTGGCGAGCGGCACCAAGTCAAACGCATCACCGTGCGCCCGGGCGCCAAGCTCAGCCTGCAAATGCATCACCACCGCGCTGAGCACTGGATCGTGGTCAAAGGCACAGCCTTGGTCACCAAAGGCGAAGAAGAAATCTTGCTGACAGAAAACCAGAGCACCTACATCCCGCTAGGCGTTAAACACCGGCTTGAAAACCCGGGTAAGACTGATCTGGAGCTGATCGAAGTGCAGTCAGGCAGCTACTTGGGTGAAGACGACATTGTGCGTTTTGAGGATACCTACGGGCGTGCCAAACCGGCAAGTGAGAGTTTATGATATCGCGATATCATTTTGACTCAATTTGAAGGAATTCCAATGGCACAAATGATCGTACGCAATATTGATGATGGCGTGAAGAATGGTCTCAAAGCGCGCGCCAGTCTGCATGGTTGGAGCATGGAGGAAGAGGTGCGCCAAATCCTGCGGCAGGCGGTCAATGAACCGGCTCAAGCGCGTGCGAAGCTCGGCACCCGCATCGCTGCGCGCTTTGCGGGTTCAGGCCTGCTTGAGCCCTTGCCGGAGTTGCGTGGTCAGGGCGTTGAACCCATGGCGCTGGGCGAATGATCATCTTGGACACCAATGTGTTGTCTGCCTTGATGCAGCAGCAGCCCGACCCGCAGGTGGTGGCCTGGCTGGACGACCAGCCCGCTGAGTCCATATGGCTGAGCAGCATCACGGTATTTGAAGCCCGCTACGGACTGGCCCTGCTGGCCGCAGGAAGGCGCAAAGACTTGTTGGAGCAACGCTTCGAAGAATTGGTGCAAGACGACTTGCAAAACCGAGTACTAATTTTTGACACCCATGCCGCCGCGCACGCCGCGGAGTTGGCGGCAGATCGCAAAACTCGTGGCCGCCCCGTGGACATGCGTGATACGTTTATTGCCGGCATCGCCTTGGCGCGACGCGCCACCCTGGCCACGCGAAATGTGCGGCATTTTGATGATTTATCGGTTCCCGTGGTCAATCCCTGGGGCGAGCATTCAATAATTCCATGAGCCAAGAAAACAAAATCTACGTCGCAGGCCACCGAGGCATGGTCGGCAGCGCCATCATTCGACAGCTGCAGTCGATGGATTGCCACGTCGTACCTCCTCGCAATGACGATACCGCCGTCATTGCGAGCGAAGCGCGGCAATCCATGCCCGCTTTCACGCTCGTCACAAGAACCCACGCCGAGCTAGACCTCACCAACCAAGCCGCCGTGCAAGCTTTCTTCGCCGCAGAAAAGCCCACACAGGTCTACCTGGCCGCCGCCAAAGTCGGTGGCATCCACGCCAACAACACCTACCCGGCCGAGTTCATCTACCAAAACCTGATGGTGCAGGCCAACGTGATTGACGCGGCTTTTAGGTGCGGCGTTCAAAAACTCTTGTTCCTCGGCTCCAGCTGCATTTACCCCAAGCTCGCCTCGCAGCCCATGGCCGAGTCGGCGCTGCTCACCGGCCCGCTAGAGCCCACCAACGAGCCCTACGCCATTGCCAAAATTGCGGGCATCAAGCTGTGCGAAAGCTACAACCGCCAGTACGGCCAAAGCCACGGCGTGGACTACCGCAGCGTCATGCCCACCAACCTGTACGGCCCCGGCGACAACTACCACCCAGAAAACAGCCACGTCATCCCGGCGTTGATCCGCCGCTTCCATGAAGCAAAAGTGGCCAACGCCCCAACAGTCACCATCTGGGGCAGTGGCACACCACGGCGCGAGTTTTTGTACGTAGACGACATGGCCGCTGCCAGCGTGTTCGTCATGAACCTGCCCAAGCCCACGCTAGACGCTCACACCCAGCCCATGCAAAGCCACATTAACGTGGGCTTTGGTGAAGACATCACCATCAAAGAGCTGGCACTGGCAGTCGGCAAGACCGTCGGCTACCAAGGCACCATTGACTTCGACACCAGCAAACCCGACGGCTCCCCACGCAAGCTGATGGACAGCCGTCGCCTGAACGCACTCGGCTGGCAAGCCCAAGTGAGCCTCGACGCAGGCCTAGCCACCGCCTATCAAGATTTCCAAAATTCGTCATTGCGAGCGCAGCGCGGCAATCCATAACCCTTCTTCGACCAAGACATGAAAACCTCCCCAAAAGTCGCCCTCATCACAGGCGTCACCGGCCAAGACGGCTCCTACCTAGCCGAATTCCTGCTCGAAAAAGGCTACACAGTCCACGGCACCCATGTCGGGTGCTATATGTCTCTATTGTTGATATGTACAAGCACCAATGGTATGTCGCTGAGGCGGTTGCGCAACTTCGATCAATGGGTTTGCATGTTGTTTTGGAGTTGGTGGGACCGCCTGCTGCGGGCATAGGTCGTTTGAAGGAGGCCTTGAATCGTTTAGACCCCGAAAGGGTGTTTATCACCTATCGCGGTGCAGTACCTTACGAAAAACTTGATGTAATTTATGCTGCCGCAGATATCGGTGCATTTGCATCCAGCTGCGAGAACATGCCAAATATTCTATTGGAAGGTATGGCGGCTGGCCTTCCGATGGCCTGCTCCCATATGGGCCCTATGCCGGAAGTTTTAGGTGATGCCGGTGTCTATTTTGACCCGGAAGACGCTACCCGTTGTGTGGCTTAAGTGGGTCAAAGGCGCGAAGTTGGTCACTTGGGTGCAGGATCTATGGCCAGAGAGCCTAAGTGCTACAGGCTTCATTCGCAACCAGAAAGTCCTGGACGCTGTGTCTGCGATCGTGCGTTGGATTTACCGGAAGAACGATTTGTTGCTGGTGCAGTCGCAGGCCTTCGTCGAGCCAGTCGTACAAATGGCAGGCGACACACCAGTGGTTTACCACCCGAATCCGGGCGAATTGGCATTTTCGAAGCCCGATACGGAGCGGCCGTGCTCATTACAACTTGGGCCGGGTTTCAATGTTGTCTTCGCAGGCAACCTAGGTACCGTGCAGGCGCTTGACACGGTGCTTGCCGCCGCATTGTTGCTGCACGACGATCGAGATGTGCTGTTTGTGCTGGTCGGTAGCGGTAGCCGCAGCGAATGGCTGCAGCAGGAGGTACGGCGACTTGGCCTGAATAATGTCAGGCTACCTGGCCGCTTCCCACCGTCGGATATGCCCGGCATTCTGGCTCAGGCCTCGGCAGTTTTGGTCAGTCTGCTGCGAGACCCTATCATGAGCCAGACGGTGCCTAGCAAAGTGCAGGCCTATCTGGCTGCGGGAAGGCCGATCATTGCTTCCTTGGACGGTGAAGGCGCACGCGTGGTAACAGCGGCCGGTGCTGGCATAGCTTGTCCTGCCGAAGATGCGAAGGCATTGGCTGATGCTGTGATACGTTTGCGTGATGCTCCCCCTGAAGAGCTGGAGCAAATGTCGCGGCGAGGCCTTTCTTTTTACGAGAAAAATTTTGAGCCAAAGTTGCTAGCTACTCGACTGGCTCTAATTCTTTTTGACTTAGTGCATGGTGAGAAGCCTCCAAAATCGGGAGATAAGAAATCAATGAAAACAACAACCCATGACGTCTAAAAAAATCAAAGTTTTGGTGCTGGGTGCTACCGGCATGTTGGGCAATGCGGTGCTGCGCTTGTTTGCACAAAGTGCAGGTTTTGAGGTGGTTGGATCGGCTCGCTCAACGAGCGCGCTGCGCTTGCTGCCTGCAGATTTATCTGATCGCCTGATCTGTGATGTCGATGTCGAGCACATCGACAGTTTGATTAATCTGTTTTCTAAAGTGCAACCAGCTGTCGTGATCAACTGCATTGGTTTGGTGAAGCAGCTTGCAGAGGCTGATGATCCATTGGCTGCAATCCCCATCAACTCCCTGCTGCCGCATCGGCTTGCTCGACTATGCGGTGTTGCTGGTGCCCGATTAGTGCACATGAGCACTGACTGTGTATTTTCTGGTGCTAAGGGTATGTACACCGAAGCTGACATGTCTGATGCAAAAGACTTGTACGGGCGCAGCAAATATTTGGGAGAAGTGGTTTACCCGCACGCCATTACGTTGGCCTTTGCCGCTGGGCGCGGTGCACAACCAGCGCAGCTTGGTGGCGCTGGACAACTTGGTGGATTTCATCGTCACCTGCATCACCCACCCCCAAGCGGCCAACCAAACTTTTTTGGTGAGTGACGGGCAAGACCTGTCCACCACCGAGCTGGTGCGCGGCATGGCGCTAGCAGCCGGGGTCCCTGCGCGTCTGCTGCCGGTGCCGGTGTGGGCTTTGCAGGCGGGGGCAACGCTGCTGGGCAAGGGTGATGCGGTGCAGCGCTTGTGCGGTAATTTGCAGGTTGATATGTCGAAGGCGCGCAGTTTGTTGGGTTGGGTGCCGCTCGTGTCTGTGGAAGATGGGTTGCGTCGGGCGATGGGGGTAGGTCATCCTAGCGTGACACTATTTCCTTGACGGCCGACATATAGGGCGACACAATTGGGTTGAATTTTGTCGCGCCATGTCGTTCTATGTCGTTCTATGTCGCTCCTCGGCATCATGGGCATGCGACTCAATGCATGAAAGCCCAACCGATGCCGCGCACCACACCTAGCGAAGAACTCCAACTGATCGAATCCATAGTTGCGGCTCACCCGAATGGCATCCGCATTTCGGATGTAGAGGCGGAGATGACGCGCAGGCAAGGCGACAAGCTCAACCGTCGGACGCTGCAACGGCGATTGCAAAAGCTGATTGAAGCGCAACGCCTGACCGCCGCGGGTGAAAGCATCGCGTTGGTTTATAAGCCGGTTTTGGGCGCCCCTGTGGCGATCAAAGACGTGGCGCAAGCAGAACTGTACGTG
>CANFWI010000029.1 GCA_947450675.1 Comamonadaceae bacterium | reverse complement strand
TCATCGGCTGGCTGGGGCCGTAAATATCGGCGTCCAGCAAACCGACGCTGGCACCTTCAGCGGCCAAGGCCAGCGCCAAGTTAACTGCAGTGGTGCTTTTGCCGACGCCGCCCTTGCCCGAAGCCACGGCGATGATGTTTTTCACGTTGGGCAGCAGTTGCACGCCGCGCTGCACGCTGTGGCTAGAGATCTTGAACGTCACATTGACCGAGACGTTGTTGACGCCCGTCACGGCCTTGACGGCAGCGATCAGCTGCTTGCGAAACCCAGCCAGTTGGCTCTTGGCCGGATAGCCCAGTTCGACATCAAAGGACACGTCGCCGTCGGTCAGCAGCAGGTTTTTAACCGCTTTGGTGCTGACAAAGTCTTTGCCCGTGTTCGGATCAATGACAGCCTGCAGGGCATTGAAAATCGCCTGCTGGGTGAGTTGTTGTTCTGCCGCCATGAAATCTATCTCCGGTTTTATAGCTGCCGCTGAGGCGACAAAGTCTGTGAAAAGTTTGGGGAGGAGTCTAACGCCCGTGCCTCGTCCGCACAGGCCAAAGGGCTTAACCACGCCCCAGCGGCATAAAATCCCGGCTTAGTTCAATAAAGATGTTTATGTCCCAGCGCCGCCTTTTTGTTACCACCGCCCTGCCGTATGCCAACGGCAACTTCCACATCGGCCACATCATGGAGTACATCCAGGCCGATATCTGGGTCCGCTTCCAGCGAATGCAGGGCCACGACGTGAACTTTGTCGGTGCCGACGACGCCCACGGCGCGCCGATCATGATTGCCGCTGAAAAGGCGGGCAAAACGCCGCAGCAGTTTGTCGCCGACATCGCAGCCGGTCGCAAGCCTTATCTGGACGGATTTCACATCAGCTTTGACAACTGGAGCTCCACCGATTCGCCGGAAAACCATGAACTGGCCCGGCAGATTTACCGCGACCTGCGTGACAACCCGCAAGGCTCCTTGATCGAAACCAAAACCGTCGAGCAGTTCTTTGACACCGACAAGAACATGTTTCTGCCGGACCGTTTCATCAAAGGTGAATGCCCAAAATGCCACGCCAAAGACCAGTACGGCGACAACTGCGAGGCCTGTGGCGCGGTCTATGCACCGACTGATTTGATCAACCCGTTCTCTGCTTTGTCAGGCGTGACGCCGGTGCTGAGAAGCTCGGAACATTTTTTCTTCAAATTGTCAGACCCGCGCTGCGTAGAATTTCTAGAAAACTGGACGCAAGACGGCAAACTTCAACCGGAAGTCGCCAACAAGGTCAAGGAATGGTTTTCGGTGCGCACCAACCCGGATGGCACGCAAAGCGAAGGCTTGGGCGACTGGGACATCAGCCGTGACGCGCCCTACTTCGGCATTGAAATTCCCGACGCTCCCGGTAAGTATTTTTACGTCTGGCTGGACGCGCCAGTCGGCTACCTTGCGTCTTTGAAAAACCTGCTCGACCAACGCGGCCACAACTACGACGCCTACATGGCCGACCCGGCGCTGGAACAGTACCACTTCATCGGCAAAGACATCGTGACCTTTCACACGCTGTTTTGGCCGGCGATGCTGAAGTTCAGCGGCCGCAAGACGCCGAACAATATCTTTGTGCACGGCTTTTTGACCGTCAACAACGGCGAAAAAATGAGCAAAAGCCGCGGCACCGGGCTCGATCCGCTGAAGTACCTCGGCCTCGGCATGAACCCCGAATGGCTGCGCTACTACTTGGCAGCCAAGCTCAATGCACGCAACGAAGACATCGACTTCAACGCCGATGACTTCATGGCCCGCGTCAACAGCGACTTGATTGGCAAGTACATCAACATCGCCAGCCGGGCAGCGGGCTTCATCAGCAAACGTTTTGGTGGCCAGTTGGGCCACATCAGCGCTGACGGCGCTGCGCTGCTGGACGCGCTGCGGGCGCAACGCAGCGTCATCGAGCCGCTCTACGAGAGCCGCGAATTCGCCAAGGCTGCGCGTGAAGTGATGCTGTTGGCTGATCAAGTCAACGCCTATGTAGACCAAAACAAACCTTGGGAACTGGCAAAAAAAGAAGGCATGGAAGCGCGCTTGCACGACGTTTGCACGGTCTGCATCGAGGCTTTCCGTTTGCTGAGCCTCTACCTCAAGCCGGTGCTGCCGGCACTGGCAGCGCAAGTTGAAGACTTCCTGAAAACGCCGGCGATGCGCTTTGCCGATGCCGCCACGCCGCTCGGCCAAGGCCATGTCATTGGTGACTACAAACACCTGATGCAGCGCGTCGATGTGAAACAACTGGACGCCCTGTTTGAGCCGCCTGCCGGTGCAGAACCCGCCGTCACTGAAGCCCTTGTTCAAGCCGCTGCAGGCGTCGCCGACACTGGCGAGGCCCTGATCCCCGGCGGTGAAGCCATCGCCCCAACGATCACCATCGACGACTTCGCCAAGATCGATTTACGCATCGCCAAGATCGTCAACTGCGAGCGCGTTGAAGGCTCGACCAAGCTCTTGCGGCTGACACTCGACGCTGGCGAAGGCCGGTTGCGCAATGTCTTCAGCGGCATCGCCTCGGCCTACCAGCCTGAGCAGTTGATCGGCCAGCTCACCGTGCTGGTGGCGAATCTCGCGCCGCGCAAGATGAAATTCGGCATCAGCGAAGGCATGGTGCTGGCCGCCAGCCACGCCGACGAAAAAGCCCAGCCCGGTATTCACGTGCTGACACCTTGGCCGGGCGCTACGCCAGGCATGCGGATTCATTGATGCGCTCACTGGCACTGGCATTTTTGCTCTCAGGCTCGACGCTTCTGCTCTCGGGCTGTGTCGTCGTTGCCGTGGTCGACACCGCCGCCTCTTTGGCCGTCGGTGCGGTCGGGCTGGTCGGCGACGCGGCCATCGGCACCGTCAAGGTGGCCGGCAAAGTGGTGGGTGCCGCAGCCGATGCGGTGTTGCCAGGAAAATAGCCCAGCAGCGGTCATCCCCTAAAATGCCCGTCAAAGGTATACGACATGTCCATTTTTCGCCGCCCCGACTACACCTCTGAAGTAACTCAATTCATCGAGTCCCTGAAGGTCCAGAAGCCAACTCTCGAAGCCGAGCAGCGCGCAGGCCGCGCCATCTTGTGGGATCAGAAGATTGACCGCAGCGTCGAGCAAGAGTACGAAGAGGCCCGTGTGGCACAGCAGCCCTACGTCTACCAGACCGGCCAGCACCCGAACGCGAAATAATGGACTTGCCTGTAGGCGTCACAGACATGCCGGGTATGCCGGCGGTGATTGACCAAGTGGCCTTGGCACGCCTGTATGGCGAGCCCTTGTTTGCGATGCCGCATGACCTGTACATCCCGCCGGATGCACTGAAGGTTTTTCTAGAGGCTTTTGAAGGCCCGCTGGACTTGCTGCTCTATCTGATCCGCAAGCAAAACTTCAATATTCTCGACATCCCGATGGCGGCTGTGACGCGGCAGTACTTGGCCTATGTCGATGAAATCCGCTCGACCAATCTGGAGCTGGCGGCCGAGTATTTGCTCATGGCGGCGATGCTGATCGAGATCAAGTCGCGGATGCTGCTGCCGCCCAAGAAAACCGCTGAAGGCCAAGAGGCTGAAGACCCGCGTGCCGAGCTGGTCCGGCGTCTGCTGGAGTACGAGCAGATCAAACTGGCCGCGCACCAACTCAACAACATTCCGCAGTTTGGCCGAGATTTTTTACGTGCGCAGGTGTTTGTCGAGCAAGCTTTGCAGCCGCGTTTTCCGGACGTCAGCGTGGTCGACCTGCAAGACGCTTGGCGTGACATCGTCAAACGGGCGCGGCTGGTGCAGCACCATGTGATCACCCGCGAAGAACTCAGTGTGCGCGAGCACATGAGCATCGTGCTGCGCAAATTACAAGGCAGCCGCTTTGTTGAGTTTGAAGAGCTGTTTGATACCACGCGCGGCATGCCCGTGCTGGTGGTCACCTTCATCGCCATGCTGGAGCTGTGCAAAGAAGGTCTGATCGACGTCACGCAGGCCGAAGCCTTCGCCCCGATTTACGTCCGGCTGGCTTACACGCCGACGTGACATGTAGACCGCCGCTTAAGAGCGCAAATCAGCCGCCAACCAACCGCGCAGGCTGTTTAAAAAAGCCAAGCCCTCCACCTGCGGCAAATCCTCCACGCGCACCACCGCTTCGGTGAGTTGCCCTGTCTCCAAGGCTTGTGCCCGCGCAACGCCACCGAGCAAGCCGCAGTGCAGCGGCGGCGTCACCCAACGACCGGCCACACGCAAGGCCACGTTGCCGCGCGTGCATTCCGTGATTTCGCCGGCTTCGTTCCAGAGCAGTGTGTCAAAAACGTCTGGCTGCGTCGGTGTGAACGCCTCGTAATGCGCCCGCCGCGTGGTTTTAAAGCGCACAAACTCGCCGTGGGCCTCGGCCATGGCACGCTCGGCCAGCGCCAGTTGCACGCGCCCGGGCGAGACACCCATCGCAAAGGCCTCGGCCCGCGCCTGCCCATTCGCGTTGAGCAGTAAGCGAACCCGCCACAAACCTTGCGGGTGATCGGCTGCCATCGTTCGCAAACATTGCAGCACCGCACCCGCTCGCCACGGATAGCCAAAATGCGCAGCCGCAGCCGCCATGCGCGCCAGATGTGCCGTTGCAGCACGCAACTGGCCGTTGTCCAGCGCCAGCGTTTCGAGCAACTCAAAAGTCTGACTGGCGCGCTCCAGAAAAGCCCGCTTCTGACGCCACTCTTGCCATTCGGCGTCGGCCAGCGCACCCGACGTGATGCCGCTGCCAATACCGCAGCGCAGCGCATCGTCCCGCATCACCACCGTGCGGATCGGCACATTGAAAGTCGCCGCCCCACCGGGTTGCACCACCCCCAGCGCGCCGCAGTAAACACCGCGCGCCTGCGGCTCAAGGGCATGAATCAGCTGCATCGCGCGGACCTTGGGCGCACCGGTCACAGAGCCACAAGGAAACAGGGCCGCAAAAACATCGGCCAAGGTGCAGCCCTCGCGCGTGCGGGCCACGACATCCGAGGTCATCTGCCACACGGTCGGCAAGGCTTCGGTATGAAACAGACGCGGCACCTGCACGCTGAAGGGCTGGGCGACACGTGACAAGTCGTTGCGCAGCAAGTCCACCACCATGACGTTTTCAGCCCGCTCTTTCACCGATGTGCGCAGTTGCTCAGCCTGTGCGGCGTCGCTTTCAGGCGTGTCGCCGCGTGCGGCCGTGCCCTTCATCGGCCGCGCCAAGAGTTGCCCGGCACGCCAGTCAAAAAACAGCTCTGGCGAGACCGAGAGGATTTGCTGCTCGCCGGTGTCTAAGTAAAGCGCGTAGCCGCCGGGTTGGGCACGCTGAAGAGCACTGAACAAGGCCGGAGCAGCCGCTGTCGTTGACGATTGACCCTGCACAGGCGCAGTGAAATTGACTTGGTACAACTCGCCGGCGGCGATGGCGTTTTGAATCTTCTCAAAAGCCGCGTCAAACGCCGGGCGGCTGCAACTCGCTTGCCAGTCGACGTTGACAGAGGCTGCAGAATCATCGGCGTTGTCAGGCCAAGGCAAAGCTGTTTCGTGAACCGCAAACCAAGCCAGCGGGCCGTCTGCCCTATGGACGCTGAATGCGCCGTCAAAGGCAGGTGCAGCCTCGTAAGCCAGATAACCGACACACCAAAAACCCTGCTCTGCAGCAGCTTGAACCGCGTCCAGCAGCGGCCGGACGTCGGCCAGCGCACGCGCCACCAAGACACGGCTCGGACGGCCAAAAGCATGGCGCAAGCGCGGCCCTGTGGGGTCGCTGGGATCCGCAAAGTCGATGCGCGCGGAAATCATGCGTGCACCGAAAAATCACATGACTGCTGGCTACTGGCTTCATTTTTCATCACGCATCACTGGAACGGAGGTTGGAGATGGCCATTGTTGCTGAAGCTGAGCCGCTTCACGCAAAATACGATTCAGGCTGCCTGGTTCGAGACCCAAGGCTGGGTAAAATCGCCAGCTCAAGCTGGACCTTGGACAGTCGATGACATTGACGCGTTGGCGACTCAGGCCGACGTGAAACCGCTGCTTAGACTTTCGCTCAATTCAGGATTCACAACGATGAACAGCACGACCACCCCTTCAGCAACCCCTTACGGCACGCTGCCCCCCGCCGCAGCGCCATCACAGCGCAAGCCAGTGAGCTTGCCGCGGCTGCGCGAGATGCATCAACATGGCGAAAAAATCACCATGCTGACGGCTTATGACGCGACCTTTGCCGCCGTGGCGGACGCCGCTGGCATTGAATGTATTTTGGTCGGCGACTCCCTCGGCATGGTCTGTCAGGGTCTGACCAGCACCGTCGGCGTGTCGCTGGAAACCATGCGTCACCACACCGAATGCGTGGCCAATGGCCTGCGTCGCTCACAGAGCACGGCTTGGCTGATTGGCGACCTGCCCTTCGGCAGCTACCACGAGTCGCGTGAGCAGGCTTTTCGCAGTGCCAGCGTGCTGATGCAGGCCGGTGCGCACATGGTCAAGTTAGAGGGTGGCGGCTGGACCACTGAGACCGTGCATTTTCTGGTGGAACGCGGGATTCCGGTGTGCGCGCACCTCGGGCTGACGCCGCAAACCGTGCATGCGCTGGGCGGTTACCGGGTCCAAGGGAAAACCAGCGAATCGGCCGCCGTGCTGAAGCAACACGCGCGTGAACTGCAAGACGCCGGGGCCGCCATGGTCGTGCTCGAAATGGTGCCTGCCGCTGTCGCCTCTGCCTTGACGATCGAACTCACGCACTGCGCGACCATCGGCATTGGCGCTGGCAAAGACACCGCCGGCCAAGTCCTGGTGCTGCACGACATGCTCGGCATCAACTTAGGCAAAATGCCGCGTTTTGTGCGCAACTTCATGGACGACGCCGGCAACGTGCGAGGCGCCATGGAGGCTTATGTCAAAGCCGTCAAAGAAGGCAGTTTCCCGGTGGATGCCTTGCACGCTTGGTAAATGCTTGAGGCCGCTGGGTCATTTTTCACTTGTTCATCTCTGGTTTCTAGGATTTCTTGATGCATATCGTTCACACCATCGCCGACTTGCGCCAGCACCTCAGTGCCTTTCGGCGCCCGGCTTTCGTGCCGACCATGGGCAACCTGCATGACGGTCACATTGCGTTGGTCAAACAGGCCACGGCCTTGGGCGACGTCACGGTGTCGAGTATTTTTGTCAACCGTTTGCAGTTTGCACCGCATGAGGATTTCGACAGCTACCCCCGCACGCTCGACGCCGATGCCGAGCGCCTGAAAGAGGCCGGTTGCAATGTGCTGTTTGCGCCGCGCGAAAAAGAGCTTTACCCTGAACCGCAAACCTACAAAGTGCATCCAGCTTCAGAGTTGGCAGATATTTTGGAAGGGCACTTCAGGCCGGGGTTTTTCATTGGTGTCAGCACCGTCGTGTTGAAGCTTTTTTCCTGTGTTTTTGCAGGCAAGCCCGAAGGCGTCGCGGCCTTTGGCAAGAAGGACTACCAGCAGGTCATGGTGATCCGCCGCATGGTTCAGCAATTCGCCCTGCCGATTGAGATCGTCACCGGTGAGACGCAACGTGCCGATGACGGCTTGGCTTTGTCTTCTCGCAACACCTACCTCAGCCCAGCCGAGCGCGCAGAAGCGGTGCAACTCTCGCTGGCGTTGACAGCTTTAGGCCAAGCTGCCAAAGGTGCGCAAGCCGTCGACCTGCCGGCACTCGAAGCCGCCGCCATGCAAGCGCTGGCGCGGCGCGGCTGGAAGCCGGATTACCTGACGGTGCGCAAGCGTGCAGACTTGTTAAGCCCGCACCCACAAGCCGGCCCGCTGGGCACAGAACCCTTGGTGGTGCTGGGCGCAGCCAAGCTCGGCATGACGCGGCTGATCGACAACTTGGAGATTTGAGAGATTTGAGAGATTTGAGCCTCAAGCCGCAAGGAAGGCTCAGACGTCAGCCTTGCTCAACGGTGGCGGTCCGTTCCATCAGCGAGGTCACGGCCTGCACGGGTGTCACTTCGCCGTCCAACAAGGCCACGACAGCTTCGGAAATCGGCATTTCAATGCCGAGTGCCTGAGCCCGTTGAACCACGGTGCGTGCGCAATAAGCGCCTTCGGCGACATGCCCCAATGAAGCCACCGCCTGCGCCAGCGTTTGCCCTTGCGCCAGCAACAAACCGACTTGCCGGTTGCGACTCAAGTCACCGGTGGCGGTGAGCACCAAGTCACCCAAACCAGACAAGCCTGTGAAGGTTTCGTTCTGAGCACCAAGGGCCACGCCGAGTCGGCTCATCTCGGCCAAGCCGCGGGTGATGAGCGCGGCGCGGGCATTCAGGCCGAGCTTCAAGCCGTCGCAAAAACCGGTCGCAATCGCCAGCACGTTTTTAACCGCGCCACCGACTTCAACGCCAATGATGTCGTCGCTGGCATAGACCCGCAAAGTGTCGCTGTGAAAAGCATCGACCAGCGCCGCCCGCACATCGGCGTGCTCACTGGCCGCGACCAGTGCCGTCGGTTGACCGGCGGCCACTTCACGCGCAAAACTCGGGCCACTCATAACGCCGGCCAGCAAGTCAGGGGCGACTTGCGCCAGGATCTCATGGACCAGCAAACCAACCCCGGGCAAGGCGGCCGGTGCAGCACCAGCAACCGCAGCTAGCGGCGCTTCAAAGCCTTTGCTCAACCAAGCCACCGGCACGCGCACACGGGCTTGTTGCAAACGCTGGAAAACGCCGCGCACGCCCGCAATCGGCGTGGCGATGACGATCAAATCTTGGCCAACGAGGGCCGCTTCCAAAGAAGCGTCCGAACCGCCCAGCACCTGCAGACCAGGCGCCAGGGTGATGCCCGGCAAATAGCGCTCGTTCTGGCGTGTCGACACAACGGCTTCGACCAAGGCTGCGTTGCGGGCCCACAGCGACACCTCATGCGCCGCTTGTCCAGAAATGGTTTTGAGACTGGCCGACACAGCCAGTGCCGTGCCCCAGGCGCCAGCGCCGATGACCAGAATTTTCATGCCGCGCCCTGCCCTGCAAGCGCGCGACCATGCAACGGTGAAAAATAGGTCAAAGCTTAAACAATGATCTGTGGTGCAGCTTGAGCGGCAGCATCAGCTTGCTGTTGCAGGAACATCGCCTGAAAGTTAATTTCAGCCAAATGCACAGGCGGGAAACCACCGCGTTGGATCACGTCAGCAACGTTGCCACGCAGGTAGGGGTAGACGATTTGCGGGCAGGCGATGCCTAGGATGGAACCCAGTTGCTCGGCCTCGACGTTGCGCACTTCAAAGATGCCAGCTTGCTTGGCTTCCACCAAAAACACCGTCTTCTCATTGATTTTGGTGTGCACCGTGGCAGTCACGGTCACTTCGAAAATACCATCGGTGACAGGCGAGGTTTCAACACCCAACTGGATGTCAACGCTAGGTTGCTCCGGCTCAAGCAGGATCGCCGGGGAATTGGGCTGCTCGAGCGAGATGTCTTTGAGGTAAACGCGTTGAATCTGGAAAACAGGGTCAAGGTTGGCTTCTGCCATGATGCACTTTCAATGAACAAATAAAGGAATGCCTGCGGCCCGTGACGGACCTGCAAGCTCAAGGATTATCTCCGGACGATGGGCAGAAAAAGCCCCGCAGGCCACCGCAGAACTCTCACCCAAGTCATGATCCGCAAGAAAATTAAGCGGCACTCAACAGTGGCAGCAGACCGCCGCGGCCATCCAGCGCCACCAGATCGTCGCAACCGCCCACATGCGTGGTGCCGATGAAGATCTGCGGCACGGTACGGCGACCGGTGATTTCCATCATTTTTTCGCGCTCGCCCGGCAGCATGTCGACACGGATTTCATTGAGCTCAGCAACGCCCCGCTGCTTCAGGAGCGCCTTGGCCTGAATGCAATAGGGGCAAGAACCGGTGGTGTAAATTTTGACGGTTTGCATGTTCAAGCCTTTTGAACGGGTAAGTTGGCTTCGCGCCAAGCTTTGAGTCCGCCGCTCAGACTTTGAGCTTGGTCATAGCCCAGCTTTTTGGCGATGGCCACGGCACGGCCAGCGCGAGCGCCCGACTGGCACAGAAAAATAACCGGCAAAGCCTTGTTTTTGACCGTGCTCGGCAACTTGTCTTCCAACTGGCCAAAAGGAATATTTTTCGAGTTAGCGACGTGGCCGGCGGCAAATTCATCCGCCTCACAGACGTCAATCACCACGGCTTTTTCGCGGTTGATCAGTTGCACTGCAGCAGCAGCGCTGAGGTTGCCGGCCGCCGTGCTGCTGGCGATGAGGGGCCAAACCAGCATACCGCCAGCGGCCAGCGCGACGGAAATCAGCATCCAGTTGTCGATCAGAAATTTCACTTTTGAGCCTTTTGAGTGTTGTGCCGTTCGGCAGTTGAGCCATGATTTTAGAATGGAGGCTGAACCTTGCGCAGCGCGCCTGCTGCCAATCCCCTGCAACCTGACATTTTCAAGTGCTCCTTCATGTACAAATTAGTGCTTATCCGCCACGGCGAATCCACCTGGAATCTTGAAAACCGCTTCACCGGCTGGGCCGACGTCGACCTGACGCCGACCGGCATTGCCCAAGCCCTGAGCGCTGGCAAGCTGCTCAAAAGTGAACACTACGAGTTTGACTTGGCCTACACCAGCGTGCTGAAGCGGGCGACCCGCACACTCTGGCACGTGCTTGACGAAATGGATCGGACTTGGCTGCCCGTGGTGCACAGCTGGCGCCTGAATGAGCGCCATTACGGCGCCCTGCAAGGCTTGAACAAGGCGGAAACTGCCAAAAAATACGGCGATGCGCAGGTGCTGGCTTGGCGCCGCAGCTACGATGTGCCGCCTCCGGCGCTGACGCCGGAAGACGAGCGCTGCGAACGCAGTGACCCGCGCTACGCCAAACTGGCCCCAGAACAAGTGCCGCTGACAGAATGCCTGCAAGACACCGTGGCCCGGGTCATGCCGCTCTGGACAGAATCCATCGCGCCCGCCATCAAAGCTGGCAAGCGCATTGTGATGGCGGCCCATGGCAACTCCATCCGGGCGCTGGTCAAGTATTTAGACAACATGTCAGACGCGGACATCGTTAGCCTGAACATTCCGAATGGCATTCCGCTGGTGTATGAGCTGGACGCCGAACTCAAGCCGATTCGCCACTACTACCTCGGCGATATTGACGCGATTGCCAAGGCTGCGGCAGCGGTGGCCGCGCAAGGCAAAAGCTGAGCGGCTCAACAAAACAACCGACCCAGCAGCAACCAGAGGTCAAAACAGTGCGGTTTTGATCGACTATTTTGACCTTGGTCAGGTTTCCGACGGAACTGTCGGGCAAGGCTTTTCTCCAAGGTGTATATTGCTTCACATTCTTGCCGGGGGCCTGTGCAGCACACGTTGTAACGCCTTGGGGACAAGGCCAATGAAGGTGTTTTTTTATGGGTCAAAAACTCAAGATAGCAGGCTGGATTTCGGTAGGTGCCATTGCTGGCGCATTGACGACTGTGCAACTACAGGCTGTGGCGCGCGGCGGCATGGAGCCTCTGCCGCTCGAAGAGTTGCAGCAACTCGCTGCCGTATTCGGCATGATCAAGAGCGACTATGTCGAGCCGGTGGATGAGAAAAAACTCATCACCGACGCTATTTCAGGGATGGTGGCCAGCCTAGACCCACACTCGGTTTATTTCGACAAGAAATCATTCAAAGAATTCCGTGAAGGCACCAGCGGCCGGTTCGTCGGTGTCGGTATCGAGATCAGCCAAGAAGACGGCCTCGTCAAAGTGGTCTCGCCGATCGAAGGTTCGCCCGCCGACCGTGCCGGTCTCAAACCCAACGATCTGATCACCAAGATTGATGACGCCTTCGTCAAAGGTCTGAGCCTGAACGACGCGGTCAAAAAAATGCGCGGCGAGCCGAAGACCAAAGTGGTGTTGACGATCTTCCGAAAAGACGAGAACCGCACCTTTCCGGTGTCCATCACGCGTGAAGAAATTCGCACCCAATCGGTCCGCAGCAAGGTCATTGAACCGGGCTACGCTTGGATTCGCCTGAGCCAGTTTCAGGAACGCACGGTCGAAGATTTCGCCACCAAAATTGAACAAATCTACAAGCAGGAACCGAACCTCAAGGGCTTGGTATTGGATCTGCGCAATGACCCGGGTGGTTTGCTCGACGCGGCGGTTGCGGTGTCTGCAGCTTTCTTGCCGGAAAACGTGACGGTGGTTTCGACGAATGGGCAGTTGGCTGAAAGCAAGTTCACCTACAAAGCCTCGCCAGAATTCTATGCACGTCGCGGCGCTGATCCGCTCAAGCGGCTGCCAGCCGCACTGAAATCAGTGCCTTTGGTGGTGTTGGTCAATGAAGGCTCGGCCTCGGCCAGCGAAATCGTCGCGGGCGCCCTGCAAGACTACAAACGCGCCACCATCATGGGCAACCAGACCTTTGGCAAGGGCTCGGTACAAACGGTGCGTCCGCTCGGCCCAGACACGGGTCTGAAGCTCACCACCGCACGCTATTTCACGCCCAGCGGCAAGTCGATTCAAGCCAAGGGCATTGTTCCAGACGTGATGATTGACGAAACTTCGGAAGGCAGTCCTTTTGCCGTGCTGCGCACACGTGAAGCCGATTTGGAAAAACACCTGAACAGCGGTCAAGGTGCGGAAGTGAAAGACCCGGGCCGCGAGAAAGCCCGTGAAGAAGCTTTGAAACGCCTTGAAGAAGAGTCACGCAAGACGCCCGAGCAACGCCGGCCGCCTGAATTTGGCAGCGCCAAGGACTTCCCACTGATGCAGGCCATCAACCAACTCAAAGGCAGTCCCGTCATGGTCAGCAAGACCATGGTTGAACGCAAGGAAGAGAAAAAAGAAAACTGAGCGCCGCCCTAGAAGCAGCCAACGCCGGTGCCTTTTGACCGGCGTTGTCGTTTCTAGCTTGAGCGGTGCCTTGATCTGCCACGGATCTGCATCTATGAATGATTCCCAGCTGTTGCGCTACTCGCGGCATATTCTCCTTGATGACATTGGCATTGAGGGACAAACGCGGCTGCTGAATTCTCGGGCGCTGATCATCGGTGCGGGTGGGCTGGGCTCGCCCGCTGCGCTGTACTTGGGCAGTGCTGGCGTCGGGCGTATCACGGTGGTTGACCATGACCGCGTCGAGGCCACCAATCTGCAACGGCAGATCGCCCACACCCTCGCCCGCATCGATCAGTTCAAAGCGCTGTCGATTGCCGAGGCGATTGCACAGATCAATCCAGACGTACAGGTCAGCGCCGTGACCCAACGAGCCGATGACGCGCTGCTGAACCAGCTGGTACCACACGCCGATGTGGTGCTCGACTGCACCGACAATTTTCAAACCCGTCACGCCATTAATCGGGCTTGCGTGCGACACGGCAAACCGCTGGTGTCTGGGGCCGCCTTGCAACTCGATGGCCAAGTCTCGGTTTTTGATCCGCGCCAACCCTTGGCCCCCTGCTACGCCTGCCTTTTTCCGGAAGCTGAAGCACCCGAAGAAACCGACTGCGCGACCATGGGCGTCTTCGCGCCATTGGTCGGGATCATTGGCAGTGTGCAAGCGGCTGAGGCTCTGAAGTTGTTGTGTGGCTTTGGCGAATCCTTAGCGGGTCGCTTGCTGATGCTGGACGCGCGGCATATGAGCTGGACAGAAATGGCCGCACGGCGACAACCCGGCTGTCAAGTCTGCGGCCATGCGGCGACGCCTGCCACGACCATTGAAACGCATCCTTAAGTTTTTAATTTAATCAGTATCTACTTTTATATAGAGCGGATTATTTATTATTTACGCAATATATTCAAAACTGTAGGCGTTGCCCTACAGGCTCGACACTGAGTCACTGTCAAAATTCATCAGCAACACATTACGAAACACGAATTACCCCAAGGCTTATTGCAAGAGTTCTTTTTTAAGAAATAGAAAGAGCTCTGAAACCCAGCCGTCACGCCTACTGGAACTCACGTGCGATTGAACACTTTTATTGTCGAAGACAACGCCACGATCAGGGAGAACCTGATTGGCACACTCGAAGAATTGACCTGCGTTCAGGCTGTTGGCACTGCGGAGACAGAACTCGACGGACGGGAGTGGCTCACCCAGCACAAGGATGAGTGGAACTTGGCCATCGTCGATCTGTTTCTTCGGCAAGGCACTGGCCTCGGCATCTTGGACGCCTGCCAAGGTCGCAAAGCGAACCAAAAAGTGATTGTGCTGAGCAACTATGCCACGGAGGACATTCGTCAACGCTGCGCTCAGTTAGGTGTCGACGCGGTCTTCGACAAATCGAATGAAATTGACGCCTTGGTGACCTTCTGCATCGAGCTGTGCCAGCCCACCAAGGACTAGCGCTATCAGTCGATCAACTTGTTTTTGAGTGCGTAGTAGGTTAAGTCGCTGTTCGAAGACAGGCTCATTTTTTCCATCACACGGGTGCGGTAAGTGCTCACGGTTTTAACACTCAGTGACAGCGCCTTGGCAATGTCGCCGGCGGTTTCACCTTTGGCGAGTTTCAAGAAAACTTGAAACTCACGCTCCGACAATTGTTCATGCGCCGCGATGTCATGCGGACGATTGAGCTGCTGGGCAAGCAGTTCTGCAACGCCCGGTGTGATGTAGCGTTTGCCAAGGGAAATGACTCGAATGGCATTGACGATCTCCGTCGGATCGCACTCTTTGTTCAAGTAGCCACTGGCACCTTGCCGAATCAAATTCACAGCGTAATGTTCTTCCGGATAGCCACTCAAAATCAAGATGCCAACATCGGGCGCTTTGGCGCGGATCATGGCCAAGGCATCGATTCCACTTTGCCCGGGCATGGACAAGTCCATGACCAAGATATCCAGTTCGACATTGCGCACCAGATCAATCGCTTCACGGCCACTGGCGGCCTCACCAACGACCCGCAAGTCAACGTGGTCCGAGAAGAACTGCTTGAGTCCGGAACGAACAATCGCATGGTCGTCAACAATACCAATTTTTATCATTTCGTCGTCTTTCCTGAAAATATATTGTGCGCAGCAACACTATGTTTGGAAACTCATCATTGGCGGAAATTTATAAATTCCTGTAACGATCAATTATTGACGAATAATTCACCGATATTTAATTGGAGCTCACGTTGAAGCAGTTTTCAATACCAAAGATGGCGATCAGCTTGCCGCTAGCCATCCTTGGAGCGGCCATATTGATCTCGATCAATGAAGCCAGTTTTCACGCATCCACGCAAGCGACTCACAAGATTGAAGCCGCAGAATCTGCGCGTCAGTCGGTCGGCGAACTCATGCGCACCATGCTGAATGCAGAGACGGGCACCCGTGGTTTTTTACTGACGGGGGACGAAAGATACCTCAAACCCTACGACGATGCCCGCGCTCAACTCGGACAAGATCTTGCAAAATTGCGCCAGCAGCTGACCGATCAGCCGGAGGATCTAGCCGAGTTTGAATTGATGGCGCTTGACATCGATCGCAAACAAAGTGAAAACGATTTGAGTGTGCGCATGCGAAAAATCGGCAACGATGAAGCATGGAAGTTCATGCTGACCACGGACCTTGGCCAGCAGCACATGGATGCAATCCGGCTTCAGTCTGAAAAACTCATGGCCTCTGGCCTAGCGAAGATGGAGGCTGCGCACAGCCAGATCAACCACTCTTTGATGCTCTCGCGGATTGGTATTGCCGCCATCACCTTGGCCGGGCTGCTGGCGTTTTACATGTACTTGATGCAGACCGAAGCCTTGCTGGCGGCGATCACGCGAGAGAAAAAATCGCTGCAAAATGAGCGCGACCGACTTGAAGCACAGGTTCGAGACCGCACCGCCAAACTGGCCAAGCTCGCCACTTATCTGCAAGAAGTTCGAGAAGACGAACGCGGTCACTTAGCGCGTGAGTTGCATGATGAACTCGGCGCCCTGCTGACTGCAGCCAAGTTGGATGTGGCGCGCATCCGATCCCGTTTGGGCAGCAGCGTGCCGGAAGCGACCGAGCGACTTGAGCACCTGGTCAGCACACTCAACAGCGGGATTGCACTGAAGCGGCGCATTGTGGAAGACTTGCGACCATCTTCACTGTCCCACTTGGGTCTGGTGGCATCACTTGAAATTCTCACGCGAGAGTTTGCCGAACGTTCTGGGATTGAGATTAAAACGGCGCTGGCGGCGGTCGAGTTGGGGGGCTCGGCGCAACTCACGGTTTATCGGCTGGTACAGGAGTCACTCACCAACATGAGTAAGTACGCCAAAGCCACCCATGCCGACATCACACTGCACAACACCGATGACCAAGTCATCATTGAAGTCAGTGACAATGGCATTGGCTTTGATACCGACAAAGTTGCGGCGACCAGCCACGGGCTGGCCGGCATGCGCCACCGCGTCGAAGCGGCCGGCGGACAGTTGTTGATTGAATCCAACCCAGGCCAAGGCACGCAGATCCGGGCCATCTTGCCCAAGACGCGTTAAGACCAGCGTCAACAAGCCCATGTCCTACAGGCCATTGACGAATGCACTGACAAAGCGACCCGTGGCTAGCCGATGAAGCTCAACACAAGAGCTCTCTAAACTGGAAGTCAGACGTCGAAAGAAAAAACCTTCTCGACACTTACGCTGAAGCCGCTTTGCTTCGTCACCTCATTCAAAGGATCCGTCATGACCGCCAACAATTCTGCAACACAAGCTGCGCACAACACCCCAAGCGAAGCCCTGCAGGCAACAGTTCATGCCACAGAGCTCACACGCAGCTACGCCAAAGAAGCGCTTGATCAGGCCGAAAGCAAAATCCGTGAATTGCGCGGAAGCGTCGACCCGATGGTCGACAAACTGGCTGACAGCGCCCAAAAACTGGCCCGCCAAAGCATGGACTTGGCCGCTGAAGCCAAGCACAAAGCCCAAGAATCCTTGGCCCGCTACAGCGACGTCACGACCAAATACGTCAGCGAGCAACCCGTGCGTTCGGTGCTGATTGCAGCGGCTGTGGGCGCCGCTGTCGCGCTGCTGGTGACTGCCGTGCGCAGCAATCACAAACGCGATTGATCGCCTAACTTCCTTCTGCTCGCCACACGCTGTTTATGCTCCACCCACTTTTCGCGACCCTGATCAAACGGCCCGACCTCATCGCTGATCACGTCGCCGCATATGTCGAACTGATCAGTCAAGAGAGTTCGGGGCTGGCGGCGGACTGGCTTCAACGCGGGTTGGCTTGGGTGCTTGTCGCGGTGGGAGCCTTGGTGTTTGTTATTTTTTCTGGCATCGCGCTTATGCTGGGCGTTCTGAATCAATTCCATTGGGTGTTGGTGGCGGTTCCGGGCACAGTGTTGCTTGCGACCTTGCTGGCTTTTTTAAGAGCCAGAACCCCTATCAACAACGACCGTTTCTCAGAAGTCAAAGCGCAAATGGACAGTGACTTGCGCGCTCTGCGTGAGGCCGCAGAATGAACCTGACGCCGCAGCAACGTCTGGCAGCCAGCAGGCGCGCGATCGTGCAGAGCATGCATCGGGATCACCTTGAGCACAGCCATGACGACACAGCAGATGCTTCGCCATCGCGGCCCAACGAGGGTGAGCATGAATCCTCTGCTCGCGCATCGCGCTCGAATCAGACTCATACATCAGGGTTGAATGGGCTCTGGCGCTCAGTGCGGCGATCCACATCAGCATGGTGGCGTTCGCACCCTGCCTGTTTGGCGGTAGAAGTGGTGCAGCCGATGGTTGAGAAATATGCACAAGCCCATCCATTGAAACTGATGGGCATGGCAGCGGCCGTAGGCGCCGTGGTGGTCATCGCCAAACCATGGCGGCTTATTTCAGTCACGGGCGTCTTGGTTGCAGCCCTTCGCTCAACTCAGATGTCCAGCCTGATCGCTTCTTTTTTGTCGTCCCCACCGGCGGAGCCGCCCGACCGTTAACGCGTGACCGTCAACCCGTTAGAGAGCAAGCCTTTTTTCTCTAGGGGGCTGTCACTAGGCAAGCTCCAGCCATTCCCGTCTTCACGGCCTTGACAGGCAATGCCCATGTCGGCGTCTGAAATCGCGCGGGTACTCCTGGGTCATTTCAGCAAAGAGCCCGCGGCCTAGCAACTTGGCGTGCGCTTCATCCTGCACATACGGGCCGGGATCTCGCAAGTAGCGGTATGACCAGGCATGGCCCCGTTGCACCATCCACTGACCCACGTCTTCTTGGCTCAAATAGAGAGTCGCCAGATCACGGCCATAGTCATCAACACCCTGCATGCGGACAGTGACTGAACGTTTGAGCACACGCGCTTGCAAGGCTTGCCGAGCCGCCACACCACCGGTTTGACAGATTTCAGGCGCATCCATGCCGCTGATCCGGATTTTGTGCACGGCACCACCGTTCGATGGGCGCACGTGCACGGTATCGCCATCAACCACATACGTCACCACGCCGACCCAGGTCGATTGCACCGTTTCTGGTTGAGACTGCGCTGGCAGCGCCAGCACCAGACACACCCAGCCCGCCCACATTCGCCGTCTCATCGAGTGTCCTTGGGCGGCATGTCCGACTCAGGCCGTGATGATCCAGCCTTCGAGCGGATCGACCGCTTCTGGCAGACCATAGCGAGGCTTGCCGGCTTCGTGCTGCTGCTGCGCCCAAGCGGCTTGCATCAGGCACAACACGGCATCCAGCGAATCACCCGTGGCGTCGTCGACCAGTCTGTCGCGCTGAGCATGCGTCAGCTTGAGTCGCAGGCCCAGCCGCGTCTGGCCATGTTCCAGCGCTGTGAGCATGTCTTTGCGCGCGATCAGTCGCTCTGGCGTTTGCAAAGCCTTGGCGTCGTTCTTGTAGCTGCGGCTTTTGGCGCCCAAACCAGCCGCCGGGCCGGCCTGTTGAAGTAACTCTCGCGCCAACAAACCGGGATAGCCTTCCAAGGCCATACGCGGCGATACCATCACCTCATCAGTCGGTGTGCCAAGCCCCAGAAGTTGCACACCGGCAGCGATCAAACGAGGCACGCCGGCATGCAACATGTAGGCAACGGGCGGGTTGACCCACTTCATCGAACTGCTGGAACCCGCCGGGATGTCGGTGCTGCGGTGGGCGAATTTTTGACCCACGGGCCGGGCATTGCAAAAGGCCGCAAAGGCGCTGCGAATCTCGGGCCGCGTGAGCGTGGCGTAATGCTGCATGCAGGCCAACCACTGCTCGGGCCAACCCAGCGTGGTGACCAGTTCACGCGGCAGGCCAAAGGGCAAATCAAAAGCGCCAAGCCAGGCCCGGTCTTGTGTCAACCAAGTCGAAAAATCGTCCAGGGTCTCAACCCGCTCCAGTTCGATCAGTTGAACCCGACCGCGCTGCAGATGACCCGTGGCAAAGACGATCGGTTTGCGACGGCTGGGGCTGCTGGAAAAATCGCAACCGGCAAGAAGCATGTCTAAGCGGTCAGGAACGACCGACGATCGACGCTGTTGCCATCAGTTCCTGCAGCAAAGCCATGCAGATGTCGCCACTCATCCGATAAGGATCGAGTTCCGGCAGCTCAGAGTATTTGAGCAAGATGGAGGCGTTGAGCTTGGCCGTATTGACCAGCCCCATGGTCCAGCCACCAAACTTGCGCTCGCTGATTTCTTCGTAGCTCAGCAGCATGACGTCTTTGTGGCGAGGATCACTGAGAATGTGTTTGTAGAGATCATTAACCGCCGGACGCCCGCCTTCTAAGGCCTGCAAAAAGATGCCACCACCGTAGCAAAGAATACCGGTGATACCGCACGCCGGGTTGTGGCTGCGAGACTTGGCCAGAATGGTTTCTGTGGCTTCGGAATTCTGGGAATCAACCGCGCGACTGGCGTAAAGAAGACGTACCAACATGATGAAAAATCCTTCAGGCGATGGTCTCGCGCTAGTGCAAAAAGTCAGGTAAAAAAACGGGGGAGGCAGACTCTAGAAAAAATTGACCGGTTCAACCGTTCGACTTCTTCGGAATGAGCGAGAGAAATTCACGGCGCAGGTTAGGGTCTTTCAAAAAGACGCCGCGCATCACCGAGTTGATCATCTTGCTGTCGAGGTCTTTGACCCCGCGCCAACCCATGCAGAAGTGAGAGGCTTCCATGACGATGGCGAGACCGTCAGGTTGTGTTTTTTCCTGGATCAAGTCGGCCAACTGGACCACAGCTTCTTCCTGAATCTGGGGCCGGCCCATGACCCACTCGGCCAAGCGCGCGTACTTGGACAGGCCGATCACGTTGGTGTGCTCATTCGGCAAGACACCGATCCAGACCTGACCCACGATGGGGCAAAAATGATGCGAACAAGCACTGCGCACGGTGATGGGCCCGACGATCATGAGCTCATTCAGGTGCTCCGCGTTGGGGAAATCCGTGATGGTCGGGGCGTGCACGTAGCGCCCCTTGAAGACCTCATTGAGGTACATCTTGGCAACGCGCCGGGCGGTGTTGTTGGTGTTGTGGTCGTTCTCTGTGTCAATGACCAAGCTGTCAAGGACGCCTTGCATCTTGCCTTCAACTTCATCCAACAATTTTTCCAAGTCACCGGGTTCGATGAAGTCGGCAATGTTGTCGTTGGCGTTGAAGCGCTTGCGGGCATGGGCAATACGCTCTCTGATCTTGACCGACATCGGGGTGCCCTGATCTTCGGCGTCGGACGCCGATCCGGGCGCTGTGGGCGTGGTTGATTTCATAAGCATGCAGAATGGTAACAGTCCTGAAAAAACCTATTCAGACTATTGCCATGTAAATTAATCGCCTCCAAGACCGCTATTTCATTGACTCTTAAGCTATTTATTCAGTAGCAAAATAAAACTTGAATACTTAATACCGCTGTCCCGCCAACAACAAGGCCAGCCGCATCAACGCATACGCTGCGAGGTCGAGCAGGCGCTGACGCCATGGGCGTCCGTTGTATTCAGCGGCTTCTACGCGCCGACCATGACCATCAATAGCAGCCAGCAGCCGTACTCGTAACGCTTGCGCAAAGACGCGGTCATTGACCACCACATTGGCTTCACGCGCCAACAGCAGGCTCAAGGGGTCAAGATTAGAGGAACCGACCGTGGCCCAGCGGCCGTCGACCACCGCCACCTTGGCGTGCAAAAAGCTGGCTTCGTATTCGTGGATTTCGACCCCTGCATCAAGCAGCGCACCATAGACCGGACGGGTGGCGTGGTATTGCATGAAATACTCATACTTGCCCTGTAGCAGCAAGGTGACCTTGACGCCGCGCCTGGCCGCCTTGATCAGCGCACGACGCAAGCGGCCGCCCGGCACAAAATACGCATTGGCAATCAGGATGTCTTGACGCGCTTGGCCAATCGCCTTTCGGTAAGCGCGCTCAATGATGTTGCGGTTCAGCAAATTGTCGCGGAGCAACAGTGCGGCTCGGGCCACCGGTAAAGCCTGCGCAGTTTTGTCCACGGCTAACCGAGACGACAGCGCCAAGGCACGCTGACGCGCCAAATGCTCCGCACTGATGCGACCACCGTAACCACCCGCCGCCTTGACTGCGTCCCAAGCTTGCGCCAAGTGGTGGCGTCGAGCGCTGTAGCCCGCCTGCACGCGCCACCACAGCAAGGCCATGGCCTCTGAGGCGGCTTCGGCCACAGGCCCGTGCAGTGCCACGGTGAAGTCAAAACGCGGAGAGGCCAGAACGCCATGCGTTGGATCGTAGTAATCGTCAAGGACATTGATGCCACCACAAAACACCAGACCTTGATCGACCACACACAGTTTGCGGTGGAGCCGCCGCCAAAGGTCTGGCCGCACCAAGCCCAGGCTGGGCCAGTTGCCGGTCAGCGGGAAATAAACCTGCCACTGCACACCCGCGGTTTTGAGCTTTTTCTGCCACTCAGACGCCAGCGTTGCAGTGCCGATACCGTCGACCAGCACCTGCACCGTCAAACCGCGTTGGGCCGCGCGGATCAAGGCGTCTGCAACATCGGCACCCGCGCCATGGAAGTCAAAGATATAGGTTTCGAGTTGCACCCAATCAGCCGCGTTGTCAATCGCAGTGATCAGCGCTGGGAAAAAAGCCACGCCGCCTGGCAACAACTGCGGGGACGGTGAAAACTTTGCGGACGTGGCGATGAGCATGCGGCAAGCGTGACACAAAAAATCAATCTGCGCCACTGCCCGCGGGGCCAGCGGAACGGCTGAACTTCTTTTTATTTGACGCGCTGCTTTTCCAACTTTCGCGCCAAGGTCCGGCGGTGCATGCCCAAGCGGCGCGCGGCTTCGGAAATATTGAAATCGGCCGCCGCCATGGCTTCGTGGATGTGCTCCCACTCCAGCGTTTTGATCGACGTGGTGCGCGACGTCAGCCCCACTGCGGCATTGCCTTGGGCGCGGGCGAAGGCTTCTTCGATGTCGTCGGTGTTGGCCGGTTTGGCCAGGTAATGCCGGGCGCCCAGCTTGATCGCCTCGACCGCTGTGGCGATGCTGGCGTAGCCGGTCAACACCACAATCAACATTTGTGCATCGTGCGCGTGCAAGAGTTGCACGCAGCTCAGGCCGGAAGCGCCAGCGGCCAGCTTCAAATCGACCACTGCGTATTGGGGACGGTGCGCCAGCAGCAGGGCTGGAACCTCGAGCAGACCCGCAGCGCGTTGAACCTGGTAACCGCGCCGCTCAAAAGAGCGGCCCAAGGTCATGGCAAAAGCATCGTCGTCTTCGACAATCAGCAACCGGCGATCAATGTCCATGCTCTTTCCTTTCGCGCAGGGTGAGCGCGGCCAGCGGCAGTTTGATCACCACCTCGGCGCCACCACCGGCCATGTTGCGGGCTTCGATTTTGCCGCCCAAGGTGCGCGCGACATTGACCGATAAAAAAAGTCCGAGCCCGCTGCCGGGCCGACCCTTGGTGGAATAGTAGGGCTTGGCGAAATGGGCCAACATGTCAGGGCTAAAGCCCGGGCCGGCGTCGCGGATACTGAATGTGAGCCAGTCATCGGCGCACTCCACACGCAGCTGCAAAGGCATCAAGGGTGCCGCGTCAATGCCGTTGTCCAGCACATTGCCGAGCATCTGCTTGAGGGCCGCGTCAGAAATAATGGGTCGGTCCAGCAAGTCACTGCGCTCGTAGTCAAGCACTTGCATCGGGCGCGCGCTGCGCCATTCGCCGACCAGCTGGTCCAGAAAAAGATGCAAGGTGGTCGCCACAGTGGCCTCGCCGCGGGCCTCTCCCGCCGACATCAAAATGCCGCTGACGATGGTCTTGCAGCGCTGGAGTTGCAACTGCATCATCTTGATTTCGTCCCGCAAAACGGGATCGTTTGCCAAGGCTGGGCTGTGCGACCAATCGCCCAAAATCACCGACAAGGTGGCCAGCGGCGTGCCGAGCTCATGCGCCGCCCCCGAGGCCAGCAAGCCGATGCGGACAATGTGCTCTTCTTCAGCTGCACGCTGGCGCAAATCAGCCAGCCTTGCGTCGCGTTGACGCAGGTTGCTGCCGATGCGGTGGATGAAGATCACCAGCAGCGCCGCATTCAGCGCAAAACAAACCACCAGCCCGCCGATGTAGTGCACCGAGAGTGTCGGGCCGACGAGCTCTGGCAGGATCAAGGGCCGATGCCACAGAGTCAGCAGCACAAAACAGCCGCTGGTCAACACCACCATGGCCCAGATGTAGCGCGGCTTGAGCAGCACGGCGCCCACCGCCACCTGCAGCAAATACAAAAATATAAAGGGGTTGGCAATGCCGCCGCTGTAATAGAGCAAGGCACTGAGCAGCGCCACGTCGACCAGCAAGCCCGTGAACAACTCGCCGTTGGCGATTTCGCCCGCAGCCGTTCGGCAACGCAGCCAACTGGCCAAATTGAACAGACTCAGCGCAGCGACCAGCGACAACATTTCGGCCATGGGGAGTTGTGCACCCAACACAAACTGAGCACCCAGAATGGTTGCCAACTGGCCGCCAACAGCGAGCCAGCGCAGCTGAATCAGTTGGAGCAAATTATTGCGTTCTGCCTGAATTTCAGTGGCATCGTCGCCGCCATTCAGGTCGTCAGCATGCAAGGGCAACAGTTGCAAGGGTTCACGCATGAACAGCCGCCTGTTTGCCACTGGCCGACAAGGCGTGCAGTTGTCGCTCAGAATAAAAAAGGTAGGCCGCCGCCGCCGCCACCATGATCGCCAACACAAACCAGGTGATGGCGTAAACAGCGTGATGGTTGTTGAAACTCAGCACCGTCAGCCCGCCACGCGGCCAGGCCTGCGCATCGGACGAGGCCACCGCGTCAATGAAGTACGGCGCCACCAATGCGGCCTCCAGTTTCACGCTGATCGCCATTGCTGGCACGTCACGCGAGTACCAATGACCCGCAGGCGCATCGTTTTTCTGGAGAAAACTACCGGTGGGTTCACTGAAACGCAACAAGCCCGTGACGACCTGCATCTCAACAGGATCAGGACGCGCGGCCTGCATTTTGTCAGCCTCTGCGATGAAGCCCCGGTTCACCAGAACCCAAAAGCCGGCGCTCGTTTGCAGCGGCGTCACCACCCAAAAACCGCGGCCCAGCTCGGTGCTGGCACGCACCAGCGTGGCCCGGCTGTGGTCGAAGCGACCCGTGATCTGAACACGGCTGTACTCATTCGATTCACGGTTGATCGCTGACCATTCGGCCGGGCCGGGTGCCGCCACCGGTGCGCTGTGCACACGCCGCTCGACCCGTTCCATCAATGCCAGCTTCCACTGCAGGCGCTGCACCTGCCAGACACCCAGCGCCAGCAAGCCTGCAAACAACGCCGAGGCCAGCAACAGCAAGACCAGCACCAGAGCTGGCCTGGCAGGTTGCGGAGAGCAGTCGGTGTCGTTGGTCATGGGTCAGGGCATGTTACGCATTTCCGTCATGTCGTGCACCGGCATCATGTTGGTGTTCAGGTGGTACATCACCCAAATCGAGCCTGACAGCATGATCAGCACCAGCACGCCGGTGAACAGCAGTGCCAGCATCGACCAGCCCCCCTCGACCCGCGTGTTCATGTGCAGGAAGTAAACCATGTGCACCACAATTTGCACCGCGGCAAATCCGAGCACCACCAGGGCCGTGATGCCCGAGGAGGGCAAAACCTTGGCCATCACCAGCCAAAAGGGAATCGCGGTGAGTACCACCGACAGTAAAAACCCGGTCAAATAGCCTTTGACGCTGGCGTGGTAGCCGCTGGCGTCATGGCTGTGGTCGTCGGACGCATGCAGGTGCTCGCTCATGGCAACACTCCCATCAAATAAACAAAGGTGAAAACACCAATCCAGATCACGTCCAGAAAGTGCCAGAACATCGACAAGCACATCAAACGGCGCTTGTTTTCAGGGGTCAATCCAAAACGGCTCACCTGAAACATCAAGGTAACCAACCAGATCGTGCCAAAGGTGACATGCAAACCATGGGTGCCGACCAAGGTGAAGAAGGAGGAGAGAAAAGCACTGCGCTGTGGGCCAGCCCCTTCATGGATCAAATGCGAAAACTCAAACAGCTCCAGGCCCAAAAAGCCCAAACCGAACAAAGCCGTGACGCCCAACCAGCCAAGCACTGCTTTTTTGTGACCATGCTGCATGCCGATCATGGCCAAGCCATAGGTGACGGAGGAGAACAACAGCAAGGCCGTGTTGGCAGCCACCAGCGGCAGGTTGAACAAATCAGCGCCTGACGGACCGGCCGCATAACCGCGGCCCAGCACCGCATAAACAGCAAACAGGACAGCAAAGATGAGGCAGTCGCTCATCAGGTAGATCCAGAATCCCAGCAAGGTGCCTTGCTGGGGATGGTGGTCGCCATCGTCATAAAAGCGCACCGGGTAGCCGGCCGCCAAAGGGGTAGAAGTCTGCATTTTTAGGGACGCTTCAAGGGTTAAGTTCAGGCCTGGGCCGCGAGGGAGAGCGTGCGCAGGTTTTCAATTTCGGTGACATGGCCTGCCGGAATATAAAAGTCGCGCTGGTAGTTGAAGGTGTGCACAACAACCGTCACCAGCACCAGGGCGGAGAACAGCCCCGCCACCAGCCACATGTGCCAGGTCAAAGAAAACCCGACGACAGCGCAAAGCATGGCGATGACAAAGCCGGTTGCCGTGTTCTTGGGCATGTGAATCGCTTTAAAGCCCTGCACCGGCCGCTGGTGGCCGCGCTGTTTCATGTCGTGCCAGGCATCGAGTTCATGCACGATGGGTGTGAAGGCGAAGTTGTATTCAGGCGGTGGCGAAGAGGTTGACCATTCCAGCGTCCGGCCATTCCACGGGTCGCCCGTGACGTCGCGCAACTGCTCGCGGTTGCGGTAACTCACCGCCAGTTGGATCAAGAAACAAGCAATCCCAATCGCAATCAGCACGGCGCCAAAGGCGGCAATCTGAAACCAGATTTGTAGCGATGGATCATCAAAATGACTCATGCGACGGGTCACGCCCATCAGACCGAGCACATAGAGTGGCATGAAGGCCATGTAAAAGCCAACCAGCCAGAACCAGAATGAACACTTGCCCCAAAACGCATCCAGCTTGTAGCCGAAGGCTTTTGGAAACCAGTAATTGATACCGGCAAACATGCCAAACACAACGCTGCCAATGATGACGTTATGGAAGTGCGCAATCAGGAACAAGCTGTTGTGCAAGACGAAGTCAGCCGCCGGCACCGCCAGCAACACACCGGTCATGCCGCCGATCACAAAGGTGACCATGAAACCAATGGACCACAGCATCGGCACATCAAAAATGATGCGGCCGCGGTACATGGTGAACAGCCAATTGAATATCTTCGCGCCGGTCGGGATGGAGATGATCATGGTGGTGATGCCAAAGAAAGCATTCACACTGGCACCCGACCCCATGGTGAAAAAGTGGTGCAGCCAAACCACGTACGACAGCACGGTGATGACAACGGTGGCGTAAACCATGGAGGCATAACCAAACAGACGTTTGTGGCTGTAGGTTGAAATCACCTCGGAGAAAATACCAAAGCATGGCAAAACCAGGATGTAGACCTCGGGGTGGCCCCAAATCCAGATCAGGTTGACGTACATCATGGCGTTGCCGCCGAGGTCATTGGTGAAGAAGTTGGTGCCCACAGTGCGGTCCAGTGTCAGCAAAGCCAACACCGCCGTCAGCACGGGAAAAGCCGCAACGATCAACACGTTGGTGCACAGGGCTGTCCAGGTGAAGATCGGCATCTTCATCATGGTCATGCCGGGTGCGCGCATCTTGATGATGGTGGCGATCAGGTTGATGCCCGACAGCGAAGTCCCCACACCGGCAATCTGCAGCGCCCAAATATAGTAATCAACGCCCACGCCCGAACTCTGCAAAATGCCGGACAGCGGCGGATAAGCCAGCCAGCCCGTGGCTGAAAATTCACCCACAAACAGCGACACCATCATCAAAATAGCACCACTGGCCGTCATCCAAAAACTGAAGTTGTTCAAGAACGGAAACGACACGTCGCGCGCGCCAATTTGCAAGGGCACCACATAGTTCATGAAGCCGGTGATCACAGGCATGGCGACGAAAAAGATCATCAACACGCCGTGGGCCGTGAAAATTTGGTCGTAATGGTGCGGCGGTAAAAACCCGGTGTTGTCGCCGAATGACATGGCCTGTTGGGCGCGCATGAGGAGCGCATCCACAAAACCGCGCAACAGCATCACCACCGCCAGGATGATGTACATGATGCCAATTTTTTTGTGGTCAATGCTGGTGATCCAGTCGCGCCACAGCGTCCCCCAGACGCGGTAGTAGGTCATCGCCACAAACAGTGACAATCCACCCACCATCACCATCGCGAGGGTGCCCAGAACAATCGGGTCGTGCGGTATGGCGTCCGGGCCCAGGCGGCCAAACACAAGCTTCAAAATATCTTGAACGGGGAACATGTGAGATCTCGGTTATTGGGGGGGTGAGGCCGATGGCAAACGGTCAGGGTTGCAGACGCAGGGCCACCGGGCCTTCGCCGCTGAGGTTGTCGGGCGTGCACAAGGCGGCGACGTAAGTGCGCTGCGCATCTCGCCAGGGTTGGGTCGACAAACCGTCGACGCTGCCTTTGCCCAAGCCGCCAGCCGCATCGATGGCCATCATTTGGCCCATGCACATCTTGCTGCTGTCGACGCAGCGGTTCAAGATGGCTTGGTACAAACCAGCGTCAACGTTGGCGTAGCGCCGCACCGGTTCGCTCTCGCTGGGTTGCTCGAGTTTTAAATACTCACGGCGGGCCAGTTCTCCACCGGCGCTTTGGGTGGTTTGCACCCAGCGCTCAAAATCTGCGGGCGCCAGACCCAAAAACTTGAAGCGCATGTGTGAAAAGCCACGGCCGCTGTAATTGGCTGAAAAGCCGTCATACACACCGGCCGTGTTGATCACCGCGTGCAGTTGAGTTTGCATGCCGGGCATGGCATAAATTTGACCCGCCAGCGCGGGAATATAGAAAGAATTCATCACTGTGGAGGCGGTGATTTTGAATTCGATGGGCCGGTCTACCGGCGCTGCCAGTTCATTGACCGTGGCAATGCCCAGCTCAGGGTAGAGAAACAACCATTTCCAGTCCAGCGCCACGACTTCGACCACAAATGGTTTCACGCCAGCCACCAGTGGCCGTTGGGCGTCGATTCGCTCCAGCGGACGGTATGGGTCCAGCTTGTGGGTACTGATCCAGGTCACCGCACCCAAGGCAATGATGATCAACAAAGGCGCGCCCCAGATCAGCAATTCCAGACGAGTCGAGTGATCCCACTCCGGCGCGTAGGTCGCCGCCTGGTTGGCGCTTCTGTAGCGCCAAGCAAACACCAGGGTCAGGACGATGACCGGTACGACAATCAGCAGCATCAGCACCACGGCCGTGACAATCAGCTGTGACTGCTGTTGCGCGATGTCGCCAAAAGGCTTCATCACAATCGTGTTACAGGCCGCCAGGGGCAGGGCTGCCAGCAACAGGGCTAGGCGTTTTGAAGCTCGAGAACTATGGGATGCGAGTGACATGCGTGATAACCAGCTACAAAGGGTAAACGCTAATTGCGTCTTGAGCGTCACTGTAGCTTCATTGATCTAAATCAACGATTGGACATATTGTCCAAGGCACATTGATTAAAACTACTTTTCATCCTTCCAAACCGCACTGAATTCACCATGGACTTCTCTCCAGCCAGCGTTATCGGCCCCAACATCCATCAGCTGCCCCGCAATGACAGCCCTTCCCCATCCAAAGACAGCGTCGCCCCAGGCGACATCGCCGTGGGCGTGGTGATTGGCCGGGCCTCTGAGTATTTTGATTTTTTTGTTTTTGGCATCGCGTCGGTATTGGTCTTTCCTGCGGTGTTTTTTCCCTTTGTTGACAGCCTGCATGGCACGCTCTACGCGTTTGGGCTCTTTTCCTTGGCCTTTGTCATGCGCCCACTGGGCACGATCGCGGGCATGTGGCTGCAACGCCGCTACGGCCGCAGCGCCAAGCTCAGTCTGGCGCTGCTACTACTGGGTTGCGCCACCGCAGGCATGGCCTTGTTGCCGAGCTACCAAGTGTTGGGAGGCGCTGCCATTGTCTTGCTGACACTCTGCCGGATCGGCCAAGGGCTGGCGCTGGGCGGCTCTTGGGACGGCTTGCCTTCACTGCTAGCGTTGAACGCGCCTGAAGACCGCCGCGGCTGGTACGCCATGCTGGGCCAGTTGGGTGCACCGCTGGGATTTTTGATCGCTTGCAGCTTGTTTGCTTATCTCTGGGGTAATTTGAGCAGCGCGGAGTTTTTGGATTGGGGCTGGCGTTATCCTTTTTTTGCAGCCTTCGCCATCAATGTGGTCGCCTTGTTTGCCCGCTTGCGGCTGGTGGTCACGCACGAGTATGAGCGCGAGTTGGATGCCAACGAGCTGCAACCGTGCAGCGTGCGTGAACTGCTCAGCACCCAAGGCAACAACTTGTTCATTGGTGCCTTTGCCGCGCTGGCCAGTTTTGCCTTGTTTCACATCGTCACGGTGTTTCCGCTGTCTTGGGTGATGTTGTACTCAGAGCAGTTGATTGGTGAGTTCCTCGTCGTCCAGATGGTGGGCGCATTGCTGGCGGCGGGTGCAATGCCTGTGTCAGGGTTGCTGGCCGACCGCATCGGACGGCGGAGTACGCTGGGCTTGCTGGCCCTGCTGATTGGCGTGTTTGCTTTGTTGGCACCCGTCTTACTGGGTGGCAGCACACTCGGACAGGACGCCTTCATTCTGATCGGTTTTGTCTTGCTGGGCTTGTCTTACGGCCAGGCTGCAGGCGCCGTGACGGCCAACTTTTTGCCCCACTTGCGCTACACCGGCGCCGCGTTAACGACCGATCTGGCTTGGCTGATTGGCGCTGCCTTTGCGCCACTGGTCGCGCTCGGTTTGTCAGCGCGCTTTGGCTTGGTGGCTGTCAGTGTTTACCTGCTGTCGGGTGTGGCCTGCACCTTGCTGGCGCTGCGTGCCAACCAAACCCTGTCGATGCGTGACTGACAGCGCATCGACACCAAGCACCTTGACCTCAGGTGCGGGCCGATGCGAACTTCGGCAACAGCAAAATCGCCTCGGCGTTCGACGGTGAATAGCATCGTTCCGCAGCAGCACGCCAATCCAACCACTGGAAAGCGGTGTGCTCTCGCGGACACAAACGCACTGGGACGACATCTGGAACGCACAAGCTGAACAAGTGCTCGGTGTTGCGTGTCACGCCGGGTGCATAACGGTGACGCCAGGCCGGGTAAATCTCGTACACATTGGTCATGCCCCAGTCGAGCAAATCGGCAGGTTGGACCGCAAGCCCCGTTTCTTCCCGCACCTCACGCGCGGCGGTGTGGCGCAGATCAGCATCTTCGGCGTCGACTGAGCCTGTCACGCTTTGCCAAAACTCGGCGTGGTCGGCGCGCCGGATCAGCAGCACGTCCAAGGCGGGCGTGTGAATCACCACGAGCACGGAGACCGGTAGCTTGAACGTTTTCATTCAAACGCTCGGGCTACAGCATGCGTACAGCTGATGGGAGCAACTGGATGCCGAAATTTAGGCCGGCAGCGGATTGCGCAAACGGATGTGCAGTTCGCGCAATTGCTTTTCGTCCACCGAGCTGGGTGCATGCGTGAGCAAACACTGTGCGCGCTGGGTTTTCGGGAAGGCAATCACGTCGCGAATTGATTCGGCGCCGGTCATCATGGTGACGATGCGGTCTAGGCCAAAGGCCAGGCCACCGTGCGGTGGCGCGCCGTATTGCAGCGCGTCTAACAAGAAGCCAAACTTTTCCTGTGCTTCTTCCGGACCGATTTTCAGCGCGTCGAACACCTTGCTTTGCACATCAGCACGGTGAATCCGCACGGAGCCGCCGCCGAGTTCCCAACCGTTCAGCACCATGTCGTAGGCCTTGGCGATGCAGCGACCTGGGTCGGTGTCCATCCAGTCTTCATGGCCGTCTTTCGGGGCCGTGAACGGATGGTGCACAGCACTCCAGCGGTTGTTGGCTTCATCATGCTCAAACATCGGGAAGTCAACGACCCAAAGCGGCTTCCAGCCTGCCGTGAAGACGCCGACTTTTTGACCCAGCGGGCTCAAACCAATCTTCAGACGCAGGGCGCCGATGCTGTCGTTGACAACCTTGGCCTTGTCGGCACCAAAGAAAATAATGTCACCGTTTTGGGCGCCGCAGCGCTTCAAAATTTCAGCCAGTGCGGCGTCGTGCAGGTTCTTCACGATCGGGCTTTGCAAACCCTCACGGCCCTTGCTCACGTCATTGACCTTGACCCAAGCCAAGCCTTTGGCGCCGTAGATTTTGACGAACTCGGTGTAGCCGTCGATCTCACTGCGGCTCATCTCGGAACCGCCTGGCACGCGCAGTGCAACGACACGTCCACCCGGCGTGGTGGCTGGTGTGCTGAAGACTTTGAAGTCAACGTCGGCCATGACATCCGTCAGTTCGGTGAACTCAAGGCTGATGCGCAAGTCAGGCTTGTCTGAGCCGAAACGGTGCATAGCGTCCGCATAAGCCATGACAGGAAACTCACCCAAGTCGGTGGCCAGCACCGTCTTGAACATGTTGCTGATCATGCCTTGGAACATGTCGCGAATCTCTTGCTCGTCCATGAACGAGGTTTCAATATCGATCTGCGTGAATTCGGGTTGGCGATCAGCGCGCAAGTCTTCGTCACGAAAGCATTTGGTGATTTGGTAGTAGCGGTCAAAACCGGCCACCATCAACAGCTGTTTGAACAACTGCGGGCTTTGCGGCAAAGCGAAGAAATGACCTTCGTTGACGCGGCTAGGGACCAAGTAGTCACGCGCACCTTCGGGCGTGCTTTTCGTCAGCATCGGGGTTTCGATGTCGATGAAACCATTGGCATCGAGAAACTTGCGGGTCTCCATCGCCACGCGGTAACGCAGCATCAGGTTGTTCTGCATGTAGGGGCGGCGCAGGTCCAGCACACGGTGCGTCAAACGCGTGGTTTCCGACAGGTTGTCATCATCCAGTTGGAACGGCGGCGTGACGCTGGCGTTCAGCACCGTCAGTTCATGGCACAAAATTTCGATCTTGCCGCTTTTCAGACCGTCGTTGGCCGTGCCTTCAGGACGCGCACGCACCAAGCCTTTGATCTGCACACAGAACTCGTTGCGCACGACTTCAGCGGTCTTGAACATGTCCGCGCGATCCGGGTCGCAAACCACCTGCACATAGCCTTCGCGGTCACGCAGGTCAATGAAGATGACACCGCCGTGGTCACGCCGGCGATTGACCCAGCCGCACAAGGTGACGGTTTCGCCCAGCAAGGCATCGGTCACCAGACCGCAATAGTGGGAGCGCATTTTGGAGGCGTTGGACATACGGAGATTGCTTTACGGTTAACGGTTAACGGATTTCGCGAGGGAAAAAATGGAGCGGCTTCTTGGAGAAGCTGCCGCCCATGCATTCATGGGCTAGAGTGGTTGGTGGGTCGTCGGACTGCCGGGGGCCACAACGCCCATGGAGATCACATAGGTCAGCGCCTCATCGACACTCATCTTGAGCTCAATACAGTCCGACTTTTTCAACATCACAAAGTAGCCGCCGGTCGGGTTCGGCGTGGTCGGCACATAAACGCTGAGGTACTCGCCATCCAGATGATTGACGACATCACCGCCTGGCGTGCCAGTCTGAAAACCAATGGTCCAGACACCTTCACGCGGCCACTGAATCAGCAGAGCCTTGCGAAAAGCATTGCCATTCTCTGAAAACAAAGTGTCAGAGACCTGCTTGACGCTGGAATAAATCGACCGGACGATGGGGATACGGCCCAGCAAAGCGTCCCACCAACCGACCAGTTTTTTGCCCAGAAAATTGCTGGCCACGGCACCGATGAGCAACACAATCGCCAGCGCCAGCAAGACGCCAAAGCCGGGAATGTGAAAACCCAGCAAGCGGTCGGGATGCCAAGCGTGCGGCAAGATTTGCAGGGTCTGGTCCAGCGTGCCGACGATCCAGTCGAGCACCCAAATTGTGATCGCCAGCGGCACCAACACCAACAAACCGGCCAATAGCCAGCGGCGCACGGCAGCCATCAGTCGGCTTTGCCAGTTGAAGGGGCAGGCGCAGCCGGGGCGCTGGGCGCTGGCGCGGCAGCCGCAACGCTATCGGCTTTGGGCGCTGGCGCTGAAGTGGCGGCCGGGGCGTCAGATGACGATGCAGCAGGCGCCACACCATCTTTGGCCTGAGGGGCGCCCGAGTCACCACCCCGAAAGTCGGTGACGTACCAACCGGAGCCCTTGAGCTGAAAGCCGGCAGCGGTGAGCTGCTTCTTGAAACTCGGCGCACCGCACTGCGGGCAATCCGTCAGCAGGGGGTCTGAGAGTTTTTGTAATACGTCCTTGGCATGCCCGCAGGACTCGCATTTGTAGGCGTAAATTGGCATAGCGCTTGATGGTTTCGGATGAGTTGGGCAGCCTGCCAATGAGAGTCAGGATGCAAACCCTCAATTATAGGCGCTGCACTTTGGCTTTCGGCACCTCAAAACAGCCGTGCCCGGAGCATCAGCTGCATGGCCAGCAGGCCCAGCGCGAAGCCCAGCCCGCCGTAAACCAGCCCTTGCAGCAACTTGTTGGTGCGTTTTTGCTCAGCCAGCAGTTCGATCAGCTCGCTGCGGTTACCTGACGATTGCGTCTTGAGGAACTGGTGAAACAAACGCGGCAAAGACGGCAATAACTTGGCGTAAGTCGGCGCTTCAGCCTTCAGTTCGGCCAGCAATTTTTCTGGGCCGACTTGCTCACGCATCCACTTTTCAAGGAAGGGCTTGGCCGTGCTCCACAAATCAAGCTCCGGGTCTAGCTCACGACCCAAGCCCTCAATGTTGAGCAATGTTTTTTGCAGCAGCACCAGCTGCGGCTGAATCTCTACCTGAAAGCGCCGCGACGTCTGGAACAACCTCATCAAGACCATTCCAAGAGAAATTTCTTTCAGTGGGCGGTCAAAATAAGGCTCACAACAGGCACGAATGGCCGACTCCAACTGATCGACGCGGGTGCGCGCAGGCACCCAGCCAGACTCAATGTGCAGCTCTGCCACGCGCTTGTAGTCACGCTGAAAAAAGGCGATGAAGTTTTGCGCCAGGTATTCTTTGTCGACCTCGGTGAGAGTGCCGACGATGCCGAAATCAAGCGAGATGTAGCGCCCGAAAGTGGCAGGCTCAAGACTCACCTGGATGTTGCCCGGGTGCATGTCGGCGTGGAAAAAACCGTCGCGAAAAACCTGCGTGAAAAAGATCGTGACGCCATCACGGGCCAGTTTTGGAATGTCCACGCCGGCATCGCGCAGACGCTGCACCTGGCTGATCGGCACGCCCTTCATGCGCTGCATGACCATCACGTTGGGCATGCAAAAATCCCAGACGATCTCTGGAATCATCACAAGGTTCAGCCCTTGCATGTTGCGGCGCAATTGGGCCGCATTGGCAGCTTCGCGCAACAAGTCCAGCTCTTCATGCAAGTAGGTGTCGAATTCGGCCACCACTTCACGCGGCTTCAGGCGCTTGCCATCGGCCGACAGACTTTCGAGCCATCCCGCCATCATGCGCATCAGCGCCAGGTCTTTTTCAATCGCCGGCAGCATGTTGGGCCGCAAGACCTTGACTGCGACTTCACGCCCATCGGGCAAAGTCGCGAAATGCACCTGGGCGATCGACGCACTGGCCACCGGCGTGCGCTCGAAAGTAGCAAAAATCTTGTCGATGGGGCGGCCAAAGGCGCTTTCAATGATGGCCACGGCCACCGACGACTCAAATGGCGGCACCCGGTCTTGCAAACGCGCCAGCTCGTTGGCGATGTCAAGCGGCAGAAGATCCCGACGGGTCGACATGACTTGCCCGAACTTCACGAATATCGGACCCAGCCGCTCCAACGCTAAGCGCAAACGCTCGCCACGCGGCGCCTTCAGGTTGCGTCCCATCGAGACAATGCGTGTCAGCAGGCGAATCCAGGGCTTCTCAAAACTCGACAGGACCAGTTCGTCCAGACCGAAACGCAGCACCGTCCAGACGATGAAAATACCGCGAAAGAGCCGGCTCATGCACCCACCTTGTTGGCTGCTGTTGCCTCGCGGCCCGCGGCAAAAGACGCCCGCGGTGCGCGCGCCACGAAGTCGCGAAGGGCTGCCAGCAAACGTTGGCCAGCACCGGCGATTGCATGCGCCGGCACGTCGCCCAAGATGCGCGACAGGTCTTCTTCGACATCCCAGCGCAAGTTGTCGGCCAGCCAACCCAATTCGGCAGCCAGTTGCACATCGCCCTCAATCTTGACCGGCGGCGCCTTGCCTTCAAGCACCGACTGCGCCACGACCCAAGGCGCTTCCATGGCTACCGACAACGTCAGGTCGGCTGGCAGTGCGCTGGGTGCGCGGTCCGTCAGGCCGGCGGGGGTGATCAACAGGTCGAGCGCAAAAGCGCCCCAACGCACATGAATCACGCTGCCCTTCTTGCGGGCGAGGCGCGTTTGCGCCTCTTTTTCCTGCATCAGGACATGATTGAGAAACAACACCAAGCGCTGCTGACCCTCGGCGACCAGCCAGGTTGGCGGTTGCAGGTGTTTGGCGAAGGATTCCAGAAAAGAAAAAGGGGACGATGTATTCATACGTCCCCGATTTTGACGGATAAATGACCGGTCAGATCATTGCAAGGCTTGAACACCCGCAACCAACCAGCCGCCAGCACCATTGCGCGGCTTGGTCATGTTCCAGACTTCGCGGAACGGACTCGGGCCGGCAGAAGCGTCTTCGCGGATCATTCCCGAGAATTCAACGCTGGCCATGTAGACATCTGCCAGCTCCTCGATGCCGAGCAATTGAGCATCCAAGCGCAGCACGTCGGTCTTGTTGACAACACCGCCAGTGTGCGACTCGCGCTCGGCCAATTGGCTCTTGATCTGGTCCAGCATGTCGTCCGTCATCATGGCCCGCAGGGAGCTGATGTCGGAACGGTCCCAAGCGTCTTGCAAGGTCACGAAATTGGTCTTGCAAGCACTCAAGAAGCCGTCGGCATCAAAGCCGGCGGGGACACCCCAAGACTGCGAACCCAGCAAGGCCGAACCAATCATCGAGCCGCCAGCCGCAGTTGCCGGCGTGCTTGCTTCGAACGATGTCCCTGGACGCTCCCAAGGCCGGGCCGATGCGTCGTTACCGACATTGGCCGGGCTGTAATCGCGGGGCGGTGTGGCACCAGCGCCCTGAAAAGCAAAGGGCGAGGCCGACTGGCCATCGCCTTCGCGATTGGCCTTGAGCTTGCGCATGACAAAGCCAATCACCAGCATGACGGCCAGCGCCAGCAAGGCAAAGGTCATGAACTGCGCCAGACCGGCACCCAAGCCCAAGGAAGATGCCAGCCAGGCCAAGCCCAGACCAGCAGCCAAACCACCGAGCATGGCGCCCCAAGGCTTCCTCGGTGCAGCGGCAGCCGCTGCGGGCGCAGCAGGCCTAGCGGCTTGCGCGGCCGAACCACCCGCAGGCGGCGACGCCTCGCGCTGGGTGACGTTGGAGGATTGCTTGCCGACGGACTTACCACCACCCATGCGTTTGGCTTCGGCATCACCGCCGCTCAAGCCCAAGGTGGCTGTCAATGCGAGCGCCAAGATTGCTGACCAGATTTTCATGATGTCCCCACCCTTATTGATTAAATACGCCAGCCACTCGTTGAAGAATTCGATTTACTGCGTTCATCTCATTGTTTGACGCACGATAAATCTAGTTCGGATTAAACCCAAATTACATCAACATTTGATACCGACATGCAAGGCAACCATGCCGCCTGTGAGGTTGTGATAGTCCACATGGCCAAAACCGCTCTGGTGCATCAAGGCCTTCAGCGCGTCTTGGTCGGGGTGCATCCGAATCGACTCAGCCAAATAACGGTAGCTCGAATCGTCATTGGCCACCAGCTTGCCCAGACGCGGCAAAACCTTGAAGGAATACCAGTCGTAGATTTTCTCCAGCGGCTTGGCAACTTTGGAAAACTCCAGCACCAGCAGTTTGCCCATGGGCTTGAGGACGCGATTCATTTCTTTGAGGGCGACGTCTTTGTGGGTCATGTTGCGCAGACCAAAAGCCACTGTCACCACGTCAAAACTGGCGTCCGGAAAAGGCAGCTTCTCGGCATCGCAGACCAGCGTCGGCAAGGCCACACCAGCGTCGAGCAGACGGTTGCGGCCTTCGCTCAGCATGGCTTGGTTGATGTCGGTGTGCACCACCCGGCCCGTCGGACCGACCTGCGGTGCAAATGCCAGCGCCAGATCGCCCGTGCCGCCGGCGATGTCAAGAACAGATTGACCGTCACGAACATTCGCCACTTTGACGGTGTAAGCCTTCCAGACACGGTGCAGGCCCGCCGACATCAGGTCGTTCATGATGTCGTATTTAGACGCGACCGAATCGAAAACGCCGCGCACGCGCCTGGCCTTTTCTTGCTCGTCGACCGACTCAAAACCAAAATGCGTGTTGCTCATATCAGTCCTCAGTGGCTGGCGCAGGCAGAACCACCGGCGCTGATCATCGGTGCATCGCGGTCAGCCCCGGCCGCTTGCAGGCGGGCTAAGTAGTCGGCCCACAAACGGTTCTGCTCGGAACCCAAAAAGTACAAATAGTCCCACGAGAACAAGCCCGTGTCATGGCCGTCCGAGAAGACCGGCTTGACGGCGTAGTTGCCAATCGGCTCCAACTCGACCAAGGTGACTTCACGTTTGCCGGTTTGCAGCACTTCCTGGCCGGGCCCGTGCCCCTGCACTTCGGCTGACGGCGAATAGACGCGCATCAACTCAAACGGAATCTGGAAATCCGAACCATCAGAAAACGCCACCTGCAACTGCCGTGACTGGCTGTGCAGTGTGATCGCCGTGGGTGTCGGCGCCCCTGTTTGAAGACCTGCCATGAACGTGCTTTCGGTGATTAAAGTTGGAGCGAAGGCGGCGTGAAGATCACACCAGCACGCGCTCGATACCGCCGCGATTGGCGACCTCGACGTAGTTCGGTAGCCAGTCTTTGCCCAGAATCTGATTGGCCATCTCAACCACGATGTAGTCGGCTTCGAGCAAGCCGTTGTTCAGGTCATCGCCAAAGCGCGACAAGCCTTGCAGGCAACTCGGGCAGCTGGTGAGAATCTTCACTGGACCGGCGGCGGCCACAGCCCCGCTGGCGCGCAATGCAGCCTCGCCCTTTTGCAACTCTTCTTCCTTGCGAAAGCGGATCTGCGTCGAGATGTCAGGCCGGGTCACGCCCAGCGTGCCGGACTCACCGCAGCAACGGTCGTTTTTCAGAACGTTGTCGCCGAGCAAGGCCTTGACCGTCTTCATCGGCTCTTGCAATTTCATCGGGCTGTGGCACGGGTCGTGGTACAGATAACCTTGACCTGGCGCATCAGTGCGCAGCGTGATGTTTTTCTCAAGCAGGTATTCGTGGATGTCGATGATCCGGCAGCCCGGGAAAATCTTCTCGAACTCGTAACCCTGCAGCTGGTCGTAGCAAGTCCCGCAACTCACCACCACGGTCTTGATCTCAAGGTAGTTGAGCGTGTTCGCCATGCGGTGAAACAGCACGCGGTTGTCGGTGATGATCTTGTCCGCTTTGTCGAACTGACCGCTGCCGCGCTGCGGGTAGCCACAGCACAGATAGCCCGGCGGCAAGACGGTTTGCACGCCGGCGTGCCAAAGCATGGCCTGCGTGGCCAGCCCAACCTGCGAGAACAAGCGCTCAGAGCCACAACCTGGAAAATAAAAAACAGCTTCGGTTTCTGCCGTGGTGTTCAGCGGGTTGCGGATGATCGGAACGTAGTCTTTGTCTTCGATGTCGAGCAGCGCCCGCGCCGTTTTCTTCGGCAGACCGCCCGGCATTTTCTTGTTGATGAAGTGAATCACCTGCTCTTTGATCGGCGCCTTGCCCACGCTGGAAGGCGGCTTGGCGGTCTGTTTGCGCGCCAAGGAGCGCATCAGGTCGTTGGCCACGCGCTGCACCTTGAAGCCGACATCGACCATGGCGCTGCGCATGAACTTGATGGTCTGCGGGTTGGTGGCGTTCAAAAAGAGCATCGCTGCCGCATTGCCAGGCCGGAATGATTTTTGGCCCATTTTGCGCAACAAGTTACGCATGTTCATCGAGACCTCGCCGAAGTCAATGTCGACCGGGCAAGGCGTCAGGCACTTGTGGCAAACCGTGCAGTGGTCCGCCACGTCTTCGAATTCTTCCCAATGCTTGATCGAGATGCCGCGCCGCGTTTGCTCTTCGTACAAGAAGGCTTCGATCAGCAGCGAGGTCGCCAGAATTTTGTTGCGTGGGCTGTACAGCAAGTTGGCGCGCGGCACGTGGGTGGCGCACACTGGTTTGCATTTGCCACAGCGCAAGCAGTCTTTGATGCTGCCGGCAATCGCGCCAATGTCGGACTGCTGCATGATCAGCGACTCGTGGCCCATCAGGCCAAAACTCGGCGTGTAGGCGTTGGTCAAATCGGCCGGGAAAGCGGCGTCGCGCAGCAGCTTGCCCTTGTTGAAGCGGCCTTCTGGGTCGACCCGTTTTTTGTAGTCGGTGAAGGGCTGCAGTTCGGCTTCGGTCAAGAAATCAAGCTTGGTGATGCCAATGCCGTGCTCGCCAGAAATCACACCGTCCAGCGAACGCGCCAACACCATGATGCGGGCCACCGCCGCGTGGGCAGTTTGCAGCATGTCGTAGTCGTCGCTGTTGACGGGCAGGTTGGTGTGGACATTGCCATCACCCGCGTGCATGTGCAAAGCGACCCAGACGCGGCCCTTCAGCACACGCTTATGCACTGCCGTGCATTCAGCCAGAATCGGCTGGAACGCAGCCCCATTGAAGATGGCTTGCAGCGGCGCACGGAGCTGGGTTTTCCAGCTGGCGCGCAAGGCGTGGTTTTGCAGCTCTGGGAACAAGGTTTCCACGCCATCCAACCAGCCGCTCCAAAGAGTGCGAACTTCACGCACCAGCGCCAGCGCCTGCACCACCCGGTCTTCGAGCAGTTCAGCCGAAGGGATGTCGTTGGCGTCGTCAGACTTGCCCAAAGGCAACTGGCCTTTGGCGAAAAAGGCTTCTAGCTCATTGCACAGCTTGAGCTTGTTGGCCAGACTCAGCTCGATGTTGATGCGCTCAATACCGTCGGTGTACTCGGCCATGCGCGGCAGCGGAATGACCACGTCTTCATTGATCTTGAAGGCATTGGTGTGGCGCGAAATAGCCGCTGTGCGCTTGCGGTCGAGCCAGAATTTTTTACGCGCGTCGGGGCTGACGGCGATGAAGCCCTCGCCTTCGCGCGAGTTGGCCAGACGCACCACCTCAGAAGTAGCGCGCGCCACTGCATCCGCGTCGTCGCCAGCGATGTCACCGAACAACACCATCTTTGGCAAACCACCGCGCTTGGATTTGGTGGCGTAACCCACCGCCTTCAGGTAGCGGTCGTCCAAGTGCTCGAAGCCGGCCAGAATCGCACCGCCG
>CANFWI010000028.1 GCA_947450675.1 Comamonadaceae bacterium | reverse complement strand
CCGATCGGCCATCTCACGTGGACCGCCGGTAGAGCCCTCAATGATGTGCACAAAGGCCAAGTTGAGTGCTGCCAGTTGGCGCACCACGTACTCGAACAGCGGCTGCGGATCGGTGTCGTGCACATCGCCAGCCGGTGTCACCGGTGACAGGCGAATACCGGTTCGGCCGCCACCAATCGCGTCGGTCACTGCGCGCACGATTTCGAGCGTCAGACGAGCACGGTTCTCAATGCTACCGCCGTGATCGTCGGTGCGCTGGTTGCTGCCATTTTTCAAAAATTGGTCCAGCAAGTAGCCGTTGGCCGCATGGATTTCGACGCCGTCAAAGCCGGCCGTTTCAACTGCATTGCGCGCGGCCGCCTGGTAGGTGTGCACGATGCCTGGCAACTCTTCGGCGCTGAGGGCGCGCGGTGTGGAGGTGTCGACAAACATCGGCGTACCGTCTTTGATGAGCACGGTTTTGGCCTTGGCTGTGATGGCCGATGGCGCGACCGGTGCGCCGTTGTCAGGTTGCAGGTCGGTGTGTGAAATGCGACCCACGTGCCAGAGCTGGACAATCATCTTGCCGCCGGCTGCATGCACGCTGTCGGTGATTTTTTTCCAGCCATCGAGTTGCTCGCTGCCGTACAGGCCTGGCACGTCTGAATAGCCTTGGCCTTGCTGGCTGATGGCAGTGGCTTCAGAGATGAGCAGACCGGCCGTGGCGCGCTGTGTGTAGTACTCGATCATCAGCGGCGTGGGAATGGCGTTGGGTGCACGGTTGCGCGTCAACGGTGCCATCACGATGCGGTTTGTGAGGTTCATGTCGCCAACTTGGATGGGCGTAAAAAGTGAGGTCACGGGAGAGCCTTGTTATTGTTAAGAAAAGAAAATGTGACTTCTGCAACAGCGTTGCATGGGCGCCTGAAAAAGGTCTTTAGCGCTTTGGCAGTTTTTGAATGCGTTGCATCCAAAACACCTGTTGATGCTAGTCGTTTCTGAATTTTCCTGCTCGGCACCGGCCGTATTTTGGATGTTGTCGGCCGGGTCCTACAGGCCTAGGCGCGCGCTCCTGATTTGACTTTGTCCTGGGCGACTTTAATCTTGCTGTTCATTCACTTTTTCTTGGACTGACATGGTCAGTTCAACACCAGCGTATCAACTTAGCGGCATCATCTTGCCAAGTTGGAAATAGTATGACCGTCCAGTTCAAAGTCTTGCGCAGTTTGCCCTCTCAGCTCCGTTTGCACCATCACCAACCTGATCGCATTCAAGAAGTTCGGCATCGTCGGGTTGTCAGTCTGCAGGCCGGCTTGGCCGAGATGATGCTGGTGAACAGGTTGCGCGCTCACACGCGCAGTGATTTGGCTTTGGATACATTGCGCCGCGGCGCAGAAATCATCGCCCTGACCGCTAGGCATTGGTTTGCTGATACAGCCCGCGTCAGTGCGATCCATTTGAATGCGAGCGCCTCAGACCTTGAGCGTTGACATCTACGCATGTTGTGAGGGTTGCACGACGCCGGTGTTGTTGGTTTCATGGGGTGATTACCTATTGTCAATTTCAAGACATTTACCTAACGTATGCGTTTTTTGCACACGACGGAGCTGCCCGAATGAAACTCAATGTCAATGGAAAACCGCTTGAGCTGGATGTCGAACCCGACATGCCCTTGTTGTGGGCCTTGCGCGATGAGCTCGACATCAAGGGTCCGAAGTTCGGCTGTGGTGTGGCGCAATGTGGCGCTTGTACGGTACTGCTCAATGGAGAGCCGGTGCGCTCTTGCTCTTACCCGGTTTCCGCTGCTGCCGGTCAGCAGGTGATGACGATTGAGGGTTTGGCGTCTAAGGGCAAGCTGCATCCCGTACAACAAGCCTGGGTTGACCATCAGGTGCCGCAATGTGGTTATTGCCAGGGGGGTCAAATTTTGGCGGCCGTGGCTTTGCTGAAAAAGAAGCCGAAGCCCACTGACGAGGACATTGACGCGGCCATGACGAACATTTGCCGCTGCGGCACCTATGCCCGTATCCGCAAGGCGATTCACGCTGTTGCAGCCAAAGGAGTCCGCGCATGAACCCGCTCGTCACGTCCCCTGCGCGTCGTCATTTTTTGCAGGTATCGGCTTCCGCCGCTGCTGGTTTGAGTTTGGCTTTTTACCTGCCTGAGCGCGCCCAGGCCGCCGACACGCCAAAGTTGAATGCATGGATCGAGATTCAGCCTGACGAGACCATCATCATCCGTTATGCCCGCGCTGAAATGGGGCAAGGCAGCCGAACTTCGGCCCCCATGTTGGTGGCTGAAGAGCTGGATGCCGACTGGAAAAATGTTCGCGTTGAATACGCCACAGCGCACGAGAATCTGCGTCAAAAACGCGTTTACGGCGACATGGCTTCCGTTGGCAGCCGAACCATTCGCAATTCGCAGGCTTACCTCCGTCAAGCGGGTGGCACTGCACGGCATATGTTGGTGGCGGCAGCGGCGCAAAGCTGGGGCGTGCCGGCCAGTCAATGCAGCACAGCGCTCGGTAAGGTGCATCATTTGGCCAGCAAGCGATCGCTGAGTTACGGCAAGTTGGCCGCCGCTGCGGCGCTGCAAGAAGCGCCTAAAGAGGTTCAGCTCAAAGACCCCAAAGACTGGAAAATTGTTGGCAAGCCGATCGCGCGCGTTGATATTCCCGACATCGTGACCGGCAAGATTCGCTACGGTATTGATGCGCAATTGCCGGGTATGTTGTATGCCGCCGTGGCGGCCTGTCCGGTGTTCAACGGACGCGTCAAGTCCATGGATGCGTCAAAGGTGGAAAGCCGCCGCGGAATCGTCAAGGTGCTCAACTTGGGTGGGTTTGTCGCGGTGGTGGCCGACAACTGGTGGCGCGCCAAAGAGGCTTTGCGTGAAGTGGTGATTGATTGGGACACCGGCGAGCACGGCACCCTCAACAATACGGCCATCATGACCCACTTCCAAGCGGGTATGGACCAGCCCGATGTGGCCGTGGCGCGCAATGATGGCAACACCATGCAAGCGCTGGCTGGCGCCAGCAAGGTCTATGAGGCCGAGTACTTCACGCCTTATCTTGCGCACGCCACGATGGAGCCGATGGTCTGCACCGCTTGGTTGCAGGGCGACAAATTGGAGGTTTGGACCTCGACGCAAAATCCGGAAGCAACGCTGGCGGTTTCTGCCGCGACAGCGGGTGTACCGCAAGACAAGGTGATGGTTTATCCGATGCAGTTGGGTGGCGGCTTGGGCCGCAAGAGCCCTCAAGATTTCACACGTCAGGGTGTGATGATTGCAAAGGCCATGGCGGGTAAGCCGGTGAAGATGATTTGGAGTCGTGAAGAAGATATTCAGCACGACTTGTACCGTCCCGCCAGCCTAGTGCGTTTCAAGGCGGCGATGGACGCCAGTGGCAAGGTCGATGCGTTGCACATCCGTGTGAGCGCGCCCTCGCTTTTGGCCACGCTGCTCAAACTGCCATTGCCGAAGGGCGTTGACGGTCAGGCGGTCGCTGCGTTGCAAGACCATCCGTACGATATTCCAAACAGCCTGGTCGACTACGCTCAGCGAAACACCAACGTGCCCGTGGGTTTTTGGCGCACGGTAGGGCATTCGCAAAATCCCTACATGCGCGAGAGCTTTATTGACGAGCTCGCGCATGCCGCTGGCAAGGACCCCTTGGCGTTCAGGCTGAGCTTGCTGGGCGAAAAATCGCCGCGTGACGGGAGTATTTTGCAAGCCGTCGCCAAAGCCGCCAACTGGGGGACTCCGTTGCCCAAGGGTGTGTTTCGCGGCATCGCTGAAACCGAAGGCTACGGCAGCTACACAGCGTGCGTTTGTGAAGTCTCTGTCAGCGCCAAGGGTGAAGTCAAGATTCACCGCGTGGTCATGGGGATCGATCCGGGCTATGTGGTCAATCCTGACAACATTGAGGCGCAAATTCAGGGCAGTGTGGTGCATGGTTTGAGCGCTATTTTCTGGGGCGAGATGACGCTCAAGGACGGTCGCATCGAGCAATCGAACTTTCATGACTACCGCCTCATGCGGCTGAATGAAATGCCCAAAGTACAGGCGGTCATTGCGCCTACCGGAGGTTTTTGGGGCGGCGTTGGCGAGCCGGCACAGGCACCGTTGGCGCCGGCGTTGGCCAATGCCATTTTTGCGGCCTCTGGCAAACGGATTCGTTCTTTGCCGCTGAAAAACCACGGCTTGAGTTTGGCGCGTGCATGAGTCTGACTGCTAGGCGTCGTACTTTGCTGGCTTGGGCGATGCTGGGTTTGTGCACCTTGCCTGCCTTGGCGCAAGATCGCCTGCCTGCTAACGTTTGGACGGCCTCGGCCAGTGTTGAGAGAGGCCGTGCGTTGCTCAGCAACCGGCAAGACAGCGGTTGTGTGTTGTGCCACGTGGTGCCCGGTTTGGGCGGCGGCGGTGACATCGGCCCTTCCTTGCTTGGGCTGGCTGAACGCGCTGACGCAGAGCAGATTCGTCAGCGCATCGCGGACCCGCGGCTCTTGAATCCTGGCACGGTGATGCCGGCTTACTTCAGCACGCAAGGCTTGCAGCGTGTTGCCGCGGCATATGTCGGTCAGACGGTGCTGTCTGGCCAAGCGCTTGAAGACATCGTGGCCTATCTGCTGCGCGATCAATCGCCTGCGGCTCATCTCGGAAGTCGCCGGCCGTGAGTGGCGCGGGAGACGTTGGTCCGTTGACCGTGCCGCAAAAGCGCCGCCGTTGGTTGCAGCAATTTGTCCGTGGTGTCTTGGCGACGCTGGCTTTGAGCGTGTTGCCGGCCCGTTCACAAGGCATGATCTCCGGTCATTTACTCAGCCTTGACGAGATGTTGGCACCGCTGTTGAATGGCCGCGTGGCGTTGCCGCAGGGCGTCAAGTTGGTGTTGCCGGTTTTGGCTGACAACGGCTACTTGGTGCCGGTATCGGTGCAGGTAGAAAGCCCGATGACGCCAGAGGCGCACGTCACGCACATTTATCTTTTGTCGCAGCGAAACCCCGCCACGCAGATGGCCGTTTTTCATCTTGGACCCGGGTCCGGTCGCGCAGAAGTGAGTTCGCGTATTCGGCTGGCGGGCTCTCAAATGGTGGTGGCGCTGGCGCGTTCGTCCGATGGCAGTTTTCGCTACCAGAGCGTGGATGTGATCGTTACAGAGTCAGCTTGTGTGGACGGCACTTGAATGAGCAATGCCCGTTTGCAGCTTCCCGCCCGCATCGTCCGTGGTGACGTTGTCAAGGCGCGCTTGTTGATTCAACACCCGATGGACAGCGGCTATTTGCAAGACTTGCGGGGCCAGTTGATACCCCGCAATGTGATTGTTTGGCTGACCTGTGACTACGCTGGGCAGCAGGTGTTCAAGGTTGAACCATCGTCGGGTATGGCCGGTAATCCCTTGTTTGAGTTTTACTTTCGCGCAGGTGAGTCTGGCGAGCTGTGGGTGCAGTGGATCGATGAACGCGGCGTCACCGGCGAGTTGCGGCAAAGTGTGACCGTGCTGCCGCCTGCGTCGTGATCAGCCGATTTTCATCGCGCGTGCTGTTGTTGGCGCTCAGCATTGGGCTGATGGTATTGGCGCCGTCCGTAAATTCCCAGACACGTCATTTGCCGCTGCTGCAGATCAAGTCCGGCTTGGCATTTGCGGGTGCTGATGTGCGCGCATTGCAAGCCGATGACTTTGGCAACCCGGCACAGCTGTGGTTGTCCCGTGGTGAACAGCGCTGGCGAGAAGCCCTCGGCGTCGAGGGCAAAAGCTGCCAAAGCTGCCACGGAGAGGCCCCGCAGCGCATGCGCGGCGTTGCGACGCGCTACCCGTCACTGGATCTCAAGACGGGGCAGCTTCTCAATCTTGAAGACCGGATTCGTCAGTGCCGGACTTTGCGCCAGCGGGGGCCGGAGCTGACATGGGAGTCGGATGATTTGTTAGCGCTCAGCCTGTATGTGAGCCAAGCGTCAAACGCCATACCCATCCGCGTGGACATCAGTGGCGCGGCGCAGTCCCATTGGGCGCAAGGTGAGTCGCTTTTTTTCAAGCGGCAGGGGCAGTTGAATTTGTCTTGCGCCAACTGCCACGATCAGAATCAAGGCAAGCGTTTGTTCACGGATCTCCTGAGCCAAGGTCAGCCCAACGCGTATCCAGTCTATCGGCTTGAATGGCAGGGCATGGGGTCTCTGGAGCGGCGTTTGCGCAGCTGCTTTGTGGGTGTGCGTGCCGAACCCCTCGCGTGGGGTGCGCTGGAGGCCCGCCAGCTCAGCCTGTATCTGATGTGGCGGGGCGATGGTTTGCCCCTCGAAGTGCCGGCCGTTCGCAAGTAGCCGGTGATGCCCATGGACCCGGCAGCACGGGATGCTTCAGGGGCCGCCGAGTTTCACATGCGTTCAAAAATCGCCGCAATCCCCTGACCACCGCCGATGCACATCGTCACCAAGGCGTAGCGGCCTTTGATGCGCTGCAGCTCGTACAAGGCCTTGACCGTGATCAGTGCGCCAGTAGCGCCGATCGGGTGGCCTAACGAGATGCCGGAACCGTTGGGGTTCACTTTTGCGGGGTCGAGGCCGAGGTCGCGCGTGACGGCGCAAGCTTGGGCTGCAAACGCCTCGTTGGCTTCGATGACGTCCAAGTCCTTGACGGTGAGCCCGGCTTTTTTGAGTGCCAGCTGTGTGGCGGGAACCGGGCCGATGCCCATGTATTTGGGGTCAACGCCGGCGTGCGCGTAGGCCACCAGGCGGGCCAGCGGTTGGATGCCGCGGGCCTGGGCCGTGCCGGCTTCCATCATCACCAGTGCCGCGGCGGCGTCGTTGATGCCGGAGGCATTGCCGGCGGTCACGGTGCCGTTTTCCTTGATGAAAACGGGTTTGAGTTTGGCCATGTCGGCCAGTGTGCAGTTCGGGCGGAAGTGTTCGTCGGTGTCGTAGGCGACATCGCCTTTGCGGCTTTTCAGCGTGACCGGCACGATTTGCTCTTTGAAGCGGCCGCCTTCAATGGCGCGCTGGGCCCGGTTGTGGCTTTCAACCGCGATGGCATCTTGGTCCTCGCGTGTGATGCCCCATTTGGCGGCGATGTTCTCTGCGGTCACGCCCATGTGAATGGTGTGGAAAGGGTCGTGCAGGGCGCCGACCATCATGTCGATCATCTTGGTGTCACCCATGCGCGCACCAAAGCGCGTGGCCAAGCTGACGTAAGGCGCACGGCTCATGTTTTCGGCACCACCGCCAATGGCGATGTCGGTGTCACCCAGCAAGATGCTCTGGCTGGCTGAGATGATGGCTTGCAGGCCTGAGCCGCACAATCGGTTGACGTTGAAAGCGGGCGTGCCTTCGGCGCAACCGCCGTTGATAGCGGCGACGCGCGACAAATACATATCTTTGGCTTCGGTGTTGACGACATGGCCGAAGACCACGTGGCCGACGTCTTTGCCTTCTACGCCAGCGCGCGCGAGTGATTCGCGGACGACGAGCGCCGCGAGCTCTGTGGGTGGAATGTCCTTCAAGCTACCGCCAAAAGTACCGATGGCGGTGCGTACACCGCTGGCAATCACGACTTCACGACTCATTCTTGTCTCCTGTGGTTTTTAAATAGTCAACTGCCAAATATTACGCCGCTTGGCTACAGGAGCCTGACAGCGCGGCCTGACCTGACTGAAGGACAACAGCCACAGGTTAAAATGTACAAATTGAATATTTTGTACAAATACGATGATTGAGCCATGCAAACCATCCCTTTGAGTGAATTTCGTGCGAACGCTTCGGCCATGATTGATCTGGTCGAGCGCGGCGAGACCGTGCGCATCTTGCGGCACGGCAAACCCGTGGCTGAGTTGGTGCCGGTGAGTAGTGACGTGACGCCTCGTGTGCCCAGCTGGAAGCGGGTGATTGAGCCGCTGCACATCACGAGGCCAGACGGCAAGACGGGCGCTCAGTTGATTGTTGAAGAGCGTGAGGCGGGTTGGTGATGCGCATCTTGATGGACACCTCCGCGCTCTACAAGCGCTACAGCGCCGAGCCCGGACGGGCGCAGGTGATGGCCGCAGGCGAGCGCGCGAGTGAGCTGGTGGTGGCCGCCCACTGCAAGACCGAGATTGCCTCGGCGTTGAACCGCCAGCGCCATGACGGGTTGGTGAGTGCTGATGACTACGCCCGCATCATGCGCATCGTGCAAGACGACTTTGCCGATTTCACGCTGGTGGCGCTGGATGGTCGGGTCGAGGCGCATGCTGCTCAAGCCATGGAAAGCTGCCGGCTGCGCGCCACCGATGCGTTGCACATTGGCGCCGCTCGCGCGGCGCGCGTTGACCTTTTTGTCACGGCTGACCGCCGGCAAGCGCAAGCTGCCGAGGCGCTGGGCCTGAAAACCGAACTGATTGAGGTTTGATCTATGTTTTACCCTGAAGAATTTGACGTGATTGTTGTCGGTGGTGGCCATGCGGGCACTGAAGCTGCGCTGGCCTCGGCCCGCATGGGCTGCAAGACTTTGCTGCTCAGCCACAACATCGAGACCCTGGGCCAGATGAGCTGCAACCCCTCGATTGGCGGCATTGGCAAAGGCCATTTGGTCAAAGAAGTCGATGCGATGGGCGGTGCGATGGCGCTGGCCACCGACGAGGGCGGTATCCAGTTTCGCATCCTCAATTCCAGCAAGGGCCCTGCCGTGCGCGCCACTCGGGCGCAGGCTGACCGTATTTTGTACAAAGCGGCGATCCGTCGCATGCTGGAGAACCAGCCCAACTTGTGGCTGTTTCAGCAAGCCGTCGACGACCTGCTGGTTGAGGGTGAGCGGGTGGTGGGTGCCGTGACACAGGTGGGAATCAAGTTCCGCAGCCGCACGGTGGTGCTGACGGCCGGGACTTTCCTGGACGGCAAGATCCATGTGGGGATGAACAACTACGCCGCCGGCCGGGCTGGCGATCCGCCTGCTGTGTCTTTGTCGGCTCGACTCAAGGAACTCAAGCTGCCGCAGGGCCGGCTGAAAACCGGCACGCCACCGAGGCTGGACGGTCGCAGCATTGACTTCAGCAAGTGCACGGTTCAGCCGGGCGACGGCATGCCGGGCGGCGAGGGCAGCAGCGTGCCGGTGTTCAGCTTCATGGGCGCGGGTATCAAGCATCCGCAGCAAATGCCTTGCTGGATCACGCACACCAACGAACGCACCCACGACATCATCCGCTCCGGCTTTGACCGCAGCCCCATGTTCACCGGCAAGATTGATGGTGTTGGCCCGCGCTATTGCCCGAGCGTAGAAGACAAGATCAACCGCTTTGCGGACAAGACCAGCCACCAGATTTTTCTCGAGCCAGAGGGTTTGACGACGCACGAGATTTACCCGAACGGCATCTCGACCAGTCTGCCGTTTGACATCCAGTACGCCTTGGTTCGCTCCATGGCCGGCATGGAAAACGCCCACATCTTGCGACCTGGCTACGCGATTGAGTACGACTACTTTGATCCACGTTCGCTGAAAAGCAGCTTTGAAACCCGGGCGATTGGCGGTTTGTTTTTTGCCGGGCAGATCAATGGCACGACGGGTTACGAGGAGGCGGCAGCCCAAGGCATGTTCGCCGGCATCAACGCCGCTTTGCAGTGCCAAGGCAAAGAGGCCTGGCTGCCGCGTCGCGACGAGGCTTATTTGGGCGTGTTGGTCGATGACTTGATCACCAAAGGCGTGACCGAGCCGTATCGCATGTTCACCAGCCGCGCAGAGTACCGATTGATGTTGCGTGAAGACAATGCCGACATGCGGCTGACCGAAAAGGGCAGAGAGCTTGGTTTGGTTGACGACATCCGTTGGGATGCATTCAACCGCAAGCGCGATGCTGTTTCACGTGAAACACAACGACTGCGATCCTTGTGGGTGCATCCGAATAATTTGCCGGTGGCGGAAGCTGAGCGGGTGCTGGGCAAGGCGATTGAGCGTGAGTACAACTTGTTGGATTTGCTGCGCCGTCCAGATGTTGACTACGCTGGCCTGATGTCTCTAGATGGCGGGCGCTTTTCGAATCCTGAGTTACCGGCCTTGACCCTGGATGCAGCGAGAGCTGAACCGGTTTTTTCACGTGAAACCCAAATGCCTGCTGACATGCTCCGGGCGGTGATAGAGCAGATCGAAATCGTAGCCAAGTACTCGGGCTACATCGACTTGCAAAAGACCGAGGTCGAGCGCTCTGCTCATTATGAGAATTTGAAGCTGCCGCCGGAATTGGATTACCTGCAAGTCACGGCCCTGAGTTTTGAGGCTCGGCAAAAACTGACGAAACACCGACCTGAGACACTTGGCTTGGCATCGCGGATCTCTGGGGTTACCCCCGCGACGATCTCGCTCTTGTTGGTTCACTTGAAAAAGAACCTGTGGAAGGGTGTCGCACAGCCTGCCCAAGATCAGGGGTCGTCCGTCGATCAGGCTGACAAGGTGTCGACGTGATGGGTGCAAATGAAGTAGCGCTCCGAGCTGGTTTGGCGTCCTTGGGGCTGGATCTCACGGATTCTCAAGTTGGCCGCCTACTGGATTACCAAGACTTGATTGGCAAGTGGACCAAGGTCTACAACCTCACCGCTGTGCGTGACCCGGCTGAGATGCTGACGCATCATTTGCTGGACAGTCTGGCTGCGGTCTTGCCTTTGCAAAAACACTTGTTGAGCCGCGACTTTCAAAATGCAGAAGGGGCGCGCGCTAAGTTGTTGGATGTCGGCTCTGGCGCTGGTCTGCCCGGCGTTGTATTTGCCATTTGTTGTCCGACTCTGTCCGTGACTTGTGTTGATACGGTCGGTAAGAAGGCGGCTTTCATCACCCAGGCGGCCTTGTCTTTGGGTTTGAGCAATCTGAAGGGTTTGCATGCGCGCGTTGAAACCATCACCGAACCATTCGATGTGATTTGCTCGCGTGCCTTTGCCTCCTTGGTTGACTTCTCTTCTTGGTCCGCCAAGGCCTTGGCGCCTGATGGTGTTTGGATGGCGCTGAAGGGCAAGCATCCGGCTGACGAGTTGGCGGTGTTGCCTGCGGATGTGTCGGTGTTTCACGTGGAACAGTTGGTGGTTCCGGGCTTGGGTGCGGATCGCTGCGTGGTTTGGCTGAGGCCGCTACAGCACCTGTCGTAAACTCAGCGCTCAATTCAAGGACATTTCATGCTGGGTTCTTTTGCCGGTGTAGCCGATTACGGCGCTTTCATTATCGCCGTCATCGTCTTTCTGGCTATTCCCGGCCCGGGCAATTTGGCCTTGATCACTTCGACCGGTAAGGGTGGCATTGCTGGCGGTCTGGGGGCAACCTTCGGCGTGATTGCTGGCGATCAGGTGTTGCTGTGGGCGGCGGTGGCCGGTGTCTCGGCTCTGTTGGCTGCGTACCCCCGGGCCTTTCATTTGGTGCAGTGGGTGGGGGCGGCGTACTTGGCATGGTTGGGGGCCAAGATGTTGTTTTCGAAACCCGGTGACGCACCTATTCTCAAAATGAAGGCAGGTCACTACTTTCGCCAAAGCATGTTCATCACGCTGCTGAACCCCAAGGCCATCGTTTTTTACATGGCGTTCTTCCCGCTGTTTGTCGACCCCCTTCGGCACCAAGGCCTGACCACATTCGGCGTGATGTCGGCGACCATCGCTGCCTTGACTTTTGTCTACGGCTTGAGCGCCGTGCTGCTGACCTTTTTTTTGGCTGCGCGACTGCGCGCCAATCCCCGCATCTCATCGGCGCTTGAAAAAGCGGCCGGTGTTTTTCTGATCGGCTTTGGCCTCAAACTGGCCTTGTCCCGCTAAGCGCTGAAGGTCAGCACTCTCCTGGTTTTTTAAGCGTCTCCTATTTCAAGCGTAATCAACTCTATGGCCAAAATATTCTGCGTAGCCAATCAAAAGGGCGGGGTGGGCAAGACCACGACCACGGTCAATTTGGCGGCCGGTCTGGCGCAGGCCGGGCAGCGGGTGTTGATGATCGACCTGGATCCGCAGGGCAATGCGACCATGGGTTCGGGCGTCGACAAGCGGCAGCTTGAGCTCACGGTGTACGACGTGCTGTTGGAGTCAGCGACGATTGAAGAGGCGCGCGTCACCAGTCAAAAGCTGGTCGATGCGGGATGTAGTTACGACGTGCTGGGCGCGAACCGGGAACTGGCCGGTGCCGAGGTCGAACTGGTTGACGTCGAACGGCGTGAAAAGCGTCTGCGCCAAGCGATTGCAGAAGTGGCCAGCCAATATGACTTTGTGCTGATCGATTGCCCGCCGTCGCTGTCCATGCTCACGCTGAACGGCTTGTGCTGCGCGCACGGCGTGATCGTGCCTATGCAGTGTGAGTACTTCGCACTGGAAGGCCTGACCGACTTGGTCAACACCATCAAGCAGGTGCATGCCAACCTCAACAAAGAACTCGCCATCATTGGCTTGCTGCGCGTCATGTTTGACCCGCGCATCACGCTGCAGTTGCAGGTCAGCGAACAGCTCAAACAGCACTTTGGCGACAAGGTTTTCAACACCGTCATTCCGCGCAATGTGCGTTTGGCCGAAGCGCCCAGCTACGGCGTTCCGGGCGTGGTCTTCGACCCGGCCTCGAAAGGCGCGCAAGCCTTTGTGGCTTTTGCGACCGAGATGGTCGAACGCATCAAAGTCATGTGAGTGGCGACGCGACCTTGACTCCAAATTCCGTGCTCCTGCTACCCGGCTGGCAAAACAGCGGCCCTTCGCATTGGCAAAGCCGCTGGGAAGCCGTGCACGGCTATCAGCGCGTCGAGCAACACGACTGGTCGAGGCCTTTGCGTGGCGATTGGATTTCGCGGCTTGAAGACGTGCTTTTAACCGGGGCGCAAGATGAACCCGTGTTGTTGGTGGCGCACAGCCTCGGCTGCCAGTTGGTGGCCGCATGGGCTTCCCATTCAAAAAACACGCACCGTGTCAAAGCCGCCCTGCTGGTGGCGCCCGGCGACCCTGAGCGCGAAGCCCTGCGGCCCGTGCTGCCCAGCTGGTCGCGGGTGGCGATGCAGCGCTTGCCCTTTGCCAGCGTGTTGATAGGCAGCGAGAACGACCCGTATTGCAGCGCAGTGCGCGCGCGCCAATTCGCCGATGCCTGGGGTGCTGAATGGGTGAACGCGGGCATGCAGGGGCATCTGAACGCTGACAGCCCGCTGGGTGATTGGCCCGAAGGCCACGCCCACCTGCAAAAATTACGAGCGCACGTACAGGCAGAGGCCCCGCGGCCTACCTGAACCGTTTTCTCGGCACATTGATATTTAGAAACCTGAAAGATAAAACAACATGGTCACCAAAAAACCCAAAGGCCTAGGCCGCGGATTGCAAGCCTTGCTAGGCCCCACCATCGGCGAGTCGTCGAATGTCTTCGACAACGGCAGTGATGCCAATAGCACCGGCTTGCCCGCGTCCTTGCGGCTGAGCGACATGGTGGCGGGCCAGTACCAGCCGCGTACCCGCATGGACGAGGGCGCGCTCTATGAGCTGGCCGAGTCGATCAAGGCGCAGGGCATCATGCAGCCGATCTTGGTGCGGCGCTTGAGCAGTGGCGTCAACGACGGCAAGTACGAAATCATCGCCGGCGAGCGACGCTTCCGGGCGGCCAAAATTGCCGGTCTGGACAGCGTGCCGGTGCTGGTGCGAGACGTGCCGGACGAGTCGGCCGCTGCCATGGCGCTGATCGAAAATATCCAGCGGGAAGACCTGAATCCTTTGGAAGAAGCCCAGGGTTTACAACGCTTGGTGAAAGAGTTTGGACTCACTCACGAACTCGCTGCGCAAGCCGTTGGGCGCTCACGCAGCGCCGCCAGCAACTTGCTGCGCCTGCTCAATTTGGCCGATCCGGTGCAAATCATGTTGATGGCCGGCGACATCGACATGGGCCATGCGCGGGCCCTTTTGGCGCTAGACCGCGCCACGCAGATCACGGCAGCGAACCAGATTGCAGCCAAAAAAATGTCGGTCCGCGAGGCCGAAAGCCTGGTCAAAAAACTCAGTGCCGAGTTCTCGCTGAAGCCACAAAAGGTCTCCAAGGAAAAGTCGCGCGACACGCGTCGTGTCGAGGAAGAGCTGGCCGATCTGCTCATGGCTGAGGTCGAAGTGCGCGTGAAAAAGCAGGTCAAACGCAATGGCCGGCGTGAAGACATGGGTGAAGTAGCTATTCAGTTTGCATCGCTGGACGAGCTCAACGGGCTGATCGAGCGCTTACGCGGCGGCAAGTAAGGGCGCGGTCGCGCTGCTGACAGCGTTTTGCGGCACTGTCTGACACACCGCCCAGCCCATACATTTTTTAATTACAATCTTCAACTTAAGTAATAATTTGAAACTAATTTAAAAATCAAAGGTTACAAACCTACACATGATCAATCAACGACCTGCCCAAATCCGCATCTCGGAAGACGAGCTGATCGCTTTATTGGGGCCGGTGCCCGAGCAATCGCGTCTCGGCAACCCAGTACCGGCGTCTATTGCGAGATCGTGGGGCGCCGATGTCGGCATCGACATCTGGTTCAAGTACCGGAACATGTTCTTGCTCGCGGTGGCGGTGGCTTACACCTGCAAATTGTTTTTCTTTCCAGAAATGGCGGCGGCTAATTTTAGCCCGGCGGTGAAGCGGATACGTTTGCGCGGTACATCCAGTACCGCGTGGGCTTCGTTGTCTTGATCAGCGCCCTGTATCTTTACAGCTACCTCAAGGACTGGTATTTCGAGCAAGTGTCGCTGGTCAGTCTAGGGATCGGTGTGTCAGCCTTGTTGCTGGACTATTTCAACGCGTATGTGTACCTGAGCCAGACCCCGGTGCAGTGGGTCGCAGGCCTGATTGCATTGCGATTCATGGCCGTCTTTTGCCTGCTCATGAATGCCATGAACGCCCGCCATGCACCGCCCATGCCGCGACGCTTGTGGTCCTGATTCAAAGCGTAAAAATCTTCCCTGGATTCATGATGTTTTTCGGGTCCAGCGCGCGCTTGATGCTGCGCATCATGTTGACCGCACCGTCGCCGGTTTCTGACACCAGAAAATCCATTTTGTGCAGACCCACGCCGTGCTCTCCAGTGCAGGTACCTTCCAGCCGGAGCGCGCGCGTCACCAGTTGATGGTTCAGTGCCTCGGCCACTTCGCGCTCTTCGGGTTGGGTCGGGTCAATCAGGTAACCAAAGTGAAAGTTGCCGTCGCCGACATGACCGACCAAGAAATACGGAATACCGCTGGCATCGGCTTCAATGATCGAGTCCAGCAAGCAGTCGGCCAGTCGCGAGATCGGCACGCAGGTGTCGGTTGAAATCACGCGGCAACCGGGGCGTGATTGCACCGCTGCAAAGTAGGCGTTGTGCCGCGCAGTCCAAAGCCGCGTACGCTCTTCCGGCGTGTTGGCCCATTCGAAAGCATGGCCGCCATGGCCGTTGGCCAGCTCTTGTACCAGCTCGGCTTGTTCTTTGACGCCCGTCGGCGAGCCGTGAAACTCCATCAACAGCATCGGTTCTTCGCGCAGCGAGAGTTTGGAGTGAGCGTTGACCATGCGCACTGAATTGGCGTCGATCAGCTCAACACGCGCAATCGGCACGCCCATCTGAATCACTTCGATCGTTGTCCGCACGGCAGCCTCGATGCTCGGAAAAGAACAGATCGCCGCCGAAATGGCTTCAGGCAGCGGGTACAGCTTGACGGTCACTTCGGTGATGACGCCCAGCGTGCCTTCGCTACCCACCATCAGCCGCGTCAGGTCATAGCCCGCCGACGATTTTTTGGCTCGCGTGCCGGTGCGGATGACTTCGCCGCTAGCAGTCACCACTTCCAGCGCCAGCACGTTCTCGCGCATGGTGCCGTAGCGCACGGCGTTGGTGCCACTGGCGCGGGTCGCGCACATGCCGCCCAGCGTGGCATCGGCGCCGGGGTCGATCGGGAAAAACAAACCCGTGCTTTTGACGGCTTCGTTGAGTTGCTTGCGCGTCACGCCCGGTTGCACTGTCACCGTCAGGTCTTCGGCGTTGATCGACAGCACGCGGTTCATGCGGCCCATGTCGATGCTGATGCCGCCTTGCACCGCCAGCAAATGGCCTTCCAATGATGTGCCAACGCCAAACGGAATGACCGGTACGTTGTGCAGACTGGCCAGTTTGACAACGTCAGCCACGTCGGCTGTGCTCTCGGCAAACACCACGGCGGCGGGCGGTGGCGAGGCAAACGACGACTCGTCACGGCCGTGCTGCTCGCGCACCACCAGCGCCGTTGTGCAGCGCTCGGCAAAGCGCGCTTTCAGGGCATCCATCAGCGCGACCGGCGTCTCGCGTTGAAGAGTTTCGGGCAGCAAGTGGACGGGTAGCGGTGCGTTCATGAGGTGTTTTCAGCGTTTTTTGGAGTTTACGCTGGCATGGTCTGCGTCGAAGTCGTGAATAATCATCGGTTCGGCGAAGACCGCTGACACAGGCGACCGCGGCCATGCCGCAACTTGCAACATTTTTGACGGGAAACTCATGGCCAATCGACTCACCCAAATCGCCACGCGCACCGGCGACAACGGCACCACGGGTTTGGGCGACAACACCCGCGTTTCCAAAGACCACCTGCGGGTGCGTGCCATGGGTGATGTGGACGAACTCAACTCCAACATTGGCGTGTTGTTGTGTGAGGACATGGCGGCCGATGTGCGCGCACTCCTGGTTGAAGTGCAGCATCAGCTGTTCAATCTCGGTGGTGAGCTGTCCATTCCGGGCTTTGAATTGCTCAAGCCCGACGCCGTGATATCGCTCGACACTGCACTCGAAAAATACAACGCGACTTTGCCCCGTTTGCAGGAGTTCATCTTGCCTGCGGGCACGCGCGCTGCCGCATTAGCGCACGTTTGCCGGACGGTGGCCAGGCGTGCTGAACGCGCCGTGGTGGCGCTGAATTTGGCCGAGACGCTCAATGAATCGCCTCGCCAATACCTCAACCGACTCAGCGATTTGCTGTTCGTGCTGTCGCGCGTGCTGAACCGCATGAACGGCGGTGACGACGTGTACTGGAAGAGCGAACGGTTGGCAAAACTGGGCGAAGGCGAGGTCTCAACCGGCCAGGCTTAATCCAAGTCTTCATGATGCAGATCAATTGACGCGCCACGGGTGCGGTTAAGCTCGCTCCTTATGAAATCTCGCCAGAAATGGATCTTTGCCGCCGTGACGTTCACCTTGCTGCTAGCGGGTGGATTGTTGTTTCAGCAGCGTGGAACGTCGGTTCAAGTTGCCCCCGTGCTGCGCAGTGATTTGCTGCAATCGGTGGTCGCCACAGGCCGTTTGAATGCCCCGGCTCGGATTGATCTTGCTGCCGAAGTCACTGCGACTGTGTTGGCGGTGCAGGTGCGTGAAGGCGACCACGTCAAATCAGGGCAATTGCTGGTGCGTCTGTCAGACGCGGAGGCGCGCGCTGCCTTGCAGCAGGCCAACGCCGCTTTGGGTGAGGCGCGCAATCGGGCCACCCAGCAAGCCACGGTGGCGGCACCGGTGGCGACGCAAACGGTGGTGCAGGCCGATGCAGCCTGGCGCAATGCGGAGCGTGACTTTCAGCGCGCGCAAGAGCTCGTCGCACAAGGATTTTTCTCACAGCAAAAACTGGACGAAGCCCGTCGCACGCTCGACACGTCGGCCAGCGCCTTGCAGGCTGCCCGTGTGCAAGCTGAAGCGAATCAGCCGCGTGGGGTCGAAAGCGGCCTCGCCGCTGACCGCGTCGCGCAGGCGCTGGCCGCTGTGCAAATGGCCGAGGCGCGGCTGGCCCGCTTGGCCATCACCAGCCCGGTTGATGGCGTGGTGTTGGTTCGCAATGTTGAACCCGGAACGATGGCCCAGCCCGGTCGGGTATTGCTCGCCTTGGCCGCCGGCAGTACTAGGATTGACGCCGGCATTGATGAAAAAAATCTGCACATCTTGATGCTGGGCATGCCCGCTCGGGCTGCAGCCGATGCCTATCCCGCCGAGCCATTTGATGCGCAATTGAGCTACATCGGCCCGGCGGTCGACTTGCAACGCGGCACTGTCGAGGTGCGCTTGGCGGTGCCGCAGCCACCCGTCTTCCTCAAACCCGACATGACGGTGTCGGTGGAGCTGATTGGCGCCAAGCGCCAGGGTGTCTTGGTGTTGCCTACAACGGCCGTGCGTGAGGCGGACAGTGCTTCGCCGTGGGTCTTGGCATTGCGCGACCACCGCGCGGTGCGGGTGCCGGTCAAACTGGGATTGCGCGGTATCGGCACGGTCGAAATTGTCAGCGGTTTGGCAGAAGGCGAATTGGCTATTCCGCAAACTGAAAAAGCGTTGCCGGGCGACAGCGTGCGACAGGCCGGCAACACCGTACGGGAAAAAGGCATGGAAGTGCCGTCTTTCGTCACGCGGTGAAGCGCTGAATTTCTGAACGACAAAGCCATCCGCCGTCATGTCGAGTCCATCGTCAACCCCACCGCCTGAGTCTGTTGTCCCCGTTGTCGGCGCTAAGCCGCGCATGCGCTTCAACTGGCCGTTTTTGCATCAAGCGGGGCACCGGCCAGAGCTCAGTTCGTGGGCTCGTTGGATGTCCTTTGAATTGCTGCTGGCCTTGCGTTTTTTGCGCGAAGGCCGGATGCAGAGCACGCTCATCCTCGCGGGCGTCACAGGTGGCGTTGCGGTGATTATTTTTCTGACGCAACTCATCAACCAGTTGCAAAGCACCATCATTGACCGCGTCATGGGATCACAAGCGCATGTGGTGATCAAACCGACTGAAGAGCTGACCCGACCGGTGTTGCGGGCTGATGAAAACCAAGCCGTCGCGGCTGCGGTACAGCCGCGTGAACAGCGCCTGCGCTCTGTCGACCAGTGGGAGCGCATCGCGGCGCTGGCGGCCAACACGCCCGGTGTGTTGGCGGTGTCACCCGTGGCCAGCGGTCCGGCATTTGCGTCACGCGGCAACTACAACAAAAGCGTCGTGCTACAGGGCGTCAAGCCCGACGTTTACCGCCGCGTGGTACGGATGGACAACTACATGACGCGCGGCACATTTGATGTGGCGGGCACGGGTGCGCTGATCGGCATTGACCTCGCGCAAGACCTGGGTCTCTCGCTCGGTGACAAGCTGCGCGTCACCAGTGCGACGGGTCGCAGTGAAACGCTGCAGGTCAGCGGCCTCTTTGACATGGGCAACCGAGACCTCAATCGACGCTGGGTTTTTGTCACGCTCAAGTTGTCGCAAACGCTGCTCGATCTGCCCGGTGGTGTGTCGAACATCGACCTGACAGTGACCGACCTGTTTGGCGCCGACCGGGTGGCCGACACGCTGCGTCTGCAAACCGGCCTGACGGTGGACAGCTGGATGCAGACCAACGCCGGCTTGCTGAATGCGCTGTCCAACCAGACGGTTTCAAACAACCTGATTCGCAGTTTTGTGGTGCTCATCGTGGCACTGGGTATTTCCAGCGTGCTGGTGGTCAGCGTGGTGCAAAAGCAGCGCGAGATCGGAATCTTGCGCGCCATGGGGGCGGGTCGGCGCCAAATCATGGCGGTCTTTTTATTGCAGGGCGGACTGGTCGGTTTGGCCGGCTCGATCCTCGGCGCAGCATTGGCGTATGCCTTGCTGGTGGTGTTTTCGCACGTCTTCAAAAGCCCCGATGGCAGCCCGATGTTCACGCCGTATTTGGACCCGCAGCTGGTCTTGCTGGCCTCGCTGGTGGCTTGCGGCGTGGGCCTTGCCGCGGCCTTTGTGCCCGCGCGCAGCGCCGCCCGCATGGACCCGGTGCAAGCGATTCGTGCCTGAAGGTAAACCACACATGAACCCGTCGAGCGCGCCACCCATTCTTCGCCTAGAGGCGATCACCAAGCGTTACAACATCGGCACCGAGGTCGAGACCGAAGTCTTGCACGGCATCACATTGGCATTGCAGCAGGCCGAGTTTGTCGCCTTGAAGGGACCGTCAGGCTCGGGCAAAAGCACGCTGCTCAACATCATTGGTTTGCTGGAGAAGTCGACCAGTGGTCAGCTGGACATCGCCGGTCAGGCGGCGCAGTCACTCGACGATACCGGCCTGACGGCCTTGCGCGGTGCGACCATCGGATTTGTCTTTCAGTTTCACCATTTGCTGCCGGCCTTCACTGCGCTGGAAAACGTTCTGTTGCCGTCCATCATCCGCCATGGCACGGCCACAGCCGCCGCCGAAGCGCTGGCGCGTGAACTGCTCCTTCGGGTGGGTTTGAAGGGCGCGGAATACAAGCGGCCCGGCGAGCTCTCGGGGGGCATGCAGCAACGCGTGGCGATTGCCCGCGCCTTGTCGCAAAAACCGCGGCTGATTTTGGCCGATGAGCCGACGGGCAATCTGGACACGGTGAGTGCCGACGAGGTGTTTTCACTGCTGCGCGACTTCAACCGAGACCACGGCAGTGCCTGCCTGATCGTCACGCATGACCCGCGACTGGCGCTGCGCTGTGACCGGGTGATTGAGCTGGTCGACGGCCGGGTGCTCAGCAGTTGAGCCGCTGAGCCTTCCATGAGCAGAGGGCTTCAGGCCTGCTCGACCAACGCGTTGTAAGCCCGCCGTGTTTCAGGCGAAACCGACTGCAACACCATCTCGTAAGTTGTTTTGTGTCGCACCAGCATGCGCGCTGAGGCAATGGGTTTTGATTTGCAAAACCAATGGCAGGTGTGTTGCATCAGAAACAGTTCGGCGCTGAGCGTGAAGGCACGTGACGGTGCTGAGACAGCATCGTTGTGGCTGGCTGCGCGGGCCAAGCCGTCAGCATGGATTTTCAAGGCCTTGCGCAAGTCAAAGCGGATAGTCGGGATCCATGGCGCGGCTTCACTCAAGGGCCAGGGCCAGCGGTTGACGCCGGTCTCGGCCGCCTCTACGGTGGCGAGGCTGTCGGCGAGCTGTTTGAGTTGTGCCGCCAGCTTGTCTTCAGGGCCATTCATCAATTGCCAGATGGAGGCGCGCCGTGCTGCATCGTTTTCACCCAACGCACGGGCGTAGCCGTCGGTCAGAGTCTCCATGAGCTTTTCGATTTGGTAGTTGCCAAGATGCAGCCCCAGCAAGGCGATACGTCGACCCTCGGCCCGAGACTTGAGCGTGTAGCCGACGAAGGCGAACATCATCGAAAGAACAAAAATTTCCATGTCGTGTGGGGCGTTTGCTGGTGTGATTCAAAAGGACAAGTGTAGTCAGACGACGTGGCAATTCACGCCAGCCGCCGCCCCCAGCCATCAGGGAGGTCTCTTAAAGCGGATGTTCGGTGTAGAACTTGCCGCCGTGAAACAGCAAAGGTGAAATACCCGTGCGGTGTTCGCAACGCTCGACTTCACCCACGAAGATGACGTGATCGCCTTCTTCATAGCGGCTGCGGTTGAAGCATTCAAAGGTGGCGGCAGCACCAGCCAACAGAGGCGCACCGCAGAGCCCATCGGAAAACTCAACGCCCTCCCAGCGGTCTTCGCGCTTGCCAGCAAAGCGTTCGGCAAGCTCTTTTTGGTCGGCAGCCAGAATGTTGATGGCGTAGTGTGAACCCGTGCTCAGTGCCACCATGGAAGCGGCGGAACGACTCAGGCTCCACAGCACCAACGGCGGGTCCAGCGAGACCGAGTTGAAGGAGTTGGCTGTCAGCCCAACCAAGTCGCCGTCAGCGGTGCGGGCGGTGATGATGGTCACGCCGGTGGCGAACATGCCGAGCGCGCTGCGAAACTCCTGTCGCGAAAAATTGGGATGCTTGGCAGTGAGGATCTTGGCGCTGGACAGCAGGGATGTCATGGGGCTTGCTCGGCAGTCGGTGAGTCAAAAAAGGAAGGTCGTCACAGTTATGGATGATCATTGTCTGCGATGAACCGGTTTTTTCGATCTCAAGCATGGCAAGGTCGGCCTCTGGGTGGGACTTCTTCAGCGGCGATGTTGCAGGAAAAAAGACAATATGGCCGCCGAGGCATTCGGACCGTGAGGGTCGGTGAAAGAGCCCGCAGCGCTCCCGCCTGACCACGCGTGAGGGCCCGCTTCGACGGACCAGTACTCGACAAAGTGGCGCTGGTCATCGTTGCTGTAAACCGTGCGCAACGTGTGCCGCAGTTCACCCGTGGGCGCGGGCATTTCTTGCGGGATGATGCTGCGTTTAAGCGCCACACCGGAAGCTTTCAGTGCGGCGATGGCGGCCAGCACGATCTGGTCGCCGTTGTCCGGGTGCACGGTGCGGTCAGCGTCGCCATGGAAGACGATGGTCGGCATCACGTCCTTGAGCGCGGCAGGACCACCCGGTGCGCGGGATTGACCGCCGCTTCGCATGGCGCTGAAAGCCGACATCACGTCGTGCGCAGCCCCTGGCGGCAGGCCTGAGTGCACGCCGACGGCGGCGAAAAGATCAGGATTGTGTGCCGCCACGATGGCCGCCATGGCGCCACCTGCGGAGAGACCGGCGATGTAGACCCGCGTCGGGTCGACCGGGTAACGTGCGATGACTTGCCGTGTCAGTGCGGCCAGCATGGCCGGTTCACCGGCGTGCCGGCCTTGGTGTTCGCTGTCAAACCAGTTCCAGCAGCGCATCTGGTTGGCCTTGGCCAACTGTTCGGGATACAGCACCAGGCACGGCGTCTTGGCCGCCAACTCGTTCATTTGGGTGCCGCGTGCAAAGTCTGGGGCATCTTGTTTGCAACCGTGCAGCATGACGACCAGCGGCACACGGGTGAGGGCATCCGATGTGGAGGTTGCCGGCGATAAAGGCGATAAGGGCGGGACATACAGATTGAAGTCATAGCGTTCGCCGTCAAACTCAAAAACCTGTCGCGTGAATGCCGCACGACGGGGCTTTGGCAATGACTCTGGCGCAGCCAGTGCTTCGGTCAACGGAGGATCTTCTTTGGCGAGGATTTTCTTGCTTTCAGGCTCAGGGGTCACTGCAACGGCTACCCATGCCGCTGGCAACCCCGGAATGGCGATTTCTGAAAGCAATACGCGCCGCAACAGTCGTTCGGCCGCAGCCACTTGACGACCCAGATGAGATTGGCGGGTGGCACGGGCTAATTTGTTCATCCAAAAAGACACTGATGGCACTCCAAGTCGCATTGCTGCAGTGCAGCAAAGAATACGCTTATTTGGTGATCCGCGTGGACTTGTGTTTCGCAATAGATTTTTGCGTTTGAAGCAAGAATAGATGGAATTTTTGCACTTTACTCTGCTTTAGCAGCCTCCCATAATCACAAAGATGAGTTCGCTGCCAGTGCGCAACCATCAGAATTGGGGGGACTGACGTTATCTTTAAAAGCAAAGGATTCACACATGCGATGCACTGTCTTTTCGTCCAAGTTGTTCTTGACGGGCTGGTTCTTGTTTGTCTCAACCTTTTCGGCGGCACAAAACTACCCGGATAAAGTGGTTCATGTGATCACGCCCTTTCCACCGGGTGGTGCCGCTGATGTTGTGCTCCGTCTGGTCACACAGAAACTGGGCGAGGCTTTTAAAAGCACGTTCGTGGTTGAAAACAGAGTGGGAGCAGGGGGCGCCGTCGGAACCCAGTATGTGTCTCGAGCAGAGCCAGACGGCTATACCTTGCTGATCACATCGAGCAGCACCATGTCCATCAATCCCCATCTGATGGCCAAGCCGCTTTACAACCCGCTCACCAGTTTCACGCCGATCGTGCTGATCGGCTCATCCCCTAATGTGCTCGTCGTCAATGCCAAGTTGCCGATCAAATCCGTGGCTGATTTGGTGGCTGCTGCCAAGGCGCGCCCCGGTGAACTCAACTATGCCTCAAATGGCAGTGGCACCTTGAGCCACTTGACGGGAGAGCTGTTCAAGCAGACGTCTGGGGTTGATCTGCTGCACATTCCGTACAAAGGTGCTGCACCAGCCGTTGCCGACACGGCCGGCGGACAGGTGACGGCTTTGTTTGCAGCTTACGCCAGCGTCAGCCCGATGCTCAAGTCCGGTCGTTTGCGGCCGCTGGGTGTGACCAGTCTTCAGCGGCTTGATGTGGCACCTGAGTTCCCCACGCTGGCAGAGTCTGGTTTGCCCGGCTTCGAGTCGAACCAGTGGTGGGGTCTTTACGGACCCGCCGGCATGCCGGCGCCGATCGTTGCCCGGTTGAATGCTGAGGTGAACAAGATTTTGAGCTCGCCCGAGTTGCGCAAACGTTTTGCCGACGAGGCCATTGAAGTCGGTGGTGGCAGCCCAACCGACCTGTCCAACTATCTGCGACAAGACTATGCCAAGTGGGAAAAAGTAGTCAAACGCGGCAACATCAAATCCGAATGAACACCTTGTCATCCCCGATCAAAGCCCGTCCGCCGCAGCCGGCTGTGGCGGTGACCGCGCAACTCGCCGCATTTGTAGCCAACCTGCAGTGGTCTGACGTGCCTGCGCATGTCAGAACGCTGATGCCGGTTTTGATGGTCGACGTCTTCCGTGCGGCTGCGGCCGGACGTGAGCGGGCGTGGACGCAAAAAATAACGGCGCTGTATCAGCATCACTCATCGGACAAGCCGGCGAGTCTGTTTTTTTCGGGTCAAGTGGTGGATGTTGCCAAGGCGGCATTCGTCAATGGCGTGGCGTGTGGCAGTCTCGACTGGGATGACTCGCACGTTGCCGCCATCATTCACCCGGGCGTGGTGATCTGGCCGGCCGCCTTGGCGATGGCGCAGGTGACCGGGGCCAACGGACGTGAGTTATTAACCGCTGTGTTGGCGGGTTACGAAACTGCGATTCGCATTGGCATGTCGATTCAGCCCGAGCATTCGTTACGCGGTTTTCAGGGGACGCCAACCTGCGGCGCTTTTGGTGCGGCAGCAGCGTGCGCCAGCTTGCTCAAACTCTCGACGGAGCAAACCCGTGACGCGCTGGGTATTGCGGCCACCTTTGCCTGTGGTTTGTCGCAGTTTTTTGTATCCGGCTCTGACATCAAGCGCTTTCATGCGGGCAAGGCGGCCGCCAATGGCGTTGAGGCGGCGCTGTTGGCGCAGGCGGGTCTGACAGGCCCGCACGATGCGATCGAAGGGGTTCAGGGATTTGCGCGCGCCTTCTCGGATCGATTTGACCCGATGGTGTGCGTAGACCATTTGGGCAGCGTTTTCCACACCCAGCTGATTTCGCTCAAACCCCACGCTGGCAGTGTGCGCATGCAGTCGGCGATTGAAGCCGCCGCAGTGCTGGCAAAACAGGGCATCAGCATGGCGTCGATTGCCTCGATTGAGGTGGGTGTGCACCCAGCCATGGTGGGTAAGCTGACGGCGAACCGGCCAGTCGACAACCAGCAAGCGCAGCTCAGTACACCGTTTGCGGTGGCCATGGCCTTTGCATTGGCAGGTCAACGCGAAGGCCCGTTGACGCTCTCGATCGATGATTTTGAAGAGTCCATGCAGGACGAATGGATTCGCGACTTGTCGGCCCGAACGACCTGCGTGGTCGACAGCGACGTCGAGCGACTCACCACCGCGGAGGCGGTTCCTGCGCGGGTGACGTGTCACCTCACAGACGGGCGCGTCCACGAACACTTCATCGAACACCCCAAAGGTTGCCCGCAAAACCCGATCACATCGGACGAAGTGTCGCAGCGCTTTCAGGCGCTTGCGTCACCTACTTTCGGCGCGGCCGCTTGTGAGGCCTGGCTGTCTCAGGCGCGGCAAATTGAGCAGCTTGCGTCTGTGGCTCCACTTTTTACGTTGCGAGCTTGACATGGGACCGACTCAGACACTGGCGTCGTTCGCGGCAGACCTGAACTACCAGACATTACCGGCATCGGTGAAAGCCAAAATGCTCGGCTTGACGCTCGACTATTTTCGGGTGGCCTCGATCGGCGAGCGATTGCCTTGGAGCACTTGGGCGCGAGACTACACCCAGCAAAACGCCGGCATGGGCGCTGCACCGTTGTTGTTTTCTGCCCAGCAGGTTGATCCGGCAAGTGCCGCGTTTTTGAACACGGTTTACGCTGGCAGCATTGATGCCGATGATGTCCACGTCGGCGCGATGTTGCATCCCGGCTGCATCGTTTTTTCAACCGCTTTGGCGGTAGGCGCCAGCCGAAACATAACGGGTGCGCAAGTCATGGCTGCGGTTGTTGCGGGCTATGAGGTCATGATCCGCATTGCACTTGGCATTCAACCCAGTCACTTCAAACGTGGCTTTCAAAGTACCGCTACCTGCGGTGTCTTTGGCGCTGCGGTGGCCGCTGCCAGTTTGATCTTCAATGGGGCCGACCGTTCGACGCGCATTGCGCAATCGATAGGACTTGCGGCCTCGACCTGCGGTGGCTTGACACAGTTTTACCATTCCGAGTCCACCGTCAAGCGGCTGCATGCCGCCCAAGCGGCGAGCGCCGGCGTGCGTGCGGCCTTGATGGTGGAGGCTGGCTTTTCGGGGCCGATTGACATTCTGGAGGGGCAGGACGGTTTCGCTCGTGCCTATGCCGATGCGGCCGATTTTTCGGTGATGACGCAGGGCTTAGGAAGGCTTTACCACTGCACTGAAGTGGCCATCAAGCCGCACGCCTGCAGCGCACGCGTGCAATCGGCCGTGGAAGCGGCATCAGATTTGTGCCGGCAGCATGGCATTGATGCCAACAGCATCACGGCTATCACCCTTGGCATACCCAAAGTCATCCAAGGTCGGTTGACATCGAACCAGCCGAAGGACTTGCAATCGGCCCAGATGAGTGCGCCTTTCAGTGTGGCGCTGGCCATTTGCAAGGGTGGCCCGAAAGGGTTTTCGTTGGACATCGACGATTTTGAAAACAACCTTGAGGCACCGCTGGTCAGGCATCTCACCCGACTGGTGAATTGCGTTGTTGATGAAGAAGTTGAGAAGACCAGCAGCACGGAGTCGGTCAGTGCTCGCGTCACGCTGACCTTGGCAACGGGCGAGCGCTATGCTGCTTTGGTGCTGGCCCCCATGGGCAGTGTGTCTCGGCCTTATGCGCTGGAGGATCATTTGAGTAGCGCCGATCATCAGCTTGCGCAGCGTTATCCAGCGGAAAGAGTGGCGGCATTTTTGGACCGCGTTATGCGTCTGCCCTTCTTGCATGATGTTCGGGAACTGACCGGGTTGATGGATTAAGCGCAACGTTCGTGCGGCCTCCTTGAAAGAGAAGGAATTTTCCCCTGACGCATCCAGCTACCATCGGTGTATGTCTTTTGACGATGGTGGCTCAGTGCAAGTCCATCCTTAACAGGCTGCTGCCGCGTGCTGTCGCGGCGCATGCTGTCACCTTGGACTGAGCTATGAAATCTCCTGCTGAAGAGCAAGAACGCCGCGATGCTAACGTCACGCGACTGTCCAAAGAGTTGCGCTTCCTAGAGCTAGCCGACAACACTGAGGATGTTTACTACAGCCATGATGGCGCCACCGGCGCGATGCTCTACATCAGCCCGGCGTACGAGCGGCTGTGGGGTTTGAGCTGCGAAAGTCTTTACGCGAATCCGGGCTCTTATATTGATGCGGTTTATCCGGCAGACCGCGGCGCTGTGGTGGCTGCCTATGCGGCAAACCATAGCGGCACACCCACTGAGATCGAGTATCGGCTGGTACTTCCCAGTGGCGAGATTCGTTGGGTTCGGGACAGCGCTCATCCCGTCATCGGCGAAGACGGTCAGATCGAGCGGGTGGTGGGGACTGCGCACGACATCACGTTCCAGAAGCATGCAGCTGCAGAGCTCGCTAACACCGCGCGGGCATTGGAAATGCTCAGCTTGTGCAACCGTGCGCTGACGCGGATCGATAACGAGCGGCAGTTGCTGGCAGAGATCTGCCGCTTGGCAGTTGAGGTCGGTGGCTACCGCATGGCGTGGGTTGGCTATGCACGGGAAGATGACAAGCGCAGCATTGAGCCGATGGCGCATGCGGGCCATGAAGCCGGCTATTTGTCGACGATCCAGCTGAGCTGGGCTGACGAGCCCGCCGGTTCGGGCGGTCCCGTGGGTGATGTCATCCGGCAACGCAAAGTGTCGGATTTTTATGCGTTCGAGTCATTGGCAGATCGCGTGCACTGGGCCAAAGAAGCGTTAGCGCGCGGCTACCGCAGCTTGCTCACCATACCGCTGTCCTATGCTGATCAGACCTTCGGCATGCTGGCCCTTTATTCTGCAGATGCGCTGCCCGCCAGAGCCGAAGAAGTGCTGCTGCTGCATGAGCTGGCCAACAACCTGGCTTTTGGCATTGACAGCATCCGTTCGCGTCAGTGGCGTGATCAGCTTGAAGCCGCTATTTCCAAGGTCGCCGCGGGGGTGTCGGTACAAAGCGGCAGCAACTTTTTTGAGCATTTGGTGCGCAACATGTCCGACGCGTTGGGCGCGCAAGCGGCTTTTGTGACGCGGGTGCTTCCCGGTGAGCCGTTGATGGCGCGTCGGGTGGCCGGGGTCGTTGACGGTCGCTTGGTCGATAGTTTTGACTACCCGGTGGCGCAGTCGCCGTGCCACGAGCTGATTGATGCGGTCAGTGTGACCTTGCCCAAACAGGTGCTCAGCCGCTACCCGGAGGTCACGACGATTTTTGGACTGAGCCCCGAAGCCTATGTCGGCCATCGACTAGAGAACTCATCTGGAGAGTTGGCCGGCATGCTGTTTGTGATGTTTCGCGAGCCGCTCAAACACACCGTCTTGATGGTCTCCACGCTGCAAATATTTGCAGCACGTGCCTCAGCCGAACTGAAGCGCTTGCAGGCGGATCTCGAAATCCGCAACTTGAACGCGACTTTGGAAGAGCGGGTGCAACAACGCACCGCGCAGCTCAAGTTGGCCAACGAAGAGATGGAGTCTTTTTGTTATTCGGTCTCGCATGACTTGCGCTCACCCTTGAGCGCCGTGGATGGTTTTGCCAGTCTGCTAGAAGAATCCGTCGCGGCCTTGCCGGAGCCCATGGCCAAAAAAGGGCAGCACTACCTCAAGCGCGTTCGCGCTGGGGTGGTGCAAATGGGCGAATTGATTGACGCCTTGCTGTCCTTGGCCCGCTTGGCACGTGCACCGTTGCGCCATGAGCGCGTCGACCTCAGCGCGCTGGCGAACGAGGTGCTGACCCATTGCCGTGAGCGCGATCCGACCCGCGTCTTGATGGCGCAAGTCGAACCCGGGCTCATCGCCACGGGCGACCACCGCTTGCTGCGTCAAGTCCTCGATAACTTGCTGGGCAATGCCTGGAAATTCAGTGCCGGCGAACCCGTCACGCGCATTGAGTTTGGTTCAGAGACCGACGCCAACGGTGACGTGGTGTATGCCGTGCGCGACAACGGCGCCGGTTTCAACATGGCCTACTCGCAAAAATTGTTCGGCCCTTTTCAGCGGCTTCATTCGCCGTCCGAATTTGAGGGCACCGGGATTGGCTTGGCCTTTGTGCAGCGCATCATCGCGCGCCATGGCGGGCGGATTTGGGGTGAATCTTCACCCGGGCAAGGCGCCACGTTTCGCTTCACGCTGGGCCATCTCGACCCGAACGATACGGGGCCCGAAGCGTTCAAGCCCGCTCGCGCCTAACTCACGGGTCATAAAACACACAGCCGGGTTGCTCGATGGGTGCAAACCCCAGAAAATAGGCGACCAGAAATTCACGGCGTTAAACTCCGCCTATGTCCCCTTCTTTGCCCTCTCGAAATAGCGCTAACGCTGCGACCCGCCCCGCCAAGGTGTCATTCAAGGCGCAAATGCTGCAGGCCCGGGAGGACGCTATTGTTGAAGCGGTGAACCGCCTGCTGGCGGAAAAAGGCTTCGATTTGATGACGGTTGACGCGGTGGCCGCTGAAGTCGGCATCGCCAAGGCCAGCTTGTACAAGCACTTTCCCAGCAAGGAAGACTTGGCGGCCGCAGCCATGGTGCGGGTGTTGGCGCGGGCCAAGACTTTGTTGGACAGCTTGCCCGTGGAGGCCGCGCCTGTCGACCAACTCAAAGCCGTGGTGCGCTGGATGATGCGTTTGCAATTGGCTGGCGAAATGCCGTCTTTGCCGAGTCAGAACTCCAGCCTGCGGGCCAACTTGATGGCCAATCGGGCCTACTTGGACGGCTTGCTACAGGTCAGTGACCAGATCGGCGGCTGGATTGAAGCGGCTCAGGCTGACGGCAGTTTGAACCCGGCTTTGCCGCCTATCTTGGTGCTCTACACCGTGTATTCACGGGCTTGCGACCCGGTGCTTGAATTCATGAAATCAAGCGCTCTGTACAGCGACGAAGAGATCGTCGAGTTCGTCGTGACCACCTGCTTTGGCGGTTTGCGCCAGTAGCGAATCAAGCGCGCCAACGCAAGCGGGGCCCGCAGGCCCCGCTGATTCATCTCACCAACCTAATTACTTCGGCATGATGACCGTGTCAATGGCATGGATCACGCCGTTGTCGGCGGCCACATCTGCTGCCACGACCTTGGCGCCGTTCACTGTCACGCCGCCCATGGTGGCCAAAGTCACGTTGCCGCCTTGCACGGTCTTGACGCTACCGGCCTTGATGTCTTTGGCCATCACTTTGCCGGGTACGACGTGGTAAGTCAGCACTTTGGCCAAGGCGGCTTTGTCCTTCAGCAGTGCATCCAAATCGGCTTTGGGGATCTTGGCAAAAGCTGCATCGGTGGGTGCAAACACCGTGAACGGGCCTGGGCCTTTGAGGGTGTCGACCAAACCAGCGGCCTTGACGGCGGTGACCAGGGTTTTGAAGTTGCCCGCGCTGACAGCGGTGTCCACGATGTCTGCAGCTTGGGCTGAAAAGACGGCGCTGGCGCTCAGTGCCAAAGCGATAAGGGATTTTTTCATGGGTGACTCCATTGGGTTAAAAGTAAGCACCAAACGGGTAGTGCCAATCCAATGTAAGCCATGTCGGTATCAATATAAACGCAATGGTCTTTCTTGTGACTCCTTGGTAATTAAGGGCGCGGTGTCTGGCGCTTTGCCCCTGATGAGCTTCTGCGCTGCGCCGGATTCGGCCACATGAACACGCGGTTAAACGCGGATCAGCAGTTCTGGTCGATAGCTTTTTTGCTCACCTTTGTGCGCATAACCCAGCGGGTTGGCAACCACGTGGCAGCCTTGACTCAGATAGTCTTGTGGGCAGTGCAGGTGGCCATGCAACCACACTTGCGCTGCTGGCAACAGCTCATCCAAGGCGTTGCAAAAACCGGCTGTCCCTGGCGTCAGTCCGTAGCGCGGATCGGCACTGATAAGGCTTGGGGCGAAGTGAGTGACCACTACAGTTGGCCCATCAAAGGGCTGAGCCAACGCCGAACGCAGCCACGCTTGGCTTTGCAAGCCGAGTTCTCGGACCTCGGGTGCGAGCATCGGCACAGCGTCACGCAGCGAGTGGTTTTTTCGGAGGTAATAGTTGGCGGCCCGAAAAGCCTTGTCGCGGCCGGCCAGCGAAGCGCTCAGGGAGTCACCGTTCAAGGCATCAAAATCAGTCCATAACGTGCAACCCAGAAAGCGCACGTCTTGCAATACCCAGCTTTGCTGCTCAAGCCAAATCAATCCCCAGCGATCGCAAGCGGCCCGCAGGCGGCGCGTTGCATCGTCGAATTCTTGCCCGTCGTATTCATGGTTGCCTGGAATGAACAGCACTGGGCATGGCCAGCCTGCGCCACCTTCGCTGACCGGGCGCGGTGAAAAACGCGCCAAGCCAAAGTCTTCAACGCCTAAGCGCGACAGCGAGGAGCCTGGCTGATAAGAGCCGATGTCGCCGGCCAGCACCAACACGTCGGCACCCGGAATCGGCCGCGCGACAAAATGCGGGTTCGATTCGAGATGGAGGTCGGACAGCAGCTGAATGTTCACGGTGAATCGCCGCCTTCAGGTCGAAAAGCTTTGCTTCGCAGCTCGCACCACCGCTTGGCGCAGCCACACATGGCCGCTGCGCTGCTGGCTACGCCGGTGCCACACGGCGTCCACGTGCACGGGTGAGACATCAAAAGGCAATGGTTGCAAGATCAGCTGCTCGGCAATGCCGGTGACCCGTACAAAATGACGCGGTAAGACGGTCAACAAGTTGGAGTTCGCCACCACCAGCCCGGCGGTGAAAAACTGATTCACCGTCAGCACCACGCGGCGCTCGCGCCCCAGCGAGGCCAGCGATTCGTCGATGAAGCCATAAGGCCGACCGGAAAAGCTCACCAACATGTGGCGCGCTGCGCAAAATTGGTCCAGCGTCAACGGGCTGTGTGCCAAGGGATGGTCACGTCGCATGACGCAGACGTACTCGCCGTCGTACAGCCGCAAGTGCGCGAACGGCTGCGGCTCGCCACTCTGCGCGCCAGCGGTTAAATCAGCCAGCACCGACGGAAAGTAGCCAACGGCCAAGTCGCAGCTTTCATCGTCTAGTATGCGGCGCGGGTCGCGGGTCGTCAGCGGCACTACACGCAGCGAAACGCGTGGGGCTTCTTGTTCGAGGATGTCGGTGAGGCCGGGAATCAGCTCGGCGGCAGTGGCGTCAGCCATGGCCAGGACAAAGCTGGTGTTGGCCTCCGCCGGCACAAATTCACTCGGCATCAAAGAGGATTGCAGCTGTTGCAGCGCCTCGCGCACCGCCGGCCAGATGGCCCGCGCCCGGGGCGTGGGCGCCATGCCCTGACCACTGCGCTGGACCAATTCATCGTCCAAGGTTTCACGCAAGCGCCGCAGCGCATTGCTCACCGCCGGTTGCGTCAAAGACAGGTTACGGGCGGCTCGGGTCAGGCTGCGCTCAGCCATGACCTCGTCGAAGACTCGCAGCAAGTTGAGGTCAAGGGTGCGGAAATTGGGCGGGCTCATGCAGGAGATCTCCAAGTAATCGTCAGACTATAACCTTTGTGAATGAATCTAATCATCAAGATAAAGTGGAGTCGTATCAGTATTAACCCTATTATCAAGGCCTTGTTCAACGCGGCCGTCGTGAGCAAGCAGACCCTCGAAGGTTTACGGCCCTAACCAAGGGAATCATCATGAGCACTTTTATCCATACCCATTATTCCAACGAGCATCCTGGCGTTCAGCGCGTCGAGTCTGCCATTCAAGGCGCATTGCAGTTGCGTCAGCGCTGGTCGTCGGTCAGCAGTTTGGCCGCCTTGTTGTTGACGTCTGTTGTGGCTGCCGTGTTGGTGGTGGCTTACGAGGTCATGGACAGCGTGGTGGAAGGTAACTTGCTGGTGATGTGGATGGCTTTGTGGGCCTTGGCATTCGCTGCAATGGCTTTTTATTCTGGAACCGTCCGGAACATCATCCTTCGCACGAAGTCTGGACTCGACAGCTGGGCCCGTGGCCAAGCCAAAGCGCGTGCCGACCAACGTTTGTGGGTGATCGCCAAGTCTGATCCACGCGTCATGGCCGATTTGAACGCGGCCATCACCCGTCAAGAGTCCTTGGCCGACACAGTGGTTGTGCCCGCAGTGGCACAAGTACCGAGCGGTTTGTCGGCTCGCGCCATCCGTCTGGGCGGCGCAGAGCTGCGGGCTTACCAGCGTCAAAACAGCTGATCGCCAGCGCCGCAAAAGCGGTTGTTCTAGACGATAAAAAAGCCACCTGTGATGATTCATCACAGGTGGCTTTTTCGTGGGCGCTTGGCAGGGTCAGGCGGCCAGTCGCTGCTCGATAGCGGCTTTGGTCTCGATCAAGGCGGTCGGCAAGTGATGCGCTAATTGCGTGAACAACTCCGTGTGCAGCTCGAGTTCTTTGCGCAAAGCAGCGTTGTCCGTGTTGATGACGGCGTTGAACTGCTCGGCGCTGAAGTTCAGGCCGTCCCAAGTCAGATCGGCATAGCCTGGGCTGACGCCAGTGATGTGGTCTTGCCCCTTGGCCGTGCCTTCAATGCGCTCGATCATCCACTTCAACACGCGCATGTTTTCACCATAACCAGGCCAGACGAACTTGCCGTCAGCCCCTTTGCGAAACCAGTTGGCGGTGTAGATTTTTGGCAACTTGGCGCCCTTGGCAGCGAGTTGTTCGCCAATGCTCAACCAGTGCTGGAAGTAGTCGCTCATGTTGTAGCCGATGAACGGCAGCATGGCGAACGGGTCACGGCGCACCACGCCGACTTGGCCAACGATGGCTGCGGTGGTTTCAGAACCCATGGTGGCAGCCATGTAGACGCCTTCGACCCAGCTGCGGGCTTCAGACACCAGCGGCACGGTGGTCGAGCGGCGGCCGCCAAAGATGAAGGCGTCAATCGCCACACCTTTTGGATCGTCCCAAGCGCTGTCCAGCGCCGGGTTGTTGGTCGCCGCCACCGTGAAACGCGAGTTCGGGTGTGCGGCTTTGGCACCGGTTTCGCGGGCGATTTCTGGCGTCCAGTCTTTGCCCTGCCAGTCGATCAGGTGTTTTGGCAGTGCCTTGCCGGGCGCGTCTTGCTCCATGCCTTCCCACCAGACATCGCCATCGTCGGTCAGGGCGACATTGGTGAAAATGGTGTCGCTGCGAACGCTCAACATGCAGTTCGGGTTGGTCAGCATATTGGTGCCCGGGGCCACGCCAAAGTAGCCGGCTTCTGGGTTGATGGCGCGCAGCTGGCCATCGGCAGAAGGCTTGATCCAAGCGATGTCGTCGCCAATGGTGGTGACCTTCCAGCCGTCAAAACCGGCAGGCGGCACCAGCATCGAGAAATTCGTCTTGCCGCAAGCACTTGGGAACGCTGCCGCCACATGGTATTTTTTGCCCGTTGGCGTGGTCACGCCCAAAATCAGCATGTGCTCAGCCAACCAGCCTTCGTCGCGTCCCATGTTGGAGGCGATGCGCAGCGCAAAGCATTTTTTGCCGAGCAGCGCGTTGCCGCCGTAGCCTGAACCGTAAGACCAGATTTCGCGGGTCTCAGGGTAGTGCACGATGTACTTGGTCTTGTTGCAAGGCCATTTCACATCTTTTTCACCAGCCGCCAACGGCGCACCGACGGTGTGCACGCAAGGCACAAACGCGCCATCGACACCCAGCACGTCATACACGGCGCGACCCATGCGGGTCATGATTTTCATGTTCACGGCCACATAAGGGCTGTCCGACAGTTCGATGCCGATGTGGGCAATCGGCGAGCCCAGCGGGCCCATCGAGAAGGGCACCACATACATCGTGCGGCCCTTCATGCAGCCGTCAAACAACGGTTGCAGCGTGGCGCGCATCTCTGCCGGTGCAACCCAGTTATTGGTCGGGCCGGCTTCTTCTTTTTGGGCCGAGCAGATGAAGGTGCGGTCTTCGACGCGGGCAACGTCGCTCGGGTCGCTGAGCGCCAAAAAGCTGTTCGGTCGGGTGACAGGATTGAGCTTTTGGAAAGTGCCGGCGTCGACCAGTTCTTGGCACAGACGCTGGTACTCGGCGTCGCTGCCGTCACACCAGTAAATCGCGTCAGGCTTGCACAGGGCGGCCATGTCGGCCACCCAAGCGATCAATTTCGCGTTCTTGACAAAAGCCGGGGTATTCAGGGCAAGCCCTTGCATCGCGGGATGGTTCATCGTAAAGCTCCAAGGTTGTAAAACGTGATGTCGGTAGCCCGCGCTAACAGCCGGAATCAAGCCGGGTGCTGCAAGGGCTAGCGACATAACGCGTTGAGGGGCGGCTGCAAATACAGCGCTACAAGGCCGCAGTCAGTGACCATTTATCCATGATCAAAGACAGACAAAAAGCCATTCTAAGAACTTCTGAAGCCGGTTACCTGACGGTTACGGTTGAAATATATGCAAAACTCGCATGAAGTTATGTGCATTGTTGCTTATTTCGGACGTGAAAAAGGCCAGCACAAGGGCTGGCCTTTTGGCTTGAGCAACCCAGTTACTGGGCGGTTTCAGGCCATCGAGACAGCGATGAAGGCCAGCAAAAACATCAAAACTGCACCGGCCAAAGGCAAGACGATAGGCATCATCGGAACGATAGAGTCGACAACATCCTCATCGACAGCGGGCACATTGTGAGCGTGTGCATCGTGGGTGGAATGATCAGCTGGCTTAGACATGGCGGCTCCTAGGTACTTTTAAAACTGATGTGATTTTACATTTTTGAGGATGAGGCTTCGAACGCGGGATCAAAATAGAAGTCTTGAATCAATCGCTAACACGGGCTCATGCCATGACTTATCGCTTTTTATTAAACGGCTACGCCGCTTTGCTGGCGATTTCCCTGAGCTTGGCCGGCTGTGCCAACACCGGCCCCGGAAGCGCTGCAGCCAAGCCGGTGCTGTATCCAAACGCCACCTACAACCGCGCCGGTGAGGCTCAGGCCCAGAACGAAGTGGCGGCCTGCCAGTCACGCGCCAGTGCGGCCGGGCTGCGCCCCGAAGACAGCAGCCAAGTGGCGCAGCGGGCGGGCGAAAGCGCTGCGGTGGCCGGCGTCGCCAGTGCCGTCGGGGCGCTGGTCTTTGGTCGGGGTGCCGAAGGCATGTTGCGGGCGGGGGCTGGCGGCGCGGCCATTGGTGGTGCGGCAGGCGCCACCCAGGCGGCCGTTCGGGGCGGCCGGCCGAACAGTGGTTACCGCAGTTTTGTGCAGCGCTGCTTGACTGAAAAAGGCTTTGACGTGATTGGCTGGAACTGACGCCAGACCATTACCCAACGAGAATCAGTGTCCCAGAATCTTCGATAAAAAATCCTGCGCCCGATCCGTTTGCGGATGATTGAAAAATGCATCGGGCGTGTTTTGCTCGACGATCTGGCCTTGGTCCATGAAGATCACGCGGTCAGCAACGGCTTTGGCAAAGCCCATTTCATGCGTCACGCACAGCAGGGTGATGCCTTGATCAGCCAGCTCGACAATCACGTCCAGCACTTCCTTGATCATCTCCGGGTCCAGCGCTGAGGTGGGCTCGTCAAACAACATGATTTTGGGCTTCAGGCACAGTGCGCGGGCAATCGCCACACGTTGCTGCTGGCCGCCCGACAGCTGCAGCGGAAACTTATGCGCTTGCTCGGCGATCTGCACGCGTTCGAGTTGCTGCATGGCCTTGTCTTCGGCTTCTTTTTTCGGCATTTTGCCGACCCAGATCGGCGACAGCGTCAGGTTCTCCAGCACGGTCAGATGCGGAAACAAATTGAACTGCTGAAACACCATGCCGACTTGCTGGCGCACGGCGTCGATGGCTTTGATGTCATCCGACAGTTCAATGCCAGCGACGATGAGACGGCCCTGCTGGTGTTCTTCGAGTCGGTTGATGCAGCGAATCAGCGTTGACTTGCCAGAGCCGGAGGGCCCGCAAATCACAATGCGTTCGCCTTGGGCGACCTGCAAGTCAATGTCGCGCAGCACATGAAAATCATTGCCGTACCACTTGTTGACTTGGTCGAAGGTGATGATGGGATCGCTCATCGCGCATGGCCTTGGTTAACTTGCTTTTCCACCCACAGGCTGTAGCGTGACATGGCAAAGCAAAAAGTGAAATAGATCAGGGCGATGAAGAGATAGCCCTCGACCTTGAAAGGGCGCCAGTCGGCGTCGGAGTTGAGGGCCAACCCCAGCGCGCCGGTGAGTTCATACAGACTGACGATGGTCACCAAGGAGGTGTCCTTGAAAATACCAATGAAGTTGTTCATGATGCCCGGCACGACGATCGCCAGCGCTTGCGGCAAAACGATCTTGCGCTGCGTCTGCCAATAGGAAAGTCCGAGCGTGGCAGCTGCTTCGACTTGCCCTTTGGGAATGGCTTGCAGACCGCCGCGAATCACCTCGGCCATGTAGGCTGCGGCAAACAGCGTGATGCCGATCAGCACCCGAATCAGCACGTCGATGCGGGTGCCCTGCGGCATGAACAACGGGAACAAAAACGAGGCCATGAACAGCACAGAAATGAGAGGCACACCGCGCACCAGCTCGATGTAAACCGTGCAGGCGCTGCGTATCGCCGGCAAGTCAGAGCGGCGGCCTAACGCCACCAGCAGCGCCAACGGGAAAGCCATTGCAATCGACAGCGAAGCCAGCAACAGCGTCAACGGAAAGCCGCCCCAGCGGTCGGTTTCAACCCGCGTCAGCCCAAAGCTGTCGCCATACATCAGCACGAAGAAAACCGCCAGCACAGCCACCCACAGCAAGCTCAGCCAAGGCTTCCAGAAGAACCGGACGCAGCTGAAGACCAGCACGCTGAGCATCAAGACGGTGGCCAGCAACGGCCGCCATTGCTCATCGAACGGGTAGCGGCCGAAGATAATGAACCGGTATTTTTCGGCCACCACGCCCCAGCAGGCCCCTGCAGTCGCCGCCCGGCAGGCCTCAGCATCAGGCTGCCACGTGGCCGACAACAAGGCCCATTGAATGAACTGCGGCAGGGTCCACAGCAGCAAGCCACCCAGCAACACCGTGCCGAGCGCTGTGCGCAAGTCAGCAAACAGGTTGCGCTTGATCCAGCCCTGCAGACCGCCGTGGCGCACGGGTGCGGGACGCGCAGGGATCGGGTTGAACGTTTTAGCGGTCATAAGCAAACGGCTGAATTCACTCAACGCTCCTGGATCGCCGCACGGGCGTTGTAGCGGCTCATCAACCACGCGGTCAGCAGCGAGGTACTGAGGTAAATAACCATCACGATACTGATGCACTCCACAGCGCGGCCGGTTTGATTCAGGGCGGTGTTGGAGATGGAAACCACGTCGGGGTAGCCAATGGCGACCGCCAGAGAGGAGTTTTTGGTCAGGTTCAGGTACTGGTTGGTGAGCGGCGGAATGATGACGCGCAGCGCTTGCGGCAGCATCACCAGCCGCATTTCTTGGCGGCGGCTCAGGCCCAAGGCCGCTGCCGCTTCGCTTTGCCCGAGGGCGACCGATTGAATACCAGCGCGCACCACTTCAGCGATGAAGGCCGCGGTGTACGCCGTCAGGCCGAGCAACACGGCGATGAACTCAGGTGTCAGCGCGCCACCGTTTTCAATCGCAAACAAACCGCGCGAAGGTGAGTTCATAGCGGTCGGTGCACCACCGATAAGCCAGCCCAGCAAGCCACCGATGAGCAGCAAACCCAACGGCAGCCAGACCTTGCTGCGCAACTGGCCTGTCGCCTCAAAATGGGCCACAGCCCGACGGCGGTACAGACACGCCAACACCATCCCAGCCAGCAAACCGAGGGCCGCCAACGCATGGCCACCGGACCAGATGGGAACGGGGAAATTAAGGCCGCCTTTGCTGAGGTAGACCGAGCCCAGTTGCCAAGCCTCCGACGCGGCCGGCAAGACTTCCGTGAACAGCAAATACCACATGAGCAATTGCAGCAAGATCGGAATGTTGCGGAAAATCTCAACGTAGGCGGAGCACAGGCCGCGCACCAGCGCATTGCGCGAAAAGCGGCCCACGCCGACCAAGGTACCGATCAGCGTGGCCAAGACAATGCCGATCAGCGCCACGCGCAAGGTGTTGCTCAGGCCGATCAAAAAAGCCTGCCAGTAAGGTTGGCTGGCGTCGTACGGAAACAGGCTTTCGCCAATGTCAAAGCCGGCGGTCTGCGTCAGAAAATCAAAGCCGCTCTGAATGCCACGCTCGCGCAGGTTGATCAGCGTGTTGTGTCCCAAGTACCAGAGCGCTAAACCAATCAAGACCAGCGCCAGCGCTTGGTAGACCAGACCGCGAAAGGCCCGGCTGCGCCAAGACCATTTCTTCTTTGGCGTCATGCCGCTTCAGCGCAGCGGATAGGCGTACATCAGGCCGCCTTGGTTCCACTGCTTGTTGAGACCGCGCGGCAAACCGATGGGCGACTTGGGGCCGACATTGCGCTCAAAAATTTCGCCGTAGTTGCCGGTGGCTTTGATGGCGCGGAGCATCCATTCTTTGTCCAGGCCGAGCAGTCGGCCGGTGTCTTCGGTGCTGCCCAGAATGCGCTGGATCACCGGGTCGAGGGTGCTGGTTTTCAGCTTGTCGACATTGGCTTGGGTCATGCCATATTCTTCGGCTTCGATCAGGCCGTAAATCACCCACTTGACGATGGCGAACCATTCGTCGTCACCGCGGCGCACCAGCGGTCCGAGGGGTTCTTTGGATATCAAATCGGACAAGATGACGTGCTCTGCCGGATTCCTGGCCTCCTTGTTGCGGATGGACGCCAGCCCTGATGCGTCGGTCGTGTAAGCGACGCAGCGGCCCGCGAAATAGGCGGCGTTGGCAGCTTCAAATTTCTCGAACACCACCGGCTTGATGGCCAGCTTGTTAGTGCGCGAGTAATCGCTCAGGTTCTTTTCGGTGGTGGTGCCGGACTGCACGCAAACGGTTTGGCCTTTGAGCTGCTTGGCGCTTTTGATGTTGAACTTGGCCGGCACCATGAAGCCCTGACCGTCGTAATACGTCACAACGGTTTGGTGCAAACCGAGCGAGGCGTCACGCGACAAACTGAAGGTGGTGTTGCGCGACAGCACATCGACTTCGCCAGACTGCAAGGCGGTGAAGCGCTGCTGCGCATTCAGCGGCACGTACCTGACTTTGTTGGCGTCACCTAGCGTGGCAGCAGCCACGGCTTTGCAAATATCAACGTCCAGACCCGACCAGTTGCCGCTCGATTCTGCCGCCGAGAAACCAGCCACGCCGGTGTTGACACCGCAGACCACTTGCCCACGCGACTTGATCGCGTCTAGAGTCTTGCCAGCGAAAGCCGGCAGGGCCGCCGTCAGACAGAGCCCGGCCAGCAGTGCGCGTAGATTATTTTTGTTTGCAAATGTGGACAAGGTCATCTCCATGAAATCCATGAAACGAAACAGGGGTGTTGCACGCGCATCATGCGGCGTGCAGGTCGTGAAATCCTAGCGCAAGCGTCAAGCGCTCGCCTTTGGCTGAACATTTCATGGGCTGCCCCAGAGGCTATTCAAGCGGTAGCCGCGCACACGCGCAAGACTTCTGCGCCATAAGCCTGCAGTTTTTTCGCGCCCATGCCGCTGATGCCTTCCAGGTCGCCCAAGCTCTGTGGGTCTTGTTCAGCCAAAGCCCGCAGCGTGGCGTCATGAAAGATCACAAACGCCGGCAGGTTGTGCTCGCGGGCCACTTCGGCGCGCCAAGCTTTGAGCTTGCCCAAGCGCTCCATGGCGCCGGCGTTGAGGCTGGCTTCGGCCATGCCTTTGACGGAGGTTTTGACGCTGCGTTTTTTACGATCGGCGCTGCCACCCAGCGCTTGCTCGCGCAGCATCACCGTCACTTCGCCGCGCAGCACCGCGCGGGCGTCCGGCAGCAACTGCAAGGTGCTGAAAGCTTCGCTGTCGACGCGCACCATGTTGTTGGCAATCAGCTGGCGCAGCACACCGCGCCACTGCGTTTCGGCCAGCTCGGCACCAATGCCGAAAGTGCTGAGTTTGTCGTGCGCATATTGGTTGACTTTGTCGGTGACTTTGCCGCGCAAGATGTCCATGATGTGACCGGCGCCAAAGCTGATGCCACTGGCTTGCTGCACGCGGTAAATGCAGCTCAGCATCTTGCGTGCGGCGATGGTGGCGTCCCACACCGCCGGCGGGTTCAGGCAGTTGTCGCAATTGCCACACGGCTGGCTGTCTTCGCCAAAGTAGCTCAGCAAACTGACCCGGCGGCAGCGCGTGTCTTCGGCCAGCGTCAGCAGCGCGTCGAGTTTGCCGCGCATGACTTGTTT
>CANFWI010000027.1 GCA_947450675.1 Comamonadaceae bacterium | reverse complement strand
GGGATGATGCCGAGCTCGCCCTGCACTTTGGCCAGCGCGCGTTCGATGTCGAGGTATTTGGCGGTGCGGTTTTCGTCGCTCCAGACGTGGCGCATGGCGGCGTCGCTGAACATGTCGCCGAAGATTTTGGAGTCAATGATGGAGGAGGGCATGGTGTCTTCTTTAGAGATTAAAAATGAAGGAAGGTGGTGAACTTATTCGACTCTGATTTTCGCGGCGGTGACGACATTTTTCCAATGCGCCACTTCTTTTTGCACCAGCGTTTTGAGTTGCTCGGGCGTGCCAGTTTCAACCTCGGCACCTTGATCTTCAATTCTTTTGGCGGCTGTTTTGTCCGCCAGTACGGCGTTCATCTCGCGGTTCAGCCGGTCGATCACGGCCTTCGGTGTTTTGGCAGGCGCGAACATGGCGTACCACTGCGACATGTTGACATTCGCAATGCCTTGCTCGGCGAGTGTGGGCACATCCGGCAACACCGACGAGCGCTTTTCACCGGCGATGCCCAAGGCTTTGAGCTTGCCGCCTTTGATCTGCGGGTAGGCCGTGAACAAGCTGGGAAACATGTACTGCGTGTTGCCGGCAATGGTGTCGACCACGGCGGGGGCCGAGCCCTTGTAAGGCACGCTCACCACGTCAAGTCCAGCGGATAGCTTGAAGAGTTCGCCGGCGATGTGCGGGGCCGTGCCGTTGCCAGCGGTGGCGTAGCTGAAGGTGTCCGGCTTGGACTTGATCAGCTGCACCAGTTCCTTGGCGTTTTTAACCGGCACGGCGTTGTTGGCGACCAAGACCGTGGGCGACGCTGCCACCATGCCGATCGGCTCGAAGTCAGCCACCGGGTCATAACGCAGTTTTTGCAGCGCCGGGTTGATGCCGTGGGTGGCGATGTAGCCAAACATGATGGTGTAGCCGTCCGGCGCGGCGCGGGCCACGGACTCTGCCGCAATGGCACCGTTGGCGCCGGCCTTGTTCTCGACCACCACCGCTTTGCCCAGCCGCGCACTCAGCCCCTGCGCAATGATGCGCGCCATGGCGTCGTTGGCGCCACCCGCAGCGGTCGGGACGACGATGGTGATGGTTTTCTCGGGCCAGTTTTGCGCCAGCGCCGGACCAGCGAGGGCCAGACTCACCATCAAAGGCGTCAAAAGCGGCTTCAGGAAAGCCGATAACAAAATAGGTTGGGGTCGCATGCAGGTCTCCGCTTTGGTGTCGTTGTGGCCGCGATGATGCGACGGACGGATCATTCGGTGAAGTGCAACTTTTGATAGCATTGCTGCATGTCACGCATCAATTTCGATTTGCAGCAATTGCAGGCTTTTGTCGCCGTCGCCGAGCGCGGGAGTTTTCGGGCGGCGGCCGACCACATCCACTTGTCAGCTCCGGCACTGAGCCGGCGCATCGACAAGTTAGAGACGATTCTGGGCGCACGGCTGTTCAATCGGACCACGCGATCCGTCGAATTGACGGCCATGGGCCGGGTCTTTTTGGAACGCGCTCGCGCGGCTTTGGACGACTTGGAGTTCGCCATCCTCGGCATCTCGGACATTGCCGCCAGTGGCAGCGGCCGGGTCACGGTGGCCTGCGTGCCGTCGGCGGCGATTCATTTTTTACCCTCGGTGCTGGGCTCGTTCACCGAACTCTATCCCTTGATCCGGGTCCGCGTGGTTGACGAAGGCGCGAGCCAAGTGCTGGCCAGCGTGATCTCGGGCGAGTCCGATTTCGGCATCAGTTTTTTGGGCCAGCAAGTGCCGGGCGTGGACTTTGAGCCGATCCACACCGACCCCTTTGTGCTGGCCATGCGGCGAGACCATCCGCTGGCCGCGCAGACCTCCGTCGCGTGGTCGGCGCTGAGTGATGAGCGCTTGATGACAGCAGCACGCTCCAGCGGCAACCGCCAGTTGCTGGACGACGCCATGGCCAAGGCCGGCATCGATCCGGTCTACCGTTTTGAGGTCAGCCACATGGCAACGCTGCTCGGCATGGTCGAAGCTGGACTGGGCGTGGCAGCGGTGCCGCGGCTGGCGCTGCCCGAGTCGCATCCGACCATGGTCGGCATTGCGCTGCACGCGCCGGCCGTGTCACGCGTTCTCGGGCTGACCACGCGCCACGGTGCGGCCTTGCGGGCGCCGGCCAAGATGTTTCATGCGCATTTGCGCGCGGCGCTGGCCGCACGCGCCTGAGCGCTTCTCAACGCTAAGCGGCCTTGCCGATTTGGTAAACACTGACGTCGGTGGTGATGACATCGACCGGATGACGATGACCCGCCAGATAGTCGTCCATGCACTTGATCAGCAGCGGGCTGCGATGGCGCTCGGGGCAGGCGCGAATCGCGTCGGCACTGAGCCAAAGCGTACGCACAATGCCATCGTCAAGGGCTTGTCCGGCGACGAACTCACCCAGTTCGCCGCAAAAGGCAAAGCGCAAGTAGGTGATGTCTTCGGTCTGCGCCTGACCCGGCACCGGTTTTTCAAAGCGCGACAAGTAGACGCCAACCAAAGCTGTCGGCTGAAAGTGAAACGCGGTTTCTTCCAGCGTTTCGCGCGCGCAACCCTCCAACGGGCTTTCGCCCGGGTCTAGGTGGCCGGCCGGGTTGTTCAGGCGCAAGCCGGCTGGCGTGTGCTCTTCGACCAGCAAGAATTCCGTCACGCCGGCGACATCTCGGGCAATCACGGCGGCGACCGTGACGCTGGGTTTCCATCGAATGTTCATGGCTTGATTATCTTTGGCCGGAGTTCTGTTCAGCGAGGCGGTCCTCTGCATGGGCTGGTGCCGAGCCCAGGGCTCGATGAAACTACCTAATGCCACGCAGGTCATTTATCAACATAATCAACATCGATGCGCTGACTGCCCTTGCGGCTGGCGCTTCACGCTTCCCTGGCAATCACAAAAAAATGGAGACGACCATGAAAAACACCTTACACCTCGGCATCGCGGCCCTCATTTTGGGCACTCTAGGCGGTTGCGCCCAAGCGCCTATCCAACTTTCGCAAATGGGCTCGTTCCACGTCGGCGGCCGCGAAGTGGTCATCAGTGGCAAGCCCATCAAAGAAGTGCTTTTTGCGCCAGGCGGGGTTCCTGCCAAAGTCGATCCGAACGGCGTCTACCAGGTCGAGCAAATGTATGTGCAGTACTTCATTCCGAAAGATCCGCGCGGTAGCCTGCCCTTGCTGATGTGGCATGGCGGCGGCCTCTCAGGCGTGACCTACGAAACCACGCCGGACGGCCGCGAGGGCTGGTTGAATTATTTTGTGAAAAAAGGCTGGCCAAGCTACAACTCTGACGCCGTGGAGCGTGGTCGGTCTGGCTGGGCGATGTACCCGGACGTCTTCAAGACCGATCCGGTGTTCCTGACCAAAGAAAATCCTTTTGAGCGGTTTCGCATCGGCCAGGGTGCGGGCTCCTACAACAAGGACGTCAGCAAAATGAAACCGATGCCCGGCAGCCTGTTCCCGATCGAGGGCTATGACAATTTCACCAAACAAAACGTGCCGCGCTGGACTTCAACGGATGAGCCGACCATCGCCGCCTACACCGAACTCGTCGACAAGGTCTGCCCTTGTGTGGTGCTGGTGCATTCGCAGTCCGGCCTTTTCGGAGTCCGCGTAGCTGAAGCCAGGCCAGACAAAGTCAAGGCTCTTGTCCTAGTTGAGCCAGCGGCTGTGGGCGCTCTTGCCGATGCACCGAAGATGAAGAATGTCCCCGTTCTCGCCATCTATGGCGATTACATCGAGCAGGACTCCCGCTGGCCAACTATCCGCGGCAATGGCATTAAATTTTATGAAGCCCTGCGCGCTGCCGGCGGCAGTGCCGATGTGATCGACCTGCCCAAGATCGGCATGAAAGGCAACTCGCACATGATCATGATGGATCGCAACAGCGACCAAGTCGCCGGTTTGATTCAGGATTGGTTGGTCAAGCGCGGACTTTACAAATAAGACGGCTGCACAGCAACTGCGAGCAAGGCTACGCTGCGCGGTCTTGGTTGAAACCTTTAGCGAAATACGCGCGCAAAAATTCAACCAGGCACTGCACTGCTTTTGGCACCTGCGCCGACCACGGCCGCAGGGCATAAATCCGGTCACCAAAAAAGCCTTGCACTTGCCAGTCCGGCAAGACGCGCAGCAGCGGCAACTCGCCATCGGCGTTCGCTGGTGGCAAGCTGAAGTCGGGCAGCAGACCAATGCCCAAACCAGCCAAGAGCGCGTCGCGCAAGACCTCGCTGTTGTTGGCCTTGAGCGAGCCACGGATGTTGACGCCGACGCGCTCATCGGCTGGCGGGGCAGCGCTGGCTGCTTTGCGCAGGCGGCTTTTGCCCACTCTGGGGCTGACCTCAGCGTTGTTGGAGTTTTTGGCAAACGTCCAATTACCGGCATGCCCGCCGCCCAAATACAGCAAGCAGTCATGAGCACTGAGCTCAGACGGATGCGTCGGCACGCCTCGCGCCGCCAGATATGCCGGGCTGGCCATCAGCACCGAGCGGGTTTCGCACAGCACCCAGGCGACATGGGTTTCAGGCGGCGCGTGGGTGTGGCGGATCGCCAAGTCAAAGCCTTCGTTGGCGAGGTTCACAAAGCGGTCGGTCAGCTCTAACTCGATCTGAATCTCAGGAAATTGCTTCAGAAAGGCCGCCACGCACGGCGCCAAATGTTGCCGCCCCAGCGCCACCGGTGCGGTCACACGCACCAAGCCGCGCGGCGTGCCGACCAAGTCTTTGACGGCGGTGTAACTCTCGCTGATGCGGCCAAAGGCGGGCAGCATCTCGTTCACCAGCTGCTGGCCGGCTTCCGTCAGGCCGACTGAGCGCGTGGTTCGGCGCACCAGCAGCACGCCGGCTGAGCGCTCTAGCTCGCTGATGCGCATGCTGGCCGAGGCTTTGGACACACCAAGGCGACGTGCGGCCTCAGTGAAGCTGCGCGTAGAGGCCAGCACCGTCAACAAATGCAAGTCAGCCAGCAGCGGTGAAAGTTGGTCGGAAGCCATGTCTGCAGATTAGCAGATCTGGCCTCACTGTTCATTTATTTGAACAATGTAATCACAAATAAGGGCGTTATCAAAACGCCTGATGAAGCCTAGACTGAGCCTTAACAGACACCACCAAGGACTCACCATGACCGCACCCACCACCCCCAACACCATTGGCCACCATGTGAACGGGCGTGCTGTCGCCGGCGCATCGGTCCGCCAGCAAGACGTTTTCAACCCCGCCACCGGCGCAGTCACTGCCCGTGTGGCGCTGGCCAACGCGGCTGATGTGAACGCTGCCGTCGTCGCAGCCAAGGCGGCTTTTCCGGCTTGGTCAGACACGCCGCCGATTCGCCGTGCCCGCGTCATGTTCAAGTTCCTTGAGCTGCTGAACCAACACAAAGACCAACTGGCGCACCTCATCACCGCCGAGCACGGCAAGGTCTTCACCGACGCGCAAGGCGAAGTGGCGCGCGGCATCGACATCGTCGAATTCGCCTGCGGAATTCCGCAACTGCTCAAGGGCGACTTCACCGACCAAGTCAGCACCGGCATCGACAACTGGACGCTGCGCCAGCCCCTCGGCGTGGTGGCGGGCATCACGCCTTTTAACTTCCCGGTGATGGTGCCGATGTGGATGTTCCCAGTGGCGATTGCCGCCGGCAATTGCTTCATCCTCAAGCCGAGCCCGATCGACCCTAGCGCCAGCCTGTTCATGGCCGATCTGCTGAAAAAAGCTGGCCTGCCGGATGGTGTGTTCAACGTCGTGCAAGGCGACAAGGAAGCCGTTGATGCGTTGCTGGTGCACCCGGATGTGCACGCGATTTCGTTCGTCGGCTCGACGCCGATTGCCAACTATATTTATGAAACCGGCGCCCACCACGGCAAGCGTGTGCAAGCGCTGGGTGGCGCCAAAAACCACATGGTCGTGATGCCGGACGCCGACCTAGACCAAGCCGTCGATGCGCTGATTGGCGCTGGTTACGGTTCGGCCGGCGAGCGCTGCATGGCGATCTCGGTCGCCGTGTTGGTTGGCGACGTGGCCGACCGCTTGCTACCCAAATTGCAAGCACGCGCTGAGCAACTCATCATCAAAAACGGCGTCAACCTCGACGCCGAAATGGGCCCCATCGTCACCGCCGCCGCGCACCAACGCATCACCGGCTACATCGACCTCGGGGTCCAAGAAGGCGCGACACTGCTGGTCGACGGCCGCAGCTTCACCGGCGCACAAGCCGGTGCGGGTTGCGACAAAGGCTTCTGGATGGGCGGCACGCTGTTTGACAATGTGACCCCCGACATGCGTATTTACAAAGAAGAAATTTTTGGCCCAGTACTGGGTTGCATGCGCGTCAAAGACCTGGCCGAAGCCATCAACCTGATCAACGCCCACGAGTTCGGCAACGGCGTGAGCTGCTTCACCCGCGACGGCAACGTGGCGCGTGAATTCAGCCGCCGCATTCAAGTCGGCATGGTCGGCATCAACGTGCCAATTCCAGTGCCGATGGCTTGGCACGGTTTTGGTGGCTGGAAGAAAAGCCTGTTCGGCGACATGCACGCCTACGGCGAAGAAGGCGTGCGTTTTTACACCAAACAAAAATCCATCATGCAGCGCTGGCCCGAGAGCATCGGCAAGGGCGCTGAGTTTGTGATGCCGACGGCGAAGTGAGTTTTCAGCGTTAAACCTTTAACGCCGTTACCATGTGCATGAGAGGTCTGTGGGTCATGTCTTTGCCCACAGTCCTTGGCCATTCATGTCACCACCCAAAATCATCATCATTGCCGGACCGAACGGTGCAGGGAAAACCACTTTTGCAAGGGCGTTTCTGCCGCGTGAAGCTGTCTGCCCGGTGTTTGTCAACGCAGACTTGATCGCGGCCGGACTGTCACCTTTTGCGCCGGAGAAGGCCGCCATTCAGGCCGGCAGATTGATGCTGAATGTCATCACCCGACATGTCGAAAAAAGGGCGAGTTTTGCGTTTGAAACAACCTTGGCCGGCAAAATCTATGCGCGTCACATACCCACGTGGCGGGCGCTCGGTTACAAGGTGACGCTGTTGTTTTTAAGTTTGCCGTCAGCAGACATCGCTGTTCAACGGGTGGCAGAGCGGGTTCGCCAAGGCGGCCATGACATTCCGGAATCGACGATTCGTCGACGCTTCGACGCTGGCAAGGAACTGTTCGCCAACGTCTACCGCCCACTGGTCGACCAGTGGGCCCTTTATGACAACTCCGGCGACAAGCCTGTTTTAACGGGTTGGAGCGATGCGCACATGAACACCATTCGCCATGTCAATGAGCCTGAGTCTGACTACGGGACTCCCCCGACAATGATGGATGCCGATTTGAGAGGCTCGTATTTCGCGATTCAACGCGCCGCGCTACAAGCGAGGCAGCTGGCCGTGCAGACCGGAACTGACTTGATCGTCGTCCGGAACGGGCAGCTTGTTCGTGTGTCGCCCGAAGACGTCCGCCGCTCATAACCCGTTGCGAGCTACTGAATTCAGCCGACGAGGACGGCGATACTGAACCGATGACTCGTCGATTCCCCGCATTAACAGCCCTTGCCGGCCTTACTTCATTTCCTGCTTGGTGCATCGCTCTGGTGCTGGCCCTTGTCAGCGCCAGCACTTTCGCCGCCCAGCCCGCCAACGACACCTTGCGCATCGGCTCTAAGCGTTTCACCGAGTCCTACATCTTGGCGCAGGTGTTGGCGCAAACATCGGCACCGCACATGCAGGCGCCCCCTGCGGTGCTGCAAGGCTTGGGCAACACGGCCATTGTTTATGCGGCGCTGCGCTCAGGCAGCATTGATGTGTACCCGGAGTACATGGGCACCATCAGCCTGGAGATTCTCAAAAATAAAACACCGATGACGTTGGCAGCCGTGAATGCAGCACTGGCGCCGCTGGGCCTCGGTGCGGCGATCCCACTGGGATTCAACGACGGCTATGCGCTGGCCATGCGCGAAGACACCGCACAGCGCTTAAGCATCTCCACGCTCAGCGATCTGATGAAACATCCGGCGCTGAAGTTAGGCCTGTCGAACGAATTTTTAGGCCGTGCCGACGGTTGGCCGGGGCTCGCCAAACGTTATGCCGCGCCTCAAACGCCGCTGGCGCTGGACCACGGCTTGGCCTATGACGCGATGGCGCAAAACCAAGTGGATGTGATCGACATCTACACCGCCGACGCGAAGATTGACCACCTTGGCCTGCGCGTGCTGAAGGACGACTTGGCATACTTTGCGCGTTATGACGCCGTGCTGCTGTACCGGCTGGATGTGCCCGCGCGGTTTCCTCAAGCGTGGGCGGCGCTGCAAAAGTTGAGCAGCAGCATTGACGAGAAGGCCATGATTGCGATGAATGCGCGAGCTGAATTGCAAGGCGTCGCCTTTGATGTGATTGCGCGGGACTACCTCGCATCCAAGTCAGACACTGCACCTAGCGCAACGTCGGGTGCCGGCACCGACTCGGGTCAACGCGGCTTCTGGGCCAAGCTGTTCGGGCCCGACCTGGCGCGGCTGACGCGGCAGCACTTGACGCTGACCTTGATCGCTTTAGGCGGCGCTGCGCTGCTGGGCATTCCGCTGGCAGTCTGGGTGTTTCCCCACCCACGCCTGCGCGCCGTGGTGCTGGGCGCCGCAGGCCTGCTGCAGACCGTGCCCTCACTGGCCATGCTGGCGATGCTGATTTCTGCGCTCGGCCTCATCGGCACGCTGCCCGCGCTGATAGCGCTGATGCTTTACGCCCTGCTGCCCATCATGCGCAACACCGTCACCGGCCTGGGCGAAGTGCCCATCGGCCAGCGCTTGGCCGCCCAAGCACTGGGCATGACCACCGGACAAGTGATGCGAGAGGTCGAACTGCCGCAAGCACTGCCGGCCATCATCGCGGGCGTGCGCACGGCGACCTCGATCGCCATCGGCACGGCGACCATTGCCGCCTTCATTGGCGCGGGTGGTTATGGTGAGCGCATCGTGACTGGTCTGGCCCTGAACGACGGCCAGATGCTACTGGCCGGTGCCCTTCCCGCCACGCTGCTGGCGCTGCTGAGTGAGGCGCTGTTTGAGACCGTGGAGCACCTGATGCGGCAGCGCAGAAGCTAAATGAAAAACGGAGCCCTAGAGCTCCGTTTTCACGTCAGATCAACACGCTCAAGCCGTGCCAGCCTTGACCTTTAAACGCCACGCATGCAGCAATGGCTCGGTATAGCCGCTAGGTTGCTCCAGCCCCTTGAAGACCAGATCGCAAGCCGCTTTGTACGCCGCGCTGGTGGCGAAGTTTCCGGCCATTTTTTTGTACAGCGGATCGCCGGCGTTTTGCTTGTCGACGACTGCGGCCATGCGCTCAAAAGTAGCTTGGACTTGTTCTTTTGTGACCACGCCGTGCAGCAACCAGTTGGCAATGTGCTGACTTGAGATACGCAGCGTGGCGCGGTCTTCCATCAGGCCGACGTTGTGGATGTCGGGCACTTTAGAACAGCCGACGCCTTGGTCAATCCAGCGCACCACGTATCCCAAAATACCTTGCGCGTTGTTGTCGATTTCTTGCTGCTTCTCGGCGGCGCTCCAGTTCGGCGTAGCTGTCACAGGCACGGTCAACAAGCCGGTGAGCAAGCTCTCCGCTTCCTTGTTGGCATTGATTTTTTCCATCTCTTTTTGCACGTCGCTGACCAGCACCTGGTGGTAGTGCAAGGCATGCAAAGTAGCGCCGGTCGGGCTCGGCACCCACGCAGTGTTGGCACCAGCCATCGGGTGGCCGATTTTTTGTTCCATCATGGCCTTCATGAGGTCGGGCATGGCCCACATGCCTTTGCCGATTTGCGCTTTGCCGCGCAGGCCGCAGCTCAGGCCGACCAGCACGTTGTTGCGCTCGTAGGATTGAATCCAAGCGCTGGATTTCATATCGCCTTTGCGGATCATCGGGCCGGCATACATGGCGGTGTGCATCTCGTCGCCGGTGCGGTCCAAGAAGCCGGTGTTGATGAAGGCGACGCGACTTTTGGCAGCGTCAATACAGGCCTTCAAGTTGACGCTGGTGCGGCGCTCCTCGTCCATGATGCCGAGCTTGACGGTGCTGTCTGGCAGACCCAGCATTTTTTCAACGCGTGAGAAAAGCTCGTCGGCAAAAGCGACTTCAGCCGGGCCATGCATCTTCGGCTTGACGATGTAGACCGAGCCCTTGCGTGAGTTGCGAATCGCGTCTTTGGCCGTGCGCTGCAAGTCGTACATGGCGATGGTGGTGGTCACCACGGCGTCCAAAATGCCTTCCGGGATTTCGCGGGTGTCTCCTTTTTTGTCGGTGTACAAAATCGCCGGATTCGTCATCAGGTGGCCGACGTTGCGCAGGAACATGAGCGAGCGGCCGTGCAGAACGACCTTCTTGCCTTTGCCCGCAGGCGGCGTGTAAATACGGTCTGGGTTCAGGCCGCGTGTCATGGTTTGGCCGCCTTTTTCAAAGCTCTCGGTCAGCGTGCCTTGCAAGATGCCAAGCCAGTTGCTGTAGGCCAGCACTTTGTCGTCGGCGTCGACCACGGCCACTGAATCTTCGAGGTCGAGAATGGTCGACAGCGCTGCTTCCAACACCAAGTCGCTGACACCGGCCGGGTCGCTTTTGCCAATCAAGGTGCTGCGGTCGATTTGAATGTCGAGGTGCAGGCCATTGTGTTGCAACAGCACGGCGCTGGGCTTACTAGGCTCACCTTGGTAACCGACGAATTGTTTCGCGTCGGCCAAGCTGGTGTTGCTGCCGTCTTTGAGTTTGACGGCGAGTTTGCCGTCTTTGATGCGGTAGCCCACCGAGTCAACGTGCGAGCCTTTGCGCAGCGGTGCGGTGCGGTCCAGCACATGGCGGGCGTAGTCAATGACCTTGGCGCCGCGTTTTGGGTTGTAGCCTTTGCCTTTTTCGCAGCCCTTGTCTTCTGAGATCACGTCGGTACCGTACAGCGCGTCATACAAAGAGCCCCAACGCGCGTTGGCGGCGTTCAGTGCATAGCGGGCATTGAGCACCGGCACCACCAACTGCGGACCGGCTTGCACGGCGAGTTCAGCATCGACCTGGGTGGTGGTGATGCGGACTTTTTTCGGCACTGCGTTCAGATAACCGATTTTTTCTAGGAAGCTGCGGTAAGCCGGCATGTCGGTGATCGGGCCGGGGTTGGCTTTGTGCCAAGCATCTTGCTCGGACTGCAAGCGGTCACGCTCGGCCAGCAAGGCGATATTTTTAGGCGACAGGTCAGCGACGATGGCGTCGAAGCCTTTCCAGAAAGCGGCGCTCTTGACGCCAATGCCGGGCAGCACGCGTTCTTCGATGAACTGGTACAGCGGCGTGGCGACTTGCAGGCGGTGGCTGGGGGTACGTTCTGTGGACATGATTTCTCCTGATAACTGATTAAAAAAAGGCCAGCACATCACGCAGGTTGCTGCCGGTGCGCACGGGTTGCGTGCCGAGTTCTTCAAAGGGTAGCTTATAGCGATTCACCCACAAGGTCTGATAACCAAACCACGTAGCGCCCAGCGCGTCCCAACTGTTGCAGCTCACAAACACCACTTGCGAGGCCGGCAAACCGACCGCCTCGGTGCCGAGCGCATAAGCATCGGGATGGGTTTTGTATTGACAAATGCTGTCCACGCTCAGCACGTGATCGAGCAAGCCCTCCAGACCGGCGCTGCGCACGGCGATGCCCAACATCTCAGGGTCACCGTTGCTCAAAATCCCGGTGGCGATGCCGCGCGCTTTCAGCGCTTGCAGCACCTCGCGGTTTTCCGGAAAGGCCGACAGATGGCGGTACTGGTTCATCAGCTGCTGCTCGGCGTCCAAGGTCAGCGTCAAGCCCAAGCGCTTGCAGGCGTAACGCAGACCGGCTTGTGTGAGCGCCCAAAAAGGTTGGTACACCGACTCGCGCTGGGGCCCCAGTTTGCTGGTGGTGACCAAGCGCGTGTACTCAATTTGCTTGTCGCGCCACAACACGCTGAGCGCTTGACCGTGACCCGGAAACAGCTGCTCGGCCAGCAAGCCGACGCTGTACACATCGAACAGCGTGCCGTAAGCGTCGAACAGCACAGCGCCCGGAACTTGAGGCGCAGCAGAGGACCGAAGGTGTGTTTTATCCATGAACCGACTGTATTGGATACTTGACCAGAGATTAATCGCCGCAAACAGGCTTTATCTGTGACTTTTTAGGCGTGAATCTTAGCCGTGTGGGGGCAAGCTCCGTTTGCTGAAACAATGGTGCAGGGCCAAAGAACGCGCCCTGTCCACTCCACCAAGATTCACCAGACCCCGCCTGTGCCCATGCAAAAAGCCTTTCTTCCCCCGCCGCCCCACGTGTTGATCAGCGAAGTCGGCCCACGCGACGGCCTGCAATCGGTCAAGGCGATCATGTCCACCGCCGACAAAAAGCGCTGGATCACCGCGCTCTACGAAGCCGGTCTGCGCGAAATTGAGGTCGGCTCTTTTGTGCCGGCCAAGCTGTTGCCGCAACTGGCCGACACCGCAGACGTGGTGGCGCACGCGCTGACGCTGCCTGGCCTGACGGTGATGGCGCTGGTGCCGAATCTGCGCGGCGCTGAAGCGGCGTTGGCCGCTGGCGTGCACAAGCTGACCTTGCCGGTCTCGGCCAGCCACGCACATTCTCTGGCCAACGTGCGAAAAACACCGTTGGACATGATTCAAGAAGTACGTCTGGTTGCTGAATTGCGAAAGGACACAGCACCGCAGGTCGGGCTGGAAGTCGGCATCTCCACCGCCTTTGGCTGCACCTTGCAAGGCAGCGTGCCCGAAGACGATGTGATCCGCTTAGCCGCCCAATGCGTGGCCGCTGGCGCTGACGACGTTGGCCTGTCAGACACCACTGGCTATGCCAATCCAGCGCAAGTGCGCCGACTGTTCAAACGCCTGCGCGCTGAGTTAGGCCAACACGCCGGTGCCGCGCACATGCACAACACGCGCGGCCTCGGGCTGGCCAATTGCCTGGCCGCCTACGACGAAGGCGTGCGCACTTTTGACGCCTCGCTAGGCGGACTCGGCGGCTGCCCTTATGCGCCCGGGGCCTCGGGCAATGTGGTCACCGAAGATCTGGTCTTCATGTTCGAAGCCATGGGCATCAGCACCGGCTTGAACTTGAACCGGCTGATGGCGGCGCGTGAGCCGCTGCGTACCGGCTTGCCCGGTGAGCCGCTGTACGGCATGACGCCCGAGGCCGGCTTGCCTAAAGGCTGGAACACCGGAGCCTCACATGACTGAGCACACCACGAGCGCCACACCAGCCACACCGCGCCTGCCCTACGAAGGCTTGCGCGTCGTTGAATTCACCCACATGGTGATGGGCCCGACCTGCGGCATGGTGCTGGCCGATCTCGGCGCCGAAGTCATCAAGGTCGAGCCGATCGGCCACGGCCGCGAAGGCGATGCCACCCGCAAATTAATTGGCTCGGGGTCTGGATTTTTCCCGATGTTCAACCGCAACAAAAAAAGCCTGGCGCTGGACCTGCAAACGCCCGAAGGTCTAGAGGCCGTGCTCAAGCTGATCGCTACCGCCGACATCGTCAGCGAGAACTTCAAGCCCGGCACCATGGCCAAGCTCGGCCTCGACTACGCCAGCCTGAAAGCGCTGAATCCGCGCCTGATTTATGTCAGCCACAAAGGCTTTTTACCCGGCCCGTATGAGCACCGCACCGCGCTCGACGAAGTCGTGCAAATGATGGGCGGCTTGGCTTACATGACCGGCCGGCCCGGCGACCCGCTGCGCGCTGGCACCAGCGTCAACGACATCATGGGCGGCATGTTCGGCGCGATCGGCGCGATGGCCGCCTTGGCGCAGCGCGACCACCCGCAGCACGGCACCGGCCTTGGCCAAGAAATTCAAAGCGCGCTGTTTGAAAACAATGTCTTTTTAGTCGCCCAGCACATGATGCAATTCGCCGTCACTGGCCAGGCCGCTGCACCCATGCCGGCGCGCATTTCAGCGTGGGCGGTGTACGACGTGTTCCAAGTCAAAGACGGCGAGCAGATTTTTCTGGCGGTCGTCAGCGACAGCGCGTGGGCGATTTTTTGCGAGGTCTTCGGTTTGGTGGATCTGAAAGCCGACGAACGCCTGAAAACCAACAACGACCGCGTCCGCGCCAGAGACTGGATGATGCCGCTGCTGCGCGAGCGAATGGCGGTCTACAGTGCGGCCGAGTTGTCGGCGATTTTTGAGAAGCATGCGTTGCCGTTTGCACCCATCACGCGGCCCGAAGCGCTGATGGAAGACCCGCATTTGCTCGCCACCGGCGGCCTCGCGCCGATCACCTTGCCAGACGGCAGGCCGAGTAAAACGGTGCTGATGCCCTTCACGTTGGGTGGCCACCGGCCCGGCGTGCGGACGTCAGCGCCGCAGCTCGGTGAACACACGCACGCGCTGTTGACAGAGCTCGGTTATGACGCCGCGGCGATTGCGGACATGACCGCGCGCGGTATCACAAGGCGTCACGCGGTGTAGCGCGCGGCTGAATTTCCAGCTCAGCCAAACACCGCCGCCCACAGCGCCTGAATCGCCGCCCGCTCAACTTGCACGGACGCTAGGCTGACCTGTGTCGGCTCTTCGTTGAGCCGCGCTTGGTGCTGCACCCGGCGCAAGCTGCGGTAAGCGTCGGCGGCTTGTAAGCCAACACCGGGCGGCAACAAACCGGCCCGTTCCGCACGTTGCAGCAAGGCGATGTTGCCGACGTTGTCGGCCAGTTCCGGGTGCCGACCTGACTCAGACAAAACCAAAAACTGCACCGCAAATTCAGCATCGACCATGCCGCCGATGGCATGCTTGACATCGAACTTCTCAGGCTCTGAAACGGACTTAGCCAGCCCCGCCGGCTTGCGCTTGGGCAGATGCGCCAAGCGGACTTTGTCGCGCATCGCGACAATCTCGTCGCGCAAAGCGGCGACGTCGCGTGGTGCGCTGATGACCGCGTGGCGGACCGCGTCAAAACGCTGGTGCAAGGAGGCATCACCCAGCACGCAACGGGCGCGTGTCATGGCTTGGTGTTCCCACGTCCAAGCGGTGTTGCTGCCGCGCTGTTGCTGGTAATTCGCATACGCCGCAAAGCTGATGACCAACAGCCCAGAACCACCGTTTGGCCGCAGCGCGGTGTCAATCTCAAACAGATCGCCTTCAGAGGTCTTGACGGTAAGCCAATTGATGATCTTGCGCACCAGCGTGGCATAGACCTCACCAGCCTGCTCATGCTCGTCTTCATAGACGAAAACGATGTCCAGGTCGCTGCCGTAGCCGAGCTCTTTACCGCCCAACTTGCCGTAGGCAATGATGGCGAATTGGGACTGCTCGCGATGACGGTATTTCAGGCGCTGCCAGCACCAGTCCGCGGTCAGGCTGAGCACAGCTTCCGCCAGAGCGCTGAGGTCGTCGGCCACCTGCTCGACCGTCAGCATGCCTTCCAGATCGCGCGCCAGTGTGCGGAACACCTCGGCATGGTGTGCGCGCCGCAACAAGTTGAGACAAGCTTCGTCGTCGTCCTCGCCCGTGCGTTTGAAGGAAGCGAGCCGCAGCTCAACTTCGGCCTTGAAGGCGTCTGCATCGAAGCGCTGGTGCAGCATGTCGTCGCTGGCCAACTCATCAATCACGCCCGGGTGTTGTTGCAGGTAACGCGCCGTCCATTTGGCCGTACCCAGCAGGCGCAACAAGCGCTCGTGCACCGACGGGCGCTCGAGCAGCATGGCGAGATAGCTTTCACGTCGCAGCAGCGGCTCAATCCAATCGACCAAACGCAAGGCAGCTTCTTCGCTGACCTTGCCTTCGTTCAACAAAACAGCCGTGCGCTGGACCAGGCGAATCAGTCGGCCGCGGGATTCTTCGCGCAGCGCCAACACGCGCGGGTGGCGGCTCCACTCGGCGATGCGCGCCCGAAAACGCGCCGGCCATGCACTGGATTGTTCGTCCACCAACTCACTCAGCTCTTGCGGTGCGCTGGCTATTTTGTTGCAGCCTTTGCACTCGGCGTTGCCGCCCAACAGCTTGTCAAATTCGCCCGCCACCAGCTCACGGTGGGTGTCCAGCTCGGCCAAAAATGCGCAGCAGTCGCGGTAGCCCAGCGTCTTGGCAATCCAGGCCAAGTCGTCGTCGCGGGTCGGCAACACGTGTGTCTGCTGGTCGTCGAGGTACTGAATGCGGTGTTCGACGCGGCGCAAAAACAAATACGCCCGGGCCAGCGCATCGGCGGTGTCTTGTGGCATCAAGCCAGCGTTGGCGACGCGCTGCAGCGCATCCAACGTGGGGCGCGTGCGCAACTCCGGGAATTGCCCGCCGCGCACCACCTGCAGCAACTGCACGGTGAATTCAATTTCGCGGATGCCGCCGCGTGACAACTTGACGTCGTTGGCGCGTTCAGGGTGACCGGCGCTTCGGCGCTGCGCCTGCTCGCGGATTTGCCGGTGCAAGATACGCAGCGCATCAAAAACGTTGTAGTCGAGGTAACGCCGAAAAACAAAGGGCAGCACCGAGCTGCGCAAAGCCTGCGCTGATCCATTGCGGATGTTGTTGCTGCCGCCGGTTTCATGGCTGTTGCCCGTCACACCGCCGCTGAGGCTGGACAAGGGCGCCACCACGCGGCTCTTGAGCCAAGCAAAGCGCTCCCACTCGCGGCCTTGCACCTGGAAATATTCTTCCAGTGCGTTGAGGGACACCGCCGCGGGCCCGGAGTTGCCGTTGGGCCGGAGGGCCAGATCGACCCGGAAGACAAAACCATGCTCGGTGGTGTCGCCGATCAAGGCATACATGGCCTTGACTTGGTGGGCGAAATATTCCTGGTTCGAAATCTGGCCGCGACCATCGGCTCGGCCAGCGGTCTGGCCGTCGTGGTCGTAAACATAAATCAGGTCGATGTCGCTGGAGACATTCAGCTCACGCGCACCCAGCTTGCCCATGCCGATGACCCACAGACTGGCGCGCACAGCGGCGCTGTCTGGCGCCAACGGCGGGCCGTACAAGGCGTCCAGCTCTTGCTGCGTGGCCGCCATGGCCACATCCAACACCAATTCCGCCAGATCCGTCATGGCGCGGGTGACCACCGCGAGTGGCGCTTGGGTCGGGCCATCGCCTTCGCAATCGAGCACCACCAAGCGCTCCATGACGATTTGGCGCAGCACCCGCAAGGCCGCGCCCGTGGCGAGACCTTGCGCCAACAAGGCGTTCAGCGCTGTTTCCATGGCCGGGCGCTGTGGCGGTCCCGCGGACAACAGGTGCAATTGGTCGGCGTAACGCCGCCGCAGGCGTTGCACACAGCGTGAATAAGCTGCGCCCTCGGATTCGGGGCTGGCAGCCAAGGGCGTTGAACGGGGATCAGACAAAGCGGGCAAATCAGCGTCAGGCGTTGAGAACATCAAGGTAAACAGCTTTCAGATGGAACCCCCGCCAGCCGCGACGGTCATAATTCCGAAGCCGATGGATCCTGTAACACCCCCCTCAACCCTGCTGCCGCCTCGCCACGTTCGCCTGACGGCCCGCGTCGTGCGGGTGTTGCTGTGGCTGCTCGTGGCATTTTGGCTGCTGGTGGGTCTCAGCTATGGCTTGCTACACGGCTGGATTGTGCCGCGTATTGGCGACTTTCGCCCACGCTTGGAGGTCGAGGCCAGCCGCGCGCTAGGGGTTCCCGTTCGAATCGGCCATATCAGCGCACATTCCGGCGGTTTGATCCCCTCTTTTGAACTCACCGATATCAGCTTGCTGGACCGTGAAGGTCGCACCGCGCTGCGCCTGCCGCGCGTGGTGGCGGCGCTGTCACCCCGCTCATTGTGGAGTCTGGGTTTTGAGCAGCTGGTGATCGACGGTGCCGAGCTCGACATTCGCCGCACCACCGACGGTCAATTCCAAATCGCCGGGCTCGACTTGTCGAACCCAGCCCGGGGTCATTCAGCGTTTGCCGATTGGGCCTTTGAGCAAACCGAGCTGGTCTTGCGCGGCGGCCTGCTGCGTTGGACTGACGAGACCCATGCTGCGCCGCCGCTGGTGTTGACCGATGTGCTCGCGGTGCTGCGCAACCCGGGCAAGCGCCATCTGATGCGCATTGACGCGACACCACCGGCCGCGTGGGGCGAGCGCTTCAGCGTGCGCGCACGGCTGCGTCAACCCTTGCTGTCGGGCAGCGGTTCATCGTGGAAGACTTGGTCGGGAGAGCTTTACAGCGAGTTCAGCCGCGCCGATGTGTCGCAACTCAGGCAGTACATCAGCCCGGATCAATTTGGCATCGATGTGAGCAGCGGCCAAGGGGGCTTGCGTGTCTGGGCCGATCTTGCCGCCGGTCAGCTCTCCGGCGTGACGGCCGATCTCGCCTTGAGCGACGTCAGCACGCAACTGGCTCGCGAGTTACCACCGCTGACCCTGGTGTCGGTGGCTGGCCGCTTTGCGGGCAAGCAACTTGACAACGGCTTTGACTTGCAAACCACAGGTTTGTCCTTTGAGGCCGATGACGGCTTGGTCTGGCCGGGCGGCAATGTGTCCTTGACGCACACCGATGCAGCCCTTCGCCAACCGGCCAAGACGGAACTCAAAGCCGACACGCTGGACTTGGCTTCATTGACACGCATCGCCAAGCGCCTGCCACTGGACGCCGCCACCCACGCCTTGCTCGACAGCTTTGCGCCCAAAGGACTGGTCGAGCGTGTCGAGGCCAGCTGGTATGGCGAGTTGTCTGCCCCGCTCACCTTGACGGCACGCGGTCGCGTGAGCGGTCTGGCGCTGACCGCAGCCGCCGCCAGTGCCAGCACACCGGCACATCCGTTGCCGGGACGGCCTGGGGTTGACAACGCCACGGTCGATTTCAACCTGACGCAAGATGGCGGGCAGGCTCAGGTCCAACTGACGCATGGGGCGGTCGACTTTCCAGGCGTTTTTGAGCAGCCACGGGTGCAGTTCAACACGCTGTCGTCTGAGGTGCTGTGGAAACACAGCGGCGCACATCTTGAGCTACAACTGAAAAAACTGCGTTTTTCCAATGCAGACGCCGAAGGCCAAGCGGAAGTCCGCTGGAGCAGCGCAGACACAGCCGCAACCGCAACCGCAACCGCCCCAAGCAAAACACTCGCGCGCCACCCCGGCGTGTTGGACTTGCAAGGCAGCCTCAGCCGCGGTGACGCCAGCCAAGCGCACCGCTACTTACCTCTGAGGTTGCCCGAATCAGCGCGCCACTATGTGCGCGACGCGATTTTGCAAGGCCGTCTCAGCGAGGTCAAATTCAAGGTCAAAGGCGACTTGCTGCAACTGCCGTTCGCCAACCCGAAGCAAGGCGATTTCCTGATCACCGCCAAAGCCAGCAACGTGCGCTACGCCTATGTGCCTTCGCCAGTCCTTGGCAACGCCGCCAGCAAGCCCTGGCCGCCACTCGAAGCGCTGCAAGGCGAGCTGATTTTCAATCGTCAAAGCCTAGAAGTGCGTGCGGCACAAGGCACTGTGGCGGGCCTTGACGGGCTGCAACTCACGCGCGGCAGCGCCCGCGTTCCCAATCTCGCCGAGCCGGTGGTTGAAGTCAACACCAGCATCAAAGGCCCCCTCGCGCAAGGTCTGAAATTCATCAACACATCGCCCGTCTCCGGCATGCTGGGTGATGCACTGTTGCAATCAACCGCCAGCGGGTCTGCAGACTACGTCATGCGCTTGCTACTGCCCTTGTCCAACCTCGACAAAGGCACGCTGCAAGGCAGTCTCGTGCTGCCGGGCAATGACGTGCAGTTCACCACCCACACGCCGGTGCTGGGGCGCCTGCAGGGCGCACTGGCGTTCACCGAAAACAGCTTTCGTCTGAGCCATGCGCAAGCGCGCATGTTGGGTGGCGACATCCGCTTTGACGGCGGCATGCGCGCCAGTGCAACGCCAACGGGTGTCGGTCGTGGCAGCAGCGCTGAACCCCTTGAAGCGCCGATTCTGTTTCGCGGCCAAGGCACGGTGTCTGCCGAAGGTCTCCAGCAAGCGCGCGAGCTGGGCATGGTCGCCACGCTCGCCAACCATGCCAGCGGCAGCACCGCCTACAGCGCCAGCCTGGGTTTTCGCCATGGCCACGCTGAACTCAGCGTCAACAGCAGCTTGCAGGGCATGGCGCTGAATTTTCCGACGCCCTTGCGCAAAGCCGCTGGCGAACCGCTGGCGTTGCAGTTCGAGCAGGCGCTGCTGCGCGAGTCGCTTGCACCCACTAAAGCCGCGCAAGACCAGCTGTCATTGACACTGGGCAAGCTGGCCAGCGTGCGCTATGTGCGCGACCTCAGCGACACCGAACCACGGGTGCTGCGCGGCAGCATTGCGGTCGGGCTGGAGGCGGGCGAAGCAGCGCCACAAGCCGCTAACGATGTGGCGGCGAATGTGAATTTGCAGCGCGCCGATGTCGACGCCTGGCGCGACGTGCTCAGCGCGGCGACGTCACCGATCAATGCCGCAGCCAAAACACCCGCCAGCGGGCCGACCCGTGCGGCTGCCGACTACCTGCCAACCCTGATGGCATTACGCGCCACTGAATTGACTTTTGAGGGCTACAAACTCAACAACGTGGTGCTGGGTGCCTCGCGTGATGGCGCCCTCTGGCGGGCCAACATGGACGCTGACGAATTCAGTGGTTATGTCGAGCTCGGCCAACCGACGGCAGCGCCGGGCGGAGCCGGTGGCCGGCTGTATGCCCGGCTGTCCAGACTGCGACTGGGTGCCAACACCGCGCGAGATGTAGAAACACTGCTAGAAGGCCAACCAGCGGCTATTCCGGCCCTCGACATCGTCGTGGAAGACATGGAGCTGAAAGGTAAGCGGCTGGGTCGGATCGAGGTCGAGGCGGTCAACCGAAGCGCCCAGCCATTCGCCCGCGACAACAACGTGCGCGAATGGCGGCTGAACAAACTCAATGTCATCTCGCCGGACGCCACGTTTTCGGCCAATGGCAACTGGGCCGCCGGCACAACAGCAACGCAAAGCCGCCGCGTGCTGATGAATTTCAAACTCGACATCAACAACTCGGGCGACCTGTTGAAACGCCTTGGCATGGATGGCTTGATTCGCCGCGGCAAGGGCAAACTCGAAGGCCAAGTGAACTGGCTGGGTTCACCGCTGAGCCTGGACTACCCGAGCCTGAGTGGGCAGTTCAACGTCAACGTCGAGAGCGGGCAATTCCTCAAAGCCGAACCCGGCATTGCCAAGCTGCTGGGCGTGCTGAGTTTGCAGGCCTTGCCACGCCGGCTGACGCTGGATTTTCGCGATGTTTTCTCTGACGGCTTTGCCTTCGACTTTGTGCGCGGCGACGTCAGCATTCAGCAGGGTCAGGCGCGCACCAACAACCTGCAGATGAAGGGCTTGAGCGCGGCGGTGTTGATGGACGGCAGCGCCGACATTGCCAGTGAAACGCAAGACTTGCGGGTGGTGGTGATCCCTGAGGTCAACGCCGGCACGGCCTCGCTGATCGCCACCGCCATCAACCCGGCCATCGGCTTGGGCACGTTTTTGGCGCAAATGTTTTTCAGCCGACCCTTGACCGAAGCGGCGACGCAGGAATTTCACATCGACGGGCCGTGGAGCGATCCTCGTATCAACCGCGTTGAACGCAAACCCGCCAAAGCCGCAGCCGACAAAACCACCGGAGGCAAACCATGAGCGTCGCGACACTGCAACACAGGCTGCGCCAACAACGTTGGTGGCGCAGCCTGAAATGGAACCCGCGCTGGTCGTTGTGGGTCATGTTGGTGGCACTGGTGGTGGTCATGCTCGGCACGCTGGTCTGGCTGGCTGGACGCTACGAAGGCAGCCTGATCCAGTCGCGGCTGGAACGTGACACGGCCGAAATCGTCAACGACATCCGCACCGGCCTGACGCGCAACGTCCAACGGCTGCAGGCGCTGCAATCAACTGAGCGCAGTGCTGACCCTTGGCGCGCGCAGGTCAGTGATCTGCTGCGCCAGCACCGCGAACTGATCCGCGTGGAATGGCGCGATCCCGACCTCGAATTGTTGCAGGCCGACGACACGTCTTTCCGACAAGCGGTGTTCGAACGCATGAGCCGAACCAGCGCCATGCAGGACACCGCCCAAGCCTGCGCCACCGCTTTGCGTTTGAGTGGTCCCGCCTATTCGGGCAGCTATTTCATGCCGCAAAAAGACGGTCTTGGCATGGAGCTGCTTGACCTGTGCATTCCCTTGTTGGACGAAGGCCGCTTGACCGGCTACACCGTGGTCACCTATTCGCTGCAGGACATCCTGACCGAACTGGTGAGCCGGCAACTGTCACGCGGGCAGGGGCTGTCGTTCACCGAAGCTGACGGCACGCGGCTGGCGATCGCCGGTACGCCGACCCGCGGCAAGCGTATTTTCAGCGCCCACCAGCTGCTCGATTTACCCGGCACCACGCTGGTGGTGCGCATGGACAGTTGGCGCGGCACACCCGATTTTTTCCCCAACGTGTTGACCGCGCTGGTCACCGCCATGGCCATCGCCTTGATCGCGGTGCTGCTGATGCTCGGGCGCGACATGCGGCGGCGGCTGAAGGCTGAAAGCGATCTGGCGGAGGCACTGGCTTTCAGAAAAGCCATGGAAGACTCGCTCGTCACCGGCTTGCGCGCACGTGACCTGCAAGGCCGCATCACCTACGTGAATCCGGCGTTTTGCGAAATGGTTGGCGTCGAAGCCAAAGAATTGCTCGACCACAATTTTCCGAGCCCGTATTGGCCGCCTGAACTGGCCGGCGCCTACCAAGACCGTCAAGCGATTCGACTGGCCAGCGCCAGCCTGCCGCGTGGCGGCCACGAATCCATCTTCATGCGGCGCGACGGCACGCGCTTTCCGGTGCTGATCATCGAAGCGCCGCTCATCAATGCCACCGGCAAACACACCGGCTGGATGAGCGCCATCCTCGACATCAGCGAACAACGCCGGGTCGAAGAAGTCTCACGAACCAGCCAAGACCGTTTGCAAGCCACCGCCCGGCTGGCGATGGTCGGCGAGATGGCCTCACTGCTCAGCCACGAGCTGAATCAGCCGCTGGCGGCGATCTCCAGCTACGCCACCGGCTCACTGAATTTGCTCGGCGACGCCAGTGACACCAACATGACGCTGAGCGCTGATTTGCGGCTCGCGCTCAAGCGCATTGGCGAGCAAGCTGAGCGCGCCGGCAAAGTCATCAAAAGCGTCCACGACTTTGTGCGCAGGCGTGACCAAGTCCGCGAACCTGTCGCCCCCCGCGCTCTGCTCGACGCCATCATGCCGCTGGTCAGTCTGCAGGCCCGCAAGCTGTCGGTGCGCGTGGTGATCGAGGTCGACCCGGCTTGTGCCGTCGTGCTCTGCGACCGCACCATGGTCGAGCAGGTGCTGCTGAACTTGGCGCGCAACGGCATGCAGGCGATGCAGGCTGAGCCACGAAAAACCCATGCCCATGAACGCGTTCTGACGCTGCGCGTGAAACCCGCGCCGGCCAGTGAAACCAACCGCTGGGTCGAGTTTTCAGTGACCGATCAAGGCGTTGGTATTTCTGCCGAAGTGGCTGAAAAACTTTTCACACCGTTCTTCACCACCCGCGCCGAAGGCATGGGCTTGGGCCTGAGCCTGTGCCGCACCGTGATTGAACAGCATGGCGGCTATCTGGGTCATGATGCGGCCAAGCCGCGCGGTACGATTTTCAGATTCACGCTGCCGTCCGGCCCGATGCCAGACCACCCCATCCTGCCCGCCACCCCGTCCCAGACGACCCATTACGCAAGCGAGTTCTCGACATGAAAACCAGCCCCCACGCCACCGTCTATATCGTTGACGATGACGCCGGCGTGCGCGAAGCTCTCGCCTGGCTGCTGCGTTCGCGGCGCTTGGTGAGTGAGTGCTTTGACAGCGCCGAAGCTTTTGACGAGCGCATCACCGCCATCAGCGGAATTCGCGAACCCTCTTGCGTGTTGCTCGATGTGCGCATGGCCGGCTTGAGCGGTTTGGCGATGTTTGAAAAGCTCATCACTTACGGCTTGCTGCCAACGCTGCCGGTGATTTTTCTCACCGGTCATGCCGATGTGCCAACCGCTGTTGATGCGGTCAAACGCGGGGCTTTTGATTTTTATGAAAAGCCGTTTTCAGACAATGCATTGGTCGACCGCATCGTGCAAGCGCTGGCGTTGTCAGCCGAGGGCTTGGCGCTGCACAACCAGTCGACCGGCTTGCAAGCCCGGCTGGAAGGTCTGACAGAGCGCGAACGGGATGTGATGCGGCTGGTGGTGGGCGGCCTGCCCAACAAGCTGGTGGCGGATCAACTCGACATCAGCGTGCGCACGGTGGAAGTGCACCGCGCCCGCGTGTTCGACAAAATGGGCGTCAAGTCGGCCGTCGAATTAGCCAACTTGATGCGCAATACTTAGTCGCCCTTTTTTTTCAGATTTTTCTCAACGTCCTCATCAGGTTTGATCTCGCCACCTTTGCGCCCTGAGAACATGGTCCACCACACAATGAACACCAGTATCAGCAAAGCCGCGAGGGCCTCGAGTAGCAACAAGATCATGGCAATTTTTTTCCGATTTTCAAAGAAGTTTTTGATTATCGGCGGCGCGCTCTGGCTGGCCGGTTGCGCCGTCAATACCCCGCTGCCAGCGTGGCCAGCGCCGGGGCAAAGCAGCGTGCCCGCAGTCGCCAGTCCACCCGCTTCCCCGGTATCTGCGGCCGACCCGTCTGGCACGCGGGTGCAAGGCAAAAGCCGCTGGGTGCCGGTGCGCTGGACTGACTTACCCGGCTTTGAAAACGACACCTTGTTTGAAGCCTGGAATGCCTGGGTCAAAAGCTGTGAGCGCCCCGGACCCGCCTTTGCGCCGCTGTGTCCAGAGATTCGGCGCCTGAGCATTGGCAGCGCTGAGGAGCAGCGCGCTTGGATGATGACGCGCCTGCAACCCTACCGCGTTGAGTCGCTGAACGGCGTCGCCGACGGTCTGTTGACGAGTTATTACGAGCCGGTGTTTCGCGCCAGCCGGCAAGCTGCAGCGGGTTACGCCGTGCCGCTGTACCAGCCGCCGGCCAGTCTGGCCAAGCGCAAACCCTGGTTCAGCCGGCAAGACATTGAAACCCTTCCAGAGGCGCAAGCAGCCCTACAGGGCCGCGAGATCGCTTGGCTGGAAGACCCGATTGACGCGATGCTGCTGCACATTCAGGGCTCGGGCCGCCTGCGCCTGACCGAAGCCGATGGCAGCCAACGCACGGTGCGGGTGGCCTTCGCTGGCACCAACGATCAGCCCTACCGCAGCATCAACCAGTGGTTACTGGAACAGGGCGTGACCAAGATCAACCCTTGGCCCGACGCCACCAAGGCCTGGGCCGCACAAAACCCGCAACGCGTGTCGCAGCTGCTGTGGAGCAACCCGCGCTACATCTTTTTCAGGGAAGAAGCCCTGCCTGAGCAAGACGCAGCCTTTGGCCCGCGCGGTGCGCAAGGCGTGCCCCTCACCGCCGGCCGCTCGATTGCGGTCGACCGGCAAAGCATTCCCTACGGCACGCCGGTTTGGCTGACGTCCAGCGGCCCGTCTGTGCAATTGCAAAAACTGGTGCTGGCGCAAGACACCGGCAGCGCGATTTTGGGCGCGGTACGAGCCGACTACTTTGCCGGCACCGGCGCTGAAGCTGGCGCACTGGCCAGCAAAGTCAACCAGCCTCTCAAGCTGTGGGTGCTGTGGCCGCGCTGAGCGCTGTCCGCACTTTTAAACAACGAAAGCCTCCATGCCCGCCACCGAACTCACCGTCACCTCCGCAGGCAAAGTCGGCGACAAAGAATTACTGGTCCCGACTGGCGTCGAAGGCCCGCTGTTGCCGCACGTTCAGGACTGGGTCACCGCCAAACGAACCGCCCGCATTCCGGTGAAAGACGTCAGCACTGCTTTTCTGGTCAAAGGCATCAAACAGTGGTCTGTTTTTGAAGAGAAAAAGGGCTCGAAAATGGTCCGGACGGTTTTCAAGATCACGTAGCTAGCGCCGTCCGCGGGGCCCTGTTCAAGGCACCGTCACAGAGGCATCACCACCCAGTACTTGGTAGACCACGACCTGATTGTTCAAACGCGCAAGTTGGTTCGTTGCCAAAGCGATGTCTGCCGTGCGGCGTCTTTCCTGCGCGTCCAGCCACAGACTCAGGGTGGTCGCGCCAGCGCGGTAGCGTATTTCGTAGAGCCGCTCGGCAGTGCGCGCGGCCTGCAGTGTTTCTTCCAGCCGCAAGCCCTGCTGCGCCAGTTGCTGGCGCGATGACAAGGCGTTGTCGACATCGCCGAGCGCGGTGTAGAGCGTCTGCCGAAAATTCACCACCGCTTCTTCGTACAGCGCTTCAGACACGCGAATACTCAGCTGCATGGCAGTGCGCTGTAAAAAGGGCAGCGTCACGCCCAGACCAAGTGTGGCCGCGGGATTTTTCAACACGCTGCTCAGCTGCGTGCTGGTCGACCCGAGGCTGCCGGTGAGGCTGAAGGCCGGGTAGTAGCTGGCGCGGGTGGCGTCGATGCCGGTGAACGTTCCACGCAAACGCAGCTCAGCCGCACGCAAATCAGGCCGGCGCCCCAGCAAGGCCGCCGGCACACCGGCGTCGAGCAAGGGCAGCGCCAAGGCCGGCAGTGTGGCGGGGTTGGCCAAGCTGCTGGCGGGCCCACCGTCAACCAGCAATGCCAGCGCCGTGCGGGCTTCAAACGCCAGCTGCAGCAAGACACTTTGACTCGCCTGTTGACTGGCCAGCGTCTGCTGCGCCTTCGCCACTTCCAGACCCGACACGGCACCCGCGCGGTACTGCGCTTGCACCAAATTAAAGGTCGTCTGCGCGTAGGCAATGCTCTGGGTATTGGCCGTCAAACGCTGGTTCAAAAATCCCAACTGCCAATACAAACCCGTGGTGGTACCGACCAGCGCCAGCGCAGCACTTTGCCGGTCTTGCACGGTTGCCAAGGCTTCCCAGCGGGCCACATCGCGCAGACTGCCAAGCCGGTTCCACAAATCAATTTCGTAAGCGGCGCTCAGCGATGCGCTGCTGCTGCGTGTCGTCACCGAGCCCGCTTCCAGTGGCAGGCTGGCGCCGGTGCCAAGATTGCCGCTGAAGCGCGGTTGCAGATTGTTATTGGCCAAGCCCGCCAGCAACTGCGCGCGCCGGACACGGATCGCCGCGGCCGCCAGATTGTTGTTGCGCTGCAAGACTTCGGCGACCAAACGGTCCAGTTCAGGGTCCTTGAAGCGCGTCCACCAGAGCGTGCCGGACGTTGCAGACTCAGCCGTCTCAGCGACGGCCGCAGCGCTGGTTTGGCGGTACTGCGCCGGCAGCGTGAGCGCAGGTGTTTGGTAAGGGCTGTTGAAGTTGGCGGCGCAGCCGCTCACCAACACAACAGCGCTGATCGCGGCCATCCAACGGGTGGCGCGAAATTTCAAAAACAAAGGTGTCGAGATCATGGGTTTCACAAAGTTCATTCGCACACTTTATTCGCGCGACAGCGCGTCGACCGGGTTGAGTTTCGCCGCGCTGTTGGCGGGCATAAAGCCAAAGATCACGCCAATCAGCGTCGAGCAGACGAAGGCCACCACCATCGACAGCGTGGAGTAAACCATGGTGAAGCTGCTGCCAGATTGCTCAAAGCCCCAGCCGATCAGCAGCGACAACAAAATACCGAGCACGCCGCCCAACAAACACACCAGCACGGCTTCAATCAAAAATTGCTGCCGAATATCGCCCTGGCGCGCACCAACGGCCATGCGCACACCGATCTCACCAGTGCGCTCGGTCACCGACACCAGCATGATGTTCATCACGCCGATGCCGCCCACGATCAGCGAGATCAGTGCGATAGCGGAGATCAGCAGCGTCATGGTTTGGGTGGTTTTTTCAACCGTTTGTCGAATGGAATCCGTGTTGAGCACGTAAAAATCCATCACGCCGTGGCGCTGTAGCAGCAGCTTGTTGACGCCTTGCTCGGCAGCGGCGGCCGAGACATCGTCGCTGATGCGCACCGTGATGCTGCGCAGGTAGTTTTGTCCGATCACGCGACTCATGGCGGCGGTGTACGGAATCCACACATTGAGCGCATCGGAATTGCCAAAAGCGGAGTCACTGCGCTTAGCCACGCCGACCACGCGACACGGCACTTGGTCGAGCAAAATAACTTCGCCGACCGGGTTCGGCTTGTTCGGAAAGAGCTGCTTGCGCGTGTTGTCGTCGATCACGACTTCCTGCGCGAGACTGGCCACGCTGTCGGCGTCAAAGGGCCGACCATGGGCCATCTCCACCCCGCGCACGCGAAAGTACTGATCGCCCACGCCATTGACGGTGCCAGTCAACGCGATGTTGCCGTAGCGCAGCGTGACCGAGGTGTACAGCGTGGGCGTGACACTGTCGACATAGTTTTGCTCGGCCAATGCCGCCGCGTCGCTCGGCACCAGCGTGCGCACGCGGGCGGCACGCCGATCGCCAAAGCCGCTGCCGGAAAAAATCTCAATCGTGTTGGTGCCAATCGCGCTGATGCTTTTCAGAATCTGCAGACGTGAACCTTCACCCAGCGCCACCACTGAGACCACCGAGGCGATACCGATGATGATGCCGAGCATCGTCAGAAAAGTCCGCAAGCGGTGCGCGTTCATGGCCAGCACCGCCATCCGAAAAGCTTCGCTGAAACGGTCACGCCCAGCTTGCCAGCGGCCACTGCTGCTGGCCACCGGTTTCAACGCTGCGCTGGTCTTGGCCGCCTCAGGTCGGGTCACGCGATCGGCCACCACGCGGCCATCACGCAGCTCAATGATGCGCTCCGCATGCGCGGCCACCTGCATGTCGTGCGTGACCATGATGATGGTGTGACCCTCGGCATGCAGCTCGAGCAAAATCTTCATCACCTCGGCACCACTGTGCGTGTCGAGGGCGCCGGTCGGCTCGTCGGCCAGCAGCACATGACCACCGTTCATCAGCGCCCGCGCGATGCTCACGCGCTGCTGTTGTCCGCCCGACAGCTGACCGGGTTTGTGCTGCAAGCGGTCAGCCATGCCGAGGCGCGTTAGCAGCGCGGTCGAGCGTTCGCGGCGCGACTGCCGGTCGCGTCCGGCATAGACCGCCGGCACTTCCACATTACTCAGCGCACTCAAGTCGCCCAGCAAGTGGTAGCGCTGAAAAATAAAACCAAAATGCTCGCGCCGCAGTTCCGCCAATTCATCAGGTTCGAGCTGGCCCGTCGGCCGGCCCGCCACACAGTAAGTACCAACGCTGGGTTTGTCGAGGCAGCCGAGGATGTTCATCAGCGTCGACTTGCCTGAACCGGAAGCGCCCACGATGGCGACCATCTCGCCAGCGCGAATATCGAGGTTGATGTCGGTGAGCACCGTGATCGTGCCTTCGCCGGCGGGGAAATCGCGCTGCAAGCCGCGCAGCTCAAGCAGCGCGGGCGCGCCATCGTTCGCGCCCCTTGAATCGGGACGGGCAGTCATCGAGGCAGATCCGTCAGGCTGCACGTTCAGTTCCGGGCTCATCAAAAGCGCATGCGGGGTGCTTGACGCGGCGCCGCTTGGCTGCCGGGCGCGGCGGCTTCACTCAGCACGACTTTGTCGCCGACCGCGAGGCCTTCCAAGATTTGTGCATTCACATTGTTGTCAATGCCCACCTTGACCACGCGCTTTTCGGCCTTGCCTTCAGCGTTGACCACGCGCACGCTGGCCGCGCCGCGCCGACCGGCTTGCTCGATGGCCGCCGAGGGAATGATGATCGCGCCTTTGGCTTCATTCAACACCACATAAACCTGTGCCGTCATTGAAATGCGCAACAAGCTGTCGGGATTCGGCACGTCAAGCAGACCGTTGTAATAAATCGCTGTGGCCGTGTTGACGGTCGTCGCCGTGTCCGTCACGATCGTGTCGGGTGCGGGCTCGACGCTGCGCAGCGTCGTGTAATACCGCTTGTCAGGCGCGCCCAAAATAGTGAAGTAAACCTTCTGCCCAGGCTTGACGCGCACCACGTCAGCCTCTGAAATCTGCGCCTTGACCGTGATCGTTTCCAGCATCGCCAGCTTGATGATGACCGGGGCATTTTGGTTGGCGTTAACCGTTTGCCCCTGTTGTGCCACCAAGGCCACGACAACACCGTCCATGGGCGCCAAAATGCGGGTGTAACTAAAGTTCACTTGCGCGGTGTCGGCGGCAATCCGAGCCTGCGCAATTTGCGCCTCCGAGGTTTTCACATCAGCGCGGCTGGTGCCCAGCGTGGCCTCGGCCTGCTCAAAGGTCTGGCGCGAACTGGCGTCGGCCGCCAGCAACTCTTTTTCCCGCCGAAAGCTCAACTCGGCTTGTTTGAGCGAGGCTTGTCGCGACCCCAGCAGGGCCTCAGCGCTCAGCAAAGCCGCCTCCGTGTTGCGCAAGTCGTTTTGCTGTTTCATGGCGTCAATCTCAGCAATCAACTGCCCTTTTTTGACGCTGTCACCCAGCGCCACATTCAAGCTCTTGATTTGCCCAGAGGCCTGTGCGCCCACGCTGACCTGCTTGAAAGCCTGCAACGTGCCTGTGGCCAAGACCGATTGCTCAAGATCACCCAAGGCGGCGGTCGCGGTGACATAAGCGGGTGCTTTGTTGCTTGGGAAAAAATAGAGTTTGACGCCGACAGCCAGCCCCAACAGGGCCAGCGCAGCGATGGCGTAGCGCCAGTTTTTGAGGAAATGGGTCATTTTGGAAGCGGTAAACATCGTGGACGCGGACTTTTGCATAGGTCGAACTTTACAAGGCTGACGGGCTTCACGTCGCCGCGCCCTTGCAAAGTGCGGGTAAAGCTAGGGGCGGTTTGCCTATTTGCGGCAGGCGTGGGTACATTCAACACATGCTTCATTCCTCCGAATTCCACCTGTCACTGATTCGCGAACACCATGTCCCACATTGATCTTTCCGCATGGCGCGTCAAAGCCGAGCACCCGTTCCAGCTCAAAAACTTGCCGACTCTGCCTGCAGACGCCGACATGTCCAAGGCCGCGCAAGACAATGAGTGGCCTTTGCTGTTCCAAAAAGCCGCCGAGAAACTAGAAAAACTGCAGCTGATGCTGCACGCGGGGAAAAGCCGGGGCTTGCTCTTGGTCTTGCAAGGCATGGACACCGCCGGCAAAGACGGCAGTATTCGCAGCGTGTTTTCCCATGTCAGTCCCTTGGGCGTGCGCGCCGAAGCTTTTGGTGTGCCCAGTGAAGAAGAACAGCGCCACGATTTTTTATGGCGAATTCACCGCAAAGCACCGGCGCTCGGCGAGATGGCGATTTTCAATCGCAGCCATTACGAAGACGTGCTGGTGCCGCGGGTGCGCGGCTGGATTGACAAATCCGTTTGGCTCAAACGCTACCAACACATCGCCAACTTTGAAGCGCTGCTGCATGACCAAGGCGTCACGGTGCTGAAGTGCTACCTGCACATCTCCAAGCAAGAACAAAAATCACGCCTGCAAGCCCGCCTTGACGACCCCTTGAAACAATGGAAGCTGCAAGCCTCGGATTTTTCAGACCGCCAGTTGTGGCACAACTACTTGGAAGCCTACCAAGAAGCCATGGCAGCCACCAGCAGCACTAACGCGCCTTGGTACGTGATCCCCGCCGACTCTAAACGCTACCGTGATTTGTTTTTGGCCGAGTTGCTGGTGCACACGCTGGAAAAAATGGACTTGGCTTTTCCGCCCAAGTCATTCGATTTGTCGACGGTTCAACTCGATTGAGTTGCCCGGTCTGCGTTTGGATCTGCCAAACGCTTCAAAAATTGCAAAATGTTCTTATCCGCCGCCACGCTGGCGGCCAGGGCGTGGGCTTGCAGCACATCACGCGCGTCACCTAGCTTGGTTTGTACCTCAGCCGCCTGCTGACGCCAGCGGCGGCTGCGCTGCGCGGGCAAGCAATAGCCCAAGGCTTCTAAGCCGTAGCGCAGCCGCTTGGCCAGAATACGAGCACGGTGTTGGCGTTCAGGATTGGCATGGCATCGAGCGGTTTTTGAAGCACTTTTCAACGCATCCTTGAGTGCGGCGTGCTTTGCCTTTTTGAAGCGTTCGTGCCAACGACTCAAGCGGTGCCGCACCCAACGTCGCAGCGGGACTTTTGCAGGCTCCACACCTTGCAACACCCTTGTCAAGCCATGGGCCCATTCAGTGAGCGACAGCAAAGTGGCGACCACGTCAGCGCGTTGCAGTTCGCGGCGCACCGACAGCCGTTGCTCGTCGGCCAACTGCTGCAAAGCGTGGCTCATCTGCCGCCAAGCTTTTTTGTTGCGAGCTTGTGCAGCGTTGGATAACGGGCAACCGTCCAAGTAAGCGCTGCGCCAGCGCGGCAAGGTTTCAGTCAAGGCCACGTCCAGATCGCGCAGCGTACCCAAGCCCTGCAACAGCGGCTGCAAAGATTTCAGTGCCGGCATCGATTCAGGCTTCAACGCGGGTTTGAAAAGCCGAACGTCACTTTTAAAACGCCGCCAAGCCACCCTCGCTTGATGCACCACCTCGGGCTCATTTGACACACGCAGGGCGGTCAGCTGGTCAGTGAACTGCGTCAGCGTCTCGCCCAGCACTTTTGCAGCGGCCGCCTGCACCGAAGATGCGCTTGAATGCGTTGGTGGGTCGGTGGTCAGCGCGGCTGCAGAGGTCTTTCGGTCAAACATTTCCTCACCATGCACGCCAGCGACCCGGCTGTCTAGAAGAATTTTCTGAAGTTGGTCAGGTCAAACGTCCAAATGCCCCAGCGGCAGCGCACCGCCGGCCTTCACTTCGCCTAACGAAAAGCTGGTGTGCAGGTCTTTGACGTTGGGCAGGTTGATGATGCTTTGCAGCGCGAATTTACTGAACGCCTCTAAGTCGCACGCAACCACTTGCAACTCAAACGTGCCGGTGCCGCTGATGTAGTGACACGAGACGATTTCGGGCAACTTGCGGATGGCGTCTTCCAGCTCTCGGGTGGCTTCGCCGGTGTTGCGCTCGGCGTCGATGCGCACAAAGGCGAGTACGCCCAGCCCGATTTTTTGGCGGTTGATTTCGGCTCGGTAACCGGTGATGAAGCCCGACTCTTCGAGCGCACGCACGCGGCGCCAACAAGGTGCCGCCGACAGCCCAATGCGTGAGGCCAGCTCGGCGTTGGTGAGGCGCGCTTCGCTTTGCAGCTCTTTCAGTATGGCCACGTCAAATTTATCAAGTGTTTGCATAAACCGTATTTAGAAGAAAGGATCTTGCGCAGGATAGCGTAAATAGGGCACAAAACGCAAAGACTTATCCAGCCCTGCCGCCTACACTTTGCGGGTATAAAAATTTAAAAATCTGGAGACACCGACATGAACGCACCGCTGCCCGAGCACATCCGCAAGTCGCTTGAAACGGTCACCCTCGACGACAAGTATTCGCTGGACTACGGCTACGCTTTCATGAGCGGGGTGCAAGCCTTGGTCAAGCTGCCGATGTTGCAGCGCCTGCGTGACCAGCAGCAGGGTAAAAACACGGCCGGCTTCATCTCGGGTTATCGCGGTTCGCCCTTGGGTGGTTACGACCAGGCTTTGTGGAAGGCGTCCAAGTACCTGAAAGCACAAAACATCGTCTTTCAGCCGGGCGTGAATGAAGAGCTTGCCGCCACCGCCGTGTGGGGCACGCAGCAACTGGGTTTTGCGCCACCGGGCACCAACAAGTACGACGGCGTGTTCGGCATTTGGTACGGCAAGGGCCCGGGCGTTGACCGTACGTCTGACGTTTTCAAGCACGCCAACATGGCGGGCACCACGCCTTGGGGCGGCGTGCTGGCGGTGGCTGGTGACGACCACGTGGCCAAAAGTTCAACCGCTGCGCACCAGAGCGACCACATCTTCAAGGCTTGTGGATTGCCGGTGTTTTTCCCGGCCAGCGTGCAGGAAATTTTGGACCTCGGCCTGCACGCGCTGGCCATGAGCCGCTACGCCGGCGTCTGGGCCAGCATGAAGACGATTCAGGAAATCGTTGAGTCGTCTGCCAGCACCTTGATTGATCCCGATCGTGTGCAGATCAAGCTGCCGACGGACTTCATCATGCCGCCGGGTGGCGTGCACATCCGCTGGCCCGACGCGCCGTTGGAACAAGAGCAGCGTTTGTTCGACTACAAATGGTATGCCGCGCTCGCCTATATTCGCGCCAACCGCCTCAACTACAACGCGATTGAAGGGCCGAACGACAGGCTCGGCCTGATGGCCAGCGGCAAGGCCTACAACGACACGCGCCAAGCCTTGATCGACTTGGGTCTGGACGACGCCACCTGCCGCCACATCGGTATTCGCCTGCACAAAGTGGGCGTGGTCTGGCCGCTTGAAGCCCAGCTCACGCGCGAATTCGCCACCGGCTTGCAAGAGATTTTGGTGATCGAAGAAAAGCGCCAAGTGTTGGAATACCAGCTCAAAGAAGAGCTCTACAACTGGCGCGCCGATGTGCGGCCCAACGTCCTGGGTAAGTTCAACGAAGTCGACGGCGACTTCAGTGGCGGCGAGTGGGGCATGTCCAATCCGGCGGCCAACACCTTGTTGCGCGCCAACGCTGATTTGTCGCCCGCGCTGATTGCCAAAGCCATCGCGGCACGCGTTAAAAAGATAGCCCTGAGCAGCGATATTTTGAATCGCATTGACGCTCGCTTAGCGCTGATCGCCGCCAAAGAAAATGCCATGCAAGTGACGGTGGTCGACACCGAGCGCACACCGTGGTTTTGCTCCGGCTGCCCGCACAACACCTCGACCAAAGTGCCCGAAGGTTCACGCGCCATGGCCGGTATTGGCTGCCATTACATGACACTGTGGATGGACCGCAGCACCATGGGTTTCACGCAAATGGGCGGCGAGGGCGTGCCTTGGGTCGGCCAACAACCCTTCACCCATGAGACGCATATGTTTGCGAATTTGGGCGACGGCACTTACTTTCACAGCGGCCTGCTGGCGATTCGCCAGAGCATCGCTGCTGGCGTCAACATCACCTACAAAATTTTGTACAACGACGCTGTCGCCATGACCGGTGGTCAGCCCGTCGGCGAGCGGCCTGAAGGCCATTCGGTGCTGCAAATTGCGCAGTCGATGCGCGCCGAAGGGGCCGCCAAAACCATCGTGGTGACTGACGAGCCAGAGAAGTACGACGGCGTGACTTTGGCCGAAGGCGTGACTGTGCACCACCGCGACGAGCTGGACACACTTCAGCGCCAGTTCCGTGAGGTCAAAGGTTGCAGCGTCATCATTTACGACCAGACCTGCGCCACTGAAAAACGTCGACGTCGCAAGCGCGGCGTGTTGGTTGATCCTGCTGCCCGCGTGGTCATCAATGAGGCGGTTTGTGAGGGCTGCGGCGACTGCGGCGTGCAGTCCAACTGCCTGTCGGTCGAACCCTTGGAAACTGAATTCGGCCGCAAGCGCCAGATCAACCAAAGCACCTGCAACAAAGATTTTTCATGCGTCAAAGGGTTTTGCCCAAGCTTCGTGACGGTTGAAGGCGGACAGCTGAAAAAGAAAGCGAAGGCCGACAAGCAACTCAACCCGTTTGACGATGCCGCGCTGGGCGTCTTGCCGCTTCCCATCATTCCTTTGTTAGACGGTTCCGACGGCCGCACCGATCGGGTCTGGGGCATTGTGATCGCCGGCGTTGGCGGCACCGGCGTCATCACCATCGGCCAGTTACTGGGCATGGCGGCGCACCTTGAGGGCAAAGGCATCGTCACACAAGACGCGGCGGGCCTGGCCCAAAAAGGCGGCAGCACTTGGAGCCATGTGCTCATCAGCCAGCAGTCGTCGGACATTTGCACGACGCGCGTGGGCATGGCCAGCGCCGACCTGATCATTGGCTGCGACCCGATCGTGGCGGCGCACAAAGAAACCATGCTGCGCATGGTCAAGGGCAAAACCCATGTGGCGCTGAACGCACACAGCGCGCCAACAGCCGCTTTTGTGCACGACGGCAACTGGCAAAACCCAGGCAGCGCCTGCCAAGCCGAAATCACCAAGGCTGTGGGGGCTGCGCAGGTCGGCGCCTTCAATGCAGACACAGCGGCCACCAAATTGATGGGCGACAGTATTTACGCCAACCCGATGTTGCTTGGCTACGCTTGGCAAAAGGGCTGGGTTCCACTGGGTCTTGCGTCGCTCATGCGGGCGATTGAACTCAACGCTGTGGCCGTGGAACAGAATATGGCGGCTTTCACCTGGGGCCGCCGCGCTGCGCACGCGCTCGCCTCTGTTGAAAAACTCTTGGCGCCCACGCAAGTCATTAGCATGCCTACGCCGCGGCAAGGACTGGACGCCTTGGTAGCGCGCCGGGTTGAGTTTTTAACGGCCTACCAAAACGCAGCTTACGCGCAACGCTATGCCGAGTTTGTGGCTCGCGTGGAAGCCGCTGAAGCGGCACTGCCCGAAGCCGTACGCGGCAAAAGCCTGCTGAGCCAAGCCGTCGCGCGCGGTCTTTTCAAACTCATGAGTTACAAGGACGAGTACGAAGTGGCGCGCCTGCACACAGACACGGGTTTTGAAGACAAGATCAAGGCCATGTTTGAGGGCGACTTCAAAATCAACTACCACTTGGCACCGCCATTCTTGTCCCCCAAGAACAATCAGGGCGAAATGCAAAAGAGAAAATTTGGCCCATGGATGATCAGCGGCTTCAAAGTGCTGGCCAAACTCAAAATTCTGCGCGGCACAGCGCTCGATGTGTTTGGCTACAGCGCCGAACGCCAGACTGAACGCGCGTTGATTGATGAATACCGCGCCAGCATGGAAGAGGTCTTGGCCGGGCTGAATGAGCACAACCATGCCGCGGCTTTAGAGATTGCGCGTATTCCGGAGCAGATCAAAGGCTTTGGTCATGTCAAGGAACGCCACTTGACCGCAGCCCGATTGACGTGGGCGCAAGCGATGCAGGCGTTCCGCGTCAGCCGCTAGAGTTCAGCCGCTGAATTCGTCTTCGCTCAATTCGTCTACGCCAGAGACTACGCGGCGAATGGCGTCGGAGCTAAAACCACGTGCGGCTAAAAACCGCATTTGTTTGCCGCGCTCAGCAGCGTCTGTTGCTGGTGCGCCAAACTTCTTTTGCCAAACGCCCCGGGCTCGCTCAGCTTCGCTGCCCTTGAGCGATTGCACCGCTGCGCTGACCGCTTCGGCTTGCAAACCCTTGCCCTGAAGTTCATGGCGGATGCGGGCGGCACCAAAACGGCTGGCGCGACGGTTCAAAACAGACTCGACGACCCGACTTTCGCTGATGAAGTCTTTGGCCTGCAACTCGTCGAGCACTTTGGCCAACTGGCCGGGTTCTTCTTCATGCGCGGCCAGCTTGCGCTCAAGTTCGGCCCGGGAATGCTCCCGAGCGGTGAGCAGGCGCAGCGCCCGACCCTTGAGCGACAAAGAAAAACCCGTCGCCATGTCGCTCGCCGCTCAGGCAGCTCGCCACAGGGCGATGGCGGCTTTTCTCAAGACTATAAAAACCCAGGCTCCGACAGTCGTCACTCGGTTAGACATCACATTGAACTCCTGCATAAAAATAAGATGGATATTTGACGATCAGGCTTTGGAAAGCTTTTCGGCCTTCTCAGGCTTCTCGGCTTTTTCTGGCTTTTCAATGGCGGTGGTTTGAATCAAACGGATGCCGAGTGACTCGCGCACCTTGTTTTCAATCTCGATCGCCAGCTCTGGGTTCTCTTTCAAGAATTCACGCGAGTTGTCGCGACCTTGACCGATTTTTTCGCCTTTGTAGGCATACCAAGCGCCGGATTTTTCGACGATGTTGCCGGCCACCCCGAGGTCGAGCACCTCGCCGAGTCGGCTGATGCCTTCGCCATACAGAATGTCGAACTCGGCCATCTTGAAGGGTGAGGCGACCTTGTTCTTGACCACCTTGACACGGGTCTCGTTGCCGATCACCTCGTCACCTTTCTTGATGGAGCCGATGCGGCGAATGTCCAAGCGCACCGAGGCGTAGAACTTCAGCGCATTGCCACCCGTAGTGGTTTCTGGGCTGCCGAACATGACGCCGATCTTCATGCGGATCTGGTTGATGAAAATAACCATGCAGTTGGCTTTTTTGATGGTCGCGGTGAGCTTGCGCAGCGCCTGGCTCATCAAACGCGCTTGCAGGCCGGGCAGCGAGTCGCCCATTTCGCCTTCCAGTTCGGCCTTGGGCGTGAGCGCTGCCACCGAGTCGATGACGATCAGGTCAACGGCGCCGGAGCGTGTCAAGGCGTCAACGATCTCAAGCGCTTGCTCGCCGGTGTCTGGCTGAGAGATCAGCAGTTCTTGCAGGTTGACGCCGAGTTTTTGAGCGTACTGGATGTCCAGCGCATGCTCTGCATCGACGAAGGCGCAGGTGCCGCCAATTTTTTGCATCTCAGCGATGACCTGCAATGTCAGCGTGGTTTTGCCGGAAGACTCTGGACCGTAAATTTCGACCACACGGCCACGTGGCAGACCGCCAACGCCCAACGCGATATCCAGACCGAGCGAACCGGTGGAGACGACTTGGATGTCTTCAATCACTTCGCCAGCGCCCAGCTTCATGATGGTGCCTTTGCCGAACTGCTTTTCAATTTGGGCCAGCGCTGCCTGCAGGGCTTTGGCTTTTTCGGTGTTGAGGGCGGAAGTGGGCTTGACGATATCGCTCATGAAATTCTCCTTTAAAACCAACGGTCTAATGACATTTAACAGAAACATCGGGCTGGGGAGTTAACCGATCAACTGGATGCATGAACAGTACTTTATCAGCTGATTGAATCGTGCATGCGATATTTATGGTCAGTTTGCCTTACCATTTGCCAAATGCATATTCCAAGCACTTCCAGCACCCAAGACGCCGACACCCGGCCCGCACTGAGCGTCGTTGAGGCGTCAGAGGGCGGCTGGCGCCAGACACACCTAGGGCGGCTGCTAGGCCATGCGCTGCGACGCTTTGACGCGCGTGTGCTGGCGCTGATGGCCAGCGATGTGCAGGTGCCGCTGGCACTCTCCAACCTGGCCGCTAGGGCGCAGGTCGGCGCGGCGCACATCCACATCACGCGTCATCTGGCCACCGGCGGTTCACGCCTGACCGACTTGGCGACCAGCGCCGGCATGAGCAAGCAAGCCATGGGCGACCTGGTCGACCAGTGCGAAGCGTGGGGACTGGTGACGCGCCAGCCCGACCCGCATGACAAGCGGGCCCGGCAAGTGGTTTTCACACCGTCAGGCTTGCTCTGGCTGGAGGCGTTTAGGCAAGCCGTGGCGCGCGCTGAAGCCGAGTTTTCACACGCCGTGGGGGTTGAAGTGGCCACCGTCGTGGCGCTCGGCTTGGAAGCCTATGCAGGTGGTTATGAGGGTTGAGACAGATCGGCGGCTGAGGCCTGCAAGACTGCCGGCCAGCAGCGGCCTGCTTGAGTCTAGAATTTGAAACAGTTGAAAAAATAACAATCGGCTCCGCAAGCGCCTCGGTTTCGACTGAGGGCTCGGTGCCAACACGAGGAGACAGCGATGCGTATTTTGATTGCCGAGGACGATCAAGTCTTGGCCGACGGACTGCTGCGCACCTTGCGCGCTTCAGGCGCCGCCACCGATCACGTGGCCAGCGGCTCGGAGTGCGATGCTGCCCTGATGACGAACACCGAGTTCGACCTCTTGATCCTCGACCTCGGCTTGCCGCGCATGCATGGGCTGGAAGTTCTCAAGCGTTTGCGCGCCCGGGGCTCCACCATGCCGGTGCTGATTCTCACGGCCGCTGACAGCGTTGAGGAGCGCGTGAAAGGCTTGGACTACGGCGCTGACGATTACATGGCCAAACCCTTTTCGCTGCAAGAACTCGAAGCCCGCGTGCGCGCCTTGACGCGTCGCGGCATGGGCGGCGCCACCAGCACCATCAAGCACGGCCCGCTGATTTACGACCAAGGTGGACGTGTCGCGACGATTGACGGCGCCATGGTGGAACTCTCGGCGCGCGAGTTGGGCTTGCTCGAAGTTTTGCTACAGCGCGCGGGCCGTCTGGTCAGCAAAGACCAGTTGGTGGAACGCCTCTGCGAGTGGGGTGAAGAAGTCAGCAACAACGCGATCGAGGTTTACATCCACCGGCTGCGCAAGAAAATCGAGAAAGGACCGATCCGCATCGCGACAGTGCGCGGCTTGGGCTACTGCCTCGAAAAAATCCCTTGAAGATTTTCCAGCGCGGCAAGCGCAGTCTGTTTGGCGAAATCTTGGACTGGATGCTGACGCCGCTGCTGCTGCTCTGGCCGATCAGCCTCGCGCTGACTTGGTTGGTCGCGCAAAACATTGCCGGTAAACCCTTCGACCGCGCGCTTGAATACAACGTGCAAGCGCTGGCCAAACTGGTGGTGGTGCGACACAGCCAAGTGGTCTTTTCCATGCCCGCGCCCGCCCGTGAAATTCTGCGCGCCGATGACAGCGACTTGGTTTACTACCAAGTCCTCGGCTCGCGTGGCGAGTTCATGAGTGGCGAGGCCGATTTGCCGCTGCCACCACCAGAAAACAAGCCTGTGAATGGCGAGGTGCGGCTGCGCGAAGACGTGATGCGCGGCGAAGACGTGCGCGTGGCCTACACCTGGGTTGACATTGATGTGCCCGGCGCCGATCCGCTGTTGGTACAAGTCGCCGAAACCCTTGAAAAACGCAAAACGCTGGCGACAGAAATTGTCAAAGGCGTGATGGTGCCGCAGTTTGTCACGCTGCCGCTGGCGGTGCTACTGGTCTGGCTGGCGCTGGTGCGCGGCATCAAGCCGCTGGCACAACTCGAAAAACGCATCCGCGCGCGCAAGCCCGACGACATGAGCCCGCTCGATGAAAGTGCCGTGCCCGAAGAAGTCGCACCGCTTGTCTCGTCCATCAACGACTTGCTGACCCGACTCAAGGCCTCGCTGACGACACAAAAACGTTTTTTGGCAGATGCCGCGCACCAGCTTAAAACGCCGCTGGCCGGCTTGCGCATGCAGGCCGATCTGGCGCAACGTGAAACCGATGCGGACGAGCTGAAAAAGTCCTTGAAACAAATCGGCCGCGCCAGTATTCGCGCCACGCACACCGTCAACCAACTGCTGGCGATGGCGCGCGCAGAAACCACTGGCCGCAGCTTGGCGCAACTCCCAGTCGATTTAGCGTACGTCGTCTCGGAGGCGATTCAAGACACGCTGCCGCACGCGTTTGAAAAGCAAATCGACTTAGGCTACGAAGGCCCGGAACAAGGCGAAACCGCGAGCCGCGTGCAAGGCAATGCGACGTTGCTCAAAGAGCTGGTGCGCAACCTGCTGGACAACGCGATCAGCTACACGCCGGCCAAAGGCCAAGTGACAGCACGCTTGCTGACCGACCGCTTCAGCGGTGTCGTCGTGCTGCTGGTCGAGGACACGGGGCCGGGCATTCCAGAAGCCGAACGAGAGCTGGTGTTCCAGCCCTTTTACCGCGCCCTCGGCACGAATGTCGATGGCACCGGCCTGGGGCTGGCGATTGTCCAAGAAATCGCGCAGCAGCATGGCGCAACGATCAGCATTGACGATGCGGGCAGGCCTGGCCACCCCGGCATGCCCGGCACACGCATCACCGTCCGCTTTGTCGGCATGCTGCACACCTGAGCGACCAGAGCTGCTAAGAGCTCAGCTCAGGTGCTTGCCGACAATCCCGGCCAACTCAAACATCGTCACCTGCGGCTTGCCAAACACCGCCAACAGCTTGGCATCGGCATTGATGGCGCGCTTGTTGGCTGCGTCCTGCAGGCCTTCGGCTTTGATGTAGTCCCAGAGCTTTTTGATGACCTGTGTACGGGCCACCGGCTCGGC
>CANFWI010000026.1 GCA_947450675.1 Comamonadaceae bacterium | reverse complement strand
TTTGCCAGCATCAAAGAAGCCATGGACCCGCTGAACTTGCTCTGCCCGCAGCGCATGATCAACCCGCCCAAAATGGACGACACGCGGCTCATGCGCTTTCCGCCCAGCTACAAAGTCATCCCCATCAAGACCGCGCTCGACTGGCGCGCTTGGGACGTGCAAAGCAACCCGGTGACCGAAATCACCAGCGCGCCAGGAACCGGTGGCGACCCGGCCCAAGGCTTGGCCAAAGCGGTCGAGATGTGCAACAACAACGGCCACTGCCGACAGTTTGACGCCGGCACCATGTGCCCCAGCTACCGCGTGACACGCGACGAAAAACACCTGACGCGCGGTCGCGCCAACACGCTGCGCTTAGCGCTCTCAGGTCAACTCCAAGGCGTCCAGCCTGACGAAGCTTTCACCAGCCAAGCGGTGCACGACGCGCTCGATTTATGCGTTGGCTGCAAAGGCTGCAAACGTGACTGCCCAACCGGCGTTGACATGGCCAAGATGAAGGTCGAGTTCTTGCACCACTACAAGGCGAAGCACGGCTACACCCTCAAAGACAAGCTCATCGCCAGCCTGCCCGACTATGCCCACTGGGCCAGCCGCTTCGCGCCGTTGCTGAACTTGCGCGATAAGCTGCCAGGCTTGGCCCTGCTGAGCGAAAAAATCATGGGCTTTTCAGCCCGCCGCACATTGCCGCAATGGCAGCGCCAGACCTTCTGGCAACAGCTGTCAAACACGTCATCACCACAACTCAAGACCGCCACGCGTGAAGAAGTACTGACCGCCCAAAAACCCGTGGTGTTGTTTGTCGACACCTTCAACGGCACCTTCGAGTCAGGCAATGCGCTGGCGGCACTGCAAGTGCTGCAAGCCGCCGGCTACACCGTGCACGTGGCCACCAAGGCCCAACCCGATGGCAAGCACCTGTGCTGCGGCCGCACCTACTTGGCCAACGGCATGGTTGACCAAGCCAAGGCGAAAGCCGCTGAAGTGGTCGCCTCGCTCTTGCCCTTTGCCGAAAAAGGCATCGCCATCGTCGGCCTAGAACCCTCTTGCCTGCTCACCCTGCGCGATGAAATGTTGGTGATGGGCTTGGGCCCCGCCGCGCAAACCATCAGCGACCATGCGCTGCTGTTTGAAGAATTTTTGGCCCGTGAAGCGGCCGCCGGCCAACTCGACGTGCTCAAGTCACAGCTCAAAGCCACCGACCAAGCCATTTTGCTGCACGGCCATTGCCACCAAAAAGCCTTTGGTGCGGTCAGCCCGATCATCGACGTGCTCAAACTGATTCCGGGTGCCAAGCCTGAGCTGATCGAGTCGAGCTGCTGCGGCATGGCGGGCAGCTTTGGCTACGAGGCCAGCCACTACGAGGTGTCGATGCAGATGGCCGAGTTGAGTTTGTTACCCGCCGTGCGCAAGCAACCCGGCGCGATTGTGGTGGCCGACGGCACCAGTTGCCGCCATCAGATCCGCGACGGCGCACAACGCGAAGCGATTCACGTGGCAGAGCTGCTGGCGCGGCAGTTGAAAAACCAAGGCTCTGACCGCGAATCTGAGCCTCAGCGTGGCAATCGGTAAGGATTGAAACCAGCCAATTGAAAACGGTTTTAACACCGTGAAAAAATGGTTAATAGAGACTCATGGAAAAAAACATGGGTTTCTCACAACCCTTTCAATTTTTTCAGCGTCGTCAACGCTGTCAAAAATTGGGGCTCGGTTGCTTACTTTTGTGCTGTGCTGGGTATGCAGCTGCGGCGGACTGGTGTGCGCAGCCTGAGCTCAATGTGAACGGCCTGTCCAAGCACTTCGATGACAGCAATGGTGCACCGATTGACCGGCGGAACGAGGTCAATACCGGCCTCGGTTTGACCTGCGCGCTCAAGGGAGTCGGGAACTGGCGGGACGAGATAGAAGGCGGGTTTTACAAAAACTCCCACTTCACCACGTCGTTTTATGCCGCGTACGGCATCTATTACCCGCTCAACTCAGTGCTGTCGGCGGGCCTGCGAAACATCATCGTCACGGGCTACCCAACAGACTCAGACCGAACAGGTGTTGTGGCAGGACCGCTACCGACGCTCAAGCTCGAAGCGGGCCATGCGGTCACGTTGAACCTGAGCATCGTGCCCAAACGCAACGCCATCGTGATGGTCAACTTAGGCTACAGGTTTTGAGCGATCCGTCTCTGCGAGCGTAGCGCGGCAGTCCAGGCGCCCGAATACGCAGTCATGGATGGCCGCGCTGCGCTCGCCATGACATCCTTTCGTCATTGCGAGCGAAGCGCGGCAATCCATTTCTTTTCAGCGTGCCACGCCCAGCAAGCTGTCCAGCAACTCAGGGTTTTGCTTCAGTTCTTGCGCCGAGCCGGCGTGCGCCACGCTGCCACGGTCGAGCACCACGGCCAGGTCGGAAATAGCCAGCACCGCTTGAGGGTGCTGCTCGACTATGATGGCCGACAAACCTTCCTCACGCGTGATGCGGCGGATGGCGCGCAACAACTCTTCCACAATGATGGGCGCTAGGCCTTCCAGCGGTTCGTCGAGCAAGAGCAAACGCGGATTGAGCACCAGCGCGCGGCCGACCGCCAGCATTTGCTGCTCGCCACCTGACAACTGCGTGCCGAGGTTGGTCTTGCGCTCAGCCAAGCGCGGAAACATGGCGTAGACACCGTCTGGCGTCCACTTGCCGGGGCGCGCTACGGCGGTCAAGTTTTCATGCACGGTGAGGGACTTGAAGATGTTGCGCTCTTGCGGCACCCAGCCAATGCCGGCCGCTGCCCGCTCATGGGGCGCCAAGGTGTGCAGCAAGCGGCCCGCCAGCGTGATGCAGCCGCCGTGCTGGCGCGTCGCGCCGGCCAGGGTGTTGATCAGCGTGGTCTTGCCGGTGCCATTACGGCCCAACAACGCCAGCGTCTGGCCTTCGCCGATGGCCAGCGAGACACCATTCAAGACAACCGCCTCGCCATAGCCCGCGCTCAAGTTCTCGACACGTAAAAGTTCAGTCATGGTGTGATTCCTCGCCGTGGCCCAGATAAACGGCCTTCACTTCAGGGTTGGCGGCAATCTCATCTGGCGTGCCTTCTGTGAGCAAAGTGCCGTTGACCAGCACTGTCATGCGCGTGGCAAAGCTGAACACCAAGTCCATGTCGTGCTCGATCAGCAACACCGAGACATCGGCGGGCAAAGCGGCCACGGTTTGCAGCAGCTCTTCGCGCTCGCCAGCGGGCACGCCCGCCACCGGTTCGTCGAGCAGCAACACGCGCGGCTCGCAGGCCAGTGCAATGGCGATTTCCAACAAGCGCCGCTTGCCGTAGGCGAGTTGGCTGGTGCGCTGATTCATCACCTCGGCCAGATGGAACTGCGTCAACAATTCTTCGCAGCGGCGCGCCACTGGCGCACTGTGCCCGAGTGAAGGCCACCATTTGCGACCCAGACCCAAGTGCTGCGAGACCACCAAGGCCAGCGTCTGCAAGGGCGTCATGGTGTCGAACAACTGGTTGATCTGGAAGGTGCGCACCATGCCGCGACCCACGCGCGCATGAGGCGCCAACGAGGTGATGTCCTCGCCCTCCAAGACAATGCGGCCAGACGTCGGCTGCAGCACGCCCGTGAGCAAGTTGATGAAGGTGGTTTTGCCGGCGCCGTTGGGGCCGATCAGCGCGTGGCGTGCGCCTTTTTTCAAGTCAAGGCTGACCTTGTTGGTCGCCACAATGCCGCCAAAGCGCATCTCTAGGTTTTGCGCCGACAGCACGGTTTCAGTTTGATTTGTTGCGGCGGTGCTCATGCTTTGCCTCCACGCGCAGCACGCCACCAAGTCCAAGGACGGATCAAACGATCACGTCCGACCAGCACCAGCACCACCAGGAAAAGTCCAATCCAGAACATCCAGTACTGCGGCGTGATCGACGACAAAAAGTCCTGCATCAGCTTGAAAACGATGGCACCAGCCACACCGCCATACAGCCAGCCCGTGCCGCCCACCACCAAAATCAGCATGACGTCGGCGGATCGGTGGAACTCGAACAAATCCAGTGAAGCGAAGCCGGTGGTTTGCGTCATCAGCGCACCGGCCGCACCCGCCACGGCGGCTGACAAGGTGTAGGCCACCACCAGACGCTCGTTGACCGGGATGCCGATGGCCATGGCCCGCAACCGGTTGTCGCGAATCGCCATCAAGGTGCCGCCAAAAGGCGAGTGAATGACGCGCCGCAGCAGCATGAAAAACAGCAGCAACACGCTCAGCGAGTAATACACGGCGGTGACACCCGAGAGGTCAAACTCGAAGCGGCCGAGCAAGGGACCCATGACCACACCTTGCAAGCCGTCAGCGCCGCCCGTCAGCCAGCCGAGCTTGTTGGCGATTTCCATCATGATCAAGCCCAGACCCAGCGTGACCATCAAGCGCGTCAGATCGCTGCCACGCAAAATCGTCAGCGAGGCCAGCAAGCCCAGCAAGGCCGCCGCCGCAATGCCAACCGCCAGCCCCACCAACGGGTCAGGCATGACCAGCTTGGCGAACAAAGCGGCCGCATAACCGCCGAGCCCAAAGAAAGCCGCATGACCGAGCGAGACAATGCCGGTGTAGCCCAGAATGATGTCCAGCGACACCGCGAACAGCGCCACGATGGCGATTTCATTGATGATCAGCACGTGGCTGGGCGAGAGCAGCGGTGCGGCAAAAGCCAGCAGCCAGAACACCACTTCCAGCGGCTTGAGACGACTTTGCTTGAGCAGCGATAGCTGAGCGTTGAGTTGAGTTTTCATGCTATCGACCTCCCTTGCGAACAAAGAGGCCTTGCGGACGCCAGATCAACAGCACGATCATCAAGCTGTAAACGATGAAGGCGCCGAAGTCAGGGATGTAGTATTTGCCGGCGACGTCGGCAATGCCGAGCAGCAATGCGGCCAACAGCGGGCCGGTGATCGACGAGGTGCCGCCGACCGCGACCACGATCAAAAAGTAAACCATGAACTTGAGCGGAAAGGTCGGGTCCAGCCCCAGCACTTCCGCGCCCAGCGCGCCGCCCAAACCGGCCAAGCCAGAACCGACGGCAAAGGTCGACAAGAACACCAGATTGACATTGATGCCCAAGCCCGCAGCCACACGCTGGTCGTCCACCGACGCGCGCAAACGGCTGCCAAAGCGCGTCTTGGTCAGCACGTATTGCAAGGCCACCGTCAGCGCCGCGCAGACCGCGATGATGAAGAGTCGGTAATGCCCCATGCCCAAGACGAAAGGATCCGTGCCTATTTCTGTGCGGCCTTTGAGCCACTCGGGCAGGTGAACGTTTTGCGGGGACGAACCCAGAAAATAATCAACGCCGGCCACCGCCATGAAGACCAAACCAATCGAGAACAGCACTTGGTCTAAATGCGGCTTGTTGTAGAGCGGTCGGTACAGCGTGCGTTCAAGCACCGCGCCCAACAAAGCTGAGCCAACAAAGGCCAGCGGCAAGCAGACTAAAAAAGGCAGATCAAAGCGTTGCATCAGCAGCACGGTGATGTAGCCGCCAGCCATGGCAAAAGCCCCGTGCGCGAGGTTGATGAAGTTCATCAGCCCCATGGTCACGGACAGCCCCACAGCCAGTATGAAGAGCAGCATGCCGTAGGCAACACCGTCGAAAAGAATAGTCAGCATGTTTTGAAAAGCTCAGAAAAAAAACCATGCACAGTGCCGCTTGGAACTGCGCATGGCTCACACCATCATTGGTGTGTTGACTCAATTTACTTGGTTTTGCCCGGGTCTTTGACGTCTTTGATCACGTCGAATTCGACGTTGAACAACTGACCGTCTTTCTTCTCGACCTTGCGCAGATAAACGTCTTGCACCACGTCGCGGGTTTGCGCGTCAATGAAAATCTTACCGCGTGGGCTCTCAAAAATCTGGCCCTTCATGGCGTCCAGCAAAGCGTCGCCCGATGGCATGGCTTTGCCCGTGACCTTGGCAGTGCGCAGCGCTTCGTAAATCACGCGCATGCCGTCATAGCCACCAACGGCCATGAAGTTCGGGCGCAAGCCTTTGTTGGCTTTTTCGAAGGCGGCAACGAATTTCTTGTTCAGCGCCGAAGGATGCGCTGCCGAGTAATGGTGCGAAGTCACCACGCCCAATGCGCCGTCGCCCATGTCGTTGAGCTGGTCGTCATCGGTCACGTCGCCGGTGCCGATGAGTTTGATGCCGGCTTTGTCCATGCCGCGCTCAAGGAACTGTTTCATCACGGCAGCACCCGCACCAGAAGGGACGAACACGAACAAAGCGTCGGGCTTCAGGTCACGCACTTTTTGCAGGAAAGGGGCGAAGTCAGGGTTGCGCATCGGCACACGCAAAGACTCAGTGACCAGACCGCCATTGAAGGTCAGGCGTTCTTTGAAGAACTTTTCAGCGTCAAGGCCAGGGCCGTAATCGGACACCAGCGTGACCACTTTCTTGATGCCATTTTTAGGCGCCCAATCGGCCAGAGCGACCGACACCTGCGGCAGCGTGAAGCTGGTGCGCACGACGTACGGCGAGGCCTGTGTGATGCTGGAGGTGGCAGCAGCCATCACCACCAGCGGCGTTTTCGACTGGGTGGCGATAGGCGCAGTGGCCAACGCTGACGGTGTGATGCCGAAGCCGGCCAGCACGTTGACCTTGTCGTTGACCACCAGCTCTTGCGCCAAGCGGCGTGTGGCGTCTGGCAGCGAGGTGTCGTCTTTGACGATCAGCTGAATTTTTTTACCCGCTACCGTATCGCCGTTTTGCGCCATGTAAAGCCGCGCGGCGGCTTCGATCTGGCGTCCGGTACTCGCCTGCTGGCCCGTCATCGGCAAGATCAGGCCGATCTTGAAGGTGTTGTCTTGCGCCAGCGCTGGCAGGGCCGTGGCAAATGTGGCGGCAGCCAAGGCAGCGGCGGTGAAATTGCGTCTTTTCATAAAGTCTCCGGTTTTTTGTGGCCAGTCGGCTGGGTTGATACAGGAAAATAAAAGCGCGATTATCAACTCACCCGAGGGGTAATTCAGCCCGTTTTTCGACACCCAAGGGTTTTCACTCTGGCAGCTCAGGCTCATCCTGAGTAATTGGGCAAGCGACGGAAAGCAGCTATCCTTGCTGCTCATTCAAGCGTCATCTGGAAACCAACATGCCTTTGCCCCAACAGCCCACCCGTCCCCTGACCAACACCAAGAGCGCCCAAGCCGACAAGGAGCTGCTCTTCAAGGCCGTGCTGTGCGTGCTGATCGGCCTCGGTGTGCTGATCTCGCCTTATTTCATCCAGTCGCCCGGCATGCAAGGCATCGTTGCGCAGTCGTATTTGGTCGGCTGGTTTGCGCTGGCGCTGGGCATTGGCTTTGGCATCGCCTACGCCCGCCGGGTCATGCGCTCGCGGCACTGACAGGCCATCAAGCTCAATCGCCGCGCCGGTCTTCCTTGGCGGGACGTGGTACTTTTTTCAGCTTGATCAACCGCTTCAGCTCAATGTCATCCTTCTTGACCTGACGCTCGGCGTCGAGCTTTTGTCCGGCTTCCATCCACAACTGGAACTCGGTCGGCGTTTCCAGTGTGATGCGGCCCAGCGTGGATTGTCGAAATTCGTAAATCACGATTTCAGCGGCCTTTTGCAGGTTGATGCGGCCTTTTGACAGCACCGCACCGCGCTTGCGGCCAATGTCTTCCAGCAACACCTCATCCGTGATGCCTACCGGCAGCTCGACCTTGTAGCGGGCCTTCAGAAGCTCGGGGTAATGCGGGATCAAATAGTCCAGCAACTCCAGCGCGACTTCTTCTTCATTGAAGGCGTTGCGACCGATCCCACCGCTGGCCGCCAAGTTGTAACCACTCTTGGCGACGATGATGCGCGGCCACAGCATGCCCGGCGTGTCGAACAAATAGAAACCATCGGCCAGCACGATGCGCTGCTCAATCTTGGTGACCCCCGCCTCGTCGCCGGTTTTGGTGGCGCGCTTGCCGGTGAGCGTGTTGATCAGCGTCGACTTGCCGACGTTGGGAATGCCGCAGATCAGCACGCGCATGGGCTTGACCATGCTGCCGCGCGTCGGCGCCAACACGTGGCAGGCCTCAATCAGAGCTTTGGCTGGCGTGCTCATGCTGGCATCGAGGCCAATCGCACGGGTGCCCGGCTGGCTGTTGTAGTGGTCGAGCCAGAGCTGCGTGCGCGCCGGGTCGGCCAAATCTTGCTTGTTCAGCACTTTCAGCGCGGGCTTGCCCTCGGTGAGTTCGGCCAGCATGGGGTTGGCGCTGGAGCCCGGCAGGCGGGCGTCCAGCAGCTCGATCACGACATCAATTTCCTTGATCCGCTCGCTGATGGCTTTTTTGGTCAAGTGCATGTGACCGGGAAACCATTGAATAGCCATCTGTGCGTGTTCTTTCTTTGAAAGGTCAGATTGTGAACGGTCTCATGACCCTGCCCGGCAACTTATGCGGCGCTATGTGGCGTTATGTGGCGGCGGTCTGCATCCGCAAACGCCGCGCCGCGTCTTCGGCCCGCGCATCGTCAATCTCGCGCATCACGGCTTGCATGTCGACGTCGCCCTCGACACGGGCGTAACGGCCGGTCAGCGGCGTGTCATTGTTCAGCAAACCGCTTTGGTACAGGCTCCACAGCTCGGGGCCGTATTGGGTCTTCAGCAACTCAGGGGCAAACTGGCCGAAGAAATCGCGCAGGTTGGCGACGTCGCGCATCAGCATGCGCTGAGCGTGGTTGTTGCCGGCGGCGTCGACCGCCTGCGGCAGGTCAATGATCACGGGCACATCTTCGCCTTTGGAGCCGTCTTCAGAATGGCCCTCAGCGTGAACATAGGCCAGCAGGATGTTGAACTCCGACAAGTCGCCGTGCACCACACCTGCGCAGAGCATGCGCACCACCTCGCCGATCAGCGTGGCGTGATGCTTCAAGGCTTGCTCGCGGCTGAAAGCCACGTCGTTGAGGCGCGGTGCGGCGTCGCCATGGGCGTCGGTCACCAATTCCATCAGCAGCACGCCATCGTGAAAGTTATACGGCTGCGGCACGCGCACGCCAGCAGCGGCAAGTCGGTAAAGGGCGTCGACCTCGGCACTTTGCCAGGCGGCTTCTTGGGCTTGCCGGCCAAATTTGCTGCCCTTGGCCATGGCACGCGCCTGCCGTGAGTTTTTGACCTTGCGGTTTTCGGTGTAGTCGACGGCTTGGCGAAAGCTGCGGTTAGTGGCCTCTTTGTAGATCTTGGCGCAACGCGTTTCATCGCCGCAGCGAACCACATAAACCATCGCCTCTTTGCCGCTCATGAGCTGGCGCACAACCGTGTCGATCAGGCCCTCTTCCATGAGGGATTGCAGTCTGGGGGGAGCTTTCATTGAGGGGATTGTGCACGCAGCGGGTTAGGGCTCAGGTTGGTGATGGTTGTTGCCATTCCTCGATGGCGATGGCGTAGCGCGTTGCCTTGCCCACACCGTCGACCCGAAGCAAGCCTTTTGCCAGCAAGTCAGACAGATCACGCGAGGCTGTGGCCTTAGACGCACCGGTGATCTTGCTGTATTTGTCGGTGCTCATACCGCCCAAAAAACCGCCGCCGAGCTCCGTGTTGCCGGCTTCCAGTAAGCGGTCTAAGACCTTGGTTTGCCGCGCGCTCAAGCCGCACTGGACGGCCCCCAACCTGAACGCTGATTTATCGAGCGCCTGCCGCACCACGCCTTGTGAGGCCCTGCAAGCCTGGGCGAAAGATTGAACAAACCACTGCAGCCAGGGCGTCGCATCCAAGGAGCCCCGCTGCGCCGCATTCAAGGCGTCGTAGTAAGCCGAGCGCTGCGCTTGCATTTGCCTCGCCATGCCAAAAACCCGCGTTGGAGCGCGGATGTCCTGCGCTATCGCCATGTCCACAATGGCACGGCCGAGTCGGCCATTGCCATCCTCAAAAGGGTGAACCGACTCAAACCACAGGTGCGCCAAACCGGCCCGTAACAGTCCGTTGAGTGTCGGGGGGGCGCTAACAGCCAGCTTGTCCTGCGGCCGGGTCGACTCAAACCAGCTTAGAAATTGGTGCATCTCAGCAGGCACCTGTGCGGAGGGCGGCGCGCGATAGTGCACCACCTCGCGACCGGCAGTGCCACTGACAATTTCCATGGCTTGCACATGATCGCGGTAGCGACCCACAGCAATGCGCTGCAGACCAGAAGTACCACCGGGAAACAGAGCCGACTGCCAACGCCACAGCCGGTCATCACTGAGCGGCTCGTGGTGGCCTTGGGTAGCGTCCTGCATCACATCAATCAAGCCATCGACATGACGGTTTGATGGGCGCACCGCGTGCAGCCCCAGCTTGTGCGACACCGAAGAGCGCACGGCCGACAAGTCCAGTGCATCACCCTCAATGGCTGCCGTGGCCATGGCCTCATGAACCCACAATTCGCGCACCACCTCGGTGGCGCTGTGCAAGCCAATCGCGTCTAACAGGCCGAGTAATTTGCCCTGCTCTAGCCGTGCTTCATCCAAGGCGTGCGCCAAGGCTGACGCGTCAAAATGAAGTTCGGGCCAACCGGGGTGCTGCCAGATGTAAGGCGTCTTGGCGGGTTTGACTGGGGCTGGCATGAGGCGTATTTTAAGCCATACACCTCAAAAAATGAGGTGTATTAAAGAAGCGCCGACTAGCGTCCCACCACCGACCAACCGGCTTTGATGTCGACCTTGTTGTTTTCGTACTCCCACGCGGTGCCGCAACGGTCACAGCGGTACTTGGTGATGGTGACCAAACCGTGTGGGCGCTTTTCTTGGCGGTGCTCGCCTTGCTCGAGCTCTGCATGGCCGGGGGCGCGACGCCAGTTGCGCTGAATGCCGGCACAGGAGTCACACAACTCCATCTTTTTGAGTTCTTTTTTTCGGTTCAGGTCGTCGGTCATAAGGCTTTTGTCGAGATTTCGGAAGGACTGTATTTTGCGCCCTTGGCTCAATAAACCAACAAGGTGATGGCGACGATCAGCACGCCCAAGCCCAAATTCACCGCCACCCAGGTGCGGATGGATGCCAGCGCGAGGCCTCCAGCAGCCCAGTCAGCGGCCTGCACCGCACGGCTCAGGCGCTTGAACAAGGCGAAGCGGATGTGCGCAAAAATCAGCATCATCAATATGCCGAAACTCGCCATCAGCGTCCAGCTCAAAGGCATGGAAAAATTGCCGCCGCTTTGCACCGCTTGTTTGGCCTCGCGACCGATCATCCACAGACCGCTTGTCAAGATCACCAGCACAGCGACAGACACCGCGTTGAAAAAGCGCCGCAAAACTTCATACATCACGCGCACACGCTCGGGCGCTTCTAAACTCATCACGGCTGGTCGCAAAAAGAAATGCGCAAACACCATGCCGCCCATCCAGACAATGATGGCTAGGATGTGGGCGAGTTTGAGCGTGGCGTAAATCATGGGCATTCTTTCGGTTGACAAAGTAACCGGCCATCGTAACAAACGATGATGAAGCCCACGTCATGGCGAGCGCTTCGCTCGCAATGACGGGGGAATTCGCTCGCAATGACGGCTAAGTTGGTGCGGCCTTTTTCGGCGCTATCGGTTCGCATTCTCCGCACGTGCATAGAACGACTTCTTCGCCAACTCAACCACCACCACATACGCCAGGGTCAGGCCGACCATCGCCAACACCAGCGGCGCCGGTAGCGGCACAAAACCAAAGATCGAACTGAAGGGTAAATACGGCAACGCCAAGGCGACCAAGATAACGGCGGCACTGCTTCCCAGTAGCAGGTTGCCGGGCCGGCTGCGGTAGAACGGCCTGCGCGTGCGCACCACCAGCGCAATCACCAGCTCGGTCAACAGGGACTCCAAAAACCAGCCCGTGCGGAACTCTTCTGGCGAGGCATGGAACAGCCACAGTAGCGCGCCAAACGTCAGCATGTCGAACAACGAGCTGATGAGCCCAAAGCGCACCATGTAATCGCGGATAAAGCCCGTGTCCCAGCGCCGCGGCTTGGCCACCCATTCCGGGTCCACCCGGTCACTGGCAATCGCGGTGGCAGGAATGTCCGCCAGAAAATTATTCAACAAAATCTGCGACGCCAGCAGCGGCAGGAACGGTAAAAAGATGGACGCGATGGCCATGCTGAACATGTTGCCGAAGTTGGCGCTGATGGTGGTGAGGATGTACTTGAGCGTGTTGGCAAAGGTGTTGCGACCTTCGTCGATGCCGAGCCGCAAGATGCCCAGATCTTTGCGCAGCAATAAAAAATCAGCCGCGTCTTTGGCGACATCGACCGCTGTGTCCACCGAGATGCCGACGTCGGCGGCGTGCAGCGCCAGCGCGTCATTGATGCCGTCGCCCATGTAGCCCACCACATGACCGCTTTTTTGCAGCGCCAAGATGATGCGCTCTTTTTGGTTCGGGTCGACCTCGGCGAACAAGGTGGTGCGCGCGGCCGCCTGCATCAAGGCCTCGTCGCCCATGTCGTTCAACTCGCGGCCGGTCATCACGGTGATGACTGGTAAATTCACGGCTTCGGCCACATGCCGCGCCACCTTGCGGTTGTCGCCGGTGATGATTTTGAGCACCACCCCGCGCTGCGCCAAATCCAAAATGGTTTGCCGCACGTCGGCCTTGGGTGGGTCCATGAAGAGCAAAAAACCAGCGAAGCACAAGCCGCATTCGTCTGCGCGCGTATAGGAGCCGCTGCGCGCTTCCACGCGCCGCCAAGCCACCCCGAGCACGCGGTAACCCTGCGCACTCCATGCGTCATAACGCGCTTCAATATGGGCGCGCAGGGCGTCGTCGATTGGCACCGCCTCGTCGCCTGCGTGAGAGCAAAAGGCGAGAATTTTGTCGAGCGCGCCTTTGCATATCAGTGTGCGGTTGCCGAAACCAGCAACGCCACCCACATCCTGCGCGACCACCACCGACAAGCACTTGCGCACAAAGTCATACGGAATCTCATCCACTTTTTTTTCTACACCGAGGTCAAGCTTGGCCTTCTTCACGGCGGCGAGCACGGCGTCATCTAGCGGGTTCGTCAAGCCAGACTGGAACTGGGCATTCAGACCGGCGAGCTGCAACACCGCTGCGCTGGGCTGGCCTAGAGCGTCCAACGCCGCGTCCAGCGCCACCACGCCTGCCGTCAAGGTACCCGTTTTGTCGGTGCACAAAACATCCATGCTGCCGAGGTTCTCAATCGAGTTGAGCCGGCGCACGATGACGCCCAGTTTGGCCATGCGCTTGGCACCGTGCGACAGCGTGATGCTGACAATCGCCGGCAACAACTCCGGCGTCAAACCCACCGCCAAGGCCAGCGCAAACAGCAGCGAAGCCACCGGCGGCTTGGCCATGAAAATATTGATGGCCACCACGCCGACGACCATCGCCAGCATGATGCGGGTCAGCAAAAAACCGAAGCGGTGGATGCCGCGCTCAAACTCTGTCAGTTGTGGCCGCAAGGCCAGCTTGTCCGCAATCTGCCCAAAAACACTGCCCTTGCCGGTCTGCACGATCAAGGCATGCGCGGTACCACTGTTCACGCTGGTGCCCATGAACACGCAGTTGCTGCGCTCGGCCAAGCCAGCCTTGTCACTCACAAGCCCCGGCTTTTTTTCAACCGGAAAGGTTTCCCCAGTCAGCACCGCTTGGTTGACGAAAAAGTCCTTGGCGTCGAGCAACACCGCATCGGCGGGAATCAAACTGCCCGCCGACAGCAACACCACGTCGCCCGGTACCAACTGGTGCGACGGCACGGTCTTCAGTTGACCGCCTCGCATCACCTTCGAATGCACTGTGATCTGTGAGCGCAGCTTTTCAATCGCGTTGCCAGCGATGTACTCCTGAGTGAAGCCGAGCAAGGTACTCCCCAAGACGATCACCAACACCACACCCGCATCAACCCACTCAGCGGCCGCCAGCGAGATGCAGGACGCCACAATCAAAATCAGCACCAGCGGACTTTTGAACTGGCTCAACAGCAACCCCAATGCCGTGGCTTTCTTCATCGCCTTGAGCGCATTCGGCCCGTAGTGCTTCAGCCGCAGATGAGCCTCGCGCTGAGTCAGCCCGCCGGCATCAGACTTCAATTGCGCTAGGAGCCGATCGGCGGGCAAGCCCCAATAAGCGTCAGTGACAACAGCTACAGCGCGACCAGAAGGCGCGGACATCGGCCATGACATGGCTATTCCCTTCAAGCGAACCACTGCTCTGAAGGGCCCAGAACCTCACGCGACACGCCGTGAGCGATGGTTCCCTGAAAACCGTCAGCGGCGTTTGATGTGCGTCAAAGCCAGTGCTGATCGTCGGAACCAGCGGGATCGACTCACCCCAGTGCCGCCAAAGCGCGCAAGCGCAGGTGCACGTCGTCTTCTCTGTCGATCGGCATCTGCTGCTTGGCCAGCAAGTAATGGGTGGTGAAGACATCCAGGTAAGCCTCTAGCGTCTGTGCGGCGTGCGGTTCACCCGCCAGCTCCATGCACAGCGCGGCCACCTCAGAGGTACAAAAATGATCTTCGCGTTTGGAACGGCGCAGCCGGTAACGTGAGAGCTGTTCAGGCTGCAGGCTCAGCACCGGCAAGTGATTCAAATAAGGACTTTTGCGAAACATCTTGCGCGCCTCGGGCCAAGTGGCGTCGAGCAAGACGAACAGCGGACGCTTGCCGGCTTGCACAGGCGCGACGTCGGTCACCACACGCTCGGCTGCCACAAACTCCCCAGGAAACACCAGGTAAGGCTGCCACTGCGGGTCAGCCAACATGGCCAACAGCGCCGGGTCAACCTCGGTACGCGCCCAGCCAAAGGCGGCTGTGTCCGCCACCACATCGGCAATCAGCCAGCCTGTGTTGCTGGGTTTCAGGGGCTCGATGTCGCACATGATCAAACACACACCGGCCCGCGTCGGCACCGCTGGGCGCAAGTCGCACAGGCAATGAGACAACACGAGGCGACAACCTGGGCAATGCGCCAAACGCGAACCGCCGCGGGCGAGAAAGGGCTTGGAACTGCGCGCGATGCGGGCGCTGCGCAGGCGGGCTACGGCGTGCGGGGCTTTGATCTCAGACAAGCGCAGCCAGTGCGCGCACCGGTTTGTCCAGCCGCGCAGCTGACAAATACTGCTGACGGTACATCTCAAACGGCATGGAGTCACCGGCTTCAATTTTTTTCTGATCCGCCACCGATTGAGCGCTCATCTGCAGCAAGCGGGCTTGTTGCTCGGCAGACCACGGCATGTCCAACAACAAAGCCTGCGTCTTGAGAGATTGGGCACGCACAAACTGCACGAAGGAATTGTCAAAGCCCTGCATGGCTTTCAGCACGCGGGCTGAGGGCAAGGTTTCGGGTTGTTGCAACGCGGCGCTGGCCGCAACCAGTGATCGGCTGTAGCGGTCTGTGTTGTGTGTGGCGTCCAGCTTAGCGGCCAAAGGCGCACACGCGGCCACCAACTCAGCGCCCCACGTCGTCAAACTGACCTGTTGGCCGTTCCGTTCTAGCAGCAGGCCGGGCTCACGCCCACGCGCGGCGGTGCGGTGTTGGTTGCGCGCCAGTTCGGCAATTTCAGCGGGCGAGTCAGGTGGGCTATCGGCCTGCAAACAATGCAGCAAAAACACATCCAGAAAATCCATGGTCTCGGCTTTGATACCGACCGGCTCGAAAGGGTCGAGGTCCATCAAACGCACTTCAATGTATTCAACGCCGCGCTCCCGCAGCGCATGCAGCGGCCGCTCACCAGGAAAGATCACTCGCTTGGGGCGGATCGTGCCGTAAAACTCATTTTCAATTTGCAGCAAGGTGTCGCCGAGCTGGTTGTAGTCACCGCCCGGGTTGCGAATGCCCACGCCTTCATACGCAGGGTAAGGCCGGGTCAGCGCATCCGCCAAAGAAGCGGCATAACCTTCGAGACTGTTGTAGCTGACCGCCAACGAAGCCTGCGCGTCGCTTTGATAACCCAGCCGCCCCATGCGCAAGGAAGTGCCATGCGGCATGTACATGGTGTTGCTAGACAACTGCTGGAGCTCGTGCTGACGCCCGGCCACAAAACTGGAACACACCGCCGGCGACGCGCCAAACAGGTAGAGCAGCAAAAACGCGTGCCGCCTGAAATTACGGATCAAACCGAAATACGCTTCGCTCGACACATCGGGCAAAGACCAGTTGTAGTGAATGCCCGAAATCGTCTGCATGCGGCGACCATAGCGGTGGCTCAAACCCATGCGGTAAATACTTTTGGCACGACCCACATTGGACGAGCCAAAGCGCGCAATCGGAATGGTCTCGTCGGTTGGCAGGCCGCAAGGCATGCTCGACACCCAGAGCATCTCGTCACCGGCTTTTTGCATCTCGCGGTAGGTGAACTGATGCATCTCGGTCAACTCGGCCAGCGTGCTGGCGGCATCGGGGTGTACGCCGGTGACCAGCTCCAGCTGGGACTCACTGAAGTCAGTCGTGATGTGAGGATGCGTCAAGGCCGAGCCAAGCGCCGCAGGGTGCGGCGTCAACGCCAGCGCTCCATTGGGTTGCGCGCGCAAGCTTTCTTTTTCGATACCCCGCCCCATGCCTTTGAGCCGGGCGGGTGTCAGATCTTTCAGCAAATTGTCCGAAAGCTGTCCGGCCGTAGCCTGCAACTGGGTCATATTCTGGGTTCCTCAGATTCTTATTTTTGGATTGAGTGCACGCTATCACAGGCTGGCCAATTTTGCTGGCCAGCAAAAACCGCCCGCTCAGTTGCGGTCGGACTTCAGGCCAGCACGTGCTGCAGCCACTGTTCCATGTCGGCGATTTCTTCGTGGCAGACCGAGTGCTCCATCTGGTATTCATGCCAATCCACCGCGTAACCGAGCGACTCCAAATGGTCTCGCGAAGCGGTCGCACGCGGCAAGATCACCACCGGGTCACGGCTGCCATGCGCCATGAAGATGGGCACGTCTTGGTTGGCGGCGCTGCGCTCGGCCGCCGTTTTGTCGGCCAACGGCAAGTAGCCCGACATACCAATGATGCCGGCCAAACGGTCACGGTGGCGCAGACCCGTCATGAGTGCCATGGCGCAGCCCTGCGAAAAACCCGCCAACACGATGCGCTTAGATGGAATGCCACGCGACTTCTCGCGGTCAATCAGTGCGTCAATCGCCTGCTGCGAATGCCGCATGCCCGCCTCGTCTTGGCGCTGCGTCAGGTCGGCACCCAAAATGTCGTACCAAGCCGGCATGGGGTAGCCCCCGTTGATGCTCACGGGCATCACCGGCGCATTGGGGAATATGAAACGGATGGGGCCGACGGCCGACAGGTCAAACTGCTCAGCAACAGGCACAAAATCGCGCCCATCAGCACCCAAGCCGTGCAAGATCAACACAGTAGCAACCGGGTTTTCGCCGGTCTGGGCTTCAATGACTTCGAGTGACATGCGCAAACCTAACCCGGTCTAGTCCGGTACGGAAATTTGATTCAAACAAAAAAGCAAACAGCAGCACAAAGCTGCTGTCAAGCCCAAGCATCGGCAGACAAGCCGCCGAGTTGCGCATTTTAAAGGCCATCCAGATTGGCGCTGTAAAGCCTGCGGATACCCTTATTGGGCCGAGCACGACCCGGCTGACGGCACCAACTCAATCAGGGATTGAATTGCTTCGGCCACAGTCTGGCGACGTGCTGGACACGAATGATCTGCACGGTGTCGCCTTTTACGCGGTAAGGCACCACGTAGTTCTCATGAACCACCAGCTCACGGGTGCCGGGTACCCGGCCCGGCCGACCCAGGGCCGGGAATGCAAGCAACAACTCCGTTTTTTCCTTGATTTCTCCAATGAAAGAGCTGGCTCGCATGGGGTTGTCTTGTGCAATATAGGCCGCTATTTGAACCAAGTTTTCAAGTGCCTTGTGTGTCCAGCGAAGCTCCACGCTCAATGCCCGTATTTCGCGTAGACAGCGCGAACTTCTTCCGCTGTCGCGAACTCTCCCTGGTCTGCCTCTTGAAGACCGTCCTGAACATCGGCAATCTGCCATTGCTCTTGGCTGACATAACTTCTGAGCGCCTCCACGGTCAGAAAGCTTTTGCTGCGTCCAGTGGCTTGCACCAGTCGCTCCAGCTGACCATGCAGCTCGACAGGGAGACGAACATTCAGAATTTTTTCGGCAGTGGACATGGGTTCAAGCTCCGGAATCATGGCGTTTCAGTGTACGTCATACAAACGTTGCAAGCACTCAAGACTGATGTTCCAGTTCATGAAAAAGGCTTTCAGCCCCAAGAGCGCGTCAGAAGCTCATCCAAGGCATCGGCAATGGCTTGGCCATGCTCTGCGAGCGATGCAGCATGCTCACCCAGTTGATCAAGGGCAACTGAAACCATGTCCAAGGGATGAAGCACCACTGGCACGCCCGCCACGTCAAACACAGGGTTCAAGCGGGAACCCGCGGTAGCGGTGTTCCCCGGCAAGGCACAGCGGCGCACCAGCGGCACCACCATGCGCCTGCGGTAACGGTCAAACAATGATGATTGAACGACCACCACAAAGGGAATGGATTCCTTCAGCGGACCTTTGTTGTGATGAACGTCGAACTGAGCCATCACAGGGTTGAGTGCTCATCAGCAAATGAACCCACGGCGGCATGCACTGCATTCCAGTCCATGGACGCGGCATCCGCCTGCTGCTGCCGTGTGAGGCGGGTTTGCTGTTGCTGGGCCACGTAGTCAGTCAATAAAACTTCCATCGTTGCGGAGAGGTTGCTGGTGTAAGTCTTGGCCTGCGCGACCAAGCCCTCATTCAGCGTCAAATTGACGGCACGTTTCCGCATAGCGGCGACTATGGCAATGGGTGCTGCGGGCATGGCTAACTCCTATTTTTGACGGGCATGCGCATATTATGCGCATGAACGATTTTAGAGCGACATTTTCAATCAGGCCTGCTCACACACAGCGTCTTGGGCGGCAATCCAGCGACTCTCGTCTCTGGGAGCGCCGCGCGTCAGTTCAGTACGTACCGATGTAATCGCGCTTGCCAACTTCCACGCCGTTGTGGCGCAGGATGTCGTAGGCCGTGGTGGTGTGAAAGAAGAAATGCGGCAGGCCGTAGTTGACCAAATACGACTGACCGGTGAAGCGCTTTTCTTTCGGGGTGCCGGCTTGCGTGACGATCTCGCGGGTGGCGGCGCCTTCAAACTGAGCCTCACTCAGGGCGCTCATCAAGGCCAGCACTTTGTCGATGCGTGATTGCAAGTCTGCAAAGGTCTGCTCACCATCGTCCATCGCAGGTACCTCGACACCCGCCAGCCGATGGGCCACGCCCTTGGCGAAATCGGTCGCCACCTGGACTTGCTTGAGCAAGGGAAACATGTCAGGGTAAAGGCGCGCTTGCAGCAAAGCATTCGGGTCGATATTTTTGGCTGCGGCGTGGGCTTCGGCCTTGGCCAAAACGCTTTTCAAGCCGCCCAGCATTTGTTTGAAGAGAGGGATCGAACTGGCGTAAAGAGCGTTGGTCATGGGTTTCCTGAGAAAGCTGGGCAGTTGATGAAATTTTGAACTGCTAGATTTTGCACGGCTTCATGACGCCGTGACGTCACGCAGGACTTGCCCTGTCATAATTTATTTAAATACCTCGCCAAGCTTCCAAGTCAGCTCTCAAAGCAGCCGCCCACAAAGGTCTTTCACCATGAACGCTCCACTTCCAACATCTGTCTTGCCGCCCGTGCAGGCCGCTGACCTCGCCGCACTGCCGCTGATTGAAAAATGGATTTCCTTCGCCTCGGTGTCCCGCGACAGCAACTTGCCGATCATCGAGTGGACCCAAAACTGGCTTGAAGCCCTCGGCATTGAGTGCACCCGCACCTATGACGACAGCGGCAAAAAAGCCAATCTGTGGGCGACTTTGCCTGCTGACAACGGCGAAACCAAAATCGGCGGCTTGGTCTTGTCCGGCCACACCGATGTGGTGCCGGTTGACGGCCAGCCTTGGGTCACCGACCCTTTTGTGGCGCAGATCATTGGCGACCGCCTGTACGGCCGCGGCGTCACCGACATGAAAAGCTACGGCGCCACCGCCTTGATGATGGTGCCCGAACTGCTCAAACGCAAACTCAAACGCCCTGTGCATTTGGCCTTCAGCTACGACGAAGAAGTCGGCTGCATCGGCGTGCGCCGCATGATCGCCGACATGCTCAAGTCTGGCTACCAACCCGCGGGTTGCATTGTGGGCGAGCCCACTGGCATGCAAGTGGTGGTGGCGCACAAAGGCAAGCACGCCTACAAAACCTCGGTGCGTGGTTTTGAGGCGCACTCCTCGCTCACGCCGCAAGGTGTCAACGCGGTCGAGATCGCTTGCGAGTTTGTCGCCAACCTCAAAGCCATGCACCGACAGCTCGCCAAAGAAGGCCCGTTCGACCCGATCTACGACGTGCCCCACACAACGATCCACACCGGCGTGATCCACGGCGGCACGGCGCTCAACATCATTCCGCGCGACTGCGAGGTGACTTGGGAAATTCGCCACCACCACATGAACTCGCCCGAAGCGCTGTTCGCCCAAGCCAAGGCTTTTGCCGACAGTCTGCTGCCGGCCATGCGGGCTGTGGCAGCCGACACGGGCATCACGCACCATCAGAACTCAGTGCTGCCCGGCTTTGCCACCGATGCTGACAGCGAGATCGCCAAACTCTGCTTCACTTGCGCTGGCACCGACAGCAGCAGCGCTGCGGGAAAAGTGTCTTTTGGCACAGAAGCTGCTTTGTTCCATCAAGCCGGCGTGCCGACCATCGTCTGCGGCCCCGGTCATATTGCGCAGGCGCATCAGCCCAACGAATGGGTTGAGCTCTCGCAGCTGGCTTGGTGTGAGCGCTTCATGCGCCGCTTGGCAGACCAAATTTGTGTGAACTGAAAGAAACCATGATCGATCGTCGAAACTTCATCGGTGCCAGCTTGGCACTGGCCAGCGGTACCAGCATGGCGCAAACCCAGCACGTTGAACGCATCGTGGTGCCGTTTGCAGCCGGTGGTGTGCAAGACCTGCTGGCCCGCGCAATCTCCAACGAACTGGCCATTGCCCTCGGCCAAACTGTCATCATTGAAAACCGGCCCGGCGCTGGTGGCACGGTCGGCACCGGCTTTGTCGCCAAGGCCGCGCCCGACAGCAACACCATGGTGATGGCGGCTGCCAGCCACAACATCAGCGGCTCGCTTTACCCCAAGCTGTCCTATGACCCACAAAAAGATTTTGCACCGATAGCGCACATCGGCACCGCCGGTTATGTGCTGATGATCAACCCCGATGTGCCCGCCAAAAATGCGGCTGAATTCATCCGCTACGCCAAGAGCAACCCGGGCAAGATGAACTACGCCAGCGCCGGCGTTGGCAGCGCCACGCACTTGTCGATGGCTTACTTCTGCGGCTTGGCCGGCATTGACGTGGTGCACCTGCCGCTCAAAGCCACCGGCGAAGCCATCAACGAAGTGATCTCCGGCCGTGCGCAAGCCGTCATTGCGGCGAGCATTGGCGCCCTGGCCTTTGCCAAAGACAGCCGGCTGCGCCTGATTGGCGTGACTTCACCCAAGCGCTCCAAGTATTTGCCGCAGATCCCGACCATCGCCGAAAGCGGTTTGCCCGGCTACCAGTTTGACTCTTGGTTTGGCCTGCTCGGCCCAGCCGCCACACCCGCCGCAGAGATCAACCGCGTGCACGCAGCCATCAGCAAATTACTCAAAGACCCGGTCATTCTCGAACGCCTCGACAAGCAAGGCATCGAGCCCGCCATCTTGAGCAACCCAGACTTCGCCAAGTTGCTGGCACTCGACTATGAACGCATGGCCAAAGTCGTGAAAGCCTCAGGGGCGAAGATCGATTAAAGCGCAGTCATTGCGAGCGCAGCGCGGCAATCCAGCGGCCATGGACTGCCGCGGCCTAGCCTCGCAGTGACACCGATTTAGTCATTGCGAGCGCAGCGCGGCAATCCATGAAACCGAATCCGGGGCCATGGACTGCCGCGGCCTAGCCTTGCAGTGACGAGTCAGTGCTGGGCGCTGCAGCAGAAAAGCGATTCTTGTTGCCGCGCCAACCAGTCGCCCACCTTAACCGGGTCGTTGACTGTTTTGAGTTGCTGATAAGCGACTTCAGCGTCAGGGAAGCGCCGACGCAAAAAATTCAGCCATTGCTTGAGACGACCGGCTCGGGATTTGGCGTCTAGCCGCGAACACACCAGCAGCCAAAAGTCAGCGATGTGTGGCAGCAACTGCGGCCATGTCAGCGGCGTTAAAGTGCCGCCTTGAATCGCCCAAGCCAAGCCGGGGTCTGCCACGGCGCCACGGCCGATCATGAGCATGTTGCAGCCGCTCACGTCGCGGCAACGCTGGGCGTCGGCCAGGGTCCAGATTTCGCCATTGGCGATCACCGGCAAACGCACCACTTGGCGAATATCAGCGATGCGCTCCCAGTAAGCCGGCGGACGGTAGCCATCGGCCTTGGTGCGGGCGTGCACCACCAACTCACACGCACCCGCGCTGTCAATGGCTTGTGCGCAATCTTCGGCCTGCGCATCATCGTTAAAACCCAGCCGCATCTTGGCGGACACTGGCACACCTGCAGGCACCGCTCGGCGCACCGCCGCCACAATGCGGCCGACAGCTTCCGGGTCTTGCAGCAGCGCCGCGCCGCCGCCATGGCGATTGACGATCTTGGCCGGGCACCCAAAATTGATGTCGATGCCGGCAGAGCCCATCTCAGCCAACCGCGCGGCGTTATCAGCCATGCAAGCGGCGTCAGAGCCCAGCAGTTGCGCCCTGACCGGCACACCCGCAGGCGTGCGACTGCCGTTCAGCAGCTCCGGCACGATGCGAATAAAAACCCGCTCAGGCAAGAGCTGATCGGTGATGCGGATGAATTCTGAGACGCAGCGGTCAATGCCGCCCACACGCGTCAGGATGTCACGCAACACAAAGTCGAGCAAGCCTTCCATGGGCGCGAGCAGCACCGTCATGGTGGCAAGCGCTTAACCCAGCGCCCGCTTCAGGCGAATTTCTTCCAGTCGAGCAATGCCGACCGGAACGGTTTTGAGCGAGGTCATTTCGCGCTTGAAGCCGGCGTGTTCAAAGAAGCTCATGGCGCGTTCGTTGCGCACGGGCACCCACACGCTGACGTTGTTGCAGCCCTCTTCCTTCAGGCCGTCATTGGCTGCGTCCCACAGGGCCACGCCTGCGCCTTGACCGCACTCATTGGGCAAGACGTAAAGTGACCAGATCTCGCCCATGGTCGACGGTGTGCCCTTGTCGCGCGACCGGTCAAAGCCGACAAAGCCGACGATCTCGTCGTTCTTGGTGACGACCTGCACTTGCGGTTCGCTGTATTCGATGGCTTCGCGCCAGTAGGCTTGGCGTTTTTCAACGCTCGGGGGATGGTTCTGGTCTTCGGGCAACAAGCCCTTGTAAGCGGCTTGCGCGGCAGTGACGTGGATCTGGGCGATGGCTTTGGCGTCGCGAATGGTGGCGGGTCTGACGAGGTAACTGGACATTGAAAATTCGAAGTTGGAACCTGTGACTTGAATCGTCACAGGAATTTTTGAAAGAGCAGAATTGTCGCCGCAATTTCATCCGAGCGTCATCTGCATCGATTTTCTGCAAGGCGAACTGTCGTTAGACCCTAGCGGCAATATCGGCTTGAACTCATTTCCGATTAACCAAAGGAAGTGTCAAATCAGCCACCGCTCCACCACCAGCCGCATTAGAAATGGCAATATCGCCGCCATGTTGACGCACAATTTTGAGGGCCAGGGGAAGACCGAGCCCAACTCCGGGCAAGTGCAAATGTTGCTGGCCGCGCATAAATCTATCAAACAACCGGTCGCGCTCTTTGTCTTGCAGGCCCGGTCCGTGGTCGCGCACAGTGAAGGTCAGACGCGCACCGTGCGCGTCAACGGACAAATGAATGGGGCCACTCGGGTCATATTTGAGGGCGTTGTCCAACAAGTTTTTCAGCGCAGCGCCGAGCGTCGGTAAGTCGCCCATCACGCGCGCTCTGTCCAGCAAGGCTTTGCTGGCTGGATCGACTTCAAGAAGTTGAACGCGTTGACAGTCTTCTTCGCTGATTTGCTGGAGGCTTTCTTGAAGGATGTCGGAAGCTACCAAGGGCAGATAGGGTCGCTGGGCAGACTCTAAATTGGTCAAACGTGCGTCGTCAAGGCAGTAGCTGAGCACGTATCTGATTCGCGCCACGGCGCGAGCCATAAGCCCAACTTGGGCACTGGTTACTGGATCTAATGGTTCTCGCTTCAGGTTGCCCAATATGCCATCCAAGACATCAATTGGCTTGCGAAACTCGTGCGACAACAGCGCGACGAAGTCACGTTGCTCCGCCAATTGAGTGGCTCCGGCAACGAGTTGAATTTTTGCTTGCAGGTTTGACTTGTAAGACGCCCCGACTTGACGAGCAACAAAGAAAAGCAAGAGCATGGCGTGCAATGTGATGCCGGCAAAAAGACTGACATCAAGCCAGTTAGTGAAGATATCGAATCCCGCATTGCGCGCCAAACGGAGCATGCCAGGCAGCAAGAGTGGAATGAGCGCCAGCAGCAACCATCTTGAAGAAGGTTCGCGCGGCACCATCCAGAGCGCCAACGCGAAAATAACGACCAGTTGCGTCATGGCCAGCATATTCACAAGCGGTGCCACCTGGGCAAAGTGCCCATCCAAAAGTATCAGGACAGCCACCAGACCCGCCACCCAGATTATTCGCAAGTACCAGCCCAAAAAACGTGGTTCGTAGTTGTCAGCCCGCAAGAGTCGCGAAAAAATGCTCGCAAACAAAGGACAGAGCATGGCCATACAGCTGCTTGACAGCGTATCTGCGACGTGGGGACGACCCGGAAAAAGCAACAGCCCAAACCAGCCATCAGCGACAAAAAGGTTTAGACCCAACAAAAAGAAAAACCCGGCGCACATCAAAAAAATCGGTGCGCCGACGGTAAGACCCAGGATCAACGCTGTCAGCGTGATGCAAATAAAAATGCCATAAAACAGCCCCGCCACCATGGTTTTTTCCTGATTGCTTTGCTCCAGTGCTTTGGGCTGCCAGAGCACGGGTGTGACGGCTTTAACGTTGTCTGATTGGATGCGCAGCCACAAGGTGTACAAGCCAGCTTCAGGCAGCTTGACCATGAAGACGCTGTTTCGGTGCCACTGCGGGCGCAGGTCTGGGTGCATCGCCGCTCCGGCTTGTTGCGACGGTGGTTCTTGCACCGCTTGACCTTGAACTAGATTGGCATTAGGTTCAATCCACAGGGTGACCTGATCCAAAAAAGCAGGTGGAACCTCAAGCAACCAGTCAGTGCCGGGCGTCTGTCCGATGAGATGCTCAGCACGCTGGACTTCCATGCGAACCCACAACACGCCGGGCCGATACCCCAAGTTGATATTGCCGTCGACGGGCGCAAAAGTATGTGTCCGTGCCTGCTGCCATGTGGCAGCACCAGCCTCGTCAAACCACATGGATAGATGCCCTGTCAGAGGCGCTTTTAGTGCCGTTAACGGCAAGCTGAGAGGTAACAAAGTGGACGTCGCTTGTGCCGTAAGCGCGCAGGCAGCTAGGCACACACAAAGCAGAAAAAAAACACTGTGGCGCGTCATGATGAACAATCGATTTATGCAATACATCAATTTTTGAAGGGCAGCGAACGCTGACCTGCGCCAGGATGTGATGGATTACCTTGTCGCCTAGGAGCCCATAGTAATGGAAACCTTAATGTTTAAAAAAAACGTGGTAATTTCAAAAATTTACGCATGCTGTGTTTGGGTTGCAACCGCGGGCATGGGGTGCTTGGCGCGCAGCCTTGGCGGCGGCTAAGTTTTTTAAAATAAGGAAAGAGTCACCTGAAAATTCAATCGAGCGTCACAGAATCGGAGTACATTGAATGTGTGGGTGGTTTTGAAAAGGCGTTCAACACGCCTCAGTCAAAGCCAAAAAAAATGACCCGAGTTAAATTAAAGTGCTGCGTCAAGGTCTATTCATAAATCTTAATGAATAGACCTTGAATTTTTTTGGTGGATGAAGGTTCGAATGAAAAATCTATACTTTCTATTGACTGCTGGGTGCATGGTTTTTTCACAAGCCCAGGCTGATACCGCATACCAAAGCGCCCAAACCAAGAGCCAAGTTGAAGGTCGCTTTTTGACTGCTTTTTGGGGGGAAACGCAGTTTAGCCATGCCTTTGTGGATGCCTTTTCTGACTCTGAAAAAACGCTGAAGGTGGGTGAATCCGGCTCTGTGCACATTGTTGACGGTGTTGCTAACGCCAGCAGCAACCAAAATCAAACGTTCTCGGCGTCTATCGAGCTGTCGACCACAAAAACACCTGACTGATCTGTCCAGCTTGGCGCCCAAGCCGGGGCCACAGTTTCGATATGTGCCATAGTCACGCACCCTGCCAGTCTCCCGCCGCATCCGGCCAGAGATTCTTGGCCGTGGCTCTAAGCGCAAAAACTCGCAGATTGATTCAACATGCAAACCCCAGTTGAGGCGCATGAGGTGCAAAATACCCGGCTATCGCGGCCAAAGTCTCTACCCACTTTGCCGGCACTCCTCTTTCGGTTGGTGCTCGCTTGCTTGCTGCCCGCCCTGCTGGGTGCCGGCATCGTGATTTACATGGAATATGAGCGCGGTCGCATACAGCTTGAAGAAAGCACCCGACTCAGCGTGCAAGACAAGCTTGAAGCGGTCGACGCCCAACTGGCGCAAGCCGAACTCTTCGCGCAGACACTGGCCATCAGCGAAACCTTGAATCAGCCAAATTTCGCCACGTTCCATAAACAAACGTTACGGTTGCTGAGTGAATCTAATTTGAAACTCAGCGTCATCCTCTATGACGCCAGCGGTCAACAACTGCTCAACACAAACACGACTTACGGAGCGTCCCTGCGAAAGCGTAAAGACCTTGGACAAATCCAAAGGGTGTTCGACACTGGACGAATAGGCGCATCAACTGTCATCTCAAGTACATCAGACGGTCACGCCATGGTGGGCACCTTGGCCCCGGTGTTCTCCGGTCAAAAAGTGGTCTATGCCTTGGCGGTCGGCTTCGCCCCTGAAAAATTCAACAAAATTTTGAGTCCGCAGCACTTACCTGCCAACACCATCACGTCCTTTATCGACAGCACTGGCACGATAGCAGCAAGAAGTCATGACGCTGAAAAGTTCATCGGGCAAAAGGCCATTCCTGAATTACGCAAACAATTGGAGAAGCAACCGAGAGGCAGTTTTGATGTCACCTCGCGTGTCGGTGACACGTTCCACGCCACCTATATCCGTTCGCCCAGCTCTGGATGGACTGTAGTCAGTGGCATTCCGCACCAAAGTCTTGAAACACCACTGTCGCGTGACATGGGTGTGTTGTTCCTAGGGAGCGGCCTGCTGCTTGGCCTGAGCCTAACCTCTGCATGGCTGATAGGAAAACGCATCGCCACCTCGGTGCGGGGGCTGCATGACGCTGCGGTGGCTTTGGGAGCTGGCGAATTGACAGACATGCCCACAACGGCCATAAGTGAGACACAGGAACTCAGCCAAGCCATACAAGCGTCTGCACGCCTGTTGAAGCGCCGCACACAGCAACTTCAGGTCGCCAATGAAAATTTGAAGGAGCGCAGCACCGAGTTAAGTGAAGCCCAGAAGATTGCAAAAACAGGCAACTGGAAATGGCATACCGGCACCGGCACATTTTTTGCATCTGATGAGTTACTGCGCGTGTACGGGCGGAAAATTACTTTGCCTTTCGCCGCCATGCAACACAAGGTTTTACCTCCGGCTGCATGGCAAGAGCTGAAGTCCGCAGCCAAGACAACACTCCAAACCAAAACGGGGTTTTCTGTCTTAGTGAAGACTTTGACCGAAGACAGCACACCACTGTGGACGCGCATCAACGGTGAGCCCATTTTCAGCGCATCGGGTGACGTCACTGGCTTGCGCGGCACGCTGCAAGACGTCGAGGCCTATGTGCAATCAGAAATAGCGTTGAAAGACAGTGCCAAACGCTACCGGACGCTGTTTGACGGATCGCCGGAAGCGATCGTCGTGCATGTCAACAAACTGGTGGTGTTCGCCAATCTGGCGGCTGTCCGCTTGTTTGGAGCGGGGGCTGAGTCAGATCTGGTTGGCAAGCCCATGCGCCAGCTGATACACCCGGATTTTCAGCAATCGATGGCAGCACGCCAGCTGTCGCTAGCCGAGCTGAGCGATGCAGCGCCACCGTTTGAGTTGAAATTCGTCGCCTTAAATGAAAAGAGTTTCAACGCTCAAATCCGCTGTGTCGGCATGACGCTCGACGGCCAGCGCTTTATTCAAAGTTACATCCACGACCTGACTGAGGAAAACGTGCACAAAGTTGAGATGGCACATTTGCGCACCGAAATGCAAGACATGCTGGTCTGGCAGGTGGCGCAACACACCGTGGCGGCGCTGGCGCACGAGGTCAATCAACCGCTGGCGGCGACGGCTATTTTGTGCGAAGTGGCCAATCGCTTGGTGAAGGACGATGTGCCTGCAGATGTCAGTGGCGAACGTCGACAAAAAATTCAAAATCTGCTGAAAGAAATTTCTAGCGAAACCGTCCGGGCAGGCGCAGTGCTGCGAAATTTAGTGATGTCAGTGAGTCAGCCAGACATCACGAAAGCACCCGCCCAGGCGCATGAACTGCTAGAAGAGTCGATTCACATCGCGCTAGAAGAAGGTGTTTTTAGCTACGCCGTTGTCACCCAAGAAACGGCTGATTTGCCTGCCGTCAAGGTGAACCGGCTGCAAGTCGTCAAGGTGCTGCTGAACCTGATTCACAACGGCGCGCAGGCCATGAACAGCGCCAAAGTGGCCAATGGCAGCATCACGCTGAGCAGTTCGCTGACAGCCGACGGCAGCGCGGTTTGCATCAGCGTGCATGACCAAGGCCCAGGCATCAGCGCCGACCTGCAACACGAAATTTTTCAGCCTTTCATCAGCACCAAAAATCATGGTTTGGGCATGGGCCTGACCATCAGCCGCGCGCTGATAGAGGCCAACGGCGGCAAACTCTGGCACAGCCAAGACAACCAGCCTGGCGCAACATTTCATTTCACCTTGCCGGTGTCCATTTGACAAACTACCCGCTTTTAGAAACTTAAACGCATGATCTCGACCACGGTATTTATTGTTGACGACGACGCCGGGATTCGCCGAAGCTTGGCGTTGCTGATGGAGTCGGAGAATCTCAAAACGGCTTGTTTCGCCAGTGCTGATGCGTTTTTGGCGGCTTGCGGCCCCAAGCCTGACGGTTGTTTGATTTTGGACGTGCGCATGCCGGGCATGAGTGGTTTGCAGCTGCAGGACGAGCTAGCGCTGCGGGGCATCCAGTTGCCGATCATTTTCTTGACGGGTTACGCCGACGTGCCGATGACCGCCGGGGCGATGCGCAAAGGCGCGGTGGATGTCATCGTCAAACCGATTGACGGCGCGGTGTTGCTGGAACGGGTGCACGACGCCTTGAGCAGCCACGTTTTACAGCGCGACGCTGAGGCGCTGCGCTTGCAGTTTGAGGCGCGCTTAGCGCTATTGACGCCGCGCGAGCGCGAGGTGCTGGTGTTGGCGATGTCGGGCATGCCAAATAAAACGATTTCAAAGGAAATGGCCATCAGCGTGCGCACGATTGAGGGTTACCGCACTAACATTTTCCTCAAGCTTGGGGTTGACTCGCTGATTGAGTTGGCGCAACAAGCCGCCAGTGCCGGCATGCCGCTAGCCGACATCGCCAATCTGCCGCAATCGTAGCGAATGCCCCCCCCCCCGTGGTAGCACGGGGGTACGACTACGGGGGTGCAGGCACGACTACCAAATAGGCGACTAAAAACGTCAAATAAGCGTCTATGAACGCTTCTTTGTCAGCCCAAATAATCAATCACTGGCTCAGCAATGGGTACTCGCGACAGGTGCTCTCATGAACCGGGTTTACCGCCTGGTTTGGAGCCATGCCGCAAGTGCTTGGGTCGCGGTTGCGGAGTCGGCGCGTGGGCGTGGCAAGGGCGCTGGCCGCAAGCTGATCGCGGCCGCCCTGTTGCTGGCCGCAGCGGGTAGTCAAGCCGCACCGGCAGGCGGCCAAGTGACCGCGGGCACGGCCGCCATCACACAAGACGGCTTGACCACCACCATCAAGCAGACCAGCCAAAACCTGTCGTTGAGCTGGCAGAGCTTCAACGTCGGCGCGCAAGAGACGGTGAACTTTGTGCAACCGTCGGCCAGCGCGATCGCCATCAACCGGATTTCGGACAGCAACGGCAGCCAGATCATGGGCCGCCTCAATGCCAACGGTCAGGTTTACTTGGTCAACCCGAACGGCATTTTGTTTGGCAGCGGCTCGCAGATCAATGTGGGCGGCTTGGTCGCCTCAACCTTGAACCTGGACGACGCAAGCCTGAACAGCAGCGCACGCTCTTTCAGCGGCAATGGAACTGGCCGTATTTTGAATTTAGGCACGATCAACGCCGCCAGCGGTGGCTACGTGGCGCTGCTGGGCAACCAAGTCAGCAACCAAGGCGTGATCATGGCGCAGCTGGGCACGGTGGTCTTGGGTGGCGGCAGCGCTGTCACCTTGAACTTCAACGGCAACAGCTTGGTCAACATGGTGGTGGACCAAAGTGTCTTGAACAGCTTGGCCGAGAACGGTGGCTTGATCAAAGCCGACGGCGGCATGGTGATGTTGAGCGCCGGCGCGAAAGACACTTTGTTGGCCAGCATGGTCAACAACTCTGGCACGATTGAAGCGCAAACACTGGTCAACCACGAAGGCAAAATCAGCTTGCTCGGCGGCATGGCTGCTGGCACCGTGAACGTAGCCGGCACGCTGGACGCCAGCGCGCCCAGCGGCGGCAACGGCAACGGCAACGGCGGCTTGATTGAAACCAGCGCTGCGCATGTGAGCGTGGCTGACGCAGCCAAGATCAGCACCGCCGCCAGCAACGGCCATGTGGGTACGTGGCTGATTGACCCGAACGATTTCACCGTGGCGGCTGCAGGCGGCGACATGTCGGGCGCTACGCTGTCAGCCAGTTTGGGTACGAGTAATGTCGTCTTGCAAAGCAACAGCGGCCAAACCGCAGGCGCGGGCAACCTGAACGTCAACGACGCGGTGAGCTGGAGCGCTAACAACGCCTTGACCCTGACGGCAACCAACAACGTCAACATCAACGCCAACCTGACGGCGACCGGCAACAGCGCTGGCTTGGTCATCAACCCGAACACCGCCAACGGCGGCGTGGCTGCCAGCGGCACCGGCCAGTTCATCCTGAACAACGGCGCGGCCATCACGTTGAGTGGCACCGCGCCGAGCTTGTCGATTGCGGGTACGGCTTACACCGTCATCAACAGCTTGGGCGCAGCGGGCAGCAGCACGGCCACAGACTTGCAAGGCATGCAAGGCGACTTGACGCAGCATTACGCCTTGGGCAGCAACATCGACGCCAGCGCCACGGCAGGCTGGAACGGCGGCGCTGGCTTCACGCCGGTCGGCAGTGCCGGCGCAACCTTCACGGGCGGCTTGGAAGGCCTGGGCCACAATATTTCAAACTTGACGATCAACCTGCCAGGCGTCGCTGGCGTCGGCCTGTTTGGCGTGGCGTCCAACAACGCGCTGATCAGCAACGTCGGTTTGGTGGGCGGCAGCGTCGTCGGCGCAGCAGGCACTGGCGGCTTGTTGGGAACAGCAGACTCAGCGACCATCAAGAACAGCTACAACACCGGCAGCGTCAGCGGCGCAGCAGGCACCGGCGGTTTGGTTGGCTTGCTGACAACGGGCAACATCAGCACCAGCTACAACGCGGGCTCAGTCAGCGGTGCAGCCGGCACGGGCGGACTGGTGGGCTTGCTGACAACGGGTTCCATCAGCAGCAGTTACAGCACGGGTTCGGTCAGCGGCGAGGCCGGCACGGGCGGACTGGTGGGCTTGCTGACAACCGGCGACATCAGCAACAGTTTCAGCAACGGCAACATCAAAGGCAATGCCGGCACGGGCGGTTTGGTTGGCGTCATGACGACCGGCAACGTCAGCAGCAGCTACAGCAGCGGCAACATCAAAGGCAATGCCGGCACGGGCGGTTTGGCCGGCGGCATCACCACCGGCTCCATCAGCGACAGCTACAGCACCGGCAACGTGGTAGGTGCGGCGGGCACGGGTGGCTTGGCCGGCGGCATCACCACCGGCAACGTGAGCAACAGTTTTGCCAGCGGCACCCTCACAGGCGCAGCCGGCACCGGCAGCTTGGTCGGCACCCTCACCACCGGCGGCATCAGCAACAGCTTTGCCAGCAGCGCCGGGCAAACCATCGACTTCGCAGCCTTGTCGACATCAGGGCAATGGTTGTTATCCGCCAACGGCCAGCCGGTTTTGAAAACCGTCGTGATCGACAGAGCCATCGCAGCAGCCAAAGCAGCTGCGGATGCCCAAGCCGTTATTGACGCGGCTACGGCTAAGGCCGCGGCTGACGCGAAAGCCATCGCTGATGCGGCTACAGCTAAAGCCGCCGCTGACGCCGCAGTTGCTAAAGCCGCTGCTGACGCCGCAGTTGCTAAAGCCGCTGCTGACGCCGCAGTTGCTAAAGCCGCTGCTGATGCAGCTACCGCTAAAGCAGCCGCAGACGCGAAAGTAATTGCTGACGCCGCAGCCGCTGCAGACGCTCAAGCCATCATTGACGCAGCTACGGCAAAAGCCGCAGCTGACGCGAAAGCTATCTCTGACGCCGCAGTTGCTAAAGCCGCTGCTGATGCAGCTACCGCTAAAGCAGCCGCAGACGCGAAAGTAATTGCTGATGCCGCCGCTGCTAAAGCTGCGGCTGATGCGAAAGTAATTGCTGACGCCGCAGCCGCTAAAGCCGCTGCAGACGCTCAAGCCGTTATTGACGCGGCTACGGCAAAAGCCGCAGCTGACGCAAAAGCTGTCGCTGATGCCAAAGTGATTTCTGACGCTGCCGCCGCTAAAGCCGCAGCTGACGCAAAAGCCATCGCGGATGCGGCTACAGCTAAAGCCGCTGCAGACGCTCAAGCCATCATTGACGCAGCTACGGCAAAAGCCACCGCTGACGCGAAAGCTATCTCTGACGCCGCAGTTACTAAAGCCGCTGCTGATGCAGCTACCGCAAAAGCAGCCGCAGACGCGAAAGTAATCGCTGACGCCGCAGCCGCTAAAGCTGTCGCTGATGCCAAAGTGATTTCTGACGCTGCCGCCGCTAAAGCCGCTGCAGACGCTCAAGCCATCATTGACGCAGCTACGGCAAAAGCCACCGCTGACGCGAAAGCCATCGCTGATGCGGCTACAGCTAAAGCTGCCGCTGAAGCGAAAGCCATATCTGACGCAGCAGTTGCTAAAGCCGCTGCTGACGCGAAAGTAATTGCTGACGCCGCCGCTGCTAAAACTGCTGCTGATGCCAAGGTGATTTCTGACGCTGCCGCCGCTAAAGCCGCAGCAGACGCAAAATCCATCGCTGATGCTGCTACAGCTAAAGCAGCCGCTGAAGCGAAAGCCATCTCTGACGCAGCAGTTGCTAAAGCCGCAGCTGATGCGAAAGTAATCGCTGACGCCGCAGTTACTAAAGCCGCTGCTGATGCAGCTACCGCAAAAGCAGCCGCAGACGCGAAAGTAATCGCTGACGCCGCAGCCGCTAAAGCTGTCGCTGATGCCAAAGTGATTTCTGACGCTGCCGCCGCTAAAGCCGCTGCTGATGCGAAAGTAATTGCTGATGCCGCCGCTGCGAAAGCCGCTGCAGACGCGAAAGCCATCGCTGATGCTGCTTCAGCTAAAGCAGCCGCTAAAACCGCTGCAGACGCTGCCGCAGCCACGGCAACAGCAGTTGCCGCCACCCCAACAACCTTGATCGCTGATGTCAAGACCATCGGCTTGTCTGTTATGGCCAGCGCATCAGCTTCGTTGGCCGCTATTCCAACTAGCACCAGTCCGACCTTTACCAATAACAAAAATCTCAAAACGGCCCAAGCCAGCACCACTAACAACACAATTACTGACGCATCTCTACCAACTGAATAACTAATTTTTAGTGGTAATTTGTTTAGTGGCGCATGAAAAAACTTAGAGGCTGGTTACTGGCCAGCAATCTCGTCATCACCAGCGCGTTGGCTGCTGGCCTTGGTGTGCCTGAAGTTGGCACCTTGTTGCAGCAAGTCCAGCCGCTGCCATCACCCGTTTTTGCGCCCAACAGCCCTTGGTTGATGTTCGACAAGTCAGACGACAAAGAGAAACGTTTGCTTGCCAACGAGACTTTTTTGCTGCGCGGCATCCACATCACGAACAACACGATTTTCGACAGCGCGACTCTGTCTGCCTTGGTCGCTGACGCCACGGGTAAAAACCTGAACCTATCGCAACTGACAGCGTTGGCCGCACGCATCACGGACTACTACCGAAGCCATGGCTACCCGTTGGCGCGCACCATCATTCCGGCGCAAACCATCGAAAACGGCGTGTTGCGCCTGCAAGTGATTGAGGCGCGCTACGGAAAAATAACGCTTAACAACCAAAGCCAAGCTAACGATGCCTTGCTGAACGCCACGCTCGGGGCATTGAAAAGCGGTAGCTTCGTTGAAGAGTCGGAGTTAGACCACCGCTTGCTTTTGTTGTCCGACATACCTGGCGTCATTGTGGTGCCGAGTCTGAAACGCGGGTCTGAAAACGGCACGTCAGACTTGCTGGTGAACACCAGCTCTGGCCCAAGTGTCAGCGGCAATTTTGGCTTGAACAACCACGGCAACAAGTACACCGGAGATGCAAATCTGAGCGGCTCAATGGTGGTGAACAACCCGTTTCATCGCGGCGACACGTTGGCCTTGAATGTGCTGACGTCGGGCCCGGGCGTGAACTACGGCAACATCGCTTACGACACACTGCTGAACGGCTATGGAACACATCTGGGCGGCTCAACGTCGTCGCTGCGCTACAGCTTCAAAACCAGCACAACGCCTGCGGGTGCAACAACCGTCAGCGCTTTGACCGGATCGGGCACGGCGCAAGTGTCGAGTCTGTGGCTCAAGCAAGCGCTGATTCGCAGCAGAGATCAGAACGTTTATGGGCAGCTGAAATATGACCATCTGGTGCTGCGAGACCATCTCGACGCTGGTGGCAGCACCGTGGCCACAGACCGTCATCTTGACGACATGACGGCGAGTCTGTCGGGTGATTTTCGCGACACATGGCTGACCGCAAGCATGACCGCCTGGAGTCTGGACGCCAGTTTAGGACGGCTGGTTTTTGATGACGCCACGGCGCAGGCAGCGAACGCGGCAAGCACCAACACCAGCGGCCAGTTTTCAAAGCTGAACGCCAATCTGTTGCACATCAAAAATCTGGGCGACCAACGTGAATTGATGCTTGGCATGAAAGCTCAGTTAGCCGGGGCCAATTTGGATTCGTCGCAAAAAATGGTCGCTGGCGGACCTTACTCCGTTCGGGCTTATGCGGCGGGCGCTGTTTCCGGTGACACGGGTTACTTACTTAACGCTGAGTTGCGCCAGCCACTCGGCATCGCGCTGAGTGGCCAGGTAACGGCAACCGCCTTCATTGACACCGCCACCATGACGATCAACCAGAAGCCCTATCCGGTCGTTGGCCTCAACAAGGCGACCTTGAGCGGCGCAGGTCTGGGGCTCATCTGGACTGGACCGAACCAATACACCGGGACGGCTTATGTGGCAACGCCCATCGGTGCCAAATCGCCGCTGGTTGGCAACGTTAAATCGACGCAGTTTTCGCTTGAAGTTCAGAAAAGATTCTGAGCAAATTCTGAGATGATGCTGAGCGTGTCAGCCCTTCAAACATCACCCCATCATTTTCAAGTCCAGCTCGACTCGCAAAGCCCGCCCTTCGCCGCCAGCGCAGATCAAACCGTGTTGCTGTCTGCGTTGGCAGCCGGGCACGCGCTGCTGAGCTCATGCCGCAACGGTGTTTGCCGCACCTGCATCTGCCGTCTGCACAGCGGCCATGTGACGTACCGCATGGAATGGCCAGGCTTGAGCGCTGAAGAGAAAGCCGAGGGCTTTTTTCTGCCGTGCGTGGCTTATCCAGCGTCTGACTTGGTGCTGGGTGCGGTGGATTAAGCCCGCGACAAAACGGTTGCTCAGATCGTTTCATAATCAAAAGCTGATTCCCGCACACTCACCAGGCTTCGGCCTTCGTCAGAAATAAGTTATTCATCGTGTCATTTTTGAGTTTTCATTCCTTTCTTTGTCGGCCCTTGCGCACCGTGGTCTTGCGCACTGTCGCGGCCCTTGGGCTCGCGGCGGCTCTCAGCAGCCCGGCTTGGTCCGCGCCGTTTGAAAACAGCATTGCCCAGCGCACGCAGGCTTGCACCGCCTGCCACGGCGCGCAGGGCCGCGCCGCACCTGACGGCTATTACCCGCGGCTGGCCGGCAAGCCCGCAGCCTACCTCTACAACCAGTTGCTGCACTTTCGTGAGGGCCGACGCCATTACGGGTTGATGACGCAGATGGTCGAGCCGCTGACCGATGCTTATCTGCTGGAAATTGCGCAGTACTTTGCTGCTCTCAAAGTGCCTTACCCACCACCCCAACCCACCACCGCTTCAGCCGCATTGCTGGAGCAAGGTCGGCAGTTGGTGATGAACGGCAACCCCGCGCGGCAAGTGCCCGCCTGCGTGCAATGCCACGGCATGGCCATGACCGGCGTGCTACCGCAAGTCCCCGGTTTACTGGGCCTGCCGCGTGACTACCTGAATGCACAACTGGGCGCCTGGAAGACTGGCAAGCGCCGCGCCCACGCCCCTGACTGCATGGCCCACGTGGCAGAAATTTTGAGCTTAGACGACATCAACGCCGCGTCGACTTGGCTGGCCGCACAAGCGGTGCCGATCAACAGCGCACCGGCACTGAGCGCCGCCATCCTGCACACGAACGTCGCCGTGCCGACGTGTGGCCACGTGCCTTTGCCGCAAGCGACTGGAGCTTTGAAATGAAACGCTCCCCTCTGATCAAAAACTTGGCTTGGCTCGCATTGGCCATCGCCACCTTGGTACTGGCCGTGCTGTGGCTGCTGAACACGCGCGATGAAACCCGCGTCATTCCCGTCACCACGGGCAGCGCCGCCGCACCGGCCAGTCAGGCCCTGTTGGCACGCGGTGACTACCTGACCCGCGCCGGCAACTGCATGAGCTGCCACACCGCGCGAGGCGGCACGCCCTTTGCCGGTGGTCGCGGCATTGAAACGCCCTTCGGCACGGTCTTTTCAAGCAACCTCACGCCCGACGCCACAACCGGTTTAGGAGCGTGGACCTCAAACGATTTTTGGCGTGCGCTGCACAACGGCCGTTCGCAAAGCGGGCGTCTGCTGTACCCAGCTTTTCCGTACACCAGTTACACCGAAGTCAGCCGCGGCGACGCTGATGCCATGTACGCTTATTTGCAAAGTTTGCCGCCGGTATCAGCGCCTGCACAAGCCCACACGCTGCGCTGGCCCTTCAACACGCAAATTGCACTGGCGGTTTGGCGCGCCCTGTACTTTTCACCCGGCACCTTTGAGCCCGAACCCCTGCAAAGCGCCGACTGGAACCGCGGTGCTTACTTGGTGCGCGGCCTGGGTCATTGCGCCGCTTGCCATTCGGCACGCGATGCGCTGGGCGGCAGCAACCCGCTCAACATGGCCGGCGGTTTGATCCCGATGCAAAACTGGTACGCCCCAGCGCTGACCGAAAACGCTGAAGCGGGCTTGTCAAAATGGCCGGTGCAAGACGTGGTGACGCTGCTGAAAACAGGTGTCGCACCCGGCGCATCGGTGTTGGGTCCGATGGCTGAGGTGGTGCGCAACAGCACCCAGCACATGAGCGATGACGACTTGCGCTCGATGGCGGTATTTTTAAAATCCCTGCCACCGACCGTGCATGACGCCGCCTTGCCTACCGCAGCGCGCGGTCCCAAGGCTCAAGCGGTGGCCAGTTCAGCATCGGCTCGGGCTGGCGCCAAACTGTATGACAACCATTGCGCCCAGTGCCACGGCGATAGCGGCCAAGGTGTGGCCGGCGCTTACCCGTCGCTGGCCGGCAACCGCGCCGTGACGATGGTGTCCACCGACAACTTGGTGCAAATCATCTTGAACGGTGGCTACGCGCCCGCCACGGCCGGTAACCCACGGCCCTTTGGCATGCCGCCATTCATGTTGGTTTTGAGTGACACGGAAGTGGCCAGCTTGCTGACTTTTCTGCGCAGCGCTTGGGGCAACCAAGCCAGCCAGGTCACCTCGTTTGATGTCAACCGTTCACGCACAGGCAACCAGCGCTGAGCGTTGTTCAGAGTCGGTCGCGCTGGGCCAAGTCCGGAAAATAACGCAGCCACGCAGCCGCCACCAGCAGCGTACCGACGCCGCCCAACACAACCGAGCCGACCGGTCCTAGCACAGCGGCAGTCGCACCGGACTCGAATTCGCCGAGCTGATTGGACGCGCCGATGAAGACCGAATTGATGGCACTGACCCGGCCGCGCATCTCGTCCGGTGTCTCTAACTGCACCAGTGTCATCCGCACCACCACACTGACCATGTCAGCCGCGCCGGAGATCGCCAAGACAACCAGCGAAAGGACAAAACTGGTCGACAGCCCAAAAACCACCATGCACACGCCGTACAAGGCCACCGCCGCCAGCATGCGGTAACCGACGCGACGGGCCAGCGGCCAGCGCGTCAGCAGCGCCGACATGACCAACGCGCCGACCGCGGGCGCGGCGCGCAACAGGCCCAGCCCCCACGGCCCCACATGCAAAATATCTTTGGCAAAGAGCGGTAGCAAGGCGACGGCACCGCCCAGCAACACGGCAAACAAATCCAGCGACACCGCGCCCAGCAAAGCCTTGCGCTGCCACACAAACACCGCGCCCGCCAGCATCACAGCCATCGTCACCGGCTCGCGCAGCGGGGCCACATGCGAGTACTTCACGCGCAGCACCAAAGCGCATCCGATCAAAAACAACACGGCGCACGTGCAGTAGACAGCGGTGGCCCCAGCCACAAAAATCACGCCGCCCAATGCCGGTCCGCCAATCACAGACGCCTGCATGCCGGCCGAACTGAAGGCCATGGCCCGGGGCAACATGGCGGGCGGCACCAACATCGGCGTGAGCGCCTGCTGCGCCGGCATCTGGAAAGCTCGCGCCGCGCCCAACACCACCGACAAGCCCAGCAGCCAGTCGCGCGAGACCCAAGCCGTCGCAGCGCCCACACCTTGGGTCCCTGCCACCAGCACCAGCGCCACCAGCCCTTGGGCCAACAAACACAGCGCCACAATGCGGCCGCGATGAACGCGGTCGGCCACATGGCCGGCCACCAAGGTCAACAGCAAGGCAGGCACAAACTGGAACAAACCGACCAGCCCCAAATCCCAGGCACTGCCGGTGAGTTCATACATCTGCCAACCGACCGCCACCATCAACATCTGGTTGCCAGTGGTGCCCGCAAGGCGCGCAAACCACATGCGCATGAATGAGCGTTGCCGCGTCAGATCTAAAAAAGTATGTGGGGCCATCGGGAAGGGAGCTTAACAGCGTCTTCTTGGACAGATAATCAGCACAAGCGGCCATCAGGCTTGCTGCCCCACATTAATTAGGAGTTTCACCATGGCAAAAGGTCAACAAAGCCAAAAGATGGTCAAAAAACCAAAAAAAGACACATCACCGCCTAAAACGGTTTCGCCCGACGCGGTACGCCCCACGGTGACCACCGTCGTGCCTGTGCGCGGCAAACTTAAAAACAAGTGACCGACCCGACCGGGGACCAGCCGGAGGGCGCGCCCCTGGCGCCCCCGGCTCCAATTGCCCAAACCGGCAATCCGCTGCACGGGCTGACGCTAGAAGCCATCGTGACGGCGCTGTCCACGCATTACGGCTGGGAAGAACTCGGCCAGCGCATCCACATTCGCTGTTTTGTGCTTGACCCCAGCGTCGCGTCCAGCCTGAAGTTCTTGCGCAAAACGCCGTGGGCTCGCGAGAAGGTTGAGAGCCTGTATCTCTTCATGCTGCGTGAGCAGCGCAGAGCAGCACACGGTCAAAGTCAAGGTCAAACGCAACGGCCGTGACCCCTCACCTGCTGTTTCATCACCTTGACGACGACCTGTTGGTGGTCGACAAACCCGCCGGTCTGTTGGCCGTGCCGGGGCGTGGTGAAGACAAGCAAGATTGCCTAAGCGCACGCGTTCAACACATTTATCCGAACGCACTGGTGGTGCATCGGCTGGACATGGCCACCTCGGGTCTGATGCTGATGGCGCGAAACCCCAGCGCCCAACGAGTCTTGAGCTTGGCTTTTGCTGAACGCCGCGTGCACAAGCGGTATGCCGCGGTGGTGCATGGGCTGGTGACAACGCATTTGAATTCGCTGGCGGATGCAGACGGTTGGCGCTTGATCGACCTGCCGATCGCGGTTGACTGGCCAAACCGCCCCTTGCGCGTGATCAACCACGACATGGGCAAACCGAGCCAGACCCGCTGGCGAATTGACAGTGTTGACGCGCAAGCCCAAACCACCCGGCTACAGCTCGAACCGCTGACCGGCCGATCGCACCAACTGCGCGTGCATTTGCTGGCGCTAGGCCATCCGATCGTCGGGGACGCGCTGTACGGAGATCCTGGCTTGAAGGGTTTTGAACAGCGGCTCCTGCTGCATGCATCGGCGCTGGCTTTCGATCATCCTGTCACCGGTGAAAAACTGAGCTTCAACAGCCTTGTCCCTTTTTAAGGCCGGTTGACACCGCCGTAACGCGCAGCGGTTTGAGCAATTATTTATGATGGTCTTCATGACTCAACAACACCTCATCATCCTGACTGGCGCATCACGCGGCATGGGCCTGGCCATGGCTGAACAACTGCTCCAGCCAGACCACACGCTGCTGTGCATTTCTCGTCATGCCAATCCGGCTTTGGCCAAACGGGCCCAAGCCAAGGGTGCGACCTTGATTCAATGGACTGAAGACTTGGCCCAAGGCGCTGCGGTCAGCCGCCAACTTGAAGCGTGGTTGCGGGCTCAAGCCGCGGCCGGCTTGAATGGTTTCGCCAGCGCGACCTTGATCAACAACGCGGGGGTCATCCCACGCATCACACCGCTGAGCCAGAGCGATGCGGATGACTTGGCGCAGGCTCTGCGCGTCGGTCTGGAAGCGCCTATGCAATTGAGCGCTGCGTTTTTGCGGGCCACTGAAAACTGGCCCGTCACGCGCAAGGTGCTGAATATTTCATCGGGCTTGGGCCGCCGGGCGATGGCGTCACAGGCGGCTTACTGCGCGGCCAAGGCCGGCATGGACCATTTCACGCGCTGCCTCGCGCTGGACGAAGCGCTCAAGCCCAACGGCGCCAAAGTCTGTGCGCTGGCGCCCGGCGTCATCGACACTGACATGCAAGTGCAATTGCGCAGCGCAGACGATGCCTTGTTTCCGGATCGCCAAGGTTTCGCCGGGCTGCATCAAGGCGGTCAGCTCAGCTCGCCAGCCGATGCCGCCAAGAACGTGCTGGCGGTCTTGGCACGGGCTGACTTTGGTCAACATCCGGTGGCGGATGTGCGGGACTGAAGTCAAGGAATGGACTGCCGCGCTGCGCTCGCAGTGACGAGTTAGTCGCGCACCACCAACACCGGCAAATGGGCGTGCGACAAGACCTGTGAGGTGACGCTGCCCAGAATCAGTTTCTCCAGACCCTTGCGTCCGTGCGAACCCATCACGATGAGGTCGGCGCCGATCTCATTGGCTTTTTCCAGAATCACTTTGTAGACGGTATGGCCTTCGATCAAGGCCGTGGCGATCTCAATGCCGACGGTCTGAAAAGCATCCTTGGCGACTTGCAAGGCTTGTTTTCCCTCGGCCGTTGCGGCGTCTAAGTATTCGGCATGACCGTAGGCAAAGTCCGTTCCCACACCGGTGAAAACATAGGGGTCAATGACGTAAATCGCCGTGACCTGACTTTTGAAAGCCTGCGCCAAACCGATGGCCTTGTCGATCGCCCGCTGTGCATTGTCAGAGCCATCTGCCGGAATGAGGATGTGTTTGAACATCCTAGGCCTCGATCCTCACACCCTTCCAGAAAGCCACGCGGTCTTTGATGGCATCGGCTTCGTTTTTGGGGTCTGGGTAGTACCAAGCCGCATCGGTGTTCATTTCGCCGTTGACCAGCAAGGAGTAATAACTCGCTTGCCCTTTCCAGGCGCACATGGTGTGGTGATTGCTGAAGGTGACGTGGTCACGGTTGAGCGAGCTGATCGGGAAATAGTGGTTGCCTTCCAGCACGACGATGTCGTCGCTCTCTGCAATCACGGTGTCTTGCCAAATGGCTTTCATGGGATTCCTTGGAGTTTGCTTGAGACGGGCTCAAGCTACCAGCTTACACGCCGCCTTGCGGATGGGTCGGATCGATCCACAAAACTGACTCTGGCTTTTCGGCGGGTTCGATGTCGAGGTTGACGGCCACGGCTTCGCCGTCGCTGCGGCAGAGCACGCACTCAAGCAGCTCGGTGGCGCTGGCGTTGATCTCTTGGTGCGGCACAAACGGCGGCACGTAAATGAAGTCGCCAGGGCCAGCCTCAGCGGTGAACTCCAGGTGTTCGCCCCAGCGCATGCGGGCACGCCCGCGGATGACGTAAATCACGCTTTCCAGCGGGCCGTGGTGGTGCGCGCCGGTCTTGGCATCGGCATGGATGGTGACCGTTCCAGCCCACAATTTTTGCGCACCAACGCGCGCAAAGTTGATGGCTGCGCTACGGTCCATGCCGGGTGTCTGCGCGGTGTTGCTGTCGAGCTGGCCCGCACCTATCACGCGCACGCCGTCGTGCTTCCACAACGGTTCGTTTTTGTGCGGGTGCGAATGCGGGTGTGAGTGCGAATGGGTGGCGTCAGTCATAGGCTCACTTGTACCGTTCGCGCGCCAAAGCAGCACCTTGGGCCAGCGCTTCGAGTTTCTTCAGGGCGACTTCACGGCTCATCGGCGCCAAGCCGCAGTTGGTGCAGGGCAGCAGCCGATTTTTCGGCACGTATTGCAGCGCTTTGCCAATGGCGTCGGCCACTTGCTCTGGCGTTTCGATCACGTCGCTGGCAACGTCGATGACGCCGACCATCACATCTTTGCCTTCCAGCAGCGCCATCAAATGCGGCGGTACATGCGAGTGGTAGCACTCGAGGCTGACCTGCTGAATGCTGCTTTTGGCCAGCGCTGGCAAGACCTGTTCGTACTGCCGCCACTCTTCACCCAGCGTTTCTTTCCAGTCGTCATTGGCCTTGATGCCGTAGCCGTAGCAGATGTGCACGGCCGTCGTGCAGGTGAGGCCCTGCGCGGCGCGCTCTAAGGCTTTGACGCCCCAGTCGGCGGCTTCTTTCATGTAGACATTGAAGGCCGGTTCGTCAAACTGAATGACGTCCACACCGTCGGCCTGCAAGGCCAATGCCTCTTGGTTCAGCAGCTCGGCAAAGGCCATCGCCAGCTTGATCTTGTCGCCGTAAAACTGGT